>CAZYLL010000037.1:0-1527 GCA_964648195.1 uncultured Anaerolineaceae bacterium | reverse complement strand
TTTGCCGCCAGAGAACGTTGAGGATCGTCGTCATCAGCTCGGGGCGCTGCGTGGTGGCGGCGGCGGCGCTCAGCGCAACAAGCGGCTCGAGGTTGTCATAGACCAGCCGGTCGATGACCCCAAGCGAGCAAAAGCCCAGTTCCTCGCTGCGACTCGCCCATTGCCCAATCTGACGCGCGTCAAATCCCGGCACAGCTACGGGCAATCCGATTCCAATCCTCATACGTTGCACCTTCTTCTTGATGGCTTCAGACATCCCCCGATCCACTACTGACCCGACGCTTCAGCGCCTGACGCGGTAGCGGATGTGGGTGGCTTCCGGCGTGTCGATCACCCGGACGATCTCCAACTCGACGCGAGACGGCAACACCTCGAACAGCCGGCGGCCAGCACCGAACAGCACCGGTATCTGGTGAATCTGCAACTCGTCCAGCACGCCGTGCTCGAGCGCCCGTTGCGCCGTGTACGCGCCATGCACCAGAACGTTCCGGTCCCCGGCGGCGGCCTTCGCCTGCGCCATCGCGCTCACGATCCCATCAGTCACGTACGTCACCAACGGATAGTTGGCGACGGACGGGCCGGGCGGCCGGTGACTGGGCACGAAGATCCGGACTCCGCGACGATCACCGCCCCAGTGGTCCACCTGCTCCACGGTGCGCCGGCCCGCCAACACCGCGCCGTACGAGTTCATCTCCTCCAGCAGGTCTCCAACCGGGCCCGCCGGCCGAGGGATCTCTCCGTTCGGACCAAACCCGAACCACTCGTGCAGCCGCATGAATCCGTCGCCACCGGGGTTGCCCGGTGTGTCGTTTGAACCGGCGATGTACCCATCAAGCGACATCGACATGTAGAGCACTGATGCAGACACTTCGACCTCCTGCGTACCATTCAAACGTATCGCGCCGTGCTCCTCAGCATGCTAGAAGGCGTGAGACCGGCAATGACTACCCGTGGACCACGAGCGCATTGGCAGCGCTCTTTGGATGTTCCTCCGCATGGCCGGCGGTCGCGGGTTGCCCGTGGTCGTTGCCGTCAGCCGCAGAGATCCCGCGCCCGCTACCCCCGCCCGGGGTTGGCGATGCGCTCTTCCCTCCGACAGGCAGTGAGGCATCCGGGTTACCCGCGCGTCCTGAGCCGCTTCGTCCCCCGCTGCTGCGATCCATAGCACACATTCGGCTTGTTCCTCTTGCGGGCGGGACCCGAACTCCTCCCCGCCAGCGCCCGACGGGCCAACGCCACCGCCTCTCGGAATTGGCGACGGCCAGGTACTCGCCGTGCTCTGCAGGCAGGGCCATCGTAGGTAGCAATTGATCGTGTCATGACCTCCCGTACCGGTACGTCCGATACCGCCCCATGTTTCTCCCCGCGAGGGAACGTAACGGTGGGCGATGGCTCCCCGAACTGAATTATCTTCTCCAGGAAGGCTGCCCTGGGTGAAGACGACTAACCTCCGCCGCGGTCGTTTGGGTCGAGCAGTCGCCCATCGTGCTATGTTGCACGACACGTCGCTCCGGTCGAGGCTGGTTA
>CAZYLL010000036.1:0-6131 GCA_964648195.1 uncultured Anaerolineaceae bacterium | reverse complement strand
CCCCTCATCCTTTCAGCCGATCCCTCCGCAGACGGGTTTTTCAACACCCTGCTAGGCTGTCACCCTGCTGGGCGCCTCGACCCAGACGGTCAGGTCGTCGTACTTCGCAAACGCATAGGGAGCGAATGCTGCCGGGTCGACGGTAGCGACGACGCGCGCCGAGGTGTAGAGGTCGGCCTCGCTCAGAGAGACTCCCGTGACCGACAGCACCGGGATATCGATCAGCGGGTCGTGGCAGGATTCGCGGAAGGTGAGCGTCCCGGTCCCGCGGACGGTGCGGTGCACCATCGTCCGGTGGGTCACTTCGACGAGCTCCGGGGCATGCGCGAACCCGCGCCCATCGGCGGAGGGGAGAACCTTGAAGTAGTAGTGGCGCGTCTCGCGCTCCGCGCCGGATTCGTAGAATTCGTCTTCGAACCGGGCGCGAATCTCGATGATGGTGATGCCCCGCCTCGTCACGGTGCCGCGGACATAGCCGCCGGCGCGGTGTTCGAGCTGGATTTCGGCGAGCTTCTTGGGCTCGGCGTAGAGTTCGCGGCCGAAGATGACGGCGGTGTCGGTGCTCATGGGCATGGAGAGACAGTACACGCCCTCGCGACCCTCGAACTGGCAGGCGACATTCACCGCAGCGGCACTGAACGGCCCGACGCAATTCGAGCGGGCAACCTCACTGATGGAGACGCTGACGCGCGGAGCTGCGGCAGGAAGGAGTGGCGGCGGCAGGAGTTCGGCGATGATCGCCGGGTCGGAATCGAAGGTGAAGGCCAGCGATCGCAGGTCGAAAAAGGCGGGCGCGGCGAACGTCTCCTGCAACCGCCGCACCTGCTCCGGGTCTTTCACGAATCGCGTCATCATCGCCGCACCTCCGCTGCTGCCCGCAATCGTACTCCCGCCAGCAAGGCCTCGTAAGTGGTCAACTTGACAGGTTACCGGTGAACCCTACCCTATGCTCGCCTGCCCCCCAGACCAGCGGGCAGGCCTGAAGGAGAGCAAAGATGGCGGAACTGAAGGACGCTGCGGACCAGTTCGCGAAGGACTTGCTGGCGCAGAACATCGCGGGACTGATGATGGCGTTCACCCCGAATGGCATGGGCCAGGCGATGGCGCTCCAATCGCAGATGCAGGGCGCTGGCGCGGCCGGCGGCGGAACCCCCAGCGTGAGCATCGAGATCCAGGGGCAGGAGGGCGACGACCACCTGGTCGACATCGTGATGTCGGCTGATGGCCAGTCGCGCACCATCGCGACCCGGTGGAAGGACATCGCGGGCGCCTGGAAGGTGGACGGGATCTCGCTCAAGGCGTAAGCCGGCGAGCCGGGCAAGGCAAACTGAGGCCGGGCTGTGCCCGGCCTCATCGCTTCCTAACCTCCGGGGGGCTACGCTCACCTGCGCATGGCTGGAACAGTAACCGGTGCACGTCCCCTGGCGTGGCCCTGGCGCGCCCGACGCTTTGTCGAAGTGGGCTGGACCTTCCTGCTCATCTACCTGGGCTACAAGCGGATCCAGCGGGACAAGAAGCTCTCGCCGGCGGAACGTGAGCAACGACTTTCGTCTGCCCACCGCAAGAACGCGAAACGCATCTACCGCCTCGCGACGCGCATGGAGGGCTTGCTCATCAAGACTTGCCAGTTCATCAGCAGCCGGGCGGATGTGGCCCCTCCGGAGTACGTGGCAATCCTGAGCCGGCTGCAGGACCGGGTGCCCGCAAGGCCATTTCGCGAAGTCGTGCAGGTGATCGAGCGCGAACTGGGCGCCCACCCCGACGCCATCTTCGATGACTTCTCGCGGCGGCCAATCGCCTCAGCCTCGCTCGCGCAGGTGCACCGCGCCCGGACGAAAGACGGGCGAGACGTGGCAGTGAAGGTGCAATACGCGGGCATCGACCGGGTGATGGAGACGGACTTGCGGAACATCGCCATCCTGGTCCGGATCCTGGCGCGGATCGAGCCAAACTTCGATTTCCGCGTGATCATGGCGGAGCTCAACAAGGACGTCCCTCGCGAGCTCGACTTCATCCTCGAGGGGCACAGCGCCGAGCGGGTTGCGCGCAATCTTTCGCATCGGCGCGACATCCGCATTCCCACCGTCATCTGGGAACACACGGCCCGCCGCGTGCTGACCACGGAGTTCATCGAGGCCACCAAGATCTCGGACATCCCGGCGCTTCAGGAACAGGGCATCGATCCGAACCAGGTGGCGCTCATCATGACGGAGGCCTACTGCGAGCAGATCCTGGTGCACGGCTACTTCCACGCCGACCCGCATCCCGGCAACCTGCTGGTGCTGCCGGGGCCGGTCGTGGTGTTCCTGGATTTCGGGCTTTCGAAGGAGCTGCCAGAGGAATTCCGTCGGAACTATGCACGCCTGATGATGGCGCTCATCGGGCAGGACGAAGAGGGGATGGTGCAAGCCTTCCGGGCGCTGGGATTTAAGACGAAAAGCGAGGATCCGGAATCACTGGTGGCGCTGGGACGCTCGTTCTTCGAATCTACCGGCGCCGACCAGAAGCCGTACATCGATGCCGATGTGATGCCCGAGGTGAACGAGCGCCTCGCCCGGATCCTGAGTGCGAACCCGATCACCGAGATTCCCGGAGACATCCTCCTGATCTTCCGTGTGCTCGGGTTGATGAGCGGCCTGCAGAAGCGGCTGGACAGCCGGGTGAACGTGGTCGAGACGATCACTCCGTATGCCGAAGCCCAGGCAGCCAGGTTCGCGGAGATTGCCGGCCGGCCGGCTGCCAGCTGACGGGCCGCGTTAGAACAGGAGGGCGCCGATCTCCCGGAACAACCCTGTGGCGCTATCCCGGCCGAGGTAGAGCAGGGCTCCAGCCTGGACGGCGACCACGACGCCAAGCGCGCCAATGAGCAGGTTGCCTGCCAGCGCGCGGCGGCGCTGCAGGGCCCGGGCCTCGCGCTCCAGGCGCTCGAGCTCGGCCTTGAAGAATGCCCGGTCGTACTCGCGGCGCAGCTCAGGCTTCGAGAGTACAGCGTACGCTTCGTTCAGCCGCTGCATCGCGTCGCGGGCAGTATCGTCGTGGTCCGAGGCTTTCATGAGGTCATCGGAGAGCCGCGCATAGGCGGTTTCGATGCCCGCGAGGTCGCACTTCGGCGGGAGGTTGAGCACCGAGTAGTAGTCGATCAGTTTGGTGTCGGACACAGCCTGCCTCCCTAAAAGAGAAAAACGGCAGGTGGGGGGCAAATCTAGAGGGTTAGGGGCGAGAAATTCGGCCCCGCGAGGCCGCGAATGTAGTGGCGGACCTGCTGAAGCGGGGTCTCGCGGTCGATTGGAGCACCACCGAAGACGTGCGCAAGGATGAACATGTTGAGGATCCCGGTGATCGCTGTCGCGCAGGCAACCACGTGATCATGGGCAAGGGCGCCCATTTCCATCCCCTGGCGCAGGATCTCGTCCAGGGGCTGGCGCACGCGCTCGCCAAGCGCCTGGGAGAATTCCGCCATTGGTACACCGCCGAGGCCGAAGACCTCGCGGAGGACCAGGGCGATGATCTCCTCCTGCTGGAGGAAGTGTTCGAGGTAGCGTTCGCAGTACGCGAGGATGCGGTCCTCGACAGGGACCTCGACGGGGAGGTGGGACCGGATCCCGGAGGCCATCTCCTCGAGGATCTCACGGACGATGCTCGCGTAGAGACCCTCCTTCGAGCCGAAGTAGTAGTAGATCATCGGCTTCGTGGTCTGCGCGTCTTCGGAGATTTCGCGGAGGGAGGTGGCCGCGAATCCCTTGTGGGAGAAGTGGCGGAGGGCGCTGGCGAATATGCGCTCGCGCACGTCGGCTTCTCGCCCGGGCTCGGTTGCGGGGGACAGGCTCACGGAGATTCGCTCCAGGCGGCGCAGGGCTGGCCCGGGACGGGCGCTGGTAGCGGAAGTATACCGCCGGCCGCCTAACGGTTAATCCCCGCAGGTCCATTGCCGGAAGGCCGGCACTGCGCTACGCTCCATGAGACCCTTTAAGGCGGTCCCGTGAGGCTGCTAAGGGAGGAGGTGCCGGCATGGCCGGCAAGCGTCTCTCCGTGTGCGCCTGCTCCGAAGGTCGGGGGAGGCGTTTTTCATGAGCGGCCCCTACCTCGGCCCGGAAGAGATCTCGCGCACGATTCGGCGCCTGGGGCACGAAATCGTCGAGAATAACCACGGCACTCGCGGCCTCGTGCTCGTGGGCCTGCTTTCGCGGGGGTACCCGCTCGCCCGGCGGCTGGCCGCCGCCATCAAAGAGTTCGAGGACGCGGATGTCCCGGTCGGGGCGCTCGACATCGGGCTGTATCGCGATGACGTGACCCGGCGCGGGGCGCCGCCTCCCGTCCGCCCAAGCGACATCCCGGCTTCGATCGACGGCAAGACGGTCGTGCTGGTGGATGATGTGCTCTTCACGGGACGGAGCATCCGGGCGGCGCTGGACGCGCTCCTCGACTTCGGCCGCCCGGCGCGCGTCCGGCTGGCGGTGCTGGTAGACCGGGGCCATCGCGAATTGCCCATCCGCCCCGACTTCGTCGGCAAGAACATCCCCACCGCCCTCGTCCAGGACGTGCAGGTGCGCCTCGCGGAAGTAGACGGCGAAGACGGAGTGTATGTCTCTGGAGAGGAGACCGCCCATGCTTGACATCCAGGCTGCAGCCGTCGAGACCGGCACCCAGGCCTTGCCGGCGTGGACGCGCAAGGACCTCCTCGACACGGACACGCTCACGCCGGAGGAGATCTCGCTCATTCTGGACACGGCCGAGGGCATGCATGAGGTCCGCTCGCGACCGGTTGCCAAGGTGGCCACGCTCCGGGGCGTGACCGTGGTCACACTGTTCTACGAGCAGAGCACCCGAACGCGCGCCAGCTTCGAGGTTGCCGCGAAGGCGCTCGGGGCCGACGTGGTCAACCTGACGGCCTCGGGCAGTTCGGTGGAGAAGGGTGAATCGCTCATCGACACCGTGCGGACGCTCGAGGCAATTGGGGCCGACATCCTGGTGATGCGCCACGGCAAATCGGGGGCGCCATACCTCGCGGCACGAAACACGCGCGCCGGGGTCATCAACGGTGGCGATGGAACGCACGCGCACCCGACCCAGGCGCTGCTGGACCTCTTCACCATGCGCCGCCACGTGGGCGACCTGGCGGGCAAGAAGGTCGTCATCGTCGGCGATGTCCTGCACAGCCGCGTCGCGCGCTCGAACCTTTGGACGCTGCTCGCCTCCGGGGCGGATGTGACGCTCTGCGGGCCGGCCACGCTTGTGCCCCGGACGCTGGATGGGGTGGCCAGCGAGCGGGGCCGCTGCACCGTGACGACCGACTTCGACCGGGCAGTCGAAGGAGCGGACGTGGTGATGGCACTGCGGATGCAGAAGGAGCGGCAGGAGAAGGGCCTGATCCCCTCGCTGCGCGAGTACATTGCGGGTTACCAGCTCAACGCGCGAAGGCTGGCACTGGCGAGCCCGGGCGCGCTGGTGATGCACCCGGGACCGATGAACGAAGGCATCGAGATTGCGCCCGATGTGGCGCACGGCCTGGCCTCGGTGATCGAAGAGCAGGTGGCGAACGGGGTCGCTGTGCGCATGGCGATCCTCTACCTCATGGCGAGGGCGAGGCACGCATGAGCGACCGTATCGTGATTCGTGGAGGACGTGTGCTCGACCCCGGCGCCGGGCTGGATGCGACGCTCGACGTGCTGGTGACGGATGGCCGCGTGGCCTGTATCGAGGCGGGGATTGATCCCGGGGGCGCCCGGGTCATTGATGCGGCGGAGTGCCTGGTGACGCCCGGGTTCGTCGACCTGCATACGCACCTGCGCGAGCCGGGCTTCGAACAGAAGGGAACGGTCGCGACCGAGACGCTGGCAGCCTTGCGGGGCGGGTTCACGACCGTCTGCGCGATGCCGAACACGAACCCCGCGCCGGACTCGGCGCCGGTGGTGGAGGCGATTCGCGACATCATCGCTCGCGAGGCGCGGGTGCGCGTGCTCCAGGTCGGCTGCGTCACACGGCGGCGCGAGGGGCGGGAGCTTGCCGAGCTCTCGGAGCTTGCGGCGAGCGGTTGCATCGCCCTTAGCGACGACGGCAGCCCGGTGGCTAACCCGAGGCTGATGCGCCACGCGATGGACTGGGGCTATGCCAACAACCTGCACATCCTGGTG
>CAZYLL010000035.1:0-7343 GCA_964648195.1 uncultured Anaerolineaceae bacterium | reverse complement strand
TGCGCTTTCTCCTGGAGCGGTCGGTATCGGTGAGCCACAGGGGGCTGGTCCCGGTGCTGCGGGAGCTGCAACCGCCGGTGGCATTCCAGAAGCGTGCGGCGCTGCGGCGCCACCGGCTGGTCGTGCTCGAGGGCTCGGGCTCGGCCACGGTGGGCCGCTGGCGGCTGACCTACAGCAGTGAGACCGGTCTGGAAGTCGAAGTGGCGGACGGATGAGGGCCCCCGCTGCAGCGTATCTACGGGCGACCACAGAGGAGGTCATCGTGAAACCATCGTTCAACCTGACCACTGAGCCATGGATCCCCGTGCGCTTCCATGGCGAGCAACAGCCGCGCGACGTATCGCTGCGCGAAGCGCTGGCGCGGGCCCCGGACATCGCGGAGCTCACCGACCCTTCGCCACTGGTGACCGTGGCGCTCCATCGTCTGCTCCTCGCGGTGTGCCATCGCGTCTGGGGTCCGCCGAGCGAGCGTGCGTGGCAGGCACTCTGGGAGGCCCGCCACTTCGACATCGAAGCGTTGGACCGGTATCTTGAGCAATGGGCACACCGTTTCGACCTGTTCGATGAGGAGCGGCCGTTCTACCAGGTCGCGGGGCTGCCGAGAGAGGCGGCCACCACGGTCGCCAAGCTCGGCCACGAATTCGCGACAGGGAACAACCCGGCGCTGTTCGACCACTCGCTCGACGACCAGCCCGCGGTCCTCTCACCCGCCGCTGCCGCGCGGCTCCTGGTCGCGGTCCAATGTTTCGCCGTGGGCGGACTCATTACCCGGTTGCCGGGTGACCCGCCGAGCGCCGAGTCTTCGCACCTGTTCAAGGCAGCGGTGCAGGTGGTCACCGGGACGAACCTGTTCGAGACGCTCATGCTCAACCTGGTCGCGCTCACCACGGAGGCGCTCAACCTGCGCCCCGAGCGCAACGTGCCTGCCTGGGAGGCTGATCCGCCCCAGGCCGAGCGGCGGGCGCCGGCTGGCCTCATCGATCTCCTGACCTGGCAACCGCGGCGTGTGCTGCTGTTCCCCGCCCCGGATGGAACGGTCTCGCACGCCGCAATCATGGCCGGGAATTCCATGCCTCCGGACCTCGCTATCGAGCAGATGGAGCCCATGGCCGCCTATGTCTTGCGCGACGTGAAGAACCAGCACCCCTGGTTCCCGGTCGGATTCAGGCCGGAGGAGGCCCTATGGCGCCAGGGTCCGGCGCTCCTCGAGTTCTCCCACGATAAAGGCCGACGGGCGGCAACGCTCGATTGGTTGCGGAGCCTCCGTGCCGCAGGCCGGCTGGAGCCCCGCGCCTTTGGCCTGGCGATGTTCGGGCTTTCGGCTGATAGGGCGAAGGTCTTCCTCTGGCGAGCGGAGGCCCTGCCGCTCCCCGATGCCTACCTGCTCCGCCCCGAGCTCATCACGAGCATTGCCCGGTGCATCAACGCCGCAGGTGATGTGGCCGCGAGGCTGACCAGGGCGGCAAGGCTCATGGCCGAAGAGACCCTCGAGCCCGATGGAAAGGCCGACCGCGATCGCGTCGACGGCCTCGTGGAGTCGCTTGCCCCGGCACGGTCCTACTGGCCGAGGCTCGATGAGCCGTTCCGCAGGCTGATGGTGGCGCTCGCCGAGACCTACGACACCGACTTCGGGGCGGAAGCCCAGTCCGCCTGGGCGGCAGCGCTCCGGCAGTCAGCCATCGATTCGTTCGAGCGGGCGGCGAGCGCGCTCGAGACATCGAGCAGGGGCTACCGCGCCGCAGCGTTGGCCCGGCCCCGGTTGCTGGCGAACCTCGCCGAAGCCGTGAAACCCCTGCTCCCCGAACCAGAGGAGGCCACAGCATGACCACCACGCGCACCATGGCCGCAAGCGCGGCCGAATTCATCGGAAGGCTGGAGTCGCTCGCCAGGCGCGAGGATCGAGGCGCTCTGGCAGCGCTCCGGCGTGGCCTGGGCAAGCCGCCCGGGACCGTTGCCGAAATGGCGCCATACGTCGAGCCCGCCTTCGATGGCGCGCCCGGCGAGGCCTACATCGTCGGGAGCCTGTTTGGCCTGCATCCGCACCACCGCCGGGCGGAAGGCAAGGCGCGGCGAGGCTTCGGCACCGACCTGCGCCCGCTCCGGGGCAACCCCGGCGAGGTAGACCCCGGGGTGGAACGGCGCTTCACGGCGCTGCTCGATGCGCACCGGGAGGCCGTGCCCGAGCACCTGCGCCACCTCATCACCCTGCTTCGCTCCCGCAAGGCCGAAGCGCCGATCGACTACCTCCAGCTCTTCTGGGACCTGCGCGACTGGGACGACCCCGATCGCCAGGTCCAGAAGCGCTGGGCCTCCGGGTTCTGGGGCTGGACACCCGCTGACGAAGGTTCCGCCTCCCCGGACCGCACGGACGATTCAACCAGCAACGACGACGCCTAGCGGCACAACTTCCAGAAGGAGAACCACGCAATGTTGCTCGAACTACACATCCTCCAGAACTTCGCCCCCTCGAACCTCAATCGCGATGACACCGGCAGCCCGAAGGCCTGCGAGTTCGGCGGTTACCGCCGGGCACGCATCTCGAGCCAGGCCATCAAGCGCGCCATCCGGCGCGAGTTCGATGTGTCCAACCTCGTCCCGGCCGAACAGCGGGCCATCCGCAGCAAGCGCTTCATTTCGGAAGTGACGGACGCACTGGTGAGGGACGGCCGCGACCCGATGGAATCCGCATCGGTCGTCAACGGAGTCATCGAGGCACTCGGGTTGAAGACCGCGAGCGACAAGAACGCCGAGTATCTCGCGACGGTCGGGTCGGGTGACGGCCAAGCGGAGCTGAGCTTCCACAAGCTCCAGGTCCTCCTCTACTTGAGCGCGAGTGAGGTAGCAACACTCAAGAAGTTCTGCGAAGCGAACTGGGATGCGCTCGTTGCCATGATGGCCACCGACGGCGCATCAGCGCGCGACAAGAAGGCTGCCCGCGAGGCTGCAAAGGAGGCACTCTCGAAGAAGTCCATCGATGAACTCAAGACTGCTCTCGATGGCGGCCGCGCTGCCGATCTCGCGCTTTTCGGCCGGATGCTGGCCGACCTGCCCGAACGCAACATCGACGCGGCCTGCCAGGTCGCTCACGCCATCTCCACCCACCAGGTCAGCAGCGAATTCGATTACTACACCGCCATCGACGATTTGAAACCGGACGACACCGCCGGAGCAGACATGATCGGCACGGTCGAGTTCAATTCGGCCTGCTACTACCGCTACGCGAACATCGACCTGGTCCAGCTGACCAGGAACCTCGGCGGCGATGTGGCACTGGCGGCCGACACGGTGCGCGCCTTCCTGGTCGCCAGCCGCGACGCCATCCCCACGGGCAAGCAGAACTCGTTCGCGGCGCGCAACGCCCCTTCGTTCATCATGACGGTGGTCCGGCCGTCCGGGGCATGGTCGCTCGCGAATGCGTTCGTCAGCCCGGTCCGGCCCTCAGGCCAGGGTATCATCGCCAATTCGATCGCAGCCCTCGACCGGCACTGGGGCGAGCTCACCACGGTTTACGGTGCACCCGCGGGCGCGTCGCTTGCGCTGGTCGCCACCGGCGAGGCCGACCTCTCGAACCTCGCAGCAGCGCGCCTCGCGACCTTCAACGACCTCCTGGAGCGTACCGTCGCCGCCGTCGCCGGGAGGAGCTGAAATGGCCACGCTTCTTTTTCGGCTTTGCGGCCCCATGCAATCGTGGGGCACGCGCAGCCGGTTCACCGAACGGGATACCGAGCTCGAGCCATCGAAGAGCGGCGTGATAGGTCTGGTGTGCGCGGCGCTGGGACGCCCACGCGACCACGATGTCGCCGACCTCGCTGCGCTGCGCCTTGGCGTGCGGGTCGACCATGAAGGGGTGATGGCGCGTGACTACCACACCGCCGGCGCCGAGGGGACCGGGTCTGCCCGCCTCGCACGTCCCGGTATCGTCCGTGCGAGCGGTAGCATCTCGCGTGATGCCGTGCTCTCCAATCGATACTACCTTGCCGAGGCAGACTTCCTGGTGGGGCTCGAGGGAGACCACGGGCTCCTCCAGACCATCGATGGAGCGCTCAGGCAGCCCGTGTGGCAACTCTCGCTCGGGCGGAAGGCATTCGTCCCATCGGTGCCGGTAGCGCTGCCACACACCGGGATGCGGGACCTGCCGCTGCTCGATGCGCTCCAGGGGGAGCCGTGGCCGCTGCCGTTGGCTCCATGGACGCGCTCCCTCGCCGGGCCCTCGATGCAGCTCCGGCTCGTGGTGGAATCCACGTTCGAAACGCCCGGCCGCGAGACACGCATCGACCAGCCGCTCGGCGCCGCGTTCAGGGACCGCACATTCGGCCCCCGTCCCATCCGCCAGATCTACTTCGAAAAGGAGCGTACCAATGTACCTCAGCCGGCTCCTGCTTAACCCCCGCAACCGCGACACGCTGCGCTGGCTGGCCGACTGCCATTGCCTGCACCGGGTGATTATGTCCGGGTTTCCGGGCGTCGAGGCCGAGGACGCCCGCCGTCAGCTCGGCGTCCTCTACCGCGTCGAGCGTGCGGCGGCCGATGGCATGACCCCGGTGCTGGTCCAGTCCCGCATCGAGCCCCACTGGCAGCTCGAAAGCCGGGCGGTCCGCGCCGACCCCGCCGTCCCACTTGATCGGCTGCTAGCCGGTGTCGCAGCAGGCCGCGGGTATCGTTTCCGGCTTCGAGCGAACCCCACGCGGCGCGTGCACCACCGGGCAACGCTGGGGCCCGACCCCCGCGAGCTCGACGTGAGCGGCGAGTGGCGAGACCCGGCGACGATTCCCGAAGGGCAGCACACGGGGATCGTGCGACGGACCTATGCCGAGCCTGCCAGCGCCTGGCGGGAGCGGCCCGATGGCAAGCGCATCGGCAAGCGCGTGGAACTCCGGCGCGAGGAGGACCGGCTGTTGTGGCTCGTCCGCCAGGGGCAGCGATGCGGCTTCGAAGTCCTGACGGCCCGGGTGGAGCCGGGGATCGGCCAGGCGAGACCGCGGGAGTTCCGGGCGGCCCGGGCCGACCCTGCCCCGAGGCTGTGGGGGCGCATCGACGGCCAGCAGGCGAGTCACCTCACCTTCGCAACCGCGCTCTTCGAAGGCGAATTGCGGGTCACGGAGCCAGGAGCGTTCCGGGTTGCCATCGAGGAGGGAATCGGGCCGGGCAAGGCCTTCGGGTGTGGATTGCTGTCCATCGCGTCGATACAACAGATGTGAAGGACCTCCATGCGCTCCCGAAGGTGCGCGACAGCCTCACGTACCTGTATGTGGAACGCTGCAAGGTCGAGCAGGATGCGAAGGCGATCGCCCTGTTCGATCAGCGCGGCAGCGTGGCGGTGCCGTGCGCCTCGCTCAATCTCCTGTTGCTGGGGCCAGGAACCACCGTGACGCACGCGGCTATGCGCGCACTGGCTGAGAACGGCTGCCTCGTTTGCTGGACAGGAGAAGGTGGAGTACGCCTTTACGCCCACTCAACCGGCGAAACGCGGTCGGCGCGGAACCTCGTTCGCCAGGCGTACCTGGCTTCAGACCCGACCGAACGGCTCGAGGTGATCGATCGGATGTACCGGCTTCGCTTCCCCGAAGAGCTGCCGGCCGGGCTCAGCCTGCAGCAGCTGCGCGGGCGCGAGGGACTCCGTGTGCGGGCCGCGTATGCTCGTTGGAGCGAAGTGACCGGCGTCCCCTGGCAGGGGCGCTTCTACGACCGGGGCGACTGGCGCCGGGCAGACCCCATCAACCGGGCAATCTCGACCGCGACGAGCGCGCTGTACGGCATCTGCCATGCGGCGATCATCGCCACGGGATACTCGCCGGGCCTCGGGTTCATCCACACAGGGAAGATGCTCTCGTTTGTGTACGACATCGCAGACCTGTACAAGGCCGAATTCGCGATTCCTGCTGCGTTCCAGGCGGTTGCGGAAGGGACCACTAACCTTGAGAGCAGGGTCCGGCAGAGCTGCCGGGATGCCTTCTACCGGGGCAAGCTGCTGGAGCGAATCATCCCGGACATCGCGCGGGTGCTGGGCGAACCGGTGACGACCGCCGAAGAGTACCAGTTCGAAGGCGATGGCCCGGTGCCCACGCCCGGCTGGCTGTGGGACCCGGGCGGCCCCATCGCCGCCGGCCGGTCACACGCACCGGCTCCGGACCTCGCCGACGGTGGGGACGAGGCCGACTGATGATGCTGTTGATGCTCGAGCGGGTGCCGCGGGGCATGCGAGGGGAGCTTTCGCGCTGGATGATTGAACCGCGGGCGAACGTCTTCATCGGGAAAGTTTCCGCGATGGTGCGGGAGAAGCTGTGGGAGATGGCCTGCCAGGAATCGAAGGGCGGCTCGGCATTCATGGTATACACGACGAACAACGAGCAAGGGTTCGCGTGGCGGATCTGGGGAGCGCCGAGCTACTTGCCTGAGGACTACGAGGGGTTATTGTTAGTGCGTCGTCCGGCCTGAGGCGTCGTGGCATATCGTTTCAGAGAGGGAGTGTATGACGGTTTCAGTGTCGTCCCCACACGCGTGGGGGTGAACCGGCCGGGGTGACGTCGCAGCAGTTCAATGCTGAGTCGTCCCCACACGCGTGGGGGTGAACCGTTGGGGGCGGGCTCCCCGAAGGTGCTGACGAAGTCGTCCCCACACGCGTGGGGGTGAACCAGATGATGATCGACGCCATGTTGGCTGCCACGCGTCGTCCCCACACGCGTGGGGGTGAACCGATGAACCTTGAGACTTCGACATATGTCCGGGAGTCGTCCCCACACGCGTGGGGGTGAACCCAATCCCCTCGTGCGCCGGGTTCCCGGTCCGCGGTCGTCCCCACACGCGTGGGGGTGAACCAAGGCCCAGACACGGTCTCAGGCCGTGAGATGGGTCGTCCCCACACGCGTGGGGGTGAACCGAGATCGTGGCCGGTTCGCCGCGCTGGATGGCCGTCGTCCCCACACGCGTGGGGGTGAACCGTGTCGATGTCCACTCCTTCTTGCCGACCTCGTGTCGTCCCCACACGCGTGGGGGTGAACCGAACTTCACCGGTTCCGGGAGCGGCGCGGTCACGTCGTCCCCACACGCGTGGGGGTGAACCCCTTGATGTTAGGCCGCAGCGACGGCAGGTCGAGTCGTCCCCACACGCGTGGGGGTGAACCGGACCAACAGGCCGCCGCGTCTGCTACAATTCCGTCGTCCCCACACGCGTGGGGGTGAACCAGGCTTCCCGGATTTGGTGCTCGTCCGGGAAGTGGTCGTCCCCACACGCGTGGGGGTGAACCGGTGATCAGCCGCGCGCAGGCGGCCAGCGATACGGTCTTCCCCACACGCGTGGGGGTGAACCTGTCCGAATCCTGAGGTCGTTCGATCGTCACCGGTCG
>CAZYLL010000034.1:0-13667 GCA_964648195.1 uncultured Anaerolineaceae bacterium | reverse complement strand
AGCAGCAGGCGCGCCCGCGCTCGCCCGGCTCCCGCGAGCTGCTCGATCCGCGTCCGCCGTACACCGACAAACGCGAACTCCGCGGCCACGAAGAGCGCATTGAACGCAATGAGGAGGACCAGGGCCGCCAGCCCAAGGACAATCGACCACGTCTCTGACATGCGCCCATCATGGACCACTCCACGTCAGCGCGACATGGTCACGCGCCTCGTTAGTGGAACATCGCCCGGTAGGCGGCGCTTGCCAGGAACTCAGCCAGCACGTTGCGGGCGTGGAGCGGCATGTCCAGCCCGTCCAGTTCATCCGGGGCGAAGTACCGGAACGCCTGGCCCTCGCCAACCACGATGCGGTCTTCGTCGATGTCTGCATCGACGTAGTACACGTGGTACACGTGCGTGAGCGAGGTGGGAAGGTCGGGCTCGCGCCGGTAGAGGCGGAAGAACTTCAGGTAATCCAGTATCTGCCCGGTCTCTTCCTCGAATTCGCGGAACGCCGCGGCATCCGGCGCTTCTCCCCGCTCGATGACTCCGCCCGGGATCGACCACTGGCCCGGGTAACGGTCCGCAGGAAGATCGGCGTCGCGCAACTGGAGCAATACCCGCCCCCAGCGGTCGATCTCGATTACCCCGACCCCGGCCGTTGATGGCTGGAGTAGCGCCACCGTGCCGCGGTAGGCATCGCTCGCCACAAACCGCGCAAGCAGGTTGCGCGTGCCCGGGTTGAGGGGCAGCGGCCCGAACTCCCCCGGATGCCAGTACTGGAAGTCCAGCCCTTCGAAGACCTGGATCCGCTCGCGCGGCACGACGTCGTCCGCATAGAACACGTGCAGCACCTCCACCGCCAGCCCTTCCACGACCGCCGGCGTCACCGTCTCGAGGTAGCGCAGCCGCTCCAGGCGCACCCCGGTCTCCTCCTCAAACTCGCGAAGGGCCGTCGTGCGCGGGTCCTCCCCGGGCTCACGCGCACCACCCGGCGGCGTCCAGCGGCCAATCCCCGCCGGCGGCACATCGTCGCTGCGCTGCTGCAGGAGGATCGATCCGCCGGCGGCAACCAGGAATACGCAGCTGCCTTCGCGCACGGTCGTCAACATCTCCTCCACGGCGGCCGCTGCCCCGTCTCCATTTTCGATGGCGCGGCGGCTTGGTCCCACCCGGTGTGGCCCTGGGCGGCTATCTCTTCACCGCGCCGGGTATGCCCGCCGGGTCGATGCGCATGCCAAAGAGCTCCTGGTTGTGGCTGTGGGCGAGCTGGTGCAGGTTGAACACCGAGAGCATCGCCTGCCACTGGCCCTGCATCTCCAGCGTCTGATTCACCGCCTCCTTCGCCAGCTTCAGCCCGAACGAGGGCTTCAGGGCGATGCGTTTCGCGAGATCGAGGGTGAACTCCGCCAGCTCAGCACGCGGCACCACGTGGTTCACCATCCCGAGGCGGAAGGCGTCCTGCGCGTCGATCCAGTCGGCGGTGAACAGCATCTCCTTCGCCTTGCGCGCCCCGAGTTCCCACGGGTGGGCGAAATACTCGACCCCACAGACACCCATCTGGACCACCGGGTCCTGGAACTGGGCGTCATCACTGGCGACAATCAGGTCGCACACCCACGCGAGCATCAGCCCGCCGGCGATGCATTTGCCCTGCACCTGCGCGATGGTGGGCTTGGGGATGTTGCGCCACCGCCGGCACATGCCGAGGTAGATCTCCTCTTCGACTGCCATGTAGCCCTCGGCGCCCTTCTTCTCGAATTCGCGCCAGGTGCCGACCACCGGGTATTCGCTGAGCGGTTTGCTGCCGCCCCGCAGGTCGTGACCGGCGGAGAAGTGCGGATCGGCGCCCGCGAGGATGATGACCTTGACCTCCGGATCGGCGGCGGCGGCATCGAAGGCGGCGTTCAGGTCGTAGGTCAACTGGTTGTTCTGGGCGTTGCGCGCCTCCGGCCGGTTCTGGGTGATGCGCGCCACCCCGGGGGCGGGCAGCTCGTACAGGACGGTTTCGAACTCGGGCATCTCGGGGCCTCCTCGGTCTGGTGCCCGGAAGTATGCCCGAAACGGGGATCTGCCCGCCCAACAGCGCGGGGAGCCCTTCCTCCAGCGGATTTCACATATTACATTTGCGGCGCAGGAGGGCTCCCCCAGTGCCGTTCCTTCATTCCCACGCCATCCGCTCCTGGCTGTCCTTCATGTCGGTGCTGCTCGTGCTCGGGCTCGCCGACCTCGCGCTCCAGACCTCGATCCGCGACCCGGCCGTCATCCTGCTCGCGCTCGCCCTCTGGGGGGCGTTGCTGCTCGGCGGGCTGCTCGTGATCGTCCTCGCCCAGGGCGCCCGCGGACTGCGCCTCCACCGCACCCACTGATTCCCGCCGGGGTCAGGGCCTACAGCGGCGCTCCCTGCATGCCCATCAGCCCCTTCACGTATTGGACTTCGCCCAGGTGCTCCGCTGTGTGGCCCACGCAGAAGAAGGTCAGAACTTCCATCCGCGTTGCCTCCCGGAGCATCGGGTACACGTTGGCAAAGAATGGCAGCGGCACCATTTCCTGGCTTTGCGCCACGGTCAGCCCGTCGGCGTATTCCTGGATCGCTGACCGCACGGCTTCGGCGTAATTTAGCACCGCGTCCAGCGGCAGCCGCAGTGCGGCGATCTGTTCCCGGTCCATGCCATTGCCGAAGGGAGACCGGCCCGTCGCCTCGACGTGCAGCCGGCCCGCCCAGCCTTCGCGCTGGAAGACGCTCGCCTTTCCCACCAGGAGCCGGTGGACCAGGTCGTCCTCGGAGCGGTAGGCGTGCCAGAGGATGTACATGATGTGATTCGGATGCCCGGGTGGTTGCCAGTGCAGCTGCTCCTCGCTCAGCCCCTCGCAGAGCATCCGCGGGTACCAGTGCCAGAACTCCAGGTTCTTCCGGATCGCATCGCCGGCATTCATCGCCGCGGCGAACGTCGGCGCTGTCCCGCCGCGCGGCGATGATCTGCGTCATATTCGAGGATCTTCAATGAGTCCAATTTACGGGAGCTATGGCAGACTTCCGGCACCTCTTCACTCCCCTCCAGATCGGCTCGTTCACCGTCCGCAACCGCATCGTCAGCACCCCCCACCACACGCTCTTCACCGACGACGACGGCCTCCCCGGTTCCCGCGAGATCGCCTACTGGGTTTCCAAGGCCCGCGGCGGCATCGGCCTCGTTGAATCGCACGTCCACGGCATCCACTGGTCCATCGGCGATACCTTCGCCCAGCCTGCCGCAGTCACCAGGTTCCGCGCCGCCACGGAAGCCATCCACGCCGAGGGAGCGAAGTTCGTCGGCCAGCTCTGGCACCCCGGCGCCCAGGGCAACGCCGCTATCCGCTCCCCCTGGGCTCCCTCGCATGTCCCCCAGCCCGATTCCTGGGCCGTCCCCCATGCCATGACGGCGAACGAGATCCGCGAAGTCATCGCCGGCTACGCCCGCGGCGCCTCGGTCCTCCGCGAGGCCGGCGTCGATGGCGCCGAGATCCACGGCGCCCACGGCTACCTCATCACCCAGTTTCTTTCTCCGTTATCGAACCAGCGCGACGACGAATACGGCGGCGACTTTGAGCGCCGCATGACCTTCGCCATCGAGATCATCGAGGCGATCCGCGCCGAAGTCGGCCGCGATTGGACCGTTGGCATGCGCATCTCCGGCGATGAGATGACCGAAGGGGGCTACACCGCCGATGACTTCGTCCGCATAATCCCGTTCCTCACCGGTGGCGGCCAGCTCGACTACCTCAGCGTCAGCGTCGGCACCTACCGCTCGAAAGACACCGTAATCGCCCCCTCCTACTACCCGAATGGCGCCTTCGTGTACCTCTCGGCCCTGGCGAAAGAAGTGCTCGATATCCCGGTCTTCTGCATCGGCCGCATCAACGACCCGGTCATGGCCGAGCAGATCCTCGCCGACCGCCAGGCCGACATGGTGGGGATGACCCGCGCGAACATCTGCGACCCCGACCTGCCGCGCAAGGCCCGCGAAGGCCGCCTCGATGAGATTCGCCACTGCCTCGGCTGCAACGAGGGCTGCTGGGGCCACGTCGAAACCCTTCGCCCCATCAACTGCGCCTTCAACCCGTCCGTTGGCCGCGAAGAGTACTGGGGCGAGGTGGGCCGGACCGCCTCACCAAAGACGGTGGTGATTGTTGGCGGCGGCCCTGCCGGCTGCGAGGCCGCCCGCGTAGCTGCCACGGCCGGCCACCGCGTCACCCTCTTCGAAGCCGGGCCCGAGCTCGGCGGTCAGACACTGATCGCCGCCCGGGCTCCCGGCCGCTCCGACTGGGGCGAGGTCGGCCGCTATTTCACCGCCGAACTCCGCCGCCTCGGCGTCGATCTCCGCCTCAACACCCGCGCCGATGCCGCCACCATCCGCGCCCTCAGCCCCGGCCATGTCATCGTCGCGACCGGTGGCACGCCCCGTGTCCCTGACGGAGTGGAGGGCATCGACCTGCCACACGTCTTCCAGGCCTGGGACGTGCTGAACGGTGCCGATGTCCCTGGCGAGCGCGTGCTCGTGCTCGATGACGAGCACCACATCCAGGCTGCAGGCGTGGCCGAACACCTCGCGGCCCGGGGAAAGCACGTGGAGATCATCACCCGCGAATTCCAGCTCGGGCCCCACATGGAGCCCAACACCCGGATGGCCACCCTCCGCAGGCTCGATGCCGCCGGCGTGAAGATCACGCCGGTCACCTGGGTGAGGTCCATCACCCCCACCTCCGCGGTGCTCTACCACTTCTACAGCGAAAACCAGCGCGAAGAGCCGTTCGATGCCGTGGTCATGGCCTGTGGCATCGTGCCCGAGACCGGCCTGGCCGCGAGCCTCGCCGCCCTGGGCACCAGTCCCCGCACGATCGGCGATTGCGCCGGGCCCCGCAGGCTCGAGATGGCCACCTTCGAAGGCCACCTCGCCGCCCGCGAAATCGACGGCGACGTCCCCCGCGACCGGCCGCTCATCTCCATGCCCATCCGGAGGGGGTAAGTGTGCCTGGTATCCTGGTGGTGCCGGATGGCCCTGCGTCAAGCGCGGCGAACCTCGCCCAAAGATACGCCCGCGAGACCCGCTCCGAAGCCGATATCCTGACGGTGGGCCAGGACCTCCTTCCGCCCGGTGCATGGCGCGTGGCGCACCGGGCGCCCGGCCTGGAGCCGTCCTGCGCACCGGCGGCGCTGGCGCCGGTCCTCTCCCGCAACGAGTACGCGCTCGTGCTGTTCGATGACAACCCCTTCGGCCGTGAGGCCGCCGCGAGGCTGGCAGTCCGCCGGCGGCTGCCGGTCATCGCCCGCGTTGTCGCGCTCCGGGCCGGCCGTGAGGCGCCCACCGTCGTGCGCATCGCCGGGGGCGGCAACCGCTCGGTCTCCATCGTGCCGTGCGCCAGCCCGGCCGTCCTGGTCGTGAGCGGGACTGTCGGCGGCGCCGACGGCCCGGCTGGCGCCGCCCGCGAATCAGCCGCCGTCGACCCGCGATTGGAACTGGCCCGTGCCTTCGAAGTGATCGCCGAGGCCCGCCCCCACCCGTCAGAGCTCGATGTCACCGAGGCCGACGTGGTGGTTGCCGGCGGCCGCGGCGTTGGCGGCCGCGATGGTTTCGCCATGCTCGAAGAGCTCGCCGGCCTGGTGGGCGGCACCGTCGGCGCCACCCGCGTTGCCGTCGATTCCGGCTGGGTCCCCTACAACCGCCAGGTGGGCCTCACGGGCAAGACCGTGGCGCCACGCGTCTACATCGCCTGCGGAATCTCCGGGGCCCCCCACCATGTGCTTGGCATGCGCAACTCGTCGCTCATCATCGCAATCAACTCCGATCCCGGCGCCCCGATCTTTCGCATCGCCCACGTGAGCGTTGTTGGCCGCGTCGATGAAGTGGTTCCGCAATTGATCGCCGAGCTCCGCCGGCGCAAGGGGGCGCGCGCGGCCGATGCGCGCGTGCTCGTCCATTGACCGCCGCGGTCCTCCTCCGTGCCGTCCTCGATGAGGAGCTCGCCGCCGGTGTGCGCCGGAGCTGTGTCGCCCTGGATGCGCCCGCGTGCGACGCCATCGTGCTGGCGCTGGGCGTTCGCCAATCCGCCGGCGGCAGGCTCCACGGCATCGCGGCAGGGCCCCCGGAATGGGATCCCGCCCTGCGCGATGCCCTTGCCCTGGGACTCGACGACGTCTGCCGGATCTGGGGTGGCGTCGCCATGGACGGTGATCTGCTCGCCCACGCCGGGGCGATCGCCGCTGCCCTTCCCCCTGATGCGGCCCTGGTTGTGGCCGGGACGGCCGCAACCGACCACGGGTCCGGCCTCCTGCCCTTTGCCATCGCGGAGTGCCTGGGCTGGCCCGCCATCGAAAACGTGACTGCCGTGGGCCACCATGGCGGGGAGCGCGTTGTGCAGGTCCGGGCCCGTGGCGGCCGCCGCCTCACCTGCCGCCTCCCTGCCCGGGCCGTACTCGTGGCAGCGGCCGGGCAGCGGCTCCCTTATCCGGCCGTTGCGCGCACGCTGGCGGCCCGGAAGGCGCTCATTCCCGGGCGGGTTCCCGCGCTTGATTTGGCGGACGGCTCCCGCTGGCGGATCGAAGGCTATGGCCCCGCCCGGCCGGTGACCCGGCACCTCCTCAGGCCCTCGGCTTCGGCGAACGCCGGGGGCAGGTTGCGCCAGCTCATGTCTGGCGGCGCTGGCGTTGCATCCGGCGCCACCCCGACCCTCAGCGCAGGCGAGGGGATTGCCGTGCAGCTCGCCAGCCTCCTTGCGAAGGAAGCGGTGCTCGACTGAGCGCCGATTTCCCCTTGCCTATGATCGCTGTCATAGGTTGGCAGGTTCGATTACGCGGATAAGTCTCACTCATCGAGTGCCCCGAAAAGGGGTTCATCATGTCCAGCGCTGGCAAAGGTTCACCATCCGCCCGCGGCACTGCCGCCTACCGCGAAAAATGGGACTGGGACTCCGTCCACTGGGGCACGCACTGCGTCGACTGCTACCCCGGCGACTGCCCCGTCCGCGTCTACGTGAAGGATGGCCGCGTCGTCCGCGAAGAGCAGTCCGGCTCCATCGCCACCATCGAAGAGGGCGTGCCCGACTTCAACCCAATGGGCTGCCAGAAGGGGGCTTCCTGGAGCACCTCGCTCTATGGCCCGGACCGCATCCAGTACCCCCTCAAGCGGGCCGGCGAACGCGGCGAAGGCAAGTGGCAGCGCATCTCCTGGGACCAGGCGCTGACCGAGATCGCCGAGTCGCTGGTCGATGCCATTGAGGACTATGGCTCCGCGTCCATCGTCCAGGAAGGTACGCCCGAGGCCGGCGGCAGCCTCGCGGCCGGACGTTTCCGCTCTGTCATCGGCGGCCACATCCTCGACCTCCAGGGCTCCTTCAACGACTTCTCCATCGGGCTCTACGAAACCTTCGGCAAGTTCAGCCCCACATCCTCCGCCGATGACTGGTTCAAGTCCGAACTCATCCTCTTCTGGCACATGAACCCCGTGTTCACGCGCATCTCCCTCTACCACTTCATCGCCGAGGCCCGCTACAACGGCGCCGAAGTCGTCAACATCTCTCCCGATATCAACGCCTCCCACACCCACGCCGATTACCAGGTCCCCATCAACGGCGCCTCCGACCCGGCCTTCGGCCTTGCCCTGGTGCAGGTGATGTTCGAGGAAGACATCGCCAACTGGCAGTTCCTCAAGGAACAGACCGACCTCGGCTACCTCGTCAGGCTCGATACCCGCAAGTATCTCCGCCAGACCGATGTTGAAGGACAGGGCCGGAGCGACCAGATGTACCAGTGGGAGCCCGGCAAAGGGCTGCGGCTGGCCGACCGCGCCAACATGCTCCTCAGGGGCGTGGATATCGCCCTCGAAGGCGTCTTCGATGTGACCCTCGCCGATGGTTCGACGGTCCAGGTCAGCCCGGTGTTCGAGCTCCTGCGCAGGAAACTGAACGACGAGTACACCCCGGAAAAGCAACAGCCGATCACCGGCGTCCACCCCGAAACCATCCGCATGCTCGCCCGCAAGATCGCCGCGAAGCGGACCAATATCATGCTCGGCTACAACGCCTGCAAGTTCTACCACGGCGACCTCATCGAGCGCGTCATGTGCCTCGTCCTTGCGGCGAGCGGCAACTGGGGACGGCATGGCAGCGGCATCCGCTGCTGGGCCGCAGCCATGATCGACGGCCAGGCCATCGCCATGGCGAAGCCCGGCCCCGGCGCCGCAAACAGCGAGATCGTCCTCGCCGCGCGCGATGCTGCCGTCGCCGCCTACAAGGCCGCCGATCCAACAGCCACCACCGAAATCGCCATCCGGGAGATCTCCAAGCGGATGGCCGGCCAGGAACGCGGCGGCATCAATCGCACCGACCAGACGCTCGTTGGTGGTGGTTCCTCTGCCCCGCCCGCCTTCTGGTGGTACTGGCAGGCCGGCTACCGCGAACGATGGAACAAGCGCGAATGGGGCGATGAAACGCTCCCCCGCGAATTCGACGACTACTTCAACGAAGCCCTCGCCAACGGCTGGTGGCAGGGGCTCGATAGGCCGCGGCCCGAAAACCCGCCTCGCGTGTTCATCGAGTGCGGCGGCAACACCCTTCGCCGCACCCGTGGCGGGAAGACGGCGCTCCTGCCCACGCTCTGGCCGAAACTCCAGACCATCGTCACCCTCGACTTCCGCATGAGCCAGACCGCGCTCTACGTCGACTACTTCCTGCCCGTCGCGCAGCACTACGAGAAGATCACCTTCGGCATGCCCACGCCCCACGTGATGAACCTCACCCTGGGCGATAGGGCCGCCGACCCCCCGGGCGAAGCCCGCCCCGAATGGGATATCTTCCACGACCTGCTCGTCAAAGTCGGCGAAGTTGCGGCCGCCCGCGGCCTCGAAACCTACACCGGCAGCAATGGGGTCCCCCGGCGGTATGACGAGCTCGCCAGGGTCTACTCCATGAACGGCTACTTCGACAACGAGGACGCCCGCTACGACGAGATCATCCGCGACTCGGCCCTGGCAGGCACCATCCCCATGGGCACCAACCTCCGTGTCATGCGGGAAAAGGGCCACGTCCGCTTCATCGATTGGGGCCTCGCTCCCATGGGCCTCTCACAGGCCTCGCCCCTTGAGCCCAACAAGACCCACGTCCCCTTCCGCGACCACGTCGAGCGCGGCGACCCCTTCCCCACCTACGCACGCCGTGCGCAGTTCTACATCGACCACGACTGGTTCCTCGAAGCTGGGGAGGAGCTGCCCGTTTGGAAGCCCAACCCAAAGATGGGCGGCGATTACCCGCTCGGGATGACCTCCGGCCACAACCGCTGGAGCATCCACACCATGAACCAGGCCAACGAGATCATCCTGGGAACGCATCGCGGCGAACCGTTCGTCCAGGTCAATCCCGGCGATGCGGCAGCGCGCGGCGTAAAAGACGATGACCTCATCCGGGTCTTCAACGACGTCGCCTCCTTCGAAGTCCGCGCCAAGGTCTCGCCTTCGGTGAAGCCCGGCCAGCTGATCTCTTACAACGGCTGGGCGGGGTTCCAATACCGCAACTGGAGCGGCGCCAACGAACTCGAGCCCGGCATGGTCAAATGGATCGCCTTCGCCGGCGGCTATGGCCACCTCCAGCACCTGGGCGCCGAATGGCAGCCCGTCCCGTCCGACCGATGGGTCCGCTGCGATTTCGAGAAGATCGAATCCTGAAGCGGCTCCCGGGCCGGCCACACACCGCTATCCGGGGGCTCAGCCGGCCCGGGGCCCCATGCGCCCCCGCGCGAAGTCCCACATCCCCGAGAGCGTCGCGCGCGCCAGGTCTCGCCGCCCCTCCCCCAGCCACAGCGCGATCCGCGCCGCCCGCGTGCCCAGGTAGTACGTGAAGAACACCCAGAACCGCACTGGCCCCAGGTGTTTCCGCATCAGATAGGGCCGGTTCCGAGCCAGGTAGTAGCACCCGAAAGCCGACAGCTGCCCGCCCAGCGTCGCCCCCTTCTGGTGGAACACCACCGACGCCGGTTCGTAGAACAGCCGGTACCCGCCCTCTATCGCCCGTCGGCAAAAGTCCGTGTCGTCGTAGTACACGAAGAACGCGTCGTCGAGCAGGCCCACATCGTGAAACGCCGCAACCGGCACCAGCAGGCACGAGAGGTTCGCCGTCCCCACCGTGTGCGCATATGCATCGCCGGGCCCTTCTGGCCGCCCCAGCACGCGCTTCCGCCACGTCCCCCGCCACCAGTCGAACTCACCGGCCGAGTCGTCGAGGATGCCCGGCTGGCCCGCGAGGTACGTCTTGGGCGCCACCATCGTGTGGCCATCCGCGAG
This sequence comes from uncultured Anaerolineaceae bacterium, assembly GCA_964648195.1. GTDB lineage: Bacteria > Chloroflexota > Dehalococcoidia > Tepidiformales > Tepidiformaceae > Amarobacter. The sequence continues at coordinate 3,379 of CAZYLL010000034.1, read as the reverse complement.
GCGCACCAGCGGTTCCAGGAACCCGGGAGTCACTTCCGTGTCGTCGTTCAGGAAGAGCACGTAATCGATGCCTTCCATCTCGCGCAACCGCAGCAGCGCCCGGTTGCACGCGCCCGTGAACCCCTCGTTGCGCTCGTTCTCGATCACGCATGCATCGGGCCGGCGCTCCCGCACGATTGCCGCCGATCCGTCCGTCGAGGCGTTGTCGACCACCCAGAGCGACCAGTCCGCGTAGGTGACCCGCTCCAGCGCATCGAGATACCCCGGCAGGTGCCCGGCTGCGTTCGTGGTGACCGTCAGAATGGCGACGTGGGGCTGGTTCACCGCGGCATCAGCCGGTGCCTGGGGTAGCCCCATGACGGCAGCAAAGTGCGCACGCGATGAGTGTGCACCGCCCCCGGCCCTCCATGCCATTCGCGCCCGCGAGTGGGCTCGCCCGGCCCCGGCGCACCGAACCGGTGCCGAGGCATCAACCGTCGGACCGCCGGGCCTCCTCCTCGGCCTGCCTCCGCAAAAACTCGGGGTTCGAAAGGAGCGCCTCGTTGAACCGCCTGGCGGCCTCCGGGTCCTCGGCCAGGCGGCGCGCGAGAGCTTCCTCGTCGGTGCGGAGCTGTTCATCCACCGCTGCCCGGATCTCCGGCGAGGTCTCGGCAAGCCGCTCCACATGCAGGCCCACGATCCTCCGGGGCTCACCGATGGCGACCATCCGGCCCCGCTCCATCAGTGCCGCCCGGTCGCTGAAGCGCTCGACCGCGGCCAAATCGTGCGAAACCATGATGATGGTCACGCCGCCCTGCTGCAGCCGGGCAATGTGGTCGTAGCACTTCTCCTGGAAGCGCGCGTCGCCCACGGCGAGCACCTCATCCACCAGCAGGATCTCTGGCTCCATGAACGCCGCAATGGCGAACCCGAGCCGCACGTACATGCCCGAGGAGTACGTCCGCATCGGCTGGTCGATGAACTCCTTGAGCCCCGCGAACTCCACAATCGCAGGCAGGAGTGACTCAATCTCCGCCCGCGTCATGCCGATGAGCAGTCCGTTCAGGATGGCGTTCTCGCGGCCGCTCACCTGCGGGTGGAACCCGCTGCCGAGCTCCAGGAGCGTGCTCACCCGCCCGTGCGTCTCGACGCTCCCGGTCGTGGGCCGCGAAAGGCCGGCCAGCAGCCGCAGGAGCGAGCTCTTGCCGCTGCCGTTCGCCCCGATAATTGAGAAGAATTCGCCCCGTCTCACATCGAACGAGACATCGCGCACCGCCCACAGGTCGCGGTTCTGGTGCGCTACGCGCCAGGCGCGCAGCGGGTGCACGAGCATCGTCTTAAGCTCCTGCCCCGGCCCCACCAGGTGGAAGCGCTTCGAAACGCCCCGCACCGACATCGCCAGTGGCCCTTCAGATTGCATCGGCGAACGCATCCTCGAGCCGGCGGAAGGTGAACCAGCCCACCGCCAGCATGACCACCGTCAGCCCCGCCGAGATGCCCAGGTCGGCCCCCGGGAGCTCCCCATCGAGCAGGATCGCCCTCCAGCCTTCGGCCAGGGGCGCCAGCGGGTTCAGGTGGATGACCCACGCATAGTCGTCCGGCACCCGGTCGGCGGCATAGATGATCGGCGTGGCATAGAACAGCAGGCTCATCACCACGTCGGTAATGTGCTCCAGGTCGCGGAAAAACACCGTCACGCTCGCCACGAACAGCGCTGCGCCGAGGATGAGCGCGAGCTGCAGGCCGAACACGGCGGGCAGCGCCAGCCACGCCAGCCCGGGCTCGTGCCCCGAGGCGATGAGAAAGCCAGCCAGCACCGGCAGCGAAAGCACGAACTGCATCGTGTTCGCAAGCACGGTGCTCGCGGGCAGCACCGCCCGCGGGAAGCGGACCTTCTTCAGCAGTCCTCCGTTGCCCACGAAGGTGGTGGTCGCCGCCTGGATCGATCCCTGGAACCAGAACCACGGGAACAGCCCGGCAAGCAGGAACTCGGCGGTAATCCCGGTCCCCAGTACCTGGCCCAGCGCGAAGCTGAGGATGAGCGCCAGCGCCAGCGGCCGCGCCATCGACCACGCCCAGCCGAACACGCTCCCCTGGTAGCGCAGCCGCACATCGCGGCTTGTCAGCGCTGCCACCAGCTCCAGCGACGAGCGAAAACTGCGCTCGCCCGGCCCGCGCATCGCCAGTTCCCGGCCTGTCACACGCGCAGTATGCCCGCCGCCACGGTTATCTGTTAGCGCACTCCGCGGCCTACGCCTGCGTTACCCGCCGGAGGAAGTTCCGCGCGCGCTCGGTCTTAGGGGCGCCGAAGAACTCCGCCGGTGGCCCTTCTTCCTGGATGACCCCTTCATCCATGAACACCACCCGGTGAGCCGCCTCCCGCGCGAACCCCATCTCGTGCGTCACCGCCAGCATCGTCATCCCCTCTGCCGCCAGGTCGCGCATCACGGCCAGCACCTCGCCCACGAGCTCAGGGTCGAGCGCGCTCGTCGCTTCGTCGAAGAGCATCAGCTTCGGGCTCATCGCCAGCGCGCGGGCGATCGCCACGCGCTGCTGCTGTCCGCCCGAGAGTTGCGCCGGGTACACGTGGAGCTTGTTCGCCAGCCCTACCCGGGTGAGCACCGCCACCGCCGTCTCCCGCGCCTCGTCTTTCGACTTGCCGAGCACCTGGACCGGGGCCTCCATCACGTTCCCCAGCGCCGTCAGATGAGGAAAGAGGTTGAATCGCTGAAACACCATCCCCATCCGCGCGCGCATCCGCGCGATCTCTCCCTCGCGCAGCTCCTTGAGCTTCCCGTTCACCTCTCGATACCCCACAAGCTGCCCCTCGAACAGGATGCGCCCACCGTCGATCTTCTCCAGGTGGTTGATGCACCGCAGCAGCGTCGACTTGCCCGAACCCGACGGCCCAAGGATGGCCACCACCTCGCCCTGCGCCACGGGCATGGTGATGCCCCGCAGCACCTCCAGCTTCCCGAACCGCTTGTGCACATCGATTACATCGAGGAGCCGGGGGCTGCGAGTTTCGAATTCGCGCGCACCTGCCCCGCGGCCCTTTCGCATCTCTCCAGCTGCGTCTGTCATCTCCATCAATCCCTTACGCCCAGGCCAAGCCACCGCCGCGTCCACCCCGTCCCTCCGGCGGCCGGTCCGTAGCTCGCGGCGCCATACCGGCGCTCGATCCACGCCTGGGCGATGCTCCCCGCTGTCGTCAGCGCCAGGTACCACAACGAGGCGATGATGAGCCACTCGAAGTAGAGCAGGCTCGAGGAATACTGCAGCTTCGCCACCAGGAAGAGCTCACTGACCGAGATCACCGAGACGAGCGAACTGTTCTTCAGCAGCGCGATGAACTCGTTGCCGGTCGGCGGGATCACCACCCGCAGCGCCTGCGGCAGGA
>CAZYLL010000033.1:0-22673 GCA_964648195.1 uncultured Anaerolineaceae bacterium | reverse complement strand
CCTCATCCTTTCAGCCGATCCCTCCGCAGACGGGTTTTTCAACACCCTGCTAGAGTGGAGATGGCGGCAGCTGCCGCCGAGAGGGCAGCGCCCTGGCAGGTGAGCTCGCTGGCCTGACGGCCGCGATAGCCGACGTGATCCAGCCCCTGGTCAGGCCGGGGGCGGCTTCCGTGCGCCTTGGTGTGCCGGAGACTGCGAAGGCGCCGGTGGCTGCGGCCGTGGCGGCCATGCACGGGGGGCCGGTGCTGTTGCTTGCGCCCACCCCGGCGCGGGCGCAAACGTTGTTCGAAGAGCTGTTGTTTTTCCTGGGAGATGTGCCACTCGCCCGGCTGCCCGAACGGGAGGCCCTGCCGTACGAATTTGCGAAAGACGACCCATCGGTCATGGTCGAGCGGGCGCATGCCCTTGGGTTGTTGCGCGAGGGGAAGCGCGCGCTCGTGGTGGCTTCGTGGGCGGCGGTTTCGGAGCACTGCGCGCCGCCCGGGATCGAGGCAGAAGGCATCGCCATCAGGGTGGGGATGGGTATCCGGCCTGGCGACCTGATGGCACGGCTGGAGGCCGCAGGCTATGCGGTCGAACACCTGGCTGACCAGCCCGGCACGGCGTCGCGGCGGGGCGGGATCATCGACGTGTTCCCGGCGGGGACGGAGCACCCGTACCGTGTCGAGTTCTTCGGCGACCAGGTCGAGAGCATCCGGAAGCTCGACCTCTCGAGCCAGCGGAGCGTGGGGCGAGTAGATGAGACCGTCATCCCGCCAGCGGCAACGAGCAGCCATGCGGCGCGGGAGGTAGCCAGGGAGCTTGCGGCCCGGCTCGAAAGCGAGTCAGACGAGGGAGACCTGGTGCTGGAACAGCTGCAGATTATCGCCGCGGGCGGACGCAGTGATTACCAGGGGTTCTTTGAACCGCTGCTGTACGGCACAGGGGCTCTCGCGCACCTGGCGGAAGGGGGCCTCGTAGTCTTCGATGACCCGGATGACGGAGAAGAAGCGCTGGCAACCGTCATCGAGCATGAGGGGCGGACGCAAGCCGAGCTGGAGGCGCGGAAGGCGATCCCGGCCGGCCTGCCACGCCTGCGGGACGAACCGGAAGTGGTTCGCGGGGGGGCCGGACGCTTCGCCACGGTCCACCTGCAGCGGTTCGGGAGCGAGGAGCTGGGAGCGAAGCGGCTGCCCCTGGCGGCGACTCCAAGCTTCGCCGGGAAGCTGAAGCCGCTGGCACAGCAGTGCTCGGGGTGGGCGCGGCAAGGACGGGCGGTGGTCATCGTATCGCAGCAGGCGCTGCGCCTGGCGGAACTGCTCGATGAGGAAGGCGTGAGCGCAGACCTGGTGCGCCAGCTTCCGGGACGGCCAAAGGGCGGGCTCGTCACGCTCACCCCCATCGCGTTGAGTGGCGGCTTCGCACTGGCGGACCTGCTGACGGTGGTCACGGACGCTGAGGTGTTCGGGCTGCGCAAGCGGCGCCGGCCCACGCGAGGGCATCACGGCATCCGGAGCGACCTGGTTTCGACGCTGGAGGTGGGCGACTACCTGGTGCACGCCGACCACGGGATTGCGAGGTACGGCGGCCTCACCCAGCGGACGGTGGAGGGTGCGGAGCGGGAGTACCTCGAGCTGCAGTACGCCGATAACGATCGGCTGTACGTGCCCGCGGATCAGCTGGAGTCGGTCACGCGATACGTAGGGCCGGCGGATCATCCGCCGGCGCTCACACGGCTGGGGTCGCAGGAGTGGACCCGCGCGAAGCGGCGGGTGAAGCAGGCGGTGGTAGAGCTCGCCCAGGACCTCATTGAGCTCTACGCAAAGCGGGAGCTGGCCAGGGGGCACGCTTTCCCACCGGACAACGCCTGGCAGATGGAGATGGAAGCGGCATTTCCGTTTGTGGAAACGGCGGACCAGCTGCTGGCGATCGCGGAAGTGAAGCAGGACATGGAGCGGCCGCGTCCGATGGACCGGCTGATTTGCGGCGACGTTGGTTATGGCAAGACGGAGGTGGCGATCCGGGCGGCGTTCAAGGCGGTGACGGATGGCAAGCAGGTGGCAGTGCTGGTGCCGACAACGGTGCTGGCGGAGCAGCACGGCAACACGTTCCGGGAGCGGGTCGCCGGGTTCCCGGTGCGCGTCGAGGTGCTCTCTCGATTTCGCAGCGAGCAGGAGCGGCGGGAGATCGTGGCCGGGATCGCCTCGGGCGAGGTGGATATCGCGATAGGCACGCACCGGCTGTTGCAAAAGGACGTGCGGTTCAAGGACCTCGGCCTGGTGATCATCGACGAGGAGCAGCGGTTTGGGGTGAGCCACAAGGAGCGGCTGAAGCAGATGCGCGCCGAGGTTGACACGCTCACGCTTTCGGCGACGCCCATCCCGCGGACCCTGCAGATGTCGCTGGTGGGGATCCGGGACATGAGCACGGTCATGACGCCGCCGGAAGAGCGGCAGCCGATCCGCACCTATGTGTTGCAGTGGGACGATGAGCTGATCCGGGAGGCGATCGACCGGGAGCTGCAGCGCGGGGGGCAAGTGTACTTCGTCCACAACCGGGTGCACAACATCGAGCGGATCGTGACGCGGTTGCGCAATATCGTCCCGGAAGCGCGCATTGCCGTGGGGCACGGCCAGATGCCGGAAGAGCAGCTCGAGCGCGTGATGGCAGAGTTCGGAGCGGGCGAGCACGACGTGCTGGTCTGTACGACGATCATCGAGAGCGGGCTCGATATCCCGAACGCCAACACGATCATCATCAACGATGCGAATCACCTCGGGCTGGCCCAGCTGTACCAGCTGCGGGGCCGGGTGGGGCGCTCGGCGAACCGGGCGTACGCCTACCTGCTCTACGACAAGGACCGGGCGATGAGCGAGACGGCGCAGAAGCGGCTGGAGGCGATCTTCGAGGCGACGGAGCTTGGCGCCGGGTTCCAGATCGCGCTCCGCGACCTGGAGATCCGGGGAGCCGGGAATGTGCTGGGGACCGAACAGAGCGGGCACATCGCCGCGGTTGGCTTCGATATGTACTCGAAGCTGGTAGCTGAGGCCGTGGCAGCCTTGAAGAAGACGGTGGAGCTGGACATCCCGGCGGGGCCGGAACCGCTGCCGCCGGCCCCTGCGATAGACCTGCCGCTGAGCGCGCACATCCCGGAGACGTACATCGAAGATGTCCACGCCCGGCTCGCCGTCTATCAGCGGGTCGCGGAGATCGATTCGGTGGAGGGTGTGGCAGCGATGCAAGAGGAGTTGCGCGACCGGTTCGGGAGCGTTCCAAGGTCGGTGGAGAACCTGCTCTACGTTTCGCTGGTGCGGTCGCTTGGGCGACGGGCGAACCTGGAAAGCATCAAGACAGACGAGCACATGTTCCACCTGCGCGTGCGGGGCGGGGTATCGCCGGCCATGCGGGAGGCGGTCGAGGCGCTGGGGCTGAAGCAGGTGCTGATTGGGCCGAACCAGGTGCGTATCGACCGCGTGGGGGCGGGGACGAACTGGATGCCACTCCTGGTGAGGGTCCTGCGGGCGATGCGGGGGATAGCGGACCGGGGTCAGTCGGCGGAGGCCGGGCCGGTGGCGAAGTCCTCGCTGGCGGGGTAGTCCTCTTCCGCGGATTCGAGGTGTGCCGGGCCCAGGCGGCGTTCGGCGAGCGCCAGGACAATCGAGGCTGCGACCAGCGCGAGGCCGGTAGCGAGGACGATGGCGTAGTTGCGCAATGGGACTTCGAACACTGCCCGCATGATGGTGCGGATGTCGCCTTCGAACGGGTCGCCGCCGCCAAGACGGCCGGCAAGCCACCAGAGGGCGGCGAAGAGCAGCAGGCCGGGCACGGAGCCGGCCGCGGTGGCGAGGCCAATGCCACGCAGACGCCCCCAGCCTTCGGCCATCGCAGCGAAGAGGGCGCCCAGCGCGGCTGAGGCGACTGCAAGGACGGCGGCGGCGAGGGTCGCGCGGTCGTGTGTGGACGCAGAGACCTGGCTAACCGCAAGTTCGACGAGCCCCTGAGACGAGAAGCGATTGAAGGATTGCTCGCCGGTGCGGTCGAAGGCAGATAGGCCATCGGCGTAGACCAGCGCGGCGGACCGCTGGACCAGCAGCCCGGCGAGTTGCGCATCGGTGAGGTCGAGGAGCTCGGAGCGGGAAAGGGCGATATCGAGCGGATAGCCCGGCAGGGTGAAAACTTCGGCGTTCGAGTCGCGGGCGCGGGCGCGGGCGGGCGGGGCCTCATCGGCCACCAGCTGGTTCACGTCGGTGACGACGGCGATGCCGCTCTCGAGGATGGGGAGCGCGTTGGACGAAGAGGTCAGTTGGCGGACGCTGAGGGCGATGAGCAGGAGGAAGAGCGAGATGGCGAAGAGGGCGCCGGCCAGCGAGCGGCGGCCCTCAGAGGTTGCGGTCGCCTCGCTGTAGACGCGGTCGCGCAGGCTTATGCGGTCGATATCGTCGGCTGGATGCACAGGCGAAGGTTACAGCAGCCGGACGACGATGGTGCCGGCGATGCGGTCGTGGAGGGTGCGGCGGTGGCGGTCGAACGCGGCCCAGACAAAGCCGAAGGCGATGAGGACGAACGCGCCGGCGAGGATGGCCCCGGCTATCGCGGTAGATTCGCGGAGCGCATAGGCGGCCAGTATGCCTGCACCGGCGATGAGGACGTAGACGAGGAGGCCGATGACGCGCGCCATGGCCCCCAGCACGCCGAGCGGGCGGCCGTCGGAGCGAATGACCATGAGCTGCATGACGGAAGCGCCGACGGTCTGGCCCTTCCAGGCGAAGCCGATGAAGAAGTACAGCAGGAGCGCGGCGGGAATCGAGCCAACGCAAACCCAGAAGGCGTTAAGCGCGGTGCTGGAGGGCTCGACCCGTTCGAAATCGGAGGAGATGAGGACAATGAGCGCCCCTGCCGTGACGAGGAGGGCGGCGATGATGAACATCACCAGAACATCGAGGACGCCGGCGGCGACGCGCGATTCGAACGAAGCGTAGTGGAGACGGCGTGCGGGGCGTGTCCCTCGGCCGGCATCGGACATGTTGGCAGCCGCACTCACGGTCATAGCGTCACGTGCAGTCTAGCGCGGGCAGGGTAAGAGGATAGCCGAAACGGTTCAGGGCGATTCACCAGGGCGAGCCGTTCGAGGCTGTACAGTTGCGGGGATGGCAGCACTGCGCGCCGTGAAGGCAGCGACCGAGGTGGAGTACCGGCCCTGGCGGCCACCATGGTGGGGCGTCGTGGTGGTGGGGGCAGGCGTCACCGGGGTGGTGCTGGGGCTGCTGGTGAGCGCCTTCGCGCCACGGGGGCCGCTTTCCGGGTACGAGTACCACCTCTGGAAATGGCAGGCAGACACATTGCTCGGGACCGTGTTTTCGGTTGCCGGGATCGGGCCGGACCCCGATGAGGCGGCGGGAGATGAAGCGTTGATTGCCTACTTCCGGCTGACATCCCAAATCCGGGCGGCGACCGACACGGGGGAGCCGGACCTCGCGCTCGTGGAGACCCTGGAGAACGAGCGCGCCACCTACGAGAACGACGTGGAGCGCATCATTGAACAGCGGATCGACGAGGCTATCCGCAGTGTTGGCCTCCAGAGAAGGCTGCCGCTCTTCAACGGCGTGAGCCTGACGTGGCCGCCGGTGAATTTCGAGCTGACGAGCCCGCCGCGGCTGCTGGTGCGTTCGCCGCGGGACCGCATCGAGCGTGCCGGCGACACACTCCTCAAGAACGATCTGTCGCTTCGCGACATCCAGCGCATCGAGGAGCGGACGGACAACGAGAAAACGGTATCGCTGGTGATCTCGATTGGTGGACTGGCAGCCTACCCGGCGATTGTGCGGGACGACCGGGCGTATGGGTCTATCCTGGAAACCGCGGCGCATGAGTGGGTGCACCATTATCTGGCGTTCTATCCGCTTGGTGAGCAGTGGGGAAAGGGTGGCGACGCGGAGACGCTGAACGAGACGACCGCGGACCTGGCCGGGCGGGAGATCGCGAAGCTTGTGAACGATCGTTACCCGGTCGATTTCGCGGACGGAGAAGACGGGCGCGCACCGGCCCGACCGGGGAACGGCATCGATTTCAGTAAGGAGATGCGCGAGCTGCGGCTGCAGGTGGATGGGCTGCTGGCGGAGGGGAAAGTTGCAGAAGCCGAGGCGGCGATGGAGGCGAAACGCGCGTACCTGAACGAGAACGGCATCACGATCCGGAAGATCAACCAGGCCTACTTCGCGTTCTACGGGACATACGCTGATAGTCCGCAGTCGTCGAGCCCAATTGGGCCGAAGGTGAACCGGGTATGGGAGCTCACCGGGGACGTGGGAACATTCTTGCGGGCGATGCGCGATGTGACGAGCGTGGCAGACCTCGACCGGGTAGTTGCGGTGCTGGAGCGGGGCGCCGGGAACAACTGAGGCGGCACCCGGGGTGCGACGGCGCGGGCGGGGTTCCCGTATGATTCGGCGGCACAACCACCACGGGTAGAGGGCAGAACCATGGGGCAGATCACTGGCGCGCAGATCGTGGCGCGGGCACTGAAGCAGCAGGGCGTGGAGTACATGTTCGGGATCGTCGGGATCCCGGTCATCCCGATTGCGGCGTTCGCCCAGCGGGAGGGGATCAAGTTCTACGGGTTCCGGAACGAGCAGGCGGCGAGCTACGCGGCGGCGGCGGTAGGGTATCTGACCGGACGCCCGGGGGTCTGTCTTGGCGTTTCGGGGCCGGGGATGATCCATGGCGTCGCGGGCATGGCGAACGCGTGGGCGAACTGCTGGCCGATGATCCTGATCGGCGGCGCGAACGACTCGTACCAGAACGGCATGGGCGCATTCCAGGAAGCACCGCAAATCGAAGCGGCGCGGCCGTTCGCGAAGTATTGCGCGCGCCCCGATAGCATCGCCCGGTTACCGTTTTATGTGGAGCAGGCGGTACGGACATCGATGTACGGGCGCCCGGGCGCGGTGTACCTGGACCTGCCGGGCGACATCATTAGCGGATCGGTGGAAGAGGATGAGCTGGAATTTCCGCCCCGGTGCCCCGATGCCCCACGGATGATGGCGCCGCAGGAGAGCATCGAGGCGGCGATGGCCACGCTGAAGAGCGCGGAGCGCCCGCTCGTGATCGTGGGTAAGGGCGCTGCCTACGCACGCGCCGAGAACGAGGTGCGGGAGTTCCTCGAGGCGACGCAGCTGCCGTACCTGGCCTCGCCGATGGGGAAGGGCGTGATGCCGGACGACCATCCGCTTTCGATTGCGCCGGCGAGGTCGGCGGCGCTGCAGGGAGCGGACGTTGTGCTCCTGATGGGCGCGCGGCTGAACTGGATCATGCACTTCGGGCGGCCTCCCCGGTTCGACCCCAAAGTCCGCGTGATCCAGATGGACATCTCGGCGGAGGAGATCGGCACGAACGTGCCGGCCGAGGTGGCACTGGTGGGTGATGCGAAGGCGATTACGGCGCAGCTGAACGCTCACCTGAAGGCGCACCCCTGGCAGTACCCCTCGGAGACGACCTGGTGGACGGGGCTACGCAAGAAGATTGAGGAGAACGCGGCGACGGTGGCGGAGATGATGGCCGACGATTCGGTACCGATGAGCTACTACCGGGTGTACCGGGAGATCCGGGATCTCATCCCCAACGACGCCATCATCCAGAACGAGGGCGCGAGCACAATGGACATCGGGCGGACGCTGATGCCGAACTTCCTCCCGCGGCACCGGCTGGACGCCGGGAGCTTTGGGACGATGGGGGTGGGGCTCGGGCAGGCGATCGCGGCGGCGGCGGTGCACCCGGACAAGCACGTGTTCTGCATCGAGGGGGATTCGGCGTTCGGGTTCAGCGGGATGGAAGTGGAGACGGCGGCGCGCTACGGGATGAAGAACATCACGTTCATCATCATCAACAACAACGGCATCGGGGGCGGGCCGGATACGCTGGACCCGACGCGGGTGCCGCCGAGCGCGTACACCCCGAACGCGCACTACGAGAAGATGGCGGAGATCTACGGCGGGAAAGGCTACTTCGTGACGGACCCGGGCCAGCTGCGGCCAGCGCTGGAAGAGGCAGTCGCCGCTGACAAGCCGGCGATCGTGCACATCATGATCAGCGCGAAGAGCCAGCGGAAGCCGCAGCAGTTCGCCTGGTTGACGCGGTAGCGCGCGACGGGAGGATGCAGCGAGGGCGGAGTGAGCCTCGGCCCTCGCCTGGCCCGTTCGAACACCTGGATCCGCCAGCCGGATGGGAGCGGATGGTGGCTCAACCCGCCCGCTCAGCGCCCGCCGAGTGACCGGTCGTATGCGCCCCACATCTCCTGGCTCTGCTCGTGGAGCTCCTGAATACGGGCGATGGCCTCGGCCAGCTCCGTCAGCATATCGCCATTCTATCGGCGGCGCGGGGGCGCCATGTCCGCTACACTCCCCTGACTCGCCAGGAGGAGTGCGCCCATGACCACGAGCATCCGGGAGATCCAGGCCAACGGCCTGACGTTCCGGTGCAGATTCACCGGGGAGAGCGGAGAGCCGGTGATCTTGCTGCACGGCTTTCCCGAGACCTCCCATATGTGGGTGGACCTGCTGCCGAAACTCGAAGCAGCGGGGTACCGGTGCATGGCCCCGGACCAGCGTGGTTACAGCCCGGGAGCGCGGCCGGAGGGCAAGGAGCACTACACGTACCGGCACCTGGCCGAAGACGTTTTCGCGCTGGCGGACGCGTGGGGAGTCGAGCGGTTTCACCTGGTGGGACACGACTGGGGGGCCGGAGCGGGCTGGGCGGCGGTGGCCCTGCGGCCGGAGCGGATCGCGAGCTGGTCGGCGCTTTCGGTGCCGCATGTGGCGGCGTTCGGGGCGGCGATCCGGGGGGACGCGGACCAGGCGCAACGGAGCCAGTACATCACGTTCTTCCAGGAGCCGGGAGTAGCGGAAGCCGCGCTTTCGGCGAACGGCTTCGCGGGGCTGAAGAACGTCTGGAGCGCCAGCTCGGAGGAAGAGCAGGCTGAGTACCTCTCGGTGTTCAGCCAGCCGGGTGCGCTCACGGGAGCGCTGAACTGGTACCGCGGATCGGGCGGCATCGAGCCGGATGCGATGTTCGGGGACGTGACGACGCCGACGCTGCTGGTCTGGGGCAACCAGGACTCTGCAATCGGCCGGGTGGGGGTGGAGGCGGCGGCGAAGTACATGAAGGGCCCATACACGTTCGTCGAGCTCGATGCAGGGCACTGGCTGATCCAGGAGAGGTTCGAGGCGGTGAGCAAGGCGATCCTGGCGCACCTGCGAGCGTACGGCTTGCTGTAGGTCGGTAGAATTGGCGGTCACCTGACCCGGGAGGGCGGCCGATGGCTGGATCACTTGACCTTGTGGACTTTGGGACCCTGACGCCGGTGCTGCTTGGAGAGGCCTGCGAGGCGGCGATGCGGGCCTGCGACGCGGGCATCGAGGCAATCGTGGCGGTGCCGGATGGGCAGAGGACGTTCGCAAACACGATGCTCGCGCTCGAAGAGGCGGTCGAGCCGGTCTCACAGGCTTCGGGGCAGTACGCGTTCATGGCGTACGTGGCGGCGGATGACGACCTGCGGGCGGCCGCGCGGGAGCGGGATGAGAAGCTCGACAAGTACCTGGTGGGGCTATCGTTCCGCGAGGACCTGTACGCAGCGATCAAGGCGTTTGCGGGCACGCCGGAAGCGGCTGCGCTGAGCGGCGAGGACGCCCGGTGGCTGGCGCATGAGCTCCGGGACTACCGGCGGAACGGGTTCGACCTGCCGGCAGAGGAGAGGCAGCGCGTGCGGGCGCTGTTCGACCAACTGGTGGAACTGGAGGTGCAGTTCCGGAAGAACATCGACGACTACGAGGACGGGATCGTCGTCACGCGCGAGCAGCTGGCGGGGCTGCCGGACGCGTGGATCGAGAACCTTACGAAGGTCGACGAAGGGGGAGTGACGAAGTACCGGGTGTCGCTGGACTACCCGGAAATCCAGCCGTTCATGGCGAACTCGCCTGACGGTGCGCTCCGGCGGGAGCTGTTCGAGAAGGACCAGCGCAAGGGGGGTGCGGAGAACGTGCAGGTACTCGAGCGGGCGATCCAGGCGCGGACCGAGATCGCGCGGTTGCTGGGGTATGACTCGTGGGCGGCGTACCGGACCGAGGTCCGGATGGCCGGGACCCGGGAAGCGGTGGAGGCCTTCCTGACGGACCTGCGGGGGAAGGTGGCGGTGAAGGCGGCGGCGGACCTGGAAGAGATGCGCGCGCTGGCCAAGGAGCGGACGGGCAACGACGAAGTCAACATCTGGGACTGGCGGTACTGGCACAACGAGCTGTTGAGGACGAAGTACGCGGTGGACGACTTCGAGGTGGCGAAGTATTTCCCGCTGGATGCGGTCATCGCGGGACTGTTCGACGTGTACCAGACATTGCTGGGCGTGCGGTTCACGGAGGCTCCCGGGGCGCCGCGCTGGCACGCGGACGTGCGGGCGTTCGACATCGCCGAGGCGAGCGGGGGAGAGCCTTTCGCGCGGTTCTACATGGACCTGTTCCCGCGACCGAACAAGTACGGGCATGCGGCGGCGTTCACGCTGCGGCGGGGTCGTGCGTTGGCCGGCGGCGGCTACCAGAAGCCGGTGAGCGCCATCGTGGCGAACTTCACCAAGCCGGCGGCGACGCAGCCTTCGCTGCTGCGGCACACCGAAGTGGTGACGTTCTTCCACGAGTTCGGGCACATCATGCACCAGACTCTGACACGGGCCCGGCGGGCACGGTTCAGCGGGACGCAGACGGAGCGCGACTTCGTGGAGGCGCCAAGCCAGATGCTCGAGCACTGGTGCTGGGAGCCGGGCGTGCTCGCAGGGTTCTCGCGGCATTTCGAGACGGGAGAGCCGCTGCCGCAGGGGCTTGTGGGTGCGATGGTTGCAGCGAAGAACCTGAATAGCGGGGTGATGACGTTGCGGCAGTTGTTCTTCGCGACGCTGGACCTGACGTACCACTCGCCCGGCTTTGGCGGGGATACGACGGCCACAGTGCGGGAGCTGCACGAGATCACGGGGTTCCCGTTCATTCCCGGGACGCATTTCCAGTCAGGGTTCGGGCACCTGTTTGGCTACGACGCCGGGTATTACGGCTACCTGTGGTCGCACGTGTTTGGAGACGACATGTACACGCGGTTCGAGGCAACGAGCCCCCTGGACCGGGCAACCGGGATGCACTACCGGAAGACGATCCTGGAGCGCGGCGGGACGGTGGATGGTGGCCAGCTGGTGCGAGACTTCCTGGGACGGGAGCCGAATAACGAGGCGTTCCTGAGGGGGCTGGGGCTGACGGATTCGTAGCCTCAGGGCCCGTGGTGGCCGGCGGCGTGCCGGGCCGTTTCGACCCAGTCGTGCGCAACGAACCGCAGGAAGACGGCGCCGAGCAGGGAGCCGACGGTCAGGCTGTAGATGACATGGGTGGGCCAGTGCTGCGTGTCGCTGCCGGCGGTAATGCCGTGAAGGAGCGCCAGCGCGAAGGCCGGATAGGAGAGGTAGTGAATGGCGCGCCAGGTGGCCTTCGGAACCCACCCGGCGAACCAGGTGCTCAGGAGGATTGCGAGGACAAGCCAGAGGGCAAGTACCCCCAATCCAACCTGGACCGGCCGGTAGTCGGAGGTCAGTGGGACGAAGATGTCCCAGACGTGGAAGGTGAGATAGCGGTCCAAGAGCAGGGCGAAGCCGTGAACGAGGGCGACCGTAAGCCCGAGGGTGCCGGTCATCCGGTGGATTTCGAAAACAAGCGCCTGTTTGCCAACGCCAGGATGGAAGCGAAGGTTCACGCCGACGCCAGTGATCACCGATGCCCAGAGCAGCAGGTAAGAGGACCAGGCCGCGGACCTGGTCATGTCCCATGTGGCAGTCCCGCCATGGGCATCGGAAGCGCGGCCGATCACCACCGCTACCGCGAGGACCAGGAAGGTGATGGCTGCAAGTTTCTTGCTCATGTCAGCTCGCCCTTGTCTTGCGCTGGGTGGGGGTGGCAGTTGGGGTGCGGGGCGGCTCGGCTGTTGCGGTGGCGGGCGGTGTGGAGGCCGGCGTGCCCGGGGCGGACGTTGGGGACGGAGAAGGCACCGGGGTGGAGGTGGCCGGGACGACGGTGGGGGTGATGCCGGCGGGCTCTCCCTGGTCATGGCCGATGTCGTTGGTGGCGTTGAAGAGGGCCCAGCCCCCAAAGAACGAGACGATGACAAGGGCGTTGATGAACAGCTTCACACCTGTGAAGCGCTCGTGGGCAAAGCGGTTGGGACGTCGAGGCACGCGTTCAGCCTACTCTCGCGGCTGGCCCGCGGGAGGGCCGGAGGGGGACAGGAACGGGGAACGGCGGACCGTGCGCATATCGAAGATCCGGACGACGAACAGGCCGGCGATGACTGCGGAGGTGCTGGCGAAGAGCCAGATAGCGCCTGCGGAATCCCGGTCGGTTCCCGCAGTCACGCCGTGGAGAAGGATCGCGAGGTAGGCGGGGAATGCCAGGTAGTGCAGGGCCCGCCAGGTCGCGATGTGAATGCGGCCCGCGAGTGCTGTCGAGAGGAGGACAGCAAGCATGAGCCAAAGCGCGATGGAGCCCAGGAGGACGGCGGCAGGGCGATAGGGGCTGGTGAAGCCCAGGGCGGCATCGAGGGGGCCGATGGTCGTCCAGGGGTCGATGAAGATGCCTGCGAGGTGGCCGGCAACGAAGGCGAGCGCGAGCGTGGCACTGGCACGGTGGATTTCGAGCAGGCGCGTGCTGGAGAGCAGGATGATTCGAACCCGGAGACGCAACGCCAGGCCGGCAACCACCGAGAGCCAGGTGAGGAGGTACGCCGTGAATCCGGCGGCGCGGAGCGCATCCCAAGAGGCCGACCCGGATTCGTCCGGGCTGGAAGACCCGGAGAGCAGGACGGCGGCCACGAGGCCCAATGCGACCACCGAGGAGAGCTTCCAGCTCATCAGGATGCCCTGGTTCGGCGTCGGGTGGCCGTGGGGACGGGAGTCGCGGGAGTGGGGGTAGGTTCGACCGTGCGCGTGGGGATAGGGGACGGCGCCGATGGGGTGCTGATCGGTGCGGGGGTTGCGGTTGCGGGCGGCGGCGCTGTGCTGGCCTGCAGGACTGCTTCCTGACTCGTGACAACGGCAGTGGCGCCGTGCGAGCGGCTGAAGCCTGCCCAAGCAGCGGCGAATCCCACGACCGCGGATGCAGCCATGGCGAGCTTGAGTGGACTGTGGCGTTCGCGGGTAAAGCCCTTGCGGGTATTCGCCATGAGGTTCCCTTCGTCGACAGGGTAATGGCGGCAGGCCGCCGGGAGGTGCCGGGCACACGTTAAGATGGCTTTCCGCGCGTGTCAGATGTTGGGTGCGCGTTAGAACGGAGGCCGCCAGGGGCAGGCCGTCACCTTTTAACCGGTTTGCACCATGGTGAAGGCAAGCCGGGGGTTCGCCCGGGCGATGGAGTTCGGAATGGACGAGTCAACGAACAAATCGGCCGGCATCGGCCTGGCGGGACGCCGGCGGACGCGGCGGGCACTCCTCGCGGGGGTTGCGGCAGCGGCTGCGGGCGGCACGGCGGCGGGAGTCACCGTGCTCGCCCGGAGCGGGGGCCAGGAGGGGGGCGCACCGGGCTCGACGGCGGGACAGCAGGGGGACCCGCCAACTGCGGCGCCGACGCCGGACGCGAACCGGCGCATCGACGACGCCTGGGCGCGAGCCGCGCACCTGCTGCGGCGGGCTGGCTGGGGTGGGAACCTCGCCGAGATCGAAACGTTCGCGCAGCTGGGACGGGAAGAGGCGGTCGACCGGCTGTTGGAGTTCGGCGCGGTCGACAATACATCGCTGGACGCGCGCATCGCGAAAGAGGCCTTCAACCTGACAACGCCGGGGCGCGGATTGGATGGGAAGCGGCCGCCGCTCATCCGCGACATGCAGCGCTGGTGGCTGACGCGCATTGCGTATACGGCCCGGCCGCTAGAAGAGCGGATGACGTACATCTGGCACGGGCTGCTGACCTCGCAGGTGAGCCAGGTCGGGATCCAGGCTGCGAAGCAGATGGTGCGGCAGAACGAGCTCTTCCGGGCGCATGCGCTGGGCCGGTACGACGACCTGCTGCAGGCGGTGAGCAAGGACCCGGCGATGATGCTCTACCTGAACACCATCGAAAGCACAAAGGCGCACCCGAACGAGAACTACGCGCGGGAGTTGATGGAGCTGTTTTCGATGGGGGAGGGGAACTACACGGAGGAGGACGTGCGGGAGAGCGCGCGTGCGTTCACGGGGTGGCGGCTAACCCGTCCCGCTCGCGAGCGGCCACCGGAAGGGCTGAGTGAGCGGGAGCGGGATGAATGGCTGAACCAGATGTGGGCGGCATGGGAGCCGGAGTTCCGGCTGGAGCCAAGGCTCCACGACACGGGCACCAAGACGTTCCTCGGGCAGACAGGCAACTTCGGCGGTGAGGACATCGTGCGGATCATCATGGAGCAGCCGGCGACGGGGCGGTTCATCACGCGGCGGCTGTTCAGCGAGCTGGCCTACCGCAACCCGGACGAGCAGACGGTCGACCGGCTGGTGGACGTGTGGGAGGCGTCGGGTCACAGCATCCGCGAAGTGGTGCGGGCGATCCTGTTGAGCGATGAGTTCTGGTCGATGCGGGCGTACCGCTCGCTGGTGCGGAGCCCTGTCGAGTTCGCTGTGGGAGCGGTGCGCGCGCTGGGCATCGAGACCAACTGGCAGACCATCGAGCAGAGCGGGGCCGGGATGGACCAGCGCCTGTTCGAACCGCCGAGCGTGGCCGGCTGGCCGGGTGGGGAGGCGTGGCTCTCCTCGGGGACGTTTTTCGGGCGGGTGAACTTCCTGGATGCCTTCCTCTTCCCGCGTGGGCGGCCGATTGCGATCCCGGCGCTCGAAGGGCAAACCTCGGTTCAGGGCATGGTCGATGCGGCGCTCAAGGCGCTGGTCGATGGCGACATCGCCGATGCCTCGCGCGAAGCGCTCTACGCCCATGCGGGCACGGTGCCGGCCGGGGCGGAGCGGGCGGCAACGGTGGCGTACCTGGTCCTGGCCAGCCCCGAATACCAGCTCATCTAGACCCGGCAGGAGGTTCGAGCATGCTCAGCAGGAGAGATTTCGTAAAGGGCGGAGTCGCCCTGGTCAGTATCGGGACAACGGCACAGTCGTTGTTGAAGGGGGCCGTGGCGTTCGCGGCGCAGAACGGCAGCGCGGTGGCGAACCCGGCCAGCAAGAAGGCGCTGGTGCTGGTGCAACTGGCGGGAGGCAACGACGGGCTGAACACACTGGTGCCAGCTTCGGACCCGGCGTACCGGTCGGCGCGGCCCATGCTGGGGATTGCCGAGGATGCGGTGCTGCCGCTGAGCGAGGGGTTCGGGCTCAACCCTGCGCTCACGGGGATGAAGGGGCTGTGGGATGCGGGAAAACTGGCGGTCGTGCGTGGCGTCGGATACCCGGGCCAGAACTACAGCCATTTCAAGTCGATGGCCATCTGGCAGGCGGGTGACCCGAAGATGGAGCTCGATAACGGCTGGCTGGGCCGTACGCTGGAGAAGCTGGAGAGCGACGAGCACGACCCGTTCCTGGGGTTCAACGTTGGCGCCTCGACGCCGGAGGAGATGCGGACTTCGAAGGTGGCGGTGCCATCGGTGCGAAGCCCGGAGGACTACGGGGTGAAGGTGAACGGCCGGCTTGCGGACCCCGGCCATGCGCGGACGGCCACGATGTTGAAGCTCTACGAGCAGTACCCGGCAGCCTCGCCGTACGGGGCCCTGCTCGAGACGACGGTGGAGACGGCGATGTCGAGCTCCCGGCTCCTGCAGGAGGTCGACCGTGCGTACGTGCCTGCCGTGGAGTACCCGGACTCTTCGTTCGGGTCGGGGCTTTCGTTGCTGGCAGAGGCGATCGTGGGCGACCTTGGGATGCGAGTCGGACACATCACGCTGGGTGGGTTCGACACGCACAACAACCAGGCCACGGAGCATGCGGGGCTGATGGAGACGCTCGATGCCGGGCTGACGGCGTTCTACCAGGACCTGGTGGCTCACGGGAAAGCGGATGACGTGCTGGTGCTGACGTGGAGCGAATTCGGTCGCCGCGTGGCTGAGAACGCCAATGGCGGCACGGACCACGGCGCCGGGAGCGTGCTGTTCGCACTGGGGAACGGGGTGCGCGGCGGCCTCTACGGAGATGCGCCGAACCTGGCCGCGCTCGTGGACGATGGAAACGTGCCCTACACCACCGACTTCCGGAGGGTGTACGCCACCGTCATCGATGGGTGGCTGGGGGTGCCGCACGAGGAGCTGCTGGGGCAGCGGTGGGACCAGCTGGGGTTCATCGCAGCGTAGACGGGGCAGGGGTATCATCGCGGCGATGGACCTGAAAGCCTATATCCGCGATGTGCCAGACTTTCCCCGGCCCGGAATCCTGTTCCGGGACATCACACCCCTGTTGGCTGAACCGGCGGCATTCCGGGAAGTGCTCGACGCGCTGACCGAGGACGCGCGGACATGGCAGGCGGAGGCGGTCGTAGGGATCGAGTCCCGCGGATTTGTGTTCGGAGCGCCGGTGGCCGACCGCCTCGGACTGCCTTTCGTGCCCGTCCGGAAGGAAGGGAAGCTGCCGGCGGCGCGGCAGACGGTGGAGTATTCGCTGGAATACGGCGAGAGCCGGCTGGACATCCACCAGGACGCGCTTGCCGAGGGAGCCCGCGCGTACATCGTGGACGACCTGCTGGCGACGGGCGGCACGGCGCTGGCGACGGCCAAGCTGGTCGAGCTGATCGGTGGGGTGGTGGCAGGTTTCGGGTTTGCCGTGGAGCTGGAGGCGCTGGGGGGACGGGCGAGGCTCGACGGGTATGCGGTCTCCAGCGTGCTGACGTACTGAGTCTGGAGACTACGGCGGCATTTGGGTTGAGGGTGTGGGGCGGGGGCCGGAACGAAGCGTGACAGATCGGTCTTCGCGTTGTGACTTACCCATGCGTTGCTGACCCGCAGTGCTACCATCGAGACATGGATGTGGAATCGGGAGATGACCTGGCACTGGTAACCAGCCTCTACAGGACAACAAACGCAACAGTTCGGGAGCTTGACCAGCGGCTGATGCGCGACCACGAAGTGACGTTTGTCCAGGCGGTGACGTTGCTCGCGATTGACTCGTTCGAACGGCCGCAGCCGCACCTGGTGGCGGACTATCTTTCGCAACAATCGCAGACCGTCACGGGTGTGCTCGACCGGCTCGAGCGGGCGGGACACATCTCGCGGAAGCGGGACCTGGGCGACCGGCGGGCGGTGCGCCTTGAGTTGACAGCATCGGGCCGAAGCCTGGTGGATTCGGTAGCGGTGACGCTCAATCGGCATGTCGGCGAAGTGCTCCGGGAGGTAAAGCCGCGGACGCGAGCAAACCTCTTGCGTGACCTCGAAGAGGTGGAGCGTTCGG
This sequence comes from uncultured Anaerolineaceae bacterium, assembly GCA_964648195.1. Taxonomy (GTDB): domain Bacteria; phylum Chloroflexota; class Dehalococcoidia; order Tepidiformales; family Tepidiformaceae; genus Amarobacter. The sequence continues at coordinate 5,287 of CAZYLL010000033.1, read as the reverse complement.
TGCGGTCCGCACGATAACACTGGCGGTAGACTGGGCGTGATGGAGAGCTTTTCGCCGGTGAGGCTGGCGCCGCCAGCGGTTGAGATCCTGGACCAGTCGGAGCTCCCGGCGCGCGAGGTGTGGCGCCGGATCGACACGGTCGATGCGATGTGCGAGGCGATCGCGGCCCTGCGGGTGCGGGGCGCGCCGCTCCTGGGGACCTGCGGGATGGCGGGCGTGGCGGTGGCCGCCGAGGAGCGCGGCGTGGGCGATGCTGAGCTTCGGGGAGCCGCCGGGGAGATTGCGCGGACCAGGCCGACGGCCGTGGAGCTTTCGTGGGGCGTGGCGAGGGCGCTCGAGACGGCACTGGCAGTGATGCCGGGAGAACGGCGCGGGGTGCTCTGGGATCTGGCGCGCGCACACATGGAGCGGCGCCTTCGCGAGGACCTGGCCCTCGGGCGGCACGGGGCGGCGCTGCTGGAGCGGGGCGCGTCGGTGCTCACGCATTGCAATGCTGGGGCACTGGCGACCGGCGGCATTGGTACGGCGCTGGGCGTCATCCGCGTGGCCCACGAGGAAGGCCGCCTGGTCCACTGCTACGCGACGGAAACGCGCCCGTTGTTGCAGGGGGCACGGCTCACGGCGTGGGAGCTGACGCGGGCAGGCATCCCAGCATCGCTGCTGCCTGATACTGCCGCGGCGGCCCTGATCGCATCGGGGAAGGTGCAGGCGGTCATCACGGGGGCGGACCGGATAGCGATGAACGGTGATAGCGCGAACAAGATCGGGACGTACGGGCTGGCAGTGGTGGCGGCGCGGCACCACGTGCCGTTCTACATCGCGGCGCCGCGAACCACGATCGACCCGGGTTGTCAAAGCGGTGAGGGTATCCCGATCGAGTTCCGGCCGGAGCATGAGGTTGGCGGATTTGGAGCGCACCGCTGGAGTCCCGATGGCATCGGCGCCTACAACCCCGCCTTCGACGTGACCCCGGCGGGGCTGATCACGGCGATTGTCACGGAGCGAGGGGTGGCCTGGCCGCCGTACGAGCGGACGCTCGCGAGGGTCATCGCGCAGCCATGATTGGCGCTGAAGCCGTACACTTCGGGTATCTCCTCAAGACAGGGAGCGCGTGACAGGTTCGATTCCCCTTGCGGTCATCGGCGGTTCGGGGTTCTACGACATGCCCGGGCTCGGCGCCATCGAGGAGGTGGAGGTCGACACGCCATTTGGGCGGCCGAGCGACGCGATCCGAATCGGGATGCTGGAAGGAACCCGGGTGGCCTTTCTCGCACGGCACGGCCGAGGGCACCGGTTGCTGCCATCGGAGTTGCCCCAGCGGGCGAATTTCTGGGCGCTCAAGGAACTCGGGGTCGAGCGGGTGGTGTCCATCTCCGCCGTCGGGAGCCTGCGCGGGGATTACGAGCCAGGGCACATGGTGACCCCGGACCAATTGATCGATAGGACGAACGGCGGACGGCCCGCGACTTTCTTTGGGAATGGTGTGGTTGCGCATATTGCGTTCGCGGAACCGTTCTGCCCGGCAATGCGAGCGGCGGCAGCGGCGGGGGCAGTGGCCGCCGGGGCAACGGTGCACCGGAGTGGCACGTACGTCGTCATCGAAGGGCCGGCGTTCGGGACCCGCGCCGAGGGTGAACTGCAGCGCGGTTGGGGCGCGAGCATCGTGGGGATGACCGCACTGCCTGAGGCGAAGCTCGCCCGGGAGGCGGAGCTCTGCTATGCGACGCTGGCGGCAGTCACGGACTACGACGCGGGGCACGCAGGCCACGAGGCGGTTGACGCGCGGACGGTTTTCGAGACGCTCAGGCAGAACGTCGCGACGGCACAGGAGGCCGTGCGGAACCTGGCAAGGTCGTTGCCAGGACGCGAGGCGTGCGGGTGTTCGAGGGCGCTCGATGCGGCCCTGGTGACAGCTCCGGAGATGATTGACGAGGAAAACCGGCGGCGGCTGGGGCCGATCCTGGCGCGCCGGCTGGGAGTAACGGGATGACGATGCTGGTATCGGGGTGGGTGGCGATCGACGACATCGAGACGCCGTTCACGAAGGTGACGAACTCGCTCGGTGGTTCGGCCACGTGTGCCGCGCTTGCCGGGTCGCTTTTCACGGACGTTCGGCTGCTGGCCGTCGTGGGCGAGGACTTTCCCGACGAGATGCGCCGAAAGCTGGAGCGCCCGGGGATCGACCTTTCTGGTTTGCAGATCATTCCCGGCGGAAAGACGAGCCGTTGGGGGGCGCGCTACAGCTACGACATGAACTCGCGGGAGACGTGGTACCCGGAGCTGGGGGTGAGCATCGACCACCTGCCGCCGCTGTTGCCGGAGTGGGACGACTGCACGGCAGCGTGCCTCGCCGCGGGCCACCCGGTGTACCAGCGCGAATTGCTTTCGGGGCTGCGCGAGCCAAAGGTGACGCTGGTCGACACCATAAAGATGTTCATCGATGAGACGCCAGACGAGTTGCGGCAGACGATCCAGCAAGCGGACTTCGTGACGCTCAACGAGAGCGAGGTGCGCGAGCTGGCGCAGATGCCGAGCATCGCGAAGGCGGGCCGCGACCTGGTTTCGAACGGCGTGAAGGGCGTCATCGTGAAGCTGGGCGAATATGGAGCCGCTTTCGTGAGCGGGGAGGACTACTTCGTCGCGCCGGGCTATCCGCTCGAAGAAGTGGTGGACCCGACGGGCGCGGGGGATGCGTTCGCGGGGGGGTTCCTCGGCTACCTGGATACGGTGGGCGAGGTAACGCGGCGCGACATCCGGCGGGCAATCATCTATGGGTCCACGGTCGCGTCATTTTCGGTCGAAGGGGTGGGGCCATCGCGGTTGTTGACGCTGACCCGGGAGGAAGTGGAGGCGCGGTACCGGCAGTTCCGGGAACTCACGCACTTTGAGGTCGATGACTGATGGCGGAACGCGAGGTCCGGTGGCAGGGGGTTGCGCGGAGGCGGCTGGATTATGTGGTCCAGCCCCTGACGGACCCGCAGGCCATCCGCTCGATCCTCGCCCCCCGGGTGGAATACACGGCCTATGCGCTCGGGCAGCTGGAACCCGCGCTCTTTCCACGGACGCGCTGGTATTACGCGCGCGGAACGACCGGGACCGGGCTCGTTCTGCACAGCCGGGGCGGGCTGGGCGACGCGACCTTCGTGATGGGCGACCCGGATGCAGTCCTGGCGATCCTGACCATCCACCCCGGGACGGCGCAAACGTATGCGACGTGCCAGCCGCAGCACCTGGAGGCCCTGCGGCGGGTGTACCGTTTGGCGACGCAGCAGCCCATGATCCGGATGGGGGTCGACCGGCATTCGTTCGCGCCCGTGCATGAGATTGCGACGGTGGTGCTTTCGGGTCTCGACATCCGGAAGTTGAACAGCCTGTACGGAAGCGAGGGTGGACCGAGCTACTACGTGCCGGACCACATTGACAATGGGGTGTACCGGGGCGTCGTGAAGGACGGGCGGCTGGTTGCGGCGGCGGGCACGCACGTGGTTTCGCGGCACGAAGGCGTGGCCGTGGTGGGCAACGTGTTCACGCACCCTTCGTACCGGGGGCATGGGTACGCGACCGCCGCGACGAGCGCGGTAACCGAGGCGCTCCTTGAGTATTGCGACCACGTTGTATTGACGGTGGACCCGAACAACACGCCAGCGGTGGCGGCATATGCGCGGCTGGGCTATCGCGAGGTGTGCCATCTGGTGGAGGCCAGCGCGGCGCGGCGCGACCCATCGGGGGTGGGTTCGGCGCTGCGGCGGATTCGTGCCGCAATCCGGGGGCGCAAGTATGATGGAAGCCTCGTGACGCTTCACGATTGACCCGAACCAACCCAACCTGCGGCCCCGAGTCCGGCCCGCGTGAGGAGATCCCTGTGTCGGTACCGAGTGACATTGCCAACCCGCGGCTTGCCGCCGAGGGCATCCGGCGGATTGAGTGGGCCGAGCGCGAGATGCCGGTGTTGCGGCTCATCCGCGAGCGTTTCCGGCGTGAGCAGCCGCTGAAGGGCATCCGGATGACGGCCTGCCTCCACGTCACCACGGAGACGGCGAACCTTGCGATCACGTTGCGCGAAGGCGGCGCGGACCTGCGGCTGTGCGCGAGCAATCCGCTTTCGACGCAGGACGACGTGGCTGCAGCGCTGGTGACCGAGTGCGGGATCCCGGTGTTCGCCATTTGCGGAGAGGACAACGAGACCTACTACCGGCACATCCACCAGGCGCTTGAGCACGGGCCACAACTGACCATGGACGACGGCGCGGATGTTGTGGCGACGCTGCACAAAGACCGGCGGGATTTGCTGCGGGGCGTGGTCGGCGGCACGGAAGAGACCACAACTGGAGTGATTCGGCTGCGGGCGATGGCGGCCGCGGGTGCGCTGGGCTACCCGATCGTGGCGATCAACGAGTCGGACACGAAGCACCTCTTCGACAACCGTTACGGGACGGGCCAGTCGACAGTGGACGGCATTGTCCGGGCGACGAACGTGCTGCTGGCAGGGAAGAATTTCGTCGTGGCTGGCTATGGCTGGTGCGGCCGGGGGGTGGCGGCCCGGGCCCGGGGCATGGGCGCGCAGGTGATCGTGACCGAAGTCGACCCGGTGAAGGCGCTGGAGGCGGTGATGGACGGCTACCGGGTGATGCCGATGGCCGATGCGGCGCGGGAGGGCGACTTCTTCGTGACGCTGACCGGGGACATGAACGTGATCGATCGTCAGCACCTCGAGGTGATGAAGGACGGGGCGATCCTGGCGAACAGCGGGCACTTCGATAGCGAAATCAACCTGAAGGCGCTGGGTGCGCTGAGCGAGGGCAAGAAGCGCGTCCGGGAATCGGTGGACGAATACCGGCTGCAGGACGGGCGGAAGCTGTTCCTGCTGGGCGAGGGCCGGCTGGTGAACCTGGCCGCGGCCGAGGGGCACCCGGCGGCGGTGATGGACATGTCGTTCGCGAACCAGGCGCTCGGTGCGGAGTGGATTGCGGAGAACGCGACGCGGCTGGAGAAGAAGGTCTATGAGCTGCCGCCGGAAGTGGATGAGGAAATTGCGCGGTTGAAGTTGCACGCGATGGGCGTGCAGATCGACTACCTGACCGAGGAGCAGAAACACTACCTAACGAGCTGGCAGTCGGGGACGTAGGCGGCGCAGCGCCGGCGCAAAGCGGAGGTGGAGCGCGGGCCGTGCGGCGTGTGGGAGAGGCCGCTGATCAGGTCCGAAGACATGCGAGACAGTCGGAAGCAGCGGGAAACTGTATAGACAATTGGTTTCTCTTCAATGGGTTACGGGCGCCGGTAGCAGGAG
>CAZYLL010000032.1:0-23696 GCA_964648195.1 uncultured Anaerolineaceae bacterium | reverse complement strand
AATCCGCGTAGGGTTAGTCGGGCCTAAGCCGAGGCCGAAAGGCGTAGGCGATGGACAGCTGGTTAGTATTCCAGCACCGCGTTGGTAGCGTTTGATGCAGAGGGGGGACCCAGGAGGGTAGGTCCCGCGGGCCCACTGGACATGGTCCGTTCCTGGTCTGTAGGCGTCTCACCGGAGGCAAATCCCTGGTGAGGCCAAGCTGAGGGGCCGGGACGAGTAGAGACTTTGTCAAAGCGAGGGGGCTCAGCCCACGCTGGCGAGAAAAGCCTCGCTGCTAGTTACCATTGCGCCCGTACCGCAAACCGACACTGGTAGGTGGTGGTAAGCACCATAAGGGGATCGGGAGAACCTTCGTTAAGGAACTCGGCAAATTGGATCCGTAACTTCGGGAGAAGGATCGCCTCTGGTTGTGTACAAATTCACTTTGGAAGCATCCGGAGGCCGCAGTGAGCAGGCCCAGGCGACTGTTTATCAAAATCACAGGTCTCTGCAAAAGCGAAAGCTGACGTATAGGGGCTGACGCCTGCCCAGTGCCGGAAGGTTAAGGGGAGAGCTGCAAGGCTTGAACTGAAGCCCCGGTGAACGGCGGCCGTAACTATAACGGTCCTAAGGTAGCGAAATTCCTTGTCGGGTAAGTTCCGACCCGCACGAAAGGCGTAACGATCTGGGCACTGTCTCAACGAAGGACCCGGCGAAATTGAATTGACCGTGAAGATGCGGTTGACCCGCGGCAGGACAAAAAGACCCCGTGGAGCTTTACTGCAACTTGGCACTGGGAGTGGGTCTGAGATGCGTAGGATAGGTGGGAGGCGACGAAGCGAGGCTTTCGGGCAGCGTGGAGCCATCCTTGAAATACCACCCTTCTCTGATCTGCTTTCTAACTCGCGAGCAAGCGTGAGGACAGTGTCTGGTGGGCAGTTTGACTGGGGCGGTCGCCTCCTAAAATGTAACGGAGGCGCACAAAGGTTCCCTCAGGGTGGATGGAAATCACCCGCTGAGTGCATTGGCATAAGGGAGCTTGACTGCGAGACAAACACGTCGAGCAGGGGCGAAAGCCGGTCAAAGTGATCCTACGGTACCGAGTGGAAGGGCCGTGGCTTAACGGATATAAGCTACCCCGGGGATAACAGGCTTATCTTGCCCAAGCGTCCACAGCGACGGCAAGGTTTGGCACCTCGATGTCGGCTCGTCGCATCCTGGGGCTGGAGTAGGTCCCAAGGGTTGGGCTGTTCGCCCATTAAAGCGGTACGCGAGCTGGGTTCAGAACGTCGTGAGACAGTTCGGTCTCTATCCGCCGTGGGCGTAGGAGCCTTGAGAGGAGTTGCCCCTAGTACGAGAGGACCGGGGTGAACGGACCGCTGGTGTGCGGGTTGTTCCGCCAGGAGCACTGCCCGGTAGCCATGTCCGGATCGGATAAGCGCTGAAAGCATCTAAGTGCGAAGCCGACCTCAAGATGAGGGCTCCCACCGAGTTAATCGGGTAAGACCACAGGAAGACTACCTGTTCGATAGGCGCCAGGTGTAAGCACAGTAATGTGTTCAGCTGAGGCGTACTAATGGTCGAGGGCTTGACCTGCATTGAAGACTTGTTTCTATGATTCCCACGCAGTACTTCGCTCTTCAGAACTTAAGGTGCACCCAACTTCGCACCGCTCAGGTCGCGGGGTGGAGCAGTGGTAGCTCGTCGGGCTCATAACCCGAAGGCCGGGGGTTCGAATCCCTCCCCCGCTACCAACCCCTCTACGCGCACGCTCTCGACGAGCCCTCCCACCCGGAGGGCTCGTTTCCTTCTCCTTCCTCCGCGAACCCGCCCCGCCCTCCCCACAACGCCGTACCACGGTAAGCTCAACCGCTAAGGGGGTATCCACCTTGGCCGACCTGCTCGCACCAGGACTCTGGTGGCTCCACGGCACCCGCGGGTCCAACGTCTACCTGGTGGAGGCCGATGACGGCCAGCTCGCGCTGGTCGATACCGGCTTCGCCTCGAGTGCTGGCGCCATCCTCGCCGGGATCCACGCCCACGGTGGCCGCCTCTCCGCCATCCTCCTCACCCATCGGCACCGCGATCACTCCGGCGCCGCCGCGGCAGTCCGCTCTGCCACTGGCGCCCGGCTGTATATCGGCCGCGGCGATTGCCTCGTCCGCGATGGACAGGCGTTCCTCCACACCACCGTTGGCCGCACCCACGTCGCCCGCTTCCTCGCCGGCCGCATGGACCGCTCCCACCGCGCAGATGTCCCGGTTGACTTCCCCATCGACCATGAGACCGAGGTCCTGCCCGGCATCAGGGCCGTCCCCGTCCCGGGCCACACCCCGGGCTCCTGCTGCTTTGTGGTCGATCGCCTGGGAGCCGCCTTCGTCGGCGACCTCGTCATCAGCCATGGCGGCGAGCTCACTCGCTCCATGCGCCTCGCCAACCACGATGACCAGCAATACCTCGATTCCATCCGCCAGTTCGCGGCCGTCGCTCCTGAGCTCGGCCTTCCTGGCCATGGACAGCCGGTGATGGGCGGCTTTGGCGCCGCCCTCCGGGAGCTGGCTGCCCTGCCACGCCGCCCGCTCAGTCCGAAGACCTTCGCCGAACGCACCTTCCGCATGACCCGCTTCGGCCGGGACATCTCGCGAAAACGCCTCCCCGGCGCACCACACCACCCCGGGCAACAACCCCCGGGAGCGTGACTTCGCTCACAGTTGCCTCCCCGCGGGATCTGCCATCAGCCCGGCCCCGGCGGTACAGTGCTCCCATGAAACCCTACGTCCTCGTCATCGGTCACGCCGCCGCCGCCGGCGAGGCGCCGGCGAATACCCTCGCCGGCGTCCGCGCCTGCCTCGATGCCCGCGCGGAAGCCATGGAAATCGATGTCCAGCTCTGCGCCGATGGCGTGCCCGTGCTCATGCACGACGACACGGTCGATCGGACGACGGACCTGAGCGGCCCGGTGAAAGAGAAGACGCTGGCCGAGCTCCAGGCAGCGAACGCCGGGGACGGCGAGCCCGTGCCGACCCTCGACCAGGTGCTCGCCCTCGTCGATGGCCGCCTCACCGTCATGTGCGAACTCAAGGCCACACCGGATGACCCGGAGCAGGATCAGCGGTGCGTGGACGCAGTCGTGGAGGTCATCAAGCGGCACAACGCCGAAGCCTGGACCGCCATCCACTCCTTCAACCCGGAAATGGTGGAGCGCGCCCGCGCTACCCAGCCACGCGTCTCCGCAGCAATCATCTCGCCCCCGGTCTCAGGCCAGGAGGTCGACCGCCTCCTTGGCGCGCTCATCAAGCGGAACGGGCAGGCGGTTTCCATCCACCATGCCGCCATCGACCGCGCCCTCATCGAGAAGGCGAAACGACGCCAGGTGACCGTCTGGTGCTGGACGGCCGATTCGGCTGAGGACTGGGCCCGTGTGGTGGAGGCCGGCGTCGATGGCATCATTACCAATGTGCCGCACCGCCTCCGGGACTGGCTCGATCGCTGACCGCGTTACCCTTGCTTCGGCCCGGTGTACACAACCTCGAAGAGGACCCTGTCCGGAGATTCGAACATCACCTGGTAGTAGGTCTGGTCAGGCCCCTGCGAAAACTCCGGCCGGTGCCGGGGCGTCTCGAACAGCGCGGGCACGCCGCGGCCCTTCAGGTACGCCACCGTCGCATCCACATCGGCCTGCGAACCGGCGCCAATCGCAATATGGTTCACACCGGGACCGTCGTAGTCGTTCGGAGTGTCCTTCACCTGCCCGATGAACCAGAGGCTCGCCCCATTGCTGGCCGCCGTCCCGAAAAACGCTTCCTCGTCCATCAGCGTCATCCAGCCGAGGAACGACATGAGGTCGCGGTAGAAGGGGAGGTTTTCCCCTCGGACGTTGATTTGGAGGTGATACAGCGAGGTTTGCATGGTGTCTCCTTCGTAGAACCGCGGCATGGCCGCACAGCATAGAACAGATGTTCTGGCGGGCGCAAGCTCTCTCGACGGACAACGCGGGACGCGGTGCGGTGGTAACGCCTACCAGCTCCCGCCGCCGCCCCCACCGCCGCCGCCGCCGCTCGAGCCGCCGGAGAAGCCTGACCCGCCGGAACTGGACCTCGTGCTGGCCAGCGTGCTCGACACCGAGCTCGAGAAGCTCTGTAATCCGCTCGAAAATGCCGCTACCCGGAACGGACCCGTGCCCGAGTACCACGACGAAGTCGACTGCTGGACCTGGTCGTCCAGTCCCTCGAATGCCTTCGCCCACTTCGAGACGCAGCCGAACACGATCGCGAACGGCAGGTACCGGGCGAAGATGTTCTCGCGCTCATTGAACTCCTGGCGGTGCTTCTCGGCCGTCGCGATGTACAGGCGAAAGCCCAGCACCCGCCGCAGCATCTCGCTACCCGCCGCCGTCCGCTTCGCCATCGACCGGGACAGGACCAGCATCGCAATCCCGGCCGGCACCAGGCCAAGGGGCATCAGCGCCCGGCCGAGATAGAGCCCGGCGAACGCGGCCAGCCCGGCCCCGAGGAACAGCAACGCGATCCCCACGATCACCCACATCCCGCGCGCCGTCTCGGGCTTCATCGTGAACCACTTCCGCTTCATCGCATCGTCGTAGATGAGCTCCTTCGCCTTCTCCAGGTCCGCCGCGAACTTGTACCGCAGGTCCGACATCTCCACTTCGTCGCCTGATTTGAAGAGCGAATCGAACACCTTCTTCTCGAAAGCGTTGAGGCCGGTGGCATCTTGCTTCCTGGTCAGCTTCCAATCGTTGCTGCCAAACCACCCCTTCTTGGGAAGTTCGGTGATGTGCAGGTAACCGCGCACCGCGAGATCAACGATCGTCGCGGTCACGTCGAGCGTGTCGGCGCGCTCGTCCAGCAGCACGCCCATCTGGGCGGGCTTCAGCTCCTCCGGAGGCAGATACTCCACCACCACCTGCTGGCGCGCGAAGAGAGGCTTCGTGCGCTCCTCGGGATTCTGTGTCAGGTAGTACACCGAGGTGTACGCCCGGTCACGCCCATACCGCCACCAGGCCGACCCCGCGACTACCACGCCCGTCACCAGGCTCAGCAACAGCCCGGCCCATTCCAGCACGTCCAGCGTGAACAGGTCGCCCGCCGTGAGCCGTTCTTCGAGCATCGGCGGCGCGATCGCGACCACCGGCTCGCGCCAGCCAACGGCGATCGTCACCTGCTCCTGCCACGCAAGTTCACGGTTGCTCTCGAAGGTCGCCACATTGGCCTCGGCCGAGGCCGGGCACTGTTCGTTCGAGTTCGCGTACCCCTGGTAGCAGACGGCGTACGCCGTCGCGGCTCCAGGGAGCGTCGCCGTGATGCGGAATTGGAGAATGCTCACCGGCCACTCGCCCGTCGCGTCCCAGTACAGTTCGCCGTGGTCCTCGTACGCGTCGAGCGCCCCCCTGACGGTGTACGTGATGACATAGTCCTGTGGCCCCGAGACGAACACGTCGGCGTCGCCAATCTTGACCGTGACCTTGCCCGACTCCCGCGAGACCTCGTACTTCCACTTCGTGCCGTCGAGTCGGGTGACATCCTGGATGTCGTACTCGTATTCGCGGTTGCTCCCCGGGGGGCAGCTGTAAATCGGCTGCTGGGCACCCGCAATCGGCTCGCCGCAAGGCACGCGCTCGTAGAAGTAGCGGAAGATCCCGTGCTTCGAGAGCGACCCGAAGTCGGCGCGGATTGTCTCCTTCGCCGCGAGCGTCCCGTCGTTGCCAATCCGGTATTCGATCGTGAAGCCGGTGATGACCCAGCCCTCGTCCGCCCGCGCCATCCCCGATGTGGAGAGGCCCACGAACACGGACACCACGAGGGCTGTCAGCAGCAGCGGACGCTTCATTCCGGCGAATCTTACCCGCAAGCCGCCGCAAGGGCCGTCCAAGACAAGCCGTCGCGGGGGCCTTATGATCCTTTTCACCGTCACGAAGCTCCGCAATCTCCCTTTTCTGCGGGCAACTCCTCATCCAAGGATGGTGCATGGAAGCGTTTGACTACGTCGCGCCGCGTTCCCTTGCCGAAGCGTTTGCAGCCCTCGGCAACGGAAAGCGGTCGCTCATGCTCGCCGGTGGCACCGATGTCATCATCCAGCTCCGCGAAGGTCGCAAGCAGTGCGATCAGGTCATCGACCTGAAGCACATCCCCGAGATGATGGCGATGTCGTTCCGGCCTGATGGCTCGCTTGAGGTGGGCGCGGCCGTCCCACTGGCCCGCATCTACGAAGACCCGCCGGTGCGCGAAAAGCTGCCCGCCCTCGTCGATGCTGCGTCCATCATCGGCGGCACCGCCATCCAGTCGCGCGCGAGCCTTGGCGGCAACCTCTGCAACGCAAGCCCCGCCGCCGATTCCTCGCCGGCCCTCATGGTGCTTGGCGCCCGCCTCAACATCGCCTCGTCCTCGGGTCAGCGTGAGCTCCCGGCCGAGGAATTCTTCGCTGGCCCTGGCCGGAACAACCTCCGGCCCGGCGAGCTCCTCATCAGCATCCGCATCCCGGCCCAGCCGGCACGCTCTGCCGCCTACTACCACCGCTTCATCCCGCGGAACGAGATGGATATCGCGGTTACCAGCTCGGGCGTCCGCATCCAGCTCGCGAGCGATGGGACCACCATCGAAGATGCCCGCGTGGCGCTCGGCGCGGTCGCACCCACGCCGATCATGGTTCCCGCGGCCGCGGCTGCGCTGGTGGGCAGGCCCGCCGGCCCCGAGGCCTTCGCTGCCGCCGGCCAGGCCGCATCCGATGCCGCCACACCGATCGATGACATGCGCGGCAGCGTCGCCCAGCGCAAGCACCTGGCGAAGATCCTCACCATCCGGGCGCTCGAAGGGGCGCTCCAGCGACTCCAGGAGGCCCGCTAGCCCATGTCGAAAATGCATATCCAGGCTCGACTCAACGGTGAGGAGATCGAGTTCCTCGCCGAGCCCCGCCAGAGCCTCCTCGAAGTCCTTCGCGATGACATTGGCCTCACCGGGACCAAGGAAGGCTGCAACAACGGGAACTGCGGCGCCTGCAGCGTCATGCTGAACGGCCGGGTCGTGAACGCCTGCTGCGTCCTCGCCGTCGAGACGCAGGGCGCCGAGGTGACCACCATCGAGGGGCTGGCTCATGGTGACCAGCTCCACCCGCTCCAGCAGGCGTTCCTCGAAGAGGCGGCACTCCAGTGCGGCATCTGCACGCCCGGGTTCATCATGTCGGCAAGTGCGCTTCTCGACCGCGAGCCGAACCCCGATGAACACCGGGTGCGCTTCTGGCTCGCCGGAAACCTCTGCCGCTGCACGGGCTACGACAAGATTGTCAGAGCCGTCATGAAAGCATCCGCCCGGATGCAGGAGGCGAACTAACGTGACCACAGCCGAACGCCCCACCTACTCCGTCATCGGCACCCGTCCAATCCGCCCGGATGGCGTCGAAAAAGTGACTGGCAAGGCCCAGTACGGCGCCGATATCCACCTTCCCGGCCTCATCCATGCGAAGATCCTCCGCAGCCCCCACGCCCATGCGCGCATCCTCTCGATCGATACCAGCGAGGCCGAGAAGCATCCCGGCGTGCTCGCTGTTGTCACCCACCGGGACCTTCCCACCGCCGCCGACAAGATCGAGGAGCTCGGCGAGAGCGCCGTCAACGTCAAGGAAGTCAGCGACAACATCCTCGCTTCCGATAAGGCCCTCTACCGTGGCCATGCCATCGCCGCTGTCGCCGCCGCCAGCCCCCACGTCGCCGAGCTCGCGCTCGCGAAGATCAGGGTCGAGTACGAAGCCCTGCCGCCCGTCCTCGACGTGCGCGATGCGATGCGCGACGATGCTCCGCTCCTCAACGAGTCGCGCCGCACAAAGACGCTGATGACCGGCGAGCTCAGCGAGAAGCCTTCCAACATCGCGACCTACAACCGCTTTGCTGGCGGTGATGTCGAAGCGGCCTTCGCCAGTGCCGACGTCGTCATCGAACGCGAGTTCACCACGAAAATGGTCCACCAGGGCTACATCGAGCCCCAGACGTCCACCGCCAACTGGAACTCCGATGGCACGCTGACCATCTGGACCAGCACCCAGGGCGCATTCGCCGTGCGGGGCCTCGTCTCCGAAGTCCTCAAGCTGCCCATCAACCACGTCAAGGTCGTGCCGATGGAAATTGGCGGAGGATTCGGCGGCAAGCTCCCGATCTACCTCGATCCCGTCGCTGCGCTGCTTTCGAAAAAGAGCGGCCGCCCGGTGAAGGCCACCATGAGCCGCACCGAGGTGTTCGAGGCCACCGGCCCCACCAGCGGTACCTACATCAAGGTCAAAGCCTCGGCGAAGGGCGACCGGCTGACTGCCGTCCAGGCCACCCTCTGCTACGAGGCCGGCGCCTTCCCCGGCTCCCCTGTCGGCGCTGGCTCCATGACCATGCTCTCTCCCTACAACGTGGAGAACTTCGATCTCCACGCCTACGACGTCGTTGTGAACAAGCCGAAAGTGGCGGCCTACCGCGCACCCGGCGCACCCGCCGCCGCGTTCGCCATCGAAAGCGTCGTCGATGAACTGGCGAAGCACCAGAAGGTCGACCCGCTTGAATTCCGCAAGGTGAACGCGTCCAGGCAGGGCACGCGCATGGTGAACGGCATCGCCTTCCCGCGCATCGGCAACGAAGAGGTTGTCGAGGCGGCCCTGAACTCGCCCCACTACCGCTCTCCCATCGAGGGCCCGAACCGCGGCCGGGGCGTCGCCTCCGGCTACTGGTTCAACGGCGGCATGCAGTCCAGCGTGGTGGTCGCCGTGAATACCGATGGCACCATCAACCTGGTCGAGGGCTCAACTGATATCGGCGGCACGCGCGCGTCCCTCGCCATGCAGCTCGCCGAAACGCTCGGCGTCCCCTACGACACCATCCGCCCTTCCGTGGTCGATACCGACTCCATCGGCCACAACGACGTGACCGGCGGCAGCCGCACCACGTTCGCCTCCGGTCTCGCCGTCTTCGAAGCCGGCATGGACATCCGCCGCCAGATGGTCGCCCGGGCGGCGAAACTCTGGGGCGTGCCCGAGGAAGACGTCGTCTACGAATCCGGTGTGCTGCGTTGCCTCAAGGACTCCACCAGGCAGCTCACGTTCAAGGAGATGGCGGCCCAGTCAGCCCGCACCGGCGGCCCGATCACGGGCAAGGCCTCGCTTCTCGCGCGCGGCGCCGGTGGTGCGTTTGGCACCCACATCGTCGATGTCGAGGTCGACCCCGACACCGGCAAGGTCACCATCCTCCGCTACACCGCTGTCCAGGATGTCGGCACCGCGATCCATCCTTCCTACGTCGAAGGACAGATCCAGGGCGGCGCTGTCCAGGGGATCGGCTGGGCGCTCAACGAGGAGTACTTCTACGACGAGACCGGCCGGCTCGCGAATGCGAGCTTCCTCGACTATCGCATGCCGACCACCCTCGACGTGCCCAATATCGAGACGATCCTCGTCGAAGTGCCGAACCCGGGCCACCCCTACGGCGTGCGCGGAGTCGGCGAGGTGCCCATCGTGCCACCCCTGGCTGCCATCGCGAACGCCATCGCCGATGCAACCGGCCATCGCTTCACCGACCTCCCGATGTCGCCGCGGCGCCTGGTCGAGGAACTCAACGGCCTCGCCTGATGGCCCGCGTCATCATCCCGGCGACCCTCCGCAGCCTCTGCGGGGGGTCGCCGCAGATCGATGTTGAGGGCACGACGATCGGCGCCGTCCTGCGTGCGCTCGATGCCCGATTCCCCGGTTTCTACGGACGTGTTGTGGAGGATGGCCGCCTCCGGCCGGAGCTGGCGTTTGCCCTGGATGGCGAGGTGGTAGCGCTCGGCCTGCACGATGCGGTGGCGCCCGAGACCGAAATCGCCATCGTCCCGGCGCTCGGCGGCGGATGACACTGAACGGTCACCAGGGCTGGCCGAAACGCTCCCGGTAGGTGACTTCCTCCACCGGGCGCCGCCGGTTCTTCCCGTACCGCCGGTCGGGCCAGCCCATGGGGATGATCGCGTGCACTGCCATGCTGTCCGGCAGGCCCAGGATCGGCCGCAGCTGCGCCTCGCGCGCCTTCCAGCGGGTGGTCAGGACCGTGCCCAGCCCCGCCGCCTCGGCCGCGAGCAGCAGGTTCTGAACTGCCGGGTAGATCGAGGCCCCCAGCGCGGCCATCGCGGCTTCTCCCTCTCCGAAGGCGTACTCCGAGCACACCACGATGAGCACCGGTACCTCTTCCCAGGGTGTGCGGTCCGGCGCGCCCTGGCCGTACATCCGCGTGCCAAGCTCGTCGAAGATCGCCCCAAGCTGCTGCCTGGTGGCGCGTTCGCGCACCACGATGAATCGCCACGGCTGGACGTTCCGGGCACTCGGGGCCCGGGTTGCCGCGCGCAGGATCCGCCCGATCAGCGCGTCGTCCACATCCTGCCCGGTGAACCGCCTGATGGCGCGCTGCCGCGCCATCAGGTCTTCGACGAATTCGAGCCTGATGCCTGGTTCCATGTTCGCCTCGCACGGCACCACGCCCCTATCGCGCAGGCGCGGGAGGGGCGTGCCGTTGTGGGACCGTCTACCCGCGGGGCAGGCCGAGCCCGCGCGTCGCGATGATGTTGCGCTGGATCTCACTCGTGCCGGCCGCAATCGTCGCCGGCACAACCTGCATGTACTCCATTGCCGCGCTGTGCCCGAGCACCGCTTCCGGCCCCTCGAACCTGCGCAGCTGGCCGGTCATGCCGGTCACGTGCATCTTCGTCAGCGCCACCCGCTGCGAGAGCTCCGACCCGTACATCTTGCACATGCTGGCTTCCATGTTCGGGACGCCACCACGCGCCTGGATGGAGATCACAACGAACGAGAGCAGTTCGCAAATCGCCGTTTCCACCGCCCGGTCAGCAATCTCCAGCCGGTAGCCGGGGCTCACCGGCTGCCCGGCCTCCGCCCGTCCCTTCACGTACTTCACCAGCTTCTCGACGTTCTTGCGCGCGGTGATCGCCCGGGCGATGTTGGATCGCTCGAAGTCCAGTGTTGTCGTCCCCACATACCAGCCGCGGTTCTCCTCGCCGATCCGGTTCTTCACCGGCACGCGCACATCCTCGAAGAACACCTCGTTGAAGACGTGGCCGTTCGCCATGTTGATGAGCGGCCGCACGGTGATGCCCGGTGTCTTCATGTCCACCAGCAGGTAGCTGATGCCCCGGTGCTTCGGCGCATCCGGGTCGGTGCGCGCCATCATGAAGATCCAGTCGGCCCGGTGCGCGCCGGAGGTCCAGATCTTTTGGCCGTTTACGACATAATCATCACCATCGCGCACAGCCCGCGTCTGCAGGCTCGCCAGGTCCGAGCCAGACCCGGGCTCGCTGAAGCCCTGGCACCACGCGACCTCGCCACGCAGCATTGGTGGCAGGTGTTCCGCTTTCTGCTCGTCTGTGCCGTGCAGCATGATCGTCGGGCCCACCAGGTTCAGCATCTGGCGGCTCGTCGGCGCCCCGGCCTCGTGGAGCTCCTGGCTCAGCACGAACTGCTCGAGCACCGACATGTCGGCCCCGCCGTACTGCTTCGGCCAGGCCGGCGCAATCCAGCCGTTTTCGGCGAGCTTATCCAGCCATGCCCTGGTGCGGTTCGGGTCGCCGCCGCCTTCCATCATGGCCATCTCGTCCTCGTCGCCCTTCGAGTCCTTCAGCCAGTGCTCCTGGACAAACTTGCGGACCGTGGAGCGCCATTCGGCGAGCTCCGGGGTGTCCTGGAATCGCATGTGTGTTGCCTCCGGGAAGATGCCGCGGATTCTACACGCTCAGGTCGCGGCCGCGATGGCTACCCCGGGCCGAACGCCTCGGCCGCCGCCTCGCCCGAGCGCACCGCCCCTTCGATAAAGCCCTGGTGCGTCCAGTCGCCCGCAAACACCAGGGGCGGCCGCCGCTGGTACGCCGCCATCCGCGTGAAGTGCCCCGGCGCCATCGTCGGGACAGCCTCGGTCCAGCGGACCACATGCCGGACGTTCCACGACTTCAGCGGGGGCAGGCCTGGCACGGTCTTCGCCGCCTCGCTCCAGAGGTGCGCGGCGATCTCTCCATCCGGCAGGTTCACCAGGTGCCGGTTATGCCTCTCGTTCCCACAGATCAACGCCCATTGCCACCCCGGCGGGCACGCCCCCCATGCGCCGTCGCCCGCCGATTGCCACTCCACTCTGGCAACCAGCCCCATCGGCATCGGCCGCCGGTGCAGCCGGGCAGGCGCGTCCCCGGGCATGGCCAAGTATAGCCGGCACTGGCCGGTGTACGCAATGTGCTCGTAGTTCAACTGGGCGACCCAGCGGGGCTCGATCGCCCGCGTGACAAACCTCGTGCCGGCCGGCGGTGGCACCGCGACAACTACTCCGTCGAACTCCGTGCCCATGCTGTTCGCCACGACTTCCATCCGCATGCCACCCTGGCGGATCATCTCCACCCGCGCGTTGAGCCGCACCTCCACGTGGCTCGCAACGCGCTTCCACGGCGCGTCCATGCCCTCGGTCACCTGGAAATACCGGGCACGGCTCGCCGCTATCCACGACCGTAGGAATTCAGCCGATTGCTCCGAGAGCGGCGCGAACAACCCCTCGAACATCGGGCCGAAAAGGTACCTGGCCGCCGTGGGGCTTACCGGGGCCAGGTGCGCCTCCGCCGTCTCGTGGTCGTTGAACGTCCGGAACCCCAGCGGCGGGTACCCCTCGAGCCATTGCAACCAGCTTCGCAGCCGCTCCCGTTCATCGGGCGGTACCAGGTGCTCACCCGAGGGCGTCCGGGGCAGCCCGTTGCTGATGTAGACCTGGTCGCCGAGGAGCAGCTCGGCCGGGCCGCTCGCACGCAGCGGCTGGAGCCGTTCCCGTTCCCCGAGCTCCTCGAAAAGCGCGAGCGTACGGGTGTAGGCCGTCGTCAGCCACCCCGCACCCGTATCCAGGTGATGCCCCGGCCCGAAGTGTTCGGTGTGCGCGCGCCCGCCCACATAGGGGTTCGCCTCGTACACGATCACCCGGTGGCCCGCCTTGGTCAGCCGGTAGGCGGCAGTCAGCCCCGCGGCGCCCGCGCCGATGACGGCAATGCGCATGCATTGAGTATAGGAGCCCCGCAAAGCCTGCCTGGTGGGCGGCAAGCGAAGTAAGGGTCACAACCCGGCCAAATCAGGTACAGGCCCACGGTGCCGGTCTGGCCCTGCACACGGTCAGCCAATGCCGAACCACGGCCCGCCCGCGAGCTCCGCCTCGCACACGGCGCGATCCTCCGGGTCCGCGACCGCAGCCATAAGCCGGAGCGCGACCTCGCGCTGCTCGCGGGCCGCATCCAGCTCACCAGTGGCAGCGAGGACACGCGCAAGCGCTTCGTGCGCGAACACGCCATCCCAATCGGCCATCTCGCCGGGGTGCTCCTCAACCATCGCCACGCAGTCCGCGGCGTGCCGCAAGGCCACATCGGGCAGGCCCACAGCGAGCGCCGCGCGCGCGATGAGGTGCTCGGCTCGTGCGGCGTTCGCCACCGTGCCGCACTCGAGCCAGTGACGCGCCGATGCGTAGGCGCCGTACAACACCAGGTCGCGGTCGGGGCGTGGACTATCCGGGCCGATTCCCGAATGGATGAGGTCCCACACCTCGTTGTTGAACTCCACCCCGAACCAGCGGTGCATGTCGCGCTCCTCCACCCGTGCCCGCCCGGCATTCTGGGCGAGCGCATGCCAGCCCTCGAAGCCGTAGCGGCGCGCGATCGCCAGCTGCGCGTCCCGGAGGGTCACGTTGCGCCGGCCTTCTTCGGTCCCGCTTAGCTGGGCGCCCCGCGGATGGTGCGCGACAAAGAGCGCGACATCGGCCGGAATGCCCCGGTGCACACCCCGGCGGAGGTCCTTGGCCTGCGCGCCCAGCTGTTTGAGACTCGGGTTCCCGGGGAGGGAGATCACCTCGCCCGCATGGCGAGTGTGGTCATGGTCCGCGGGTGTGTTTTCGGGCGTGTGGTTCTGAGATTCGGTTGACTGTCCCATCCTGTGCTCCTGCGGCAGTCCCGCGTCCGCTGAACCGGGACCGCAAGAGTGGTCCAGGAGGTCGGATACCGGAAGCCAGGTGCACTCGGTGCTTGCCGCGGACAGGAGGCGCCCTGGTGCGCGCTGGGCGGATTCTCCATTCCGGGCTACCGCGAGTCAATACGCGCGCTGCTCGTCCCCGGCCGGCTGCCCCGGGATCGGCCGCCGTGGAGATCGCGGCAACCCCTACTCCATCTCCCCCCAGTTGCGGCCCTGCTTCAGGTCCACCTTCAGGGGGACCTTCATCCCGATGCTCGCCGGCATCAGTCGCACCGCCAGCTCCCTCACCGCCTCCACCTCGTCGGCCGGGCACTCGAAGATGAGTTCGTCGTGCACCTGGAGAATCATCCGGCTGCGAAGGCCGCGTTCGCGCATCTCGTCATCCACGCGGATCATCGCCACCTTGATGATGTCGGCCGCCGTGCCCTGGATCGGCATGTTGATGGCTTCCCGTTCCGCCGCCGACCGCACCTGGAAGTTCGTGCTGCGGATCGCCGGGAGGTACCGCCGGCGTCCGAACAGCGTCTCCGCGTACCCTTTCTCGCGCGTCGCGGCAAGTGTCGCGTGCTGCCACTCCGCGATGCCGGGGAATCGCCGGTAATACGTCGTGATGAACGCCTCTGCCTCTTCCCGCGTCATCCCCGTGCGGCTCGCCAGCCCGAACTCTCCCATCCCGTAGGCGATGCCGAAGTTCACCATCTTCGCCGTGTCCCGCATCTGCCGGGTGACCTCCGAAGGGTCGACGCCGTAGACGCTTGCGGCGGTCGCGCGGTGGATGTCCTGGTCGGCCAAAAACGCCTGGATCAATCCCTCGTCGCCCGTGATGTGCCCGAGTACCCGCAACTCGATCTGCGAGTAGTCGGCGGCGACGAGCCACGGATCGTCGAAATACGCCGCCACGAATGCGCGGCGGATGTCGCGCCCCGTATCGCTGCGCACCGGGATGTTCTGGAGGTTCGGGTTCGTGCTGCTCAGCCGCCCCGTCGAAGCCACGGTCTGCTGGAAATCGGTGTGAATCCGCCCGTCTTCTGCGATGGCGCCAGGAAGGGCGTCGGTGTAGGTTGACTTCAGTTTCGTCAGTTCGCGGTATTGGAAGATCAGGTCGATGATTGGCGCTACCGGCCGCAGGCTTTCGAGCGCCCGCTGGTCGGTGCTGTAGCCCTGCGTGGTCTTCCGGGTCTTCGGCAGGCCGAGCTCACCGAAAAGCACGTCACTCAGCTGTTTCGGGCTCCCGATGTTGAACTCGTGCCCGACCATCGCGTAGATCTCCCGCTCGGCCTTCTCGATGTCCACGGCCATGGCGCGCGAAAGCTCGCGGAGCACGGCCACATCCACCGCGATCCCAACCTTCTCCATGCTGTACAGCACGCCGATGAGCGGCATCTCCATCTCCGCGAAGAGGGGCCACTGGCCGCGTTCGTTCAGCTGCTCCTCCAGCTGCGGGCGGATGCGCAGCAACATCTCCGCCTGCTGGCAGGCATATGGCGCCACGTCCTCGATCTCGGCCTGCGAAAGCGCGACCTGGTTCCTTCCGCTGCCCGTCAGCGACTGCAGCGTCGCCATCTGGATCCCCAGCCGCTCGTTCACCAGCGCCTGCAGCTGCGACGACGTCTCGCCCAGGAGGAACGCCGCGATCGCCACATCGAACTCGTATCCTCCCAGCGTCATGCCATTCCGTTCGAGCTGGTGGAGCACGTACTTCGTGTTGTAAACCGTCTTCCTCAGCGCCGGGTCGGCGAGGATCGGCCCCAGGCCATCCCGCACCACATCCAGGCTGAGTTGGGTGGTATTGCCATCGATGCGGGGCGCGTGCCCCACCGGCACGTACCACGCGCGCCCTGGTTCGGTCGCGAAAGCCAGGCCCAGCACCATCGGATGCGACGTGTCGCCCGTCGTGGAGATGCTCGCGAACCCGAATGCGCCCGCCTCCCGGAGCCTCGTTGCCAGCTGGCCAAGCCCACCGGTGGTGGTGACGGTCACATACTCCGTGGCTACCTCTTCGCCCGTGCCTGCGGCCGGCCGCGCGGCCCCAAGCACCTCATCGAGCCGCTGCGCAAGCACGCGGAATTCCAGCTCGCGGAAGATGGCGGCAACCCGCTCCCGATCGAAGTCCTGCACCCGGCACGAATCCAGGTCGAAATCGATCGGCAGGTCTGTCCGGATGGTCACCAGCTCCAGGTTGCGGAACGCGATCTCCTTCCCGTCGAGCAGCTTCTGTTTCAACGCGCCCCGGATCAGCTCGATGTTCTCGTAGATCTGGGGAACACCGCCGAACTGGCGGATGAGGTCGGCTGCCGTCTTTTCCCCGATACCGCGAATGCCTTCGACATTGTCGCTGGTGTCCCCCTTCAGCGCCTTGAAGTCGATCATGTACCTCGGGCTGAAGCCGTAGCGTTCTGCCGCCCGCTGCTCGTTGTAATCCACCGTGTCGCGCTGGTAGGGCCGGAACATGAAGAGATTGATATTCGGCCCGATGAGCTGGACCAGGTCCGTATCCAGCGTTGCGATGTAGGTCTCGACGCCCTGCTCGGCAGCCTTCCTGGCGATCGTGCCGGCCACATCGTCCGCCTCGTATCCCGGCACCTCGAAGATCGGGATGTTGAATGCGTCCAGCAGCTCGCGCACGCGCTCCATCTGGCGGAGAAGCTCCGGCGGGGTCTCGCGGCGGGTCGCCTTGTACGCCTCGCTCGCTTCGTGCCGGAACGTCTTCCCGCGCGCGTCCCAGGCCGCGCAGATGTGGGTGGGCTTCAGCTGGTCGAGCACCCGGATGAGCGTCTCCGCGTAACCGTGCACGGCGAAGGTAAGCTCGCCCTTCGAGGTCATCAGCGGGTGGTCGGAGTTCGCGAACGCGAAAAACGCGCGGTAGAGAATGCCGTGCGAGTCGAGCACGACGAGGCGTGGCTTGCCGGGAGCTGCTGGTGGCACGGAGGGATTATATGTCCCAGGGGAGGCGTGTCAGGCATGGGCACCTCCTGCATCGCATTCTCTCCCTGAACGCGACATCCGTTGCCGCTGGCAAGGCCGCGGCGCTGGGGCCGCTCGGCCAACCGGCCGCTACACTATCAAGGGGCCGCACCCGCGCCCGAGGAGGCACAACCATGGATTTCCGGCTCACCGCCGAACAGGCGGCGTTCCAGCAGGAGGTAACGGACTTCATCGCGCATGGCCTGCCCGCCGGGTGGGACGCCGAACACGAGTCACTCGAAAACAGGCTCTCCCTCGAACGCGACATCATGAAGCGGCTGGCCGCGAAGCGGTGGCTCGCGCTCCCCTGGCCGAAGCAATATGGCGGCCTCGGCGCCTCGCCCATGCAGCAGATGCTGTTCAACGAGCAGATGGCCTACCATGGCGTGCCCGGCACCATGAACATGGGCGTCGCCTGGGTCGGTCCGGTCGTCATGCTCTACGGCACCGACGAGCAGAAGGAGCAGTTCCTCTCCCGCATCGCCGATGGCACCGACCTCTGGTGCACGTTGTACAGCGAGCCCGGCGCCGGCTCCGACCTCGCAGCGATGCAGACCCGTGCCGTCCGCGATGGCGACGACTACATCATCAACGGGCAGAAGATCTGGACCACCTTCGGCCATTACGCCGATTGGGGCTGGCTCGCCGCCCGGACCGACCCGGATGCGCCGAAGCACAAGGGCATCTCGACCTTCGCCGTCAAGATGGACACGCCCGGCATTACCGTGCGCCCCCTGACGAACATGGCCGGCACGCACGAGTTCAACGAGATCTTCTTCGAAGATGTCCGCGTGCCCGCCGCCAATCTCGTTGGCGAGGAAAACCGCGGCTGGTACAACGTGGCCGTCGGCCTCGATTTCGAGCGCTCCTCGATTGGCGCCACGTCCAATGCTCGCCGGACCGTCGATGACCTGGTCGCCCACATTCGCCAGTCCCGCCTGCGCGTCAGCGATGCCATCCGCCATCGCCTCGCCGAGCATGCCATTGGTGTCCAGCTGCTGCGGAACATGGCCTACTACATCGCCTCCCGGCAGGAGAAGACGGGCATCGCCCCCACGCGCGAATCACAGATGGCCAAGCTCTTCGGGGCTGAAATGCAGCAGCGGATCGCCGCCACGGCCATCCAGGTATTCGGCATGGAGGGCCAGGCGGCCCGCCCGGGCTCACCCGCGCTCCGCTACCACTACGCTCTTCTGCGCAGTGTCGCCAATACCATCGAGGGTGGCACCAGCGAAATCCAGCGCAGCGTCATCGCCACCCGTGGGCTTGGGCTCCCGCGCGAGTAACCCCGAGCGAACGGGCGGGGCCGCGTCCCGCCCCTCGTCGTGCTACTTGAACCGGTAAGTGATGCGGCCGCGTGTCAGGTCGTACGGCGAGAGCTCCACGAGCACCCGGTCGCCCGTCAGGATCTTGATGAAGTGCTTGCGGATCTTCCCGCTGATGTGCGCCAGCACCTCGTGTCCGTTTGCCAGCTCCACCCTGAACATCGCGTTTGGCAGGGGCTGGGTAACCGTCCCCTCGACTTCGATAGCTTCACCTTTCGCCATGCGTTCCTCCGTTGGATCCTGGGTGCCGGTCAGGCCAATGCCTGGTGATTGCTCCCGGAGGAGCGCTGAAAGATGCGCGAACTGCCGCCCTGCGGCCCGCGGCCGGCGGCGTTGGGGCCGCTCTGTGCATCGTACCGCCTCCGCTGGCCCCGGTATCCCCCGCCCGGTGAGCGCCGCTGGCCGCCCCCGTTCGAGTTCCGGGCCCCTGGCGGCTCACTGCCCGGACGCGCGGCATGCTCCTCGATTGGAGGCGTCCAGGCCCCCAGGTCTCCCAGGCGGGGGTCCGTCGCGCTCATCGGCACAACCGCTTCGCGGACACCTGCCTCCCGCCGCAACTGGTTGATGGCCCGCACTTCGCCCGGCTCCACCAGCGTCACGACCAGCCCTGCTGCCCCCGCCCGCGCCGTCCGCCCCGAACGATGCAGGTAGGTCTTCGTGTCCTCCGGCACGTCGTGATGCACCACCATGTCGATGCCATCGACGTGGATGCCCCGGGCCGCGATGTTCGTCGCCACCAGCACCCGGACATGGCCGCGAGAAAACGCATGGAGCGCGCGCTCCCGCCTCGGCTGGCTCAGCCCGCCGTGGATGACGCCGGCTTCGACACCAGCGCGGCCGAGGTCGCGCACAATGCGCTCAGCGCCCCGCTGGGTGCGGGCGAACATGATCGTGCGCTGCGGTCCGGCGGTGATGGCCGCGGCCACGTTGGTCTTCTCTCCGAAGTCGACGCCGATGAAACGATGCCCCATGGCGGAAATCGGCTCGTCCTCGACGGTTGCCTCGTAGTGCACCGGGTCGTGCTGGTACTTGCGGATGAGGGTCCTAACCGCGCCATCGAGCGTCGCCGAGAAGAGCAGCGTCTGGTGGCGGTTAGGCACCTGGTCCAGGATGCGCTCGACCTGGGGCAGGAAGCCCAGGTCTGCCATCTGGTCGGCCTCGTCGATGACTACCATCTGCAGGTCATCGAGAGTGAGCGCTCCGCGCCCCAGGAGGTCGAACATGCGGCCCGGCGTGGCGATCGCGATATCGACCCCCGCCCGCAGCTGGTCTGCCTGGCGGTTGATCGAGGTACCCCCGTAGATGGTCGCCAGGCGCAATTTCCGGGCGGTCGCCAGGGGTCGCAGCGCCTCCAGGATCTGGCTGGCAAGTTCCCGTGTCGGAACCAGCACCAGCGACCGCGGGCGCCGTGGCGCGCTCCGGGCAGTCCGCTCGATGAGCGGCAGGCCAAAGGCCAGCGTCTTGCCCGAACCGGTGCGGGCCTTTCCGCAGAGATCGCGGCCGCTGATGGCATCGGCGATGGTGAGGGCCTGGATGGGAGTGGGCTCAACGATGCCCCCGCGGCGCAGGACCTCGACGAGGTCGGGTGCGATACCAAGGTCTTTGAATGACCTGGCGGTTTCGGGGGTGGTGGGTGCCTGCGATGGCGTACCGCCGCGGGGTCCCGAGACGGTGGGTGGTGTGCGATGGGTTAGCAGAAAAATGGACTCCGTAGTAGTTGGTGAGCGAAGTGAGGGCCGAGGGGGAACCGCCTCAAATCACCGCAACCAGGAGCAGCCAGAGGTAGTACCGCGGCACGCCACCGCGTGCTCTCCATCGAGCGTACCACATCGCCCGGGTTGGCGCCGGGGCGTCCGCTCCCCATGGCCGGCACTCGCTCGGCCCGGGAGCAGGGGGGAAACCCCGATATACCTCCGTGAAGAAACTCGCAGAATACCGTTAGAGCCCCTGAAGTCCTGTGAGTTCCCTGCCGTTAACTGAGATGTAACCTTCCCGCGGAGCGCTCCACATGGCCGACACCACACGGAAACCGAAACCGGACGCCTCGAACGAGCCCATGCCGTTCGACGAGCACACGCGGCGCGTGCTCGAACTCCGCTGCCAGATCCGTGAGGGCTCGTACCAGCCCGATCCCAGGGCCATTGCCGAGGCGCTCCTCCGCGAATGGAGCTGGCACGATTCCGTCTCTGAACAGGATCCCGCCCCCGGCACCGATGTGAGGCGGATGGCCGGCCGCTTCATCGTCCCCCCGTCCGAGACACCTGGTCAGGAACTTCAGCCGGAGGCGCGCACCGCCTGAGCCGGCCCGGGTCAGCCCTTCTTCTGCTTCAGCCGCTGTTCAAAGCGCGCCCTATCGATAACGAACCGCTGATGCGTCCCGTGGCCTACCTGCTCCACACCGTCGCTCGCCGACCATTCGAAATCGAACCGCCGCCCGTCGACGCCGACCAGCTTGACTTCGGCGGTTACCCGCATTCCCTCGGGCGTCGGCGCCGTGTGGTTGATCACGATCTGTGCCCCAACCGTCATCTGGTCCGGCCCAAGGTGGAGCGCCATCCACTCGGCTGCCGTCTTTTCGACCAACGCCCCGAGCGATGCAGTGCTGAACACGTCCGGCGTCCCCGCAACAATGCGGCTGGCGAAGTGCTCCGGCGCGCACACCACCGAGCCAGTCGCGGATGCTCCAACCTTCATGTCTTCAACAGGCATATTCCCTCCCGGCCACCGTGGCGTCCGCCGATTCTACGCCCTGGCAACACGCCGATCGCGCAATCACATCGACAAGCTTCACCTGCCGGCTGACAATGAAAGTGGGTTCAGGGGGCCGGGTGGCCGCGGCAGTCCGCTGCCGAGGAAAGTCCGGACTCCACCGGGCAGGGTGCCAGGTAACGCCTGGGCGGCGCGAGCCGACGGAAAGTGCAACAGAAACATACCGCCCTTCCCTGGAAGGGCAAGGGTGAAATGGTGCGGTAAGAGCGCACCGGCGTCCCGGCAACGGGGCGGCCGTGCAAACCCCACCCGGAGCAAGGCCAAATAGGGGAGAAGGGCGCCCGGCCCGTTTTACTCCCGGGTTGGCTGCTAGAGCGCCGCAGCGATGCGGCGCCCAGAGAGATGGTCACCGTCCTTCTCCGGAAGGATACAGAATCCGGCTTACAGGCCCGCTGGACCCCGATCCCCGGCCCCTTCGGCAGGCTGACACCGTTCACCGCCCTCCGTTACGATCAGTTCAACACCAACTTCCCCTGGAGCAACCCTGCATGCCTGCTGCTCAGGCTTACATCGATGTGACCGACGCGACCTTCGCCTCGGAGGTCCTCGAACGCTCGAAGGCCGTGCCTGTCGTCGTCGACTTTTGGGCGCCCTGGTGTGGACCCTGCCGGGTCCTCGGCCCGACCATCGAGAAGGTCGCCGCCGAACATGCGGGCGCGGTCGTCCTGGCCAAGCTCAACACCGATGAAAACCCCCGGACGGCCACCGCCTACCGCATCCAGGGCATTCCCGCGGTCAAAGCCTTCCGCAACGGCCAGGTGGTGGCCGAGTTCACCGGGGCCTACCCCGAGCCCCAGGTCCGCGCGTTCTTCGCAAAGATCCTCCCCCGGCCCGAGGAACAGGTGACCGGCCAGGCCGAGGAACTCCTCCGCAAGGGCGATGTCGCCGGCGCCGAGGCTCGCTTCCGCGAGGTGCTCAAGTCGCAACCCGGGAACGCCGACGCCGCCGTCGGACTGGCGACCATTCTCATCGCCCGCGGCGAGAACGAAGCGGCCGAAGCGCTCCTGGAGCGGATCCCCACCGACCGCCGGGCCAAGGTCCTCCGCCACCAGATGTTCCTCAGCTCATTCGAGGCGAAGCACCGCTCCGAGGATCTCGAAGGCGAGGCCCGCGCCAACCCGCGTGACCCGCGCGCCCGCTATCGCTGGGGCGTCATGCTTGCTGCCCGTGGCCGCTACCAGGAAGCGCTCGAAGAGCTCCTCGAATCGGTCCGCATCGACCGCAACTTCGCGGAGGGAGCCGCCCGCAAGGCAGTCCTGGCGGTCTTCGATATCCTCGGCCTCGATTCGCCGATGACCCGCGAGTACCAGCGCCGCCTCTCGAGCCTCCTGTTCTAATCCCCTGTCGTGGCCTGCCTGCCGGCCCGGGCGGTCGCCTGTAGGCACGCCCCGTACGACAATCGCCGCAACATAACGGAGTCCGAGCCCCAATGATCATCCACATGGCCGAAGGCGCGACCATCGACCAGGTCGAGCGTGTAATTAATCGTATCTCCCAGGACTATGGCCTGCGCTGCGAGACCATCGTCAGCAGCACCACCGTCATCGGCGTCAAGGGCGTGGCCAGCGTTATCGATGAAGGTCGCATCACCGAGCTCCCCGGCGTCGACCGCGTCATCCGCATCACCGAGAAGTACAAGGACGCAGCCCGCAGCTTCCACCACCAGGACACCATCGTGCAGGTGGGCGGGCGCGTGGCCGTAGGCGGCGAGAACCTCACCTTCTTTGGCGGCCCCTGCGCCATCGAGACCGAGAAGCAGGCCCTTGAGTCTGCCCGGCTCGCAAAGGAAGCCGGGGTAGATGTCCTGCGCGCGTTCCCGGATAAGTCCCGCACCAGCCCCTACGACTATCGGGGCCTCGAAATCAAAAAGGGCCTCGAAATCGCCACCGCCATGAAGGAGGAGACCGGCCTCCCCATCGTCGGCGAGCTCATCGACCTCCGCCACCTCGATGCCTTCCTCGATGCCGGCATGGATGTCATCCAGATCGGCGCCCGCAGCGCCCAGTACTCCCCCCTGCTCGAGGAGCTTTCGAAAATCGACCGGCCCGTCATCCTCAAGCACGGCTTCGGCAACGACATGAACGAGTGGCTCTCGGCCGCCGCTTACATCATGTCCGGGATCGACCGCGAACGGCGCACCGTCAGCGAAGGCAACAAGAATGTCATCCTCTGTTACCGCGGCATCAAGAGCTTCGAAAGCGAGACCCGTTTCTCCGCCGATGTCTCCATGATCCCGCTTGTTCGCTCCAAATCGCACCTGCCGCTCATCGCCGACCCGAGCCACAGCTCCGGCGATAAGAAGCTCGTGGAGCGGGTCACCTACGGTTTCGTCGCCGCCGGGGCCCAGGGCATCGAATTCGACATCCATTCGAACCCCGCCGAGGCCCTCTGCGATGGCAAGCAGGCCGTCACCCTCGAGGCCGAGCGCATCATCCGCACCGCCCGCCAGATCCACGCCATGCTCTCGGGTATCGGAGTCGAGACCGGTTCGAGCGTCGCCGTCGCCGTGAAGTAGCGCCCGCCCACCTGCGCTGGCGCATGGCGGGTGTCCGGCGAATCATGCACCATGGCGCGTCAAACCATCCCGGAGGCGCCGCCATGGTCCGGCTTACACCTGCCGATGAATACTTCTTCCACCAGATACCGGAG
>CAZYLL010000031.1:0-23766 GCA_964648195.1 uncultured Anaerolineaceae bacterium | reverse complement strand
GCTGCGATGCGCTGGCCGATCCCGGCATGCGGGGCCCTGCCTGGCGCTCCGGGCCTCCGCAGGCCGCGCAGCCGGGCGCACCGGCCCGCCGCTCCCAGCCAGGGCGGCCGGCCCCGCTCCAGCCACGCCGTCCCGAACCGCACGAATCCTACGAGCCCGTCATTGGGGTCGATATCGGCGTCCCCTCCCCGGCCCGCCGTATCAAGACCGATCCTGCAGCCCAGACCCGCTCGATGGTCATCGCGGTCGTTGCCGTTGCTGCGGTCATCGCCGTCGTACTGCTCGCCTACATCATCTCCAGCCTTGGCGGCGACGGCCCGACGCCCGGACCAGGCGCGACCCCTCCCGGCGCCGGGGCCACCTCGGCCGGCGCCGGCCGGGAATCCACCCCGGGCACCAGCAGCAAGCAGACCAGCGGCCTCGATGTCACCCCCGGGATCGTCCCCGACCTCATTGGTGTGCGGGTCGAAGTTGCCCGGCTTGCCATCGCCGAAGCTGGCTACGTCGTCCAGGAACTGTCTGAGCCGAACAGCCAGCCAAAAGGCACGGTCATCAATCAGTCGCCCGCCCCGGACGTCGAATACGCCACCGGTTCGACCGTCCGCATCGTCGTCAGCGAGGGCCCCTGATGGCCATCCCCAGGACCTACCACCTGGTCACGCTCGGCTGCCCGAAAAACGACGTCGATAGCGAGCACCTCGAACGCCTCCTCACCGGCGGCGAGCTCCTTCCAGTCCTTCAGCCGCAGGACGCCGACGCCATCATCGTGAACACCTGCGGCTTCATCGAGCAGAGCCAGGAACAGTCCATGGAGGCTGTTCGCCAGCTCGCCGCCGGAAAGCGCCAGGGCCAGACCCTCATCGTCGCCGGCTGCATGACCCAGCTCTACGGCCGCCAGGTCAAGGAAGCAACCCCCGCCGTCGACCACATCTTCGGTGTCGGCCAGTGGCAGGATGTCGCCCGCCTGCTCAGCGTGGATGTCGATGCCATCTTCGATATCCCCGAAAGCAACGTGCACCTCGCCGGACCCAGCGCCTACCTCAAGATCTCCGATGGGTGCGATGCCCCCTGCACCTTCTGCGTCATCCCGAAAATCAAGGGCCGCCTGCGTTCGGCCCCTGCCGGCCTGCTGATCAACGAGGCCCAGCGCCTGGTTGAGGCCGGCGCCCGGGAGATTGTCCTCGTGGGCCAGGACACCACAGCCTGGGGCGAGGATCTGGGCATGGCGGCCGGGGCCGGCCTCCCCGGTCTCCTCGAAATGCTCTCCGAAGCGGTCGGCCCCGGTGTCTGGCTCCGCCTCATGTATGCCTACCCCAGCCGCGTCTCACCCGCCCTCATCGAGACCATGGCCCGCCTCCCCAACGTCGTCCACTACCTGGATGTGCCGCTACAGCACGGCAGCGAGGCGGTTCTCCGGCGCATGAAGCGCCCCCATAATCTCGACTGCGTCCACCACTTCATCCGCGAACTGCGCGCGGCCATGCCCGATATCGTCCTGCGCACCTCCTTCATCGCCGGCTTCCCTGGCGAGACCGAGGCGGAGTTCGCCGAACTCCTGGGCTTCGCGCGCGAAATCCGATTCGACCATGCCGGCTGCTTCACCTACTCCCGCCAGCAGTGGACGGGAGCCTTCGACATGGAGCAGCAGGTGCCGGACGAAGTAAAGGCCGAGCGCCGCGACCGTTTCATGCGGCAGCAACAGAAGATCGCCGGCAGCCTCGCCCGCAAATTCGCCGGCCGCACCCTCGACCTCCTCGTCGAAGGCACCGGAGAGGATGAGGACGGCGACCCGGTCGTTGCCGGCCGTACCTACCGCGAGGCCCCGGAGGTCGATGGCATGGTCTTCGCCCGCGGAACCGCCGCCATCGGCGACCGGGTGCGCGTCCGCATCGAAGCGACGGCTGACTACGACCTTTACGGCCGCATCCTCTCGCATTCGGCGCCGCATCCGGCGTAGAGTAACCCGCAATGGCCACCGGACGACATCGGCAGCGCCGCCCACAGGCTCCCGCACGCGACACCGCTGCCGCCGGCCGGACCCCTGTCGTCTCGCGCCCCGCACTTCGCGCTCCGGCCATCGCCATCCAGGCCACGGCCGGTAACCAGGCGGTCCAGCGCTCCCTCGCCAATCCTGTTTCCGCGCCATCGCGGCGCTCTGTCGCTAACCCGCCAGCCATCCGGCGGTTGGCCACGAAAGAGGAGTTCAAGAAGCAAACCAGCGCTGGCTTTCTCTCCGGCCGGGGCAAGACGCTCAAGGAGATCGAATCGCTCCTCGATGAGTACCACGCGCTCCGCGCCAGGGGCCTTCACCTCAAGCCCGGCGGCACCCAGGACCGTGCCATCAACATCCTCTACCAGGTTCGCGAGGACGTGAATCTCTGGATCGATACCCACGAGGGCGATACCTCGCGGAGCCGCAAACGTACCCCGGGGATGACCGCACTCTTTATCGAGGCCGGCAAGGAGCTCGCCGAGCTCATCAAGATCCGCGACGCGGCGCGCGAATTCCTTGGCGAAGACCAGAAACCCATCGAACGCACCGAAAACAAGTTCAAAACGCAGATGGAGGGCGACGTCTCCTCCATCCTCTCGAAAATCGGTCCGATCATCGGGGCCGCGGCGCCATCGAGCGGCGATTCGGCCGAGCTCGAAGTCGAGGTCAAGGTGCCCATCGAGCCTTCTGGTGTGGGCTACCTCGGCTTGCGCTTCAAGGCGTCGGTCGAACGCCTCAAGAAGCAGGCGCTGAAGGTCGGCTTCGAAGTCGCGTTCACCGGGGGCGCCAACATCCCCAACATCGCCGAGATCGGCGGCGAGCTCGGCATGTACGTCGAAGCCCAGGGCGCCACTCCGGAAAAAGCAATGGAGCTTGTCTCCTACGGGATGTACCGCCGCATTCGCGAATCGCGCGTCATCCCCAACGAGGTGGCCAACTTCATCTGGGGAGGAAGCGCCTCCGCCGTCGGCTGGAAGCGCGCCGAGAAGTGGGCCGCAAAGGTCGAAAAGGAGAACTTCAAGGACAAGTCACTCAACCTCGGCGGCACAGGCGACTCGGACGAGGAAGATGCCTACGTCGAGACGGGCGGCCTCGCGGGAGCCAGGGCCAAGGGCGGTGTCGGCGGGTGGCCGACCTCGAAGGCAGCATCGGCTACAAGTCCGGTAAGAAGTACGACTACGAGTCCGTCAAGAAGCGCAAGTCGGCCGGCCTCGGGAAGGCGTCGCCCCTCCCCAAGATGCGCGGCCTCACCGAAGTGCTCGGCGAAAGCACCCACCACCTGGAGCTGGCCTTCTCGGCGACCGGTGGCCCCTTCGCCGGGGGCATCAAGGTCGCACTCGATTGGGCCACCGAAGGCAAAGGACAGCGAGCCTCCCTGCAGTCGCTCACCGTCGCGCTCGATGCCTCCGCCACCCTCCCCATGAACGAGCTCGTGGCGAAGGGTGTCGGGGGATACATCCCGCCGCTGGCTTCGAATCTCGCCATCGCCATCCGCAAGGCTGTCCAGACCGCCGCCAACGAAAAATCCACGGTCTCCCAGAATGTCGGCACCCTCATTTCCGCTGGCGAAAACGGGGCCTCGTCGATCCTCCAGATCGCGCAGGTCCCACAGACCGCGTGGGTACCGAAGTTCGAGGCGGGCGCTCCTCCCGAGGCGTTTTCCGCGCCGGTCTCCCTCAAGCTCACCCTCACCGGCGGGTACGACTTCTCGAAGAACGAGTTCAAGTTCGAAGCGAAGCTCGAATACATCAAGGGGATCGAAGTCAATGCCGGCGCCTTCGCCATGAAGGTGAAACAGGGCCAGAAGCTTGTCCGCGTGTACTACGACGGCGGCAAGTGGGGCGTCGATTAACTGGCCTCCCGGGGGGCCTACCCGCCATGACGACCACAGCCCGTGCCGAACTCCAGACGCCCATCACCCTCTATCCCCCCGAGGGCGCGGGCCTCGAAGTCGTGGCCATCGACGTTGCCCTCAGCTACGATGCCGGCTCGCTCCGCGAGTGCCGCCTGACCTTCGAACTCGATGCCAGCCAGTACCGCGAAGTGGCTACCCGCGGACTCTTTCACCTCGCGCCGGATAACCGCGGCCCGGGCGCCGGGACCTTCGCGCCCGGCGCCACGGTCCGCATCGAGGCGCGCCTCGATGCGGACCTCCTCTCCGAAATCGAACTGCTCGGCTCCAGCCCCGAAGCCCTTGCGGAGAAGCTCCGCGACTCATCCCGGAGCGGCCACTGGTCGCCGCTCGTGGAGACCGAGTCCTGGCTCGCTCTCCACGTCACATCCCCCGTTCCCCAGGAGATCGACGCATCGGGCGAGCTTCGTTCCGGCTACAGCACGATCTTTGCCCTCAGCCCTCCGCCGCCCGGCTCCAGCGCCCGCCCGCCCGCGGCGCTTCACCTCCCCATCCGGGCCGTCGCCCTCGATGTGCTCCAGGAGCGCGAAATCGAATGGGAAGAAACGACTGACCCCGAGGTCCTGCGCGCGGCCGTCGCCAGCGCCAACGGAGAGTGGTCCCTCTATGTCGTCTGCCGGGAGGAGTATGGCCGCTGCAGCATTTACTCCCAGGCACCATGGCGCACCCCCGAAGCCGTTCGGATCGCCATGGCCGAGCTCCTGGCTCGCATCAACTACGGCATCGCCATCGGTAACTTCGAAATGGACTTCAGCGATGGCGAAATCCGGTTCAAGACCAGCCTCGATGTCGCCGGTGGGCGCCTCAGCCGCGCGATGTTCGAGGCACTGCTCGATGCGAACCTGGCGGCCATGGATGCCTATCTCCCCGCACTCGAGGCCGTCCGCGACTCCCGAATGACCCCTGCCGAGGCCGTCGCCTCTGTTGAGTCATGAACCCCTTACCTGCGGCAACCTGCCCGTAACAACCACGCGCTACACTCTTGCCGAGCGATTGTGGTGTCTGGAGAGTCCCCAATGAGCGAATCAGCGTCCTACGTCATCTCCGCCTGTCGCGAAAACGATGTGAAGTTCATTCGCCTCTGGTTCACCGACATCGTCGGTGCCCTCAAGAGCTTCGCCATCACCGTCGAGGAGCTCGAAAAGGCCATCTCGGAAGGCATGGGGTTCGATGGCTCCAGCATCGAGGGGTTCGCCCGCATCGATGAGTCCGACATGATCGCCCGGCCCGATCCCGCGACCTTCCAGCTTGTCCCCTGGCGCCCCCGCGAAGCCGGCGTCGCCCGCATGTTCTGCGACATCTACTACCCCGATGGCCAGCCCTTCGAGGGCGACCCCCGCTATGTGCTCAAGCGCCAGCTCAAACGCGCCGCCGACCTTGGCTACACCTTCTACGTCAGCCCCGAACTCGAATACTTCTACTTCAAGAGCGCCGAACGGCCGGAACCCCTTGATCGCGGCGGCTACTTCGACCAGACCTCCGATGCGGCAAGCGACCTCCGCCGCGAAACCGTCCTCACGCTCGAGGCCATGGGCATCGAGGTCGAATACAGCCACCACGAAGTCGCGCCCAGCCAGCACGAAATCGCCCTCCGCTACACCGATGCCCTCACCATGGCCGATGCCGCCATGACCTACCGCCTCGTGGTCAAGGAAATCGCCGCCGCCAACGGCGTCTATGCCACCTTCATGCCCAAGCCCCTGGCCGACCAGAACGGCAGCGGCATGCACGTCCACCAGTCGCTCTTCAAGGGCGAACGCAACGCCTTCTTCGACCCCGCCGACCCCTACCACCTGAGCGCCATCGCCCGTTCGTACATCGCCGGGCTGCTCCACCACTCGGCGGCGCTCACCCTGGTCACCAACCAGTGGGTCAACAGCTACAAACGCCTGCTTCCCGGCTTCGAGGCGCCAGTCTACATCACCTGGGCGCGCCGCAACCGCAGCGACCTCATTCGCATCCCCGAGTACAAGCCCGGCAAGGAAACGCACACCCGCATCGAGTACCGTTCGCCCGATTCGGCCTGCAATCCCTACCTGGTGTTCGCGGTCATGCTCGCGGCCGGCCTCGATGGCATCGAAAACGAGCGCCCCATCCCCGAGCCGGTGGAGGAGAACGTGTTCGAGCTGACCCCCGCCGAACGCGCTGCCCGTGGCATCAAAATGCTCCCGGGCAGCCTGATCGAGGCTATCGAACAGGCCGAGGCCTCACCCTTCCTCCGCTCGGCCCTCGGCGACCACACCTACGAAAGCCTCATCAAGAACAAGCGGATCGAGTGGGAGCGCTACCGCCGCCACATCAGCGATTTCGAGCTCGCCGAATACCTGCCCATCCTTTGAGCAGCGCCCCGCCTTCTCCTACTCCGGGGGCAGGTCCTTCGCCAGCGACTCGTAGCGCCTCGCGTACTTGCCGACATCCGGCGCCGGCCCCATGGCCGCGTCCACTTCCTTGCCGAACTTGGCTTCCGCCTCCTCAATCTGGTCGGCGAGCGTCTTGTGCTGCGCGAACTTGCTCACAATCCGGCGCATGTCGTGGCCGGGTTCCTTGTCCGCGTTCACGCACCGCGGCGGCACGACATCCGTCTGGACCGTCCGCGAGAACACTTCCTCTCGCGAACCACACTTGGGGCACATGAATTCATAGAGCGGCATGGGCCCAATGGTAGCGGCCCGCCCCGCGATTTGCGAAGCGGGCCGGTCGGTAGTCTTCGCCTGCCGCTGGTCTTATTTCGCCGCCGGCCCCTGCCGGTCAAGGTCCGCGAGATAGTGCTCCGCCGCGA
Source organism: uncultured Anaerolineaceae bacterium (assembly GCA_964648195.1). Classification (GTDB taxonomy): domain Bacteria; phylum Chloroflexota; class Dehalococcoidia; order Tepidiformales; family Tepidiformaceae; genus Amarobacter. The sequence continues at coordinate 17,082 of CAZYLL010000031.1, read as the reverse complement.
TGGCTGCAGTCGCCCCATCGCCTGCCGCGCTGATAAGCTGCCGCGCCGCCTGCGTGCGCAGGTCTCCAGCCACGAACAGCCCCGGCACGCGTGTCTGCATCTGCAGGTCCACCAGGGCGTGCCCGCCGGCGTCCAGCTCGACCAACCCTTCCAGCAGGTGGTTGTTCGGCGTCTGGCCGATGAAGATGAACACCGCGCTTGTGGGCACCACGCTCACCTCGCCGGTCTTCACGTCGCGTAGCACGGCCCGCTCCACCTGGCCCTCGCCCTCGATCCGCTCGACCACCGAGTTCCAGGTGAAGTGCATGTTCGGCGTGGTGAACGCCCGCTCCTGGAGGATCGCGCTCGCGCGCAGCGTGTCCCGCCGGTGGACCACATTCACCGACCGTGCATAGCGGGCCACGAACATCCCCTCATCAAGCGCCGAATCCCCGCCGCCCACGACGATCACGTCCATGCCTGTGAAGAACGCGGCGTCGCAGGTGCCGCAGTAGCTCACGCCCCGCCCGGTCAATTCCGCCTCGCCCGGGACGCCGAGCTTGTTATACGCCGCCCCCGCCGTCACGATGACGGCCCGTGCGCGGATGGTCCGTTCAGTGGCTCCGACCTCGAACCCGCCGTCCGGCAGGCGCTGGAGCCGCTCGACACGCTCGTAGGCCGTTTCCGCCCCGAACTTCTCCGCCTGCCGGTGGAACAGCTGGGCCAGGTCGAAACCGTTGATCCCGTCGGGAAAGCCCGGGTAGTTCTCCACGATGTCCGTGGTGGCGATTTGCCCACCCGTAACCTCCCCCTCGAATACCAGGGTCCGCCGCCGGGCGCGCGCGCTGTAGAGCGCCGCCGTCAACCCCGCGCCACCTCCACCAATGACCGCGATATCGTACTGTTCCATCAGCTGCCTCCGCGGGGTGAAACGAGGGCCGGAGGATTGCTCCAGCCGGCCCTGACCGTTCGTCGCCGTCAGCCTTCCTTAGACCAGGGCCTCGTCGATCCGCTTCTTCAGGTCGCTCTTTGGGCGGAATCCAACCACCGTCCCCTTCAGCTCGCCACCCTTGAAGATGAGGAGCGACGGGATGCTCCGGATGCCAAACCTGCTCGGCACCATCGGGTTCTCGTCGGTGTTCATCTTCATGAAGTTCACCTTGCCGGCGTACTCCTCGCTCAGTTCCTGCACGATCGGCGCGACCATCCGGCACGGCCCGCACCAGGGCGCCCAGAAATCGACCAGCACCGGCAGGTCCGACTTCAGGACGTCGCTGTCCCAGGTCGCATCGGTCACTTCGCGTACTTCTGCCATCTCTCTACTTCTTCCTTTCGTCGCGACCACCCGTCGCCCGGCTCGTGTGCTCCGATGGATGCGGGTGAATGGTAGACTCAATATACCCCCATGGGGTATGCTCGTCAATACCACGGAGGGCCCCACCCATGACTCCTGAAGAGACCAAGCGCCTGCTCGACCGCCTCGCGCGCATCGAAGGCCAGGTGCGCGGGCTCCGCAGCATGCTCGAAGACGGGCGCTGTTGCGAAGACGTCCTCACCCAGCTCCTCGCTGTCCGCTCCGGCCTCGAATCCGCCAGCCTCCTGATTCTTGAGCGCCACCTCAACGACTGCGTCCTTAGCGATGCCACCATCGATGACGCCACCGTCGATAAGCTCCGCGAAACGCTCAAGCTCTGGAGCCGCCATACCGCGCACGCTGGCTGAATCGCCACGCAAGATCTGCTCGCGCGGGTGATCGAATTCCCCTATACTCCCCCCAATTGGTGGCTTCGGAGGGTTCCCCAGTGAGCGAAACGTCGTCCTACCGTACCGAGCTCACCGCACGGCTTCGCGCCGTCACCGACGACATCGCCTGGCTCATCCGCGGCATCACCCCCGAACAGGCGGCCTACAAGCCAACCGATGCCGAGTGGTCCATCCACGAGCACCTCTCCCACCTGCGCGACATGGAACAGCAGGTCTACCTCCCGCTCCTGCGCTGGGCCACGGTCCCCGATATGCTCGACCCGCTCGACTACAGCCGCCGCGATTGGCACGACCACCGCTACCGGCCCGCCGAGCCCCTCCCCTCGCTCATCGCCGATGTCCAGCGCATCCGCGATGAGGAACTCGCCATCTTCCGCGATATGAACGACCTCACTTGGACGCGCCTCCGCGAGGATACCCGCTGGGGTCCCCTCACCTGCCAGTGGCTTGCCGAGTTGATGTACCGCCACGCACTCGACCACCTGCAGGGCATGATGGCACTCAAGCAGGACATCAACCTCGCCGCGATGCAGCCGCCTCCCATCGTCGTCGGCGGATATATCGGAGGTAGGCCCTGACTATGCGTCTGCGCAGCATCGTCTCCATTGGCGTCGCCGTCGCCGGGCTCGATGACGCCCTTGGCTCCCAGGCCGATGGCGTCCTGCTCACCCTCGCCGATGCCTCCCGTCCCATCGCCGATTTGCGCCGCGAGGTCACCGCCGCCCTCGGACAGTCCGCCACGCACGAGAAATCGACCCTCGTGGTGGTCAACCACCCGCGCACCCGCCTCCTCCGCGATGACCTCGACGCTATCCTCAGCCAGCTGGTGAAGGGCGTCCTGTTGCCCCACGCCGTTGAGCCACAAGACGTCCGCGACATCGCCGTCCTGCTCCGCGAGTTCGAACTGCAGCGCGGCATCGAACCCGGCGACACCGCCGTGTTCCCCGTGATCGATACCGCACGCGGCCTCATGAAAGCTGCCGAAATCGCCTCCGCGGCCCCTCGCGTCGGCGGCCTTGTCTTTCACTCTCACCGCTACGCGAGCGATATCGGCGCCCGCGATGAGCAGAAGGGTGACCGCCTCGCCTATGCGCGCGGCCAGGTCGTGGCGGTCTCGCGTGCGCTTGGGCAATCGCCCCTGGTGGTGTGCGATGGCCTCGAGCTGGTCTACCTGGCGCAATACGGATTCGCCGGCGCCATCCTGCCCGATGCCCGCATGGCGATCACCGCCAACTCGGCGTTCGCTCCCACCCAGGCGGCCCGCGACCACGCCCGCGAAGCTGTCGCAGCCTACGATGCCGCCCGCGCCGAGGGCGCCTGGGTTGCCCGCCTCGGCGACCAGGTCATCGATGCCGCGGCCGCCCGCAAGGCCCGCCACCTCCTCGACGAATAGGCGCCCGCCTCTCCTTCGGTATAGTCTCACCTCGCACAATCCGAACCGGGGTGCCCCATGCCGTATCGCACCGACCAGTACGAAGGAATGCTTGCCGAAACCGTCGTCATCCCCGGCGCAGGCGGCGACCCCATCTACGCGTACTTTGCCCGCCCCCTCGGGCCTGGCCCCTTCCCGGCCGTGGTCCTCATCCATCACATGCCGGGCTGGGACACCTGGTACAAGGAAGCGACCCGGAAGTTCGCCTCCCTCGGCTACGCCGCCATCGCCCCCGACCTTTACTGCCGCGTGGCCCAGGGCACGCCCGATGATGTTGCCGCGAAGGTCCGCGCCGAGGGCGGTGTCCCCGACGACCAGGTGGTCGGCGATGTGGCGGCCTGCGCGGCGTTCCTCCGGTCCCAGGCCTTTTCCAATGGCAAGGTAGGGGTCTTCGGCACGTGCTCAGGCGGCCGCCACGCCTACCTCGCCGCCTGCCGTACGACCTCCTTCGATGCTGTCGCCGACCTCTGGGGCGGTGGCGTCGTCATGCGCCCCGAGGACCTGACCGGGAAGCGCCCGGTTGCCCCCATCGACTACACCGCCAGCCTCTCCTGCCCCCTCCTCGGCCTCTTCGGCGAAGACGACCGCGCGCCAACGCCCGGGCAGGTGGCTCTGCACGAAGCCGAGCTCAAGAAGCACGGCAAGCAGTACGAATTCACGCTGTACCCCGGCGCCGGCCACGGCTTCTTCTACCACGACCGCCCCGCCGCCTACCGCGCCGAGCAGGCCGTCGATGGCTGGAAAAAGGTCTTCGCATTCTTCGCCAGGCACCTCGGCGCCGGATAAAGGAGCCCCCAAATGTGCACCAATATCGTCGAACATGCGCAGCTCACCGGGAGCGGCAAGGGCCCGGGTGGCTGGTTTCCCGTGGCCAGCGCCCACGTCACCTACGATCACCCATTCGACGTTGACCTCGAGCACGCCCTCAACATCGACTTCACCAACGACGCCGCCGGGGTCGATGCGCGTGTGGCGGTGGAGCTCACTCTCGATTCCGCGAAGGCCCTGGCCAATGCCATCCTCGCCGCCGTCGAACGCGCCGAGCGTTACGAAGCCGGGGGATAAGGCTCAGCGGTCTCCCCCGCCCAGCGTGCCGCGAGTTCCGCCAGGTGCTCCGCCGCGCGCTCCATCGCCCGCTGCTCATCTGGTTCGATGGAGAAGATGGTTCGCGCCGTGGCTCCCTCTGCCGCTTGCCCCGCAAAGACCACGACTGGCTTGCCTTCGCTCGTGGCGAGCTCCATGAGCCGCCCGGTCACTTTCCCCTGTACCGACTGCGCATCGAACCGCCCTTCGCCCGTCACCACCACGTCGGCCGGGGCAAGGCGCTCTCGCAGGCCCGTCGCCTCGGCCACCAGGTCGAAGCCGCTCGCCAGCCGCGCCCCAAGGAAGGCTACCAGCCCCCCGGCCAGGCCCCCCGCCGCGCCCGCGCCGGGCATATCCGCAAGATCGATGCCGAAGTGCCGCCGGACCACCATCGCGTAGCGATACAGCGCCTCATCGAGCAGCTCCACCTCATCCGGCGCGGCCCCTTTCTGCGGACCGTACACCCGCGCCGCACCGTTCGGCCCGCAAAGCGGATTGGTCACGTCGCAGGCGACCACGAACTCGATCCCGGCTGCCCAGGCCGGCCGCTCCCAGCTGATCCGCTCGAGATTCGCCAGCGCGGCCCCGCCCGGCGGCAACTCCCGACCCGCCATGTCGCGGAATCGCGCCCCCATTGCCCGCGCCGCCCCGGCGCCCCCGTCGGTCGTCGCGCTCCCGCCAACGCCGATGATCATCCGCCGGGGCCGCTCTCGCGCGGCATCCACAATGATCTCGCCGACGCCAAAGCTGTCGGCGCGGAGCGCGTCCCGCTCCTCCGGCCCGATGTGCAGCAGCCCGTTCGCCTGGGCCGCCTCGACGATGATGTCGCCCGAAGCCCTGGTGCGAAGGTAACGCGCGAGCACGCGCCTCCCCAGCGCATCGTGGGCGACGACTGCGAGCGTATCGGCCTTGACTGCCCGCCGCATCGCGTCGAGCAATCCGGGACCGCCATCGGAAAGCGGCAGCACATCCAGCACCCATTCCCGCCGCACCCGGCGGATCCCGGCGGCGATCGCCGCGGCAGCCTCGTCCGCGGCGAGGCTGCCCTTGAATTCCTGCGGCGCAATCAGCACCCGCATCAGGCCACCCACATCCGGTACGCCGCCAGCAACACGATCGCGATGATGTAGCCGTACGCGACATTCCGGATAAACCGCAGCCGGTTCCTGGCCTTCTGGTCACGGAACAGCACCGCCATCACCACGGTCATGGCGAAGAACGCAATGATGGCCAGGAACAGGAACGACTTCACCAGCCGCCGCTATGCGTCGCCAACGACAGTTCGTTTCGTGAACTGCCATCCGTTCGCACCATTCGCCAGCTCGTCGCGGTAGATCGCGGTCGCCAGGATCGTGGCAGGCGGCTGTTCGCCCGGCGTCAGCCGCAGCAACATCAGGTAGCACGAGCCCTTTGCTGTCGCCCCGTCACCCTCTACCAGAAGGTTGTTCGTCCAGTGCCGCGCCTTCATGCGCTGCGCGAATGCCGTTCCAAACCCGGCAAGCTGTTCCGTCCCCGTGAAGGTCCCCGTAGCCGAGCTGAACACCCCGTCGCTCGTGAAGCACGCCGCCCAGCCCGCACCATCGCCGGAATCGATCGCGTGGTTGTACCGTGCATAGAGTTGCTGGATTGCCAGCTGGTCTTCGGTCGAAAGCGCCATCGTGTCTCCCCTTCGTGTCAGTCGCGACGCACGCATCGCGTGCCGCTGGTGCCGTACGATATGGCAATCCCGCCCCAAGGACACCTGCGATGCCTCCATGGCGCATTCCGGCCCTCGCATCCCTTGTCGCGGCACTCCTCCTCGCCGCCTGTGGCAACGAGCGCACGTATCCCGAGTCGTTTGGTGACGACGACTACGACCTGGCCGCAATGACGCTCCGCGAAACCGACTTGCCTCCCGGCTTCGAGTCACAGGAGCTCGAAACTCCCTCGTTCGATAACGCCGTCTGGGCCGAGTTCTTCGAAACGAACGATCCCGAGGCCAAGCAGGCGCAGCTCGAAGCCCAGGGCCGCCTCACCAACCACGTTGCCTCGTTCGCGCCTGCCGGTCTCGGGCCGGTGCTTGCCCTTACGAACATTTCCACCCTCTACACGGACGCGGCCGCCGCCCGGAAGTCGCTCGAGCAGTTCGCCTGCGGCCTGCCGATCAACGATTCAATCCAGCTCGAGCCGTTCCTCGTACCCAAGATTGCCGATGGCGCCACCGGCTTCTTCGTCCGTCAGCAGAACGACGGCTCCAGCACCTTCGTCGACACGACGATCTGCTTCCGCACCGGCCGCATCATCCATGCAATCCAGCAGACCAGCATCCCTGGCGTCGAGGACATCGCCCTCAGCATTCGCCTGGCCAACCGTCTGCTCGAACGCGTCAACGCTGCCTTCGACCGCATCGAGAGCTAACCGCCGCGCTGTTTCAGCGCGTAGATGGTCCTCCCCTTGGCGCACAGCCGCCCTTCCGTGTCGAGGATCTCCACCTCCGCTACCGCGAGCGTCCGGCCTTTCCGCAGGAACGTTGCCTCCGCGGTGATTCGTTCGCCCTTCGCCTGCCGCAGGTAGGTGATGTTCAGGTCCACCGTCCCGTTGGGGATGTCGGTCGGCTCGAGGCTGGCGATGAGCGCTTGCAGCATGGCGATGTCCACCATCGCCGCGAGCACCCCGCCGTGCACGCTCCCGCCCACGCCCGAAAGCGTGGCCTCATTCGTCGTCAGGACAATGCGCGCAAACCCGTTCCGCGCCTCGTCCAGTTCGAGCCCCAGCGCCTGATGTAGGGGCTGCGCGGCGAACCGCGCCCTGAGTTCGCCGAGTCCGGTGGCCATGGCCGCTGATTCTACGGGTCTGATGCTCATATGCTACGATCCCGCCATGCAGGTCGAGATCTCACCCGAAACGCAGGACATCCTGGACGCGCTCGTGGAGCGAGGGAGCTTTGCGTCTGCTGCCGAGGCACTGAACTATGCCGTCCAGCACCTCTGGGAGGAGCAGGAATGGGCTGACCCCGCATGGGCCGCAGAGCTCCAGCGGCTTGTCGACGAAGGACGTGAGAGTCTGGCCCGCGGGCCCGGGGCCGTCATCCGGAATGCCCAGGAAGCCAATCAGCTCGCGGCCGAGATCATCTCGCGAGCCCGTGAGCGACAGCAACGGCGTCTCGCCGCGGAGTGACCCGGCACGTCGTCTTCTCGGAGCCGGGCATATCCGGCTCAGAGGTTCGTCGAGCCGTGTATCACGGGTGGGTCATCCTGTATCAGGTTCACGAAGCCCACGTCGAAGTGGTTCGCGTCGTCTACGGGGGACGTGACCCTGCTCGCGTGCTTGCTCTGCGGTGAGTGGCGGCAGCGCCGAAAGCCTGCTCGTGGCGGGCGCCCTCTCCTACCACGCCGCGCCGGCTGGCTTCGAAGCACCCGCCGGTGCGCTGCCGTAGTCCCCGAACGGCCCATCCCGCCAGTCCAGCGCCGCCTTCAGACCCTTCTCCCGGGCGATCCGGCCGAATTCGGCGCCCCCCGGGCGAACCCGCCCCAGCTCCTGGATGTCAGCGCCCACCTGCATCGCAGTCCGCATGCCCATGATTTCGTAGGCGCGGTTCACCTGCCGCTTGGTCATCTGCAGCATGGGGCTGTCGATGTTGGCGATCCGCTCAGCAAACGCCTCGGTCACTTCACACAGCCGTTCAATCGGCACTGCCCGGTTTGCCCAGCCGATCTCCACCGCCTCGCGCCCGGTCACGCTGTCGCCGGTGTACAGCAGCTCGCGCACCTTCTTCTGGTGCATCTGCCACGGGTGGTAGAGGATGTCGACCGGCGTCATCGCGCGCACCGGGGGGTAGCCGATGATCGCGTCCTCGGCCACGAACATCAGGTCACACATGGTGGCCAGTTCGGTCCCGCCCGCCAGGCAATAGCCATGCACCTGTGAGATCACTGGCTTCGTGCATTCCCAGATTTGCCAGTAGCCACTGAGCAGGTGCTGCGGCCACTGCCCCTGCCCAGGGTGGATCGGTCCCACATTCGGCAGTCCGCTCCGCTTCTCCACGTAATCGCGGTCGTCGCTCGCCTGCGATATCCCCGAAAGGTCGTACCCCGCGCTGAATGCCCGGCCCGACCCCCGGATGATGATCACCTTCACTTCCGGGTCCATCTCGAAGTCCTTCAGGGCGTCGAACAACTCGGCGCGCAGGTTGTGGCTGAGCGCGTTCATCTTCTCCGGACGGTTGAGCTGGATGATGCCGTGCCGCTCACGCTTGATGGTCAGGATGTCGCGGTAGTCCTTCATGGCGGCATTCTTGCCCGGCGCATGGCCGCTGTCGACTCCGATCAGCCCTGCGGCGGCTGTCCCGTTAGAATGCGCCGCACCACCACGCCCGAGGCACCCATGCGCCCCATGACCCCCGACGACCTGTACGCAATCAACTGGCTCGGCGAATGCGACATCTCGCCCGATGGCTCCCGGGTCGCCGTCACGGTCACCCGCATGGACCGCGAGACCGACTCCTACACATCCGCAATCTGGGTGGTCGATGCCGCCGGGGGCGAACCGCGCCAGTTCACGGCCGGTGCCAAACGCGACTCCTCGCCCCGCTGGTCGCCCGACGGCCGCTGGCTCGCGTTCCTCTCGGAGCGCGGAGAAGATCGCCCCCAGCTCGCGGTCATCCCTGCAGATGGCGGCGAATCCCGCCTCCTGACAAAGCTCCCGCTCGGAGCCGGCGTTCCCACCTGGGCGCCAGACTCTTCGCGCATCGCCTTCAGCGCGAAGACGGGCGCCCCGCCCGACCCCGACCCGAAGAAAGCGAAGCCCTACCGCCGCATCTCCTCCATGAAGTACCGCGTCAACGGCCAGGGCTTCACCTACGACCAGCGCCGGCACCTGTTCGTCATCGACCTCCCTGGCGGAGAGCCCCGCCAGGTCACCGGCGGCGACTGGGACGATACCCAGCCTGCCTGGTCGCCCGATGGGTCACGCCTCGCGTTCATCTCCGCCCGCCACGAAGAGCGCGAGTACGACACCCAATCCGACGTCTGGACTGTCGCCGCGGATGGCTCCGATCTCCGCCAGCTGACCCCAACGCAGGGCGCCTGCAGCGCGCCGTCGTGGTCACCCGATGGCCGATGGATCGCCCACCTCCACCATACAATGTGGCCGTCGAACGAACGCCTGCGTCTTGTCGCGGCCGATGGCTCCGGGCTCAGCGACGCCTCTGGTGGCCTCGACCGGCAGATGGGCGTGGGCTCGCTCCCCGGTGCGGTGGCACAGCCAGCATGGCTGCCCGGTGGCCGCCTCCTCACCATCGCCCAGGACCGCGGCGCATCCAACCTCTGGATGGGTGGCAGCGAAACCGGCGGCCAGTGGATCGGCCCCGTGGCGGGTATGGCCGGCTGGTACTCGGTTGATGCCGCCGGCCGGACCGCTGCGGTCATCGCAACCGCGCAGGCCCAACCGGCGGAGCTCTTCGCCATCGACCTCGCCACCGGCCATCGGCGCCAGCTGACCCGGTTCAACGCCGGCTGGCTGGGCGAAGCCTCCCTCCAGGTGGCCGATCGCTTCGCGGTCACAACCGAACCCGGCGTGGAGGTCGATTGCTGGGTGATGAAGCCGGCAAACTTCGAGGAGGGCCAGGCCTACCCGGTTATCCTCAATGTCCACGGCGGCCCCTTCGGCCAGTACGGTGAAACCTTCTTCGACGAGTTCCAGGTCTATGCCGGCGCCGGCTACGGCGTCGTCTTCTGCAACCCGCGCGGCTCCTCCGGCCAGGACACCGCGTTTGCCCGCGCCCTCGTCGGCGACCTGGGCGGCCCCGACTACCGCGATGTCATGGCCGCCTTCGAGGCCGCCCTCGAACGCATGCCCTGGGCCGACCGCTCCCGGCTCGGCGTCATGGGCGGCAGCTACGGCGGCTTCATGACCACCTGGATCATCGGCCACGACCACCGCTTCAAGGCCGCCATCAGCGAGCGCGCGGTCAACGACTGGTACTCCATGCAGGGCGCCAGCGACATCGGCGGCACGTTCAACCGCCAGTACCTCGGCGAAAACGCCACCATCCAGGACGACCTCGATGCCGTCCTCCGCCAGTCACCCCTCTCCTATGCGAAGCACATCGAAACGCCCGTCCTCATCCTCCACTCCGAAAACGACCTGCGCTGCCCGATCTCCCAGGCCGAGCAGTTGTTCGTCGTCCTCAAGCAGCGCCGAAAGGACGTCGAGTTCGTCCGCTTCCCCGATGAAGACCATGAACTTTCGCGGTCGGGCCGCCCGAGCCACCGCGTCGACCGCTTCAACGTCATCCTCGACTACCTGGCCCGCAAGCTGTGAGACCGAACGCCATTCGATAGCCGTGACAGGAACGGCCGATTGGTATCCGCAATCTCCTCCTATCGGGGGACGCCACTTCCACGGTGTCTGCGCGATACTCATTGCATGGCGATCATCATGCCGGAGGAACGGGTAGCCACCCTCCGGGATGGCACGCCCGTCCGCGTCCGCCCCATACGTCCGGACGATGCCCCCCGCCTCATCGAGTTCCATTCGCGGCTCTCCATGAACACCACCCGGCTGCGCTTCTTCACGCCCATGAAGCGCCTTTCTCAGCAGTTCGCAGAGCACCTCTCCACCGTCGACTTCAAGAAGCGCTGCGCCTTCGTCATCAGCCCCCTCGATTCCGACAGCATCCACGCGGTGGGCCGTTACGAGGCCGAGTCACGCTACTCCGCCGAGGTCGCCTTCGTCGTCGAAGACTCCTTCCAGGGCAGGGGCATCGGCACGATTCTGCTCGACCGCCTGGTCGAACACGCCCGCACGAAAGGCTACGACCGCCTGACCGCTGTCGTCTTATGCGAAAACCTCAACATGCTCACGCTCTTCCGCGAATCGCCCTACTCGCCCGAGATCACCATGCAGAGCGAGTGCGCCTTCGTGAAGATGAACATCGCCAGCCCGGGACCGGCGGTGGCGGCCCCGAAGCGCCGGCCGCGCAGCCTCGCACCGGTGCCGCGCCTTCGCACGGCCGAGGAGTAGGGCGGCCTGCCTTGCCGTTCGTTTACCCCCGCCCCACGACACTGTGTTCCGGGTTCGTCCACCTGACGGGAGGTTGATGTGGTGGCACGTGCCATCGGCGGCTCGTTCGTGGCCGGGGCGCCGGTCGGTCTTCTCCTGCTGCTCTTCTCGTGCTCAGGTGACTCCGGACCGCCTCCCGCGACGGGCTCGGTTCCGGCCGCCTCCGCGGTCACCCGATTGCCCTCGGTCCCCGGCTACACACCCCCGCCAGCAACGGTCACGCTGGTCTCCGCGACGCCCACGCCCACGCCGGGCAGCCCGACCGCCACGCCGCTGCCGACGCTCCCGCCGGCCAGTCCGTTGCCTGCCGCGGCCCAGGATGTGCTCCGTGATTACCTGGCCGCCAGGGGGCTCACCCTCTCGGGCGCCTGCCTTGCCATCACCGCCGACCCGGGCGAGTCCGCGCACTGCTACCTCGTGCTCGAAGGCTCGACCCTCGATCGTTTGCGGCTGGCCGTTGGGCGCTGGGCTTCTGGCCAGGCGGTGGGTGTCGACATCGAGCGCGGCCCGGAGGGGGCCTACCGCATCATCGACGTTCGCACGCCAACCGCCTCGCCGTAGGCCGGGCCGGGCCTACCCCGCCATGCTTAGCGCAAGGTTCACCATCGCCCGCACGCTGTAGCCGCTGGCGCCTTTCGCCACCCAGCCCTTGTCTGCGGGCATGTTGTCCACCCCCGCGATGTCCAGGTGGATCCATGGCGTCTCGCCCACGAACGGCTCCAGGAACTTCGCCCCCACGATGGTCCCGGCGCCACGGTTGCCCGTGCCTGAGTTCTTGCAGTCGGCCACGTCGCTCTTGATGAGCTCGTCGTATTCCTTCCACATTGGCAGCCGCCACGTCTTCTCGCCGGCCGCCGCTGCCGCCGCTTCGAACTGCCCGCAAAACGCGTCGTTGTTCGTCATCAGCCCGTAGGCCACGTCGCCCAGCGCTGTCGTCACCGCCCCGGTCAGGGTCGCCACATCAAGGATGTGGGTCGCGCCCAGCTCCTTCGCCCAGCACAGCGCGTCCGCCAGCACCAGCCGCCCTTCCGCGTCCGTGTTGATGATCTCGATGGTCCGGCCGTTCATCGCCGTCACCACGTCGCCCGGTTTCGTCGCGTTCCCGCCGGGCATATTCTCGGTGCAGGGCGCGATCGCCACGACATTGATCTTCGGGCCCAGTTGCGCGATCGCCTTGATGGCGGCGATCACTGACCCGGCTCCCGTCATGTCTGCCTTCATCGCCTCCATGTTCGCGGCCGGCTTGATGCTGATGCCGCCCGTATCGAACGTGATGCCCTTGCCCACCAGCGCGAGGTCCCAGCCCTCTCCCCCACGGCCCCGGTAGCCCAGCCGGATCAACTTCGGCGGCTGGGCGCTCCCCTTCGCCACCGAGAGCAGCGAGCCCATGCCCTTCTGCTCCATCTGCTCCCGCTCCAGGACCTCGCACTCCAGCCCGTTCGCCTGTGCCACCTCGGCAGCGCGCGCCGCGAGGTCCGTCGGCGTCAGGTGGTTCGAGGGCTCGTTCGCCAGGTCGCGTGCCAGGTTCGTCGCCTCAGCCATGACGACCCCGCGCGCCGCCGCGGCCGCCATTCGCTCGACCCGCGCCGTGTCGTGCTCCACGATGGTGAACGACGCCAGCTCCTGCCGGTCGTTGTCCGCGGCTTTGTGCTTCAGGAACCGGTACTCGCCGAGCAGCGCGCCCTCGGCGATCGCCTGCGCGCAGGCCTCCGGGTCCAGCCCGGCGATACCGGCCCCGTGTGCAATCGTTGCCACGTCCTTGATTCCCGGCTTCCGCACGTACCGTGCCAGGTTCGCCGCCAGGTTCCGCACCGCGTCGATGTCGAAGTCCTTCTGTTTCCCCAGCCCCGCCGCCACCACGCGCGCCGCCGGGATCTTCCCGAACGTGTGGATCAGCGTGAACTCGCCCGGCTTCCCGCGGATGTCGCCCTGAGCGATCAGCTGCGAGATCGCCCCGCCGAGCGCCTGGTCGACCGCCCCCGTCCCGCCTCCCGGCGCGGTCACGCCCTCGAACAGGTTCACGATGATCACATCGGCCTTCGCCTGCGTGATGTCGCCGCCGGTGACTCGAATCTCCAACGTGTTGTCCCCCCGTCCGAGGTATTGCTACGGTGAGCAACGAGTGTAGCTACCCTGAACCGCCCGGGGCAAAGCCGTCCGGGGCGAAAGCCGCACGCGTACGAGGAATTTCGAGTGCAAGCTGCTACCACCAGCGAGTTCCGCCGCCAGGCCGGCCGTCTCTGGCGCCTCACCGAACGCTCCGGCGTCCACGAGGTGGTGGTTGTCGTTGTCTCCTTCCTCATCTACTTCCTGATCCGCGGCTCCGTCGTCGACCGCGCCGGCGAAGCCATGGTCCGCGGCTTCAACCTTATCGAGCTCGAACAGCGCCTGGGCATCTACTGGGAGCTCGAAATGCAGTCCTGGATCCTTGGCCACTACTGGCTCATCAAGACGATGAACGCCGTCTACTTCTGGGGCCACATGCCGCTCGTCATCCTCCTCGCGGTGTGGCTCTACATCTGGCACCGCCGCGCGTACCGCCTCACCCGCAACGCTTTCCTCGCCTCGGGCGCCATCGGCGTCGTCATCTACTGGCTCCTGCCGGTCGCCCCGCCCCGCCTCATCCCCTTCGCCGGCTTCATCGACACCATGGCGGCCTTCGACCGCGTCGGCTACAACGCCCAGGAGGCGAAAGCATGGGTCAACCCGTTCGCCGCCATCCCCAGCCTCCACTTCGGCTGGTCCCTGTTGCTTGCCGCAGTCGTCGCCTGGGTTGGCCGCCGCCCCGTCCTCTGGGTCTTCGCCGTCGCCTGGCCGATCGCCATGTTCTTCGCCGTCATCGTCACCGGGAACCACTTCATCCTCGATGCGGTCTTCGGCGCGATCGTTTCCTTCGCCGGCCTGGGAGTGGCCTTCGCCCTCGAGCGCTGGTGGCGCCCGACCTGGCAGGCCCTCACCGCCCGCCTCCTCGCCCTCGAGCCGGGGGAGTGAAGCCTGTCCGCGTTGGTCGCGAGCCGCCCCGTGCTGGAAGCTGATGTTTGGCCGCCCGTTTGCCAACCGGCGAACTGGACGATGCACTGGGCCTTGACCCCTCATTACTGCTTGTGGTATGCCCGGCACATGCCCCGATTGCGGACCTTTGAGCCGGGGGGGGCAGGAGTGGATCATGCATCAGCCGCGAGAAGTGCTCCGCGTGTTGGGCAGGCACCACGTGCGTGAGCTGAACGACTACCAACAGCGCCTGATAGCTGCCATCTGCGTGGGCTGGGCGCCGCCGGACATCGCCGCGGCCAGCGGCCGAAGTTCGAAGTCCGTCTATCGCCACATACGAGAGCTTGCCTGCCACGTTCTGGACCCGGTTGGATTCGAGCCAACCCGGGACTTCCTTCGTACTTGGGCGGAGCTGCACGCCACGTGCTGTTGCGCTGGTGCCTTCCGCATGCTCGCCGACGATGCGGTGTTCGCGAAGAATTCTCAAACAGGAATCCAAGCCTGAGGTACTCTGGCCCCGGTTGACGCCATGAAGCAAGTGGAGGCGTTGAGTCTGGGCGTGAGCCGTTACGATCCTGTTGAGCGGGAAGCCGTTCGCCGGTGCATTCATGCTGCACATGCGGCTGGCGCGCCTGAGCTCATTAGGGGCCTTAACAATTGCATCTACGGCTTGTTCTCAGAATTACGCATCATCGATGATGATCGAGTTATGCTGTTTTTGAGGTATATGCTTAAGAATAACGCCCAAAAGGACGAACTAGCGGGCCGGAGTGCTCTCGGTACTCAGGCCGCCAGGGCACACCACAATAGTGAACCTTAAGTATGAAGAACCGGCTGTCGGTCTGAATCGAGGACTTCCGGGAGAGATACTTTCTAGAGCCGCGAATGCGGCTATAGCAGTACGGTTGAATACTTATCCATTAACTTCAGAAGGGCGCCACAGTGGCTACCTTCTCTGCAAGTACGCGACTGATCTCCGAAAGGGTCTATTGTCCCCCCATGACCATGCTCACGGTCCGAACTTTATAGTCGCCATCCAAGGGAGATGTAAGTTGCCTGACGGCACGGATGTACGGGTGCAATCAGCATGAAAGTTACTCGCTCTCGGAGGTCGATGTTACGGGCAGGAACGGTTGCTGTGTTCAGCTTCCTCTCCGGCGTATCCGGAGTTACACGACGGACTGTCCGGATAGCGAAGGCAGACGGCACATGGACTTTATGGAGCCCCAAGAGCACCTCTTGCGCGAGTGACTATACCGGTCATTACGACAACGCTTTGGACTTCGGAGGAACATCGGGAGAGTGGGTTTACCTCTATTTCGATGCCGGTCCGCTAAAAGGTTCTGCAAAGATCACGCAGATAATCAACTCATGCTCGACAACACTGATCGATGGGAGCCACCGTAAGGTCCTTTTTGAGCTTTATAAGGATGACGGGGTCAGCCTTGTCGGAAGCGGTGTCGCCGAACACGTAGTCCCGCAGGTGGCACAGAATCAATGGGTCTGGGGCGGCGGAGGAGGTTTCTGCACCCTTGGTGGTGGTTATATTAATTGCGCTGGCAATCCTCCTCCTGCTGCATGCAGCTGCTGGACGGGTGCTCATGTCCACTATGGCGCGAGCGGAGCAAAAATACCAGAGTGGGTTGATCTCGGATGTCAGAGTGTGCAGGCTGGAAAGACGGCGTGTTGGAGTTTTTGGGTTTAGGTGATGTCCGGAGGCACCAGCAGGTGGGCCGCTGGTTATTGATAGCTATTGCTGCGGTGGGCGTTGCCTGCGACAGTGGGAACGGGCCTCAGCCAATGCCGTATTCCACCGCCCAGAGCCCGGTCTCACAAGAGGAGAATGGAACGATGAATACTGGTACTCCACTTTCGGCTGAACCCGGATCCCCCGGCGAGCAATGGGGAGGCTTCATCTTCCTGGACCCGGCCGCGCCCGGCCGGTACACGGTGACGCCGGCGCCTGCAAAGGGATTCGATCCACGGGGAATTCCTGATGCGCACCCGGGCACGCGAGTATTTGGATCTCTCCCTGAGCTGCTTGCCCAGGAGGGTGTCTTGCACGCTGAGATCGAATTCCCTGCATACGTACCGGCGGGTTACGAGTTCATCGGCGGCTACGTGGTGCTTTCCGAGAAGAAAGAGGTGGCGCACCTGGTGCTGGCCTTCCGGCCCGGACCAGTGCGGCGCGATGGTGGGCCGCTCCCCGAAGTGTTCAATGCCGTGAACCTGAACGTCGGATGGTCGAAGTGGGTGGACTCACCGCTCCCGGTGCTCACGACGGGCGACTCCGCTGACCTGGGCCGTGTGGCGAAGCCCACAACGAAGGTGACGGTGCGCGGCTTCGCGGGAGTCTATCGCGAGTGGCAAAACCCGCCGGGCATTGATCCTTCGCTGGCACTGCCGTCTTCCTTGCGTTGGTTCGACGATGCTCGTCGGCTGTGGTTCGTGATGGCTCCCGAGCCCCTCGCGGAGCTCAGCCGGATCGCCGAATCCCTTGCGCCAGCTGCGGTGCAGTGAACCACTGTTGTCTCCGCCAGGAATTGTCGTAACGTTCCCCTTGTTGCTCGCCATCTCCGTGGCGCTTGCGTCGATCCTCGCCGTTGTTGCCGGCATTTTCAAGCTGGCGTTTCGACCTGAGTTTGCTGCTGCCGCAGCGTCTTGGAGGCTGCCCCTGAGCAATCTACGGTGGCTCACTGTCGGCCTGCCGGTCGCGGAGAGTGGTGTTGGTGGGCTGACGATTGCACTTCTGGCTGTCGGTTACCCGCGCTTGGCCGCCGGGCTGATCGCAG
>CAZYLL010000030.1:0-26341 GCA_964648195.1 uncultured Anaerolineaceae bacterium | reverse complement strand
GCGGGGATGGGGCGAGCGGTGGGATTCGAACCCACGATCTTCTGAGCCACAATCAGACGCGTTAACCACTACGCTACGCCCGCCACGGCGAAGGAGGCCATCGTAACAAATCCGGCGCTAGGGGATAGGCGGTGTGCTCGCCTGTGCCGCTGCTCAGTACTTCGAGACGTTCAGCTCGTCCATGTGGCCGGTGGCGGTGTAGACGACGCGTTCGCAGATGTTGGTGCAGCGGTCGGCAATTCGTTCGATGTTGTGGGAGGCCCAGAGGAGATACGTGTTCCGCTGGATGGTCGTGTGGTCGGTGATCATTGCCTGGAAGCACTCGTCGTAGACGCTGTCCTGGAGGCGGTCCACTTCGTCGTCGGCATCGCAAATCTTGCGGGCGGCGTCGACGTCGTGATCGATGTAGGCCTTGAGGCTGTTACGGAACATTTCGATAGCGCGGTCGGCCATGGCGGGGATGTAGCTGAGCTTTCGGGGGAGGGGCTCATCACCCATCATGAGGTTGATGCGGGCGATGCCCTCGGCGTGGTCGGCCATGCGTTCGATGTCGGTGATGATGTAGAGGACGCTAACGAGGGCGCGGAGGTCGGTGGCCAGTGGCTGTTGGGAGGCGATGACGAAGATGCAGCGTTCCTCAATCTCGAAGCGCTTCTTATTGATGCGCTCGTCGTCGCGGATGAGCTTGCGTGACCACTCGGCGTCGCCATCGCGGAGGGCTTCGACCGAATCGAGGATGGCCTTTTCGGCCATGGAGCCCAGGGCGAGGACATCGTCCTGGAGTTGGCGCAGCTCGGCGTTAAAGAGGTCGCGAGTCACAGTTGCTGCCTTTCTCCCGGGGCTTAGCCGAAGCGCCCGCTGATGTAGTCTTCGGTGCGCTTGTCTTTCGGCGTGGTGAAGAGCTCCTGAGTGGGGCCGTATTCTATCAACTGCCCGGAGATACGCTCGTCGGTGAGCATGAATGCCGTGTAGTCGGAAACGCGGGCCGCCTGCTGCATGTTGTGGGTGACGATGACGATGGTGTAGTCCTTCACGAGTTCGCGCATCAGGTCTTCGATCTTGAGGGTGGCGATGGGGTCGAGGGCAGAGCAGGGTTCGTCCATGAGGATAACGTCGGGCTGGTTGGCGATGGCGCGGGCGATGCAGAGGCGCTGCTGCTGGCCACCGGAGAGGGCGAGGCCGGACTTCTTAAGGTTGTCCTTGACCTCGTCCCAGAGGGCTGCGCGGCGGAGGGAATCCTCGGCCAGGGCCTTGAAGTCGCCTTTGTAGCCGTTGACCTTTGCGCCGAAGACAACGTTATCGAAGATGGACTTGGGAAAGGGATTGGGCTTCTGGAAGACCATGCCGATCCGCCGGCGAACCTCGACGGGGTCGATGTTCGGCCCGTAAAGGTCGACGCCGTGGTAGCGGATGGAGCCCTGGATACGGGCGGTGGGGATGAGGTCGTTCATGCGGTTGATGCAACGAAGGAGCGTGCTCTTGCCGCAGCCGGATGGCCCAATGAGGGCCGTGACCTTGTTGACCGGGATGTTCATGGAGACGTTGGTGAGGGCTTGTTTCGGGCCGTACCAGAGGGAGATGTCCTCGATTCCCAGGGCCGTCTCCTCGACGGGGGTGCCGATGGCCTCGGGGTGGCGGTCGGGGGCGGCGCGGCCACTGAAGGTGTCGTCAGTTGCACGCTGGCCCATCTCGGAAGGACGGAGATCGACGGTGTTGGCCATGTGAAACTCTCCCGTTAGGTGCGGCGGAACCGCTCGCGAATGAGGACGGCGATGAGGTTGAGGCCCACGATCAACACCATCAGGACGACGATGCCTGCGGCCGCGTTCTTCCGGAAGTCTTCCTGCGGGAGGATGGTCCAGTTGTAGATCTGGATGGGGACCGTCGTGAAGCTCTGGTTGAGCGCAGTGTTATCGAAGGCGATGAAGGCGAAGGCACCGATCATGATGAGCGCGGCGGTCTCGCCGGCGGCGCGTGCGATCGCGAGGATGATCCCGGTCATGATACCGGGGATGGCACCAGGGAGAATGTGGAACCAGACGGTTTGCCAGCGAGTGGCGCCAAGCGCAAGTGAGCCATCGCGAATGCTGGGGGGCACCTGGCGGATGGCTTCGACGGAGGCGATGACCGTCATCGGCAGGATCATGAGCGTGAGCGTGAGGGCGCCGGCAAGGATGGTGGGGCCAAGGGCGGGGATGGCGGTGATGCCCATCAGCTCGAAGCCCCGCACGAACACGGCGAGGCCCAGGATTCCGTAGATGATGCTCGGGACGCCGGCGAGGTTGGAGATGTTGATCCGGACCAGCGAGGTCACCCAGTTATTGGGGGCGAACTCCTCGATGAAGAGAGCAGTACCGACGGCGAGGGGAATAGCCATGACGATGACTGCTCCCATCAGCCAGAGCCAACCGAGCAGCGAGGAGCGGAGGCCGGCATCAAGCGGCCGCCGCGAAGGGTAGCTTGTGAAGAAGTCAAAGGAGATGCGGGACCAGCCGGTCTGGACGACGTCGTAGGCGAGGTAGATGAGCACGGCGACCGCGAAGAGGGTGGCAGAGAGGAGTATGTAGCGCGAGGCGCGGGACAGTGCCTGGCGGCGGGCGACCTGGCCCGTGGCCTTGAGCGAGAACTCAGCTGTGATGGGCGGTGTGGCCATTACTCGTAGGCCTCACGGAAGCGATTGATGATGACGGTCGCGGCGATGTTGGTGATGAAGGTGAAGATGAAGAGCATCGATGCGACCGCGAAGAGCGATGTGTACTGGATGGTCCCGCGCCCTGCGTCGCCCAGTCCCACCTGGAGCATGTAGCCGGTCATCGTCTGGATGCTGGCGAGGGGGTTGAGGGTGAGGGCGGGCGTCGAGCCTGCCGCGACAGCGACGATCATGGTCTCGCCGATGACGCGAGCGATTGCCAGCAGCACGGCCGCGATCACACCCGAGATGGCGGCCGGGAAGACCACGCGGGCGGCGACTTCGAGACGCGTGGAGCCGAGGCCGTAGGCGGCTTCGCGCAAGTCGCGTGGAACATTGGACATGGCGTCCTCGGAGACTGAGGCGATGGTGGGGAGGATCATGATGGCCATGACGATGCTTGCGCTCAATGAGTTGAAGATGGGCACACGCTCGTCGCCGAAGATGGGGCGAAGGATATCCGTGGTGATGACGGTAAGGGCGAAGAAGGCGTAGACCACGGTGGGGACGCCAGCAAGGGCTTCGAGGACGGGCTTGAGGATGGCCCGGGTTCGGGGATGGGCGTACTCGCTGAGGTAGACTGCCGCGGCCAGGCCGAGCGGGAGTGCCATGAGGAGCGACCAGATGAGGACATTGAAAGTCCCGGCGACAAGCTCCCAGATGCCGAACGCCTCCGGCTCGAACAGCGGCTGCCAATTGGCGGTGAAGAGGAACTCGAAGATAGAGACTTCGCGGAAAAAGTCAACGGTCTCTTCGAAGAGGGTCTCAATGATCAGGAGGGTCGTGATGAGGGAGATGGTGCCGCACAGCCAGAGCGACCCGATGATGATCTTTTCGAACGGGTGGCGGGAAAACGACCGGCGCATCTGGGCTTCGAGTTCGGCACCCTGGAGTGCGGGGCGGATGCTCTGGCGTGGGAGTTGTGCCATGAAGGATCATGCTCCGTCGAAGGTTGGCGTAACGCCGAAAGGAGGGTACGCCGCCGGGCGGCGGGTGTGTAGTTAAGGTGGCCGCCGGGTGCGGGACCTTCGGTCACCGATCGCTCCCGGCGGCCACTCCGATGGGCTGCCGCTAGGGCAGGAAGGGCTTGATCTTTTCCTGCTGCTTCTTCAAGAGGTCATCGGGAAGGCTGACATAGCCGACTTCTGCGGCCAACTCCTTCATGTGGTCGACGTAATACCTCACGAAGCCGACCAGTTCCTTGCGCTCTTTGAGCAACGTCTTGGTGGTGTAGATGAACAGCGGGCGGCTGAGTGGCTTGTACTTGCCGGTCAGCGCATTGTCGAAGGTGGGGGCGACGCAGCCATTGCCACCATTGACTTCGACCGCAGTGAGCTTCTTCCCGGCTTCCTCGAAGTAAGCGAAGCCGAAGTAGCCGATCGCGTTCTTATCGCCTTCGATGCCCTTCACGAGGACGTTGTCGTCTTCCGAAGCGACGCCGTCGGAGCGGTGCGCGGGCTCTTTGCTGGCTTCACCGCGCAGCTTGATGGCTTCTTTGAAGTAGTCGAAGGTGCCGGAGTCGGCGCCTGGGAAGTAGAACTTGATATTGTCGCTGGGCCAGGACGGGTCGATGTCGCTCCACTTGGTGGCGCCGCCATTCTTGAAGGCGAGCTGGAGCTGCTCGACGGTCATGCACTTCGCCCAGGTGTTCTGGGGGTTGACGACGACGGTCAGGGCATCGATCGCGACCTGGATTTCAACGATGTCGTCGGTGGGAATGCCGTTGGCCGCACAGGCGTCCTTTTCCTTCTGGTTGATGGGCCGGGAGGCATCAGAGACCTGGATCTCCTTGCGGCAGAACTTCTCAAAACCGCCACCTGTCCCCGAGAAAGCGACATTGGCTTTTACGTTTTTGGCGACCTTGCTGAAGTCCTCCGCGACTGCGGCCGAAATCGGGAAGACCGTGGACGAACCGTCGACACGAACCTCGCCGGACAGTCCTTCGTAGAAGGCCTTGAGGGCGTCTGGTGTTGCAGTCGCGGCCGGAGCATTGGTGGCCGCAGGTGTCTTGGTGTCCTCGTCATCGTCATCGCCGCCGCATGCAACGGCGATGACAGCCACCAGTGAGACGAGGGCGGCGAAGAGATACGCCCACTTCCCGTTCTTGAAGATCTGAAGCATGTAGTGATTCCTACCCCTGTGTTGAAGTTGCATTGAGCTTCACCCGCAGGCTATGGCCGGGGGTTTAACCGGAGATTAACGGCCGCGGGTGGGAGCTGCGGCAGGTTTTACAGGGAGTTTGCAGAGGCCCCATGTGCCTCTTACGCAGAGCGCCGAACATTCGAGGAGAAGCGGGGAGGACGACGGCCCCGACCCGCTCGCAACCCTCTGGTTGTCGAGGGCTCCAGGCATGCCAGCCCCGTCCCGGGATTCTCCCGGGTGGCAGGCCCGGAGCCCTCGGCGCATACTTGAGGCACGGCGTCCGCCATTTTGAGAAGGGCCGGACCGGGAGCCCCGAACGTGGCGCAAAAGATCCTGCTGGTCGACGACGAAAGCAACATTCGCGACCTGAATGCGCTCTACCTGGAGAAGGAGGGCTACGCGGTCGAGCACGCGACGAACGGGACGGAGGCGCTGGCCCGGTTTGCGCAATCGCCGCCGGCGATGGTCGTGCTCGATGTAATGATGCCCGGGATGGACGGGTTCGAGGTGCTGCGGGAGCTGCGGCGCGAACACGACACGCCGGTGCTGATGCTCACGGCGCGGAGCGAGGATATCGACAAGATCGTCGGGCTCGAGCTCGGAGCGGATGACTACATGTCCAAGCCCTTCAACCCGCGGGAGCTGGTGGCTCGCGTGAAGCGCATCCTCCACCGGGTGGAGGGCGGCCGGAAGCCGCAGAACGCGATTAGTGTGGCGAACCTTTCGGTGGATAAGGCGCGGCGCGAGGCGCGAGTGGGCGACGAGCTGCTCCAGTTGCGAACGAAGGAGTTCGACCTGCTGGTCGCGTTCGTGGAGAACCCGGGGATCGCGCTTACGCGCGACCAGCTGCTGGGCTCGGTCTGGGGATACGACTTCGCAGGCGAGACACGGACGGTCGACGTTCACGTGCAGCACCTGCGCTCGAAGCTGAACCGTGCGAAGGTACAGATAGAAACCCTGCGGGGCGTCGGGTACAAGCTGGTCGAAACCCCGGCCTGAACCCCGCGGCGGAGGTGCCGCTGACCGTGGCGCGAGGGAGGACAAAGCGCCGGGAGCAGGTAAACGGGCCGGGACAGGCGAACGGCCCGGGCTGCGGCGCGGGCGGGGGAGCGGCCGGTGGGTAGTCTCCAGGTCCGGCTGCTGTTCACCTACCTGGCCATCATCGTCGTGACGCTTGCACTGGCGGCGTTGAGCCTGTTGCTGCAGATGGGCGAATACCGGGAGCAGATCTCCTACGGGAACCTGGAAGATCTGGGCCGCCTCGTGAACTCGCAGGCGAACGCCGAGATCCAGCTTGCGATCGAAGAGGGGGACCCGGCGGCGACGGGCGAGGTGCTCCTGGCGGTGCGGCAGTTCCTGACGGGCGGGAGGGTCGCCTCGGACACGTCGCTGGCAATCGTCGATCGGCAGGGGCGGGTGGTCCCGGGGCTCACGTCGCGGCCGCCGGAGCAGCCGCTGGATGGAGCCGTGGTGCGCGACCTGAAGGAACAGCCGGGGGTGGAAGGGAGCGCGCTCCCCGGGGCCGAACCGCGGCGCTGCCGGCTGGAGATTCCCGGGGAGCCACCGGTGCTATGCGTGAGCATGGCGCTGGACCCGCAGGTGCTTGAAGCGCTCCAGGAGACCGATGCCGCGGCGATCATCGTGGCGCGGCCTGCGGCGAGTCTCGGCGAAATCGTGGGCGACCTGATGCCGCGGCTGCTGTTTTCGGGATTGATCGCGGTGGCGGCGGCACTGGTGCTGGGTTTCGCGTTCAGCCAGAGCGTCGCGGCCCCGCTCCGCGGCATCGCCCGGGCTGCGCGGAGCGTGGCGCGGGGGAACTACCGCCAACGGGTTCCGGCGACGGGGCCGCGGGAGGTGCGGGACCTGGCCGCGAACTTCAACCGGATGACGGAAGAGGTCCAGCGGTCGCAGCAGACGCTGCGGGACTTCCTGGCGAACATTTCGCACGAGCTCAAGACGCCGCTGACGTCGATCCGGGGATTCAGCGAGGCGATGCTCGATGGGACGATCGATGACCGCGAGGGTGTGGAGCGCTCGGCGAAGATCATCAGCGATGAATCGAACCGGGTGCTGCGCCTGGTGCAGGAGCTCCTGGACCTGTCGCGGATCGAAAGCGGGCAGGTCTCGATGCGGCAGGAGGAGGTCGACCTGCGCGAGCTGTTCGAGCACGTGGGCGAGGTGTTCGCGCTGCGGGCGGAGGAGGCCGGCGTGCGGCTGGATGTGGCGGTTCAGGGCCATGCCCGGATACTTGGCGACTTCGACCGTCTGGAGCAGGTGTTGAACAACCTGCTCGATAACGCGCTCCGGTACACGCCTGCCGGCGGAAGCGTGGGGGTGGGTTGCCGCGACCTGCAGCCGGGGACGCTGCAGGTGACGGTGAGCGATTCGGGGCCGGGGATACCGGCGCAGGACCTCCCGCACCTGTTCGAGCGCTTTTACCGGAGCGCCAACCAGGGGAGCACAAGCCGCAAGGGCTACGGGCTGGGGCTGGCAATTTCGCGGGAGATTGTGCGGGCGCACGGTGGAGAGATCTGGGCGACGAGCGAGGAAGGCCACGGGACGACGTTTGTGTTCACGCTTCCCACCGCGGGCCGAACAGCACGGCGAGCCGGCGGGCGATAGCGTCCATGCTGTGGCCGCTGGACGCGCCTCCGAAACGGCCGGCCCAACCTGCGGTCACGATCGCCATGCGATAGAGACCGAACGCCTCGTAGTAGTCGAGGTTGTGGAGTGGGCGACCGGTCACTTCCTCGTAGGCCTCGGAGAGGAGGGTGCGCCCGGCGAAGCCGGCGAAGCCACCGAACACGGTATGAAGCGCTGCATAGAAGCCAAGGTCGGAACGCGGGTCGCCGATGGCCGCGAGCTCCCAGTCCAGGACCGCGGTGACCGTGTTCCCCGAGAAGAGATAGTTGCCGGGGTTCGGGTCGCCGTGGAGGAGGGCGAAACGCGCATCGGCGGGCTCGTTGGCGCGCAGCCATTCGCCGAGCGCCACCACGAGGGGCGCGCGGGAGATGCGCAGGCGCTCGGCGCGCTGGCGCCAGGCCCCGGCCTCCGCGGCGAGCGGCGTGGGCGGATCGGGCTCGGCGGCGAGGAACTGGAGCCCTGCGGCTCGCCAGTCGACCGAGTGGATGCTGGCGAGCATGGCGGCTGCCGCATGAAGCCGTGGACCGCGCGAATGCCAGAAGAGCGGCAGGGTTTCGCCGCCGACGCGCGCCATGAGGAAGAAGGGCACGCCCAGGACCGACGGGTCGGGCTCGTACCAGGCCACAGCCGGCACGGGGACGGGGCTACGGTGGAGGGCACGCATGACGCGAAACTGGCGGTGGACGTCGTAGGGGGCGAGGATGCCATCGGGGCGCTGGGGGCGCAGGACAAGCGCGACATCGCACGTGCCATCGAGGGTGGCAACCCGGAGGTCGATGGCCACGGTATCGTTGCTGGCGCCTGCGGGCATGGCGCGCAGGTTGACGATCTCGACGGACGCGGCGGAGGGCAGGCGGCCGGCGAGGTACGAGGCGAGGCGGGCTCGCCAGTCCATCAGCGGAGCCCGGCGAGCGAGTGGTGGAGGAGGGTGGCGAGGCGCTCCCAGGTGTACCAGGGTTCCGAGCCCCCATTGAAGCGGCGCCAGCCGTGGTAGATCACGCCGAGCTGGAACAGCCAGAACGCGCGAAAGAAGTCGAGCCCATGGAGATCCTCGCCCGATGCGGCGGCGTACGCCTGGGCGAAGGGCATGGCCTCGGCCGGGCCGAATGGCGCTCCCTTGAGGTGGGAAAGGGCGAGCAACTGGCCGACATCGGATCGGGGGTCGGAGAGGCGGGCCTGTTCCCAATCGACGACGGAGACGACCTGGCCGTGGCGGAAGAGGTAGTTGAAGATGTTGATATCGCCCTGGCAGAGCGCGACGCGCCCATCGTTCGGGACCAGGGCACGGAGCTTTTCCAGAGCCTCGACCAGAGTAGGCTGGCCGGTACAGCCGAAGCCCGGCATGCGGTCCGCGACGGCGTCGATCTCCGCGTGGATGGCGTCAGCCGGGCTTGCGGGCACGCCGAGAAACGAGAGGCCGGCTGCGTGCCAGTCGACCGCGTGGATGCGGGCCACCATGGCGGTGAACGCGGAGAAGCTGGCATCGGGCGCCACGCCCATGTGCGGGGCGTCGACCCATTCCATGACGACGAAGGGCGCACCGAGTGGTTCACGGGAAGGTTCGGATGCCAGCAGCTGCGGGACGGGTATCTCCGTCCGGGCGAGCGCCTGGAGGACGCGTCCCTCGCGGATGACGTCGTACGGCTCGAAGATGCCGCGCTCGCGCTGGAGACGGAGACAAATGTGCCGGGCGCCGCTGGAGAGAAGCTCGACGCGGCAGGTGATGTTCGAGGCGCCGCCATCAACCGGGGTGATGGAACCGACGCGGGCATCCTCGAACCCGCGAAGCCGGTTCAGCCACGGTTCGAAGTCGCCGGGCAGGGAAATCATGGGGAAATTGTGTGCCGGGCGGGAAAGCCTGTCGATCAACCGGAGCCAAGCAGTTCGACAGCGCGACGGATGCCGGAGGTCCCAAACCCGGAGATGACGCCCCGGCAGGCGGCGGCGACGGGCGAGTGCGTTTCGCCGTCCCAGGTGTGTTCGCGGACTTCGATGCAAGGCGCCGGGTGGGCGGCGACAGCGGCCGCCAGGGGCTCGAGGTCCTCCGGGGCGAGGCCGCCGGTGCAGATGACAGCCGGGACGGCGGCGGCCTTGAGCGCAACGACGGCATCGACCACGGTACCGCAGGGGACGACGAGGGCGCCGGGCGGCAGATCGCCCGTGGGCCGGCCACGGTAGATGAGGACGAGGACCTCGTTCACAGGGTCGGCCCCGCGGCGTAGATCGGGTGGTCGCCGGTGACGCCGGCTTCATAGAGGGCGGCGATTTCAGCGGGGGAGAGGCCGGCGACCGTGGTGAAGACCGCCGTGTTGTGCTCGGCGAAGGTGGGCGCGGCCATGCGCACCGAAGCCGGGGTCTTTTCGAAACGCCAGGCGTGCCCGGGGAAGTGGTGGGTGCCGGCAACGCGGTGCCGGACGGGGACGAAGTATCCCCGGTCGTTGAGGTGGTTATCGGTGAAGAGCTCCCAGTTCATCATCACGGGGGCTGCGGGGATGCCTGCGGCCTGCAGCTCATCGGCCGCGGCGAGGTGGTTGCGGGTCTTGAGCCACTCCTGGAGCGCATCCTCACCAGGTGCGCCGACGACGGCGGTGAGCCGGTCGAGGTCGGCCTGGTCCCGGCAGGTGAGGGCGAGCCAGCAATCGGTCCCGGCGGTCTGGTATACGCCCTGGAGGAGCCAGCCGTGGCCCCACCTCGCGCCCAGGGGGACCGGGACCTCGCCGGTCACGGTGTAGTGGAGGAAGTGCTGGGAGAGAAACGGCTCGACCGCCTCGAGGAGCGCCATGTCTATCCATTGGCCCTGGCCCGTGCGGCGGACGAAGTGCAATGCGGCGAGCATGGCAACAGCGCCATGGTTCCCGGTCACCGGGTCGGCGTAGAAGCTGCCGGTGCCAAAGAACTGGTTAGCGTCGTAACCGAGGAGGCTTGCGAGCCCGCTGGCAGTCTCGATATTGCTGCCGTAGGCCGAATAGTTGCGTTCCGGCCCGGAGGAGCCGTATCCGGACATCGAGCACATCACGATCCGCGGGTTGGCGCTGGCGAGGACCGGGTGGTCAAGGCCGAGATTGCTCATGACGCGGGCGGCGTTGTTCTCGAGCACGACATCGGCATTGCGGACCAGCTCCAGGAAGACCTCGCGGCCGCGGGGCTTTGAAAGGTCGAGGGCGATGCCGCGCTTGTTCCGGTTGAGCTTGTTGAAGTACCCGCTCCGGTGGAAGAAGTCGGGCCAGACATCATCGATGGGGTAGACGAGCGCACGGGTGGCTGGCTTCGTCTGGAGTTCGACCTTGATGACATCGGCGCCGAGGTCGCCAAAGTGGCGGCCGGCGATGGGGCCCGCCCAGTTTGCCGTCAGCTCGATGAGCCGGAGACCGGCGAGCGGTCCCCGGGCCGTGGGCACTCCCGCGCGCGGGCCAGGCTGCGGGTAGACGACGGATGCATTTGCCCACCCGAAGTCTGGCGAGAGCACGCGGGCGTTGTGCTCGCCGGGCGCGGGCGCGGGCCGCCGGGCGGCGCACGGGGTGAGCGTCAGGCGGTAGGGGAACCCGGGCGCGACGAAGGTCTGCCCGCCCGCCTCCACCCGTCCGAACCAGTCACGGGCGGCCAACTGTTCGCTGGCGGCGACATCGGCCATGGTGTTCACGGGCGAGACGGCGATGCGGAGCTCCTGGCAGGCGTGATAGATCTCGTGCTTGGTGCGGGTGGCGCACCAGTCGCCAAAGGCCTGGAAGACTTCCATGAAGCGCGCTGCCCAGTTTCGAGGCAGGAGCAGGCTCTCGTCCTCCAGGAGGTCGAAGCGCTCCATAAGGACGAAGAGATCGGGGTAGGCGGCGAGGTTGAACATATAGACCCAGCCATCGGCGCAGCGGGCATAGAGGCTGCCAGTGCGCTTCTGGACGTTCCCGGCGTGGGTCCACATGGTAGTGAGCCAGGCGTGGTCGTTCAGGCAGGCTTCCTGGTGGGAGATCTCGACGCGCTGTCCCTCGCCCGTCCGGCGCGCATGCCAGAGGCCAGCAAGGGCGGCCACGCCGGCGTGGAGGCCGGCGTGAAACTCGGCCTGGAAGCCGGGAATGGAGAGGGGCTCGCGGGCGGGGTCGCCGGCGAAGTAGAAGAAGCCGCTGGTGGCCCATTCCGTGAAGGGGGTGGCCTGCCAGGTAGCCTTTTCGCCCCAGCGGCCGTAGGGGCTCAGGGAGATGACGATGGCGTGGGAGGCCAGGGCAACGGCGCGTTCTTCGAACTCGCTGGCTTCGGCACCCCGGAGGGAGTGGATGATGATGTCGGCGTGTGGCAGGAGGGCGTCGCCTTCGGGGGCGCCGGGTTCGGCCCGGACGCCCAGCTTGTTCGAGTTGAGGTAGTTGAAGAAGGCGCTTTCGCCGTTGACGAGCGGAGGCTCCTGGCGAGTGGGGTCGCCACCGGGTGGTTCGACTTTGATCACCTGGGCCCCAAGGTCAGCGAGGAGCTTGCCGCAGTAGGGGCCGGCGACACCGGTGGCGAATTCAAGGACGACGACATCATCCAGCGCGGCCGGGGCTGAAGCAGGTTCGGCAGGCATGGGGAGGATCCTAGCGGGGGGCGGGCGCACTCGCCACGGAGTTTGACCGGCGGGGTGGGTTGGCAGCACGATCCTGGGACACCACGCTTGCCGCAGGCCCCGTGTCCGACCCCGACCAACCCCGGCACGACCCGCTGGCCGCGCTGCGGCAGCCGAACTACGCGCTGTTTGCTGGCGGGCGGCTCGCCTCGGCAATCGCGATGACGTTGCTGAACGCTGCGATAGCGTGGCAGGTGTACGAGATCTCCGGGTCGGCGTTCCAGCTTGGCATGCTCGGGCTCGCGCGGTTCTTTCCCTCGCTGGGCATGAGCCTGGTCGGGGGAGCTGTAGCAGATAGCCACGACCGGAAGCGGATCGTGCAGCTGGCGCAACTGGCGCCGCTCGCGGCTTCAGCCACCCTGTACGTGGCGACGGTGGAGGACTTCGTCGAACTGCCGCTGTTCTACGGCCTGGTGTTGCTGCTTGCACTGGCGGCCGCGTTCGAGAACCCGGCGCGGCAAGCGCTGGTTGCGCAGGTGGTATCGCGCGAGGCCTTCCCCAACGCGATCGTGGTGAATTCAACGATCCAGTCGCTGGGATTCGTCACCGGGCCGGCGCTGGGGGGCGTGCTCATCGGGTTCTCGGGGGTAGATACGGCGTACCTGGCGCACATGGCGCTCATCGGCACGTCGGTCGTGACGGTGAGCCTCCTGCGGCCGCGCGCCTTCGACGGTGCGCGCCGGGCGGTCAGCCTGGGAGCGATCAGGGAAGGCGTGAGCTTTGTGAGGCACCGGCAGGTGCTCTTCGGGGCGATGACGCTGGACATGTTCGCAGTGATCTTCGGCGGCGCCCAGGCGCTGCTTCCTATCTACGCGAAGGACATCCTGGAGGTGGGCCCGAAGGGATATGGGGTGCTCTCGGCTTCGCTGGAGGCCGGGGCGTTGCTGATGGCGATTGCGCTGGTGGTGCTGCCGCCTATCCAGCGGGCGGGCAGGGCACTGCTCATCACGGTGGCGCTCTTCGGGCTGGGGACCATCGCGTTCGGGCTATCGCGCAATTTCTACCTCTCAGTGGCCGTGTACATGTTCATCGGCATGGCGGACCAGGTGAGCGTGGTGTTGCGGCAGACCGCGGTGCAGCTGAGCACGCCAGACGAGCTGCGCGGGCGGGTGAGCAGCGTGAACATGCTGTTCATCGGCGCTTCGAACCAGCTGGGAGCGGTGGAATCGGGCCTGGTGGCGGCGGTGACGAACGCGACGTTTGCCGTCGTGAGCGGTGGAATGGGGTGCCTGGCGGTGGTGGCGCTGGTGTGGGCCAGGCTGCCGGAGCTGCGGCGGTACGAGGTGCGCCACCCCCGGGCGGTGGAGGGCGAGCAGGTGCCAGCCCCGGGGGCCGCTTCGGCAGGGTCGTAGGCCCCATTGAGCGACTTCGCCGGGCTCTGCCAGGTACGGCGGCGGCCGGGGCCGGTTCGCGGCTACGTTCCGGTGTAGCGGGCGGGGCGCTTCTCGATGAAAGCCTCGCGCTGCTCGCGGGCATCGTTCACGGCCCTGCGGCAGATCTCGATCGCCCGGATTTCGTAACGGAGCTGGCCGTCGAAATCGTTATCCAGGCTGCGCTGGATGGCGCGCTTCGACATCATGGCGGCGAGCGGCGGGTGAGCGGCGATCTGCGCGGCGATCTCCTGGGCCGAGGAGACCAGGGCTTCGTGGGCGACGAGGCGTTGCAGGAGGCCCATGCGGAGCGCTTCTTCAGCCTCGACGTTGCGGCTGGTGAGAATCATGTCGAGGGCGTTGCCTGTGCCGACGATGCGCGGGAGGAAGTAGGTCATGCCGGCATCGGGGGAGAGATTGCGTTCGATGAAGACGGTCCGGAAGCGGGTGTTCTCGCTGCCGATGCGGATATCGCAGGCGAGCGCGAGCGACATACCGGCGCCGGCGGCGACGCCGTTGACCGCAGCGATGCTCGGTTTATCGATGCCGTAGACGGCGCGGGCTTGTCGACCGACCCAGCTGTCCTCGTCCATGCGCTGCTGCCAGGTGGGCGGGGGCGCGTCGGCCGGGATGGGGCCCGAGACATCGGCGCCGGAGCAAAAGCCACGGCCCGCGCCCGTCCAGACGACCGCACGGATGCCATCGTTGTTCTTCACCTCGTTGCAGACGTCGAGGATCTCCTGCTGGAGGTTGCGGTTGAGGGCGTTGAGCTTTTCAGGCCTGTTGAGGGTGATGGTGGCCACCTCACCTGAGACATCGAAGATCAGGTCGGAATAAGACATCGCGGTACTCTTGCACGTGGTTGGTGGCGGAAGTCAACACGGTTTGGCGGGCGTTGTCCAATGGCGACGCTTATACTGCCCGGGATGAGCAGCATCGAACCGATCGAGGGGACCGTTTCCCTCCTGGTGATCTCCGACTTCGTCTGACCGTGGTGCTATGTCGGCCTCGTGGAGGTCGAACGGCTGCGCCAGGAATACGACGTGGAGGTGCGGCATGCGCCGTACCTGCTCGACCCCACGACGCCGCCCGAAGGGAAGCCTCGCAAACCGATGACCCGGCCGGAGGACCCGCCCACGGCGATGGAACTGCGCGCTGAGAGCCTGGGGATCAAGTTCACGCGGGGGCGGACCTGGACGTCGAACACGCTGCTTGCGCACCAGGGCGGCGAGTTCGCCTTCGAGCACGGCCGCGATTGGGAGTACACGCGCGCGATGTTCAAGGCGTACTTCGAGGAGCTCCGCGACATCGGCACGGTGGACACGGTCGTGGAGGTGGGGGAATCTGCCGGGCTCGATGCGGCGGCCCTGCGGAAAGCACTCGAAGAGGGTACATACCGCGACCGGGTGGTCGAGGGGATCCGCTGGACGCGCCAGATCGGCGTGAGTGGAGTGCCGACCTACGTGTTCGCGGAGAAGTACGCGATCGTCGGCGCCCAGGACTACAACGTGTTTGAGTCGATCATCCAGCGGCTGGGGAAGACCCCGAGAGTGTGAGCCCGGCGATGGCGACCTATTCGAAGTCGGGCGTCCTGTAGAACGGGAAGATGTCCGGCAGGTCGCTGCTGACGCGCATGGAGAAACGCGGCGCGCGCTTTTCGAGGAAGGCGGCTACGCCTTCCCGGACGTCGTCGCTGGCGCCCATCACCAGGATGCCGCGGGAATCGGCCATGTGCGCTTTCATTGGGTGGTCGGCGACGAGCCCGCGCCACATGAGCTGGCGGCAGAGCGCGACGGAGACCGGTGCGGTGTTGTCGGCGATTTCGCGGGCCAGGGCATAGGCGGCCGGGAGCAGCTCGTCGTGGGGATGGACGCTGCGGACCAGCCCGCCGGCGAGCGCTTCCCGGGCGGTGAAGACACGGCCGGTGGAAACCCACTCCATCGCCCGGGAGATGCCCACGACGCGGGGCAGGAACCAGGAGCTGCACGCCTCGGGGACGATGCCGCGGCGGGCGAATACGAAGCCCATGCGCGCGTTCTCGCTGGCCAGGCGGACGTCCATGGCGAGGGTCATGGTGATGCCGACCCCGACGGCGGGGCCGTTGATGGCCGCGATGATGGGCTTTTTCAGCTCGAAGATGCGCAGGGTGACACGGCCGCCACCATCGCGGTAGTCGCGAATGTCGGTGGAGCGGCCCCGGGAGGTGGCATCGAAGGTGGCGGGCCCGCCGGAGAGGTCGGCGCCGGCGCAGAAGCCGCGGCCGCGGCCGGTGACGACGATGGCGCGCACGGCATCGTCGGCATCGGCGCGGTCGAATGCATCGATGAGCTCGGTCTGCATGGTTGCGGTGAACGCGTTCAGCTGTTCGGGGCGATTGAGGGTGATGGTGAGGACGCCATCGGCGACGTCGTAATCGATCTGTTCGTAGGCCATGGCGGGGATTTTGGCGGTGGCCGGGGGCGTTGTCGAACAGCCGGCGGGGAGGCATTCGCAACGGTCATGGGGAATGGTATGGTTGCCTCCATCATCGCGCGGAGGGCAACCGTGAGCAGTTTCATCCCTACGACGGCGATCCGGGAGCCGACCGATTTCGGCGACCGCGAGTTCCGGGCCGCGCTGGTGAACGTTACCAACGTGTGCAACCTCTCGTGCACGCACTGTTTCGTCTTCCGGGCAGACAACCCCAACCGGCCCAAGGACAAGATGGACGACGCGACGATGCTTTCGCAGCTGGAGAAGCTGCGGGACAAGCACCGGATCCGGTCGATGCTGTTCATGGGCGGGGAGCCGATGATCCGGCGGGAGCTGGTGCTGAAGGCGATGCCGCTCTTCGAGCAATCGTCGATCGTGACGAATGGGACCTATGGGATTCCCTCGGTACCGGGGCACCTGGTGACCGTCTCGCTCGATGGGCCGAAGGAGATGAACGACCCGATCCGCGGTGCGGGGGTATTCGAGAAGGTGAAGAAGGCGGTGTTCGAGCGGGACCCGGGCGACGGCACGACCGTGATGCTGCAGATGACCGTTACCCGCCAGAACGCGGACGGCATCGAGGCGTTTGTGGAGGAAGTGAAGGACTGGCCGGTGACCGGCATCGCCTTCACGTTCTACGTCCCTTCGGTGGACGATCAGACGGGGCTCGGGTGGGAGGACCTGCGCGAGCGGGACGCGGTGATCGACCGGGTCATCGCGGTGAAGCGGAAGTACCCGGACCGGGTGAAGACGAACATCGGGGCCCTGGAGCTGATGAAATCGGACCGGTGCCTGGAGGTCACCGGCGAGCATGGGGAGACGTGCGGCCTGCGCCAGATGCTGCCGCTGTACATGGGCGAGGGTGGCAACTTCGAGCGGACGTTCTGCTGTTATGGCAACAACGTCGACTGCACGCGATGTGGCGCCTACGCGGTGTTCAACGGGGCGTACCACCGCCGGCTGGGGATGCAAGAGCCCCAGTAGGCCCGCTAGACGGCAATCCCGTAGAGGCGGAGCGCCTCCTTCTTGAGCTCACCATGGAAATCCGGGTGGGCGACCGAAATGAGCTCGTTGACGCGTTCGCGGATCGACTTGCCGCGGAGGCGGGCGATGCCCTGTTCGGTGACAACGAAATCGACGAAGCCGCGATGGACGGTCTGGACGGTGCCGGGCGGGTGGCCGCCGACGATGCGGGTGACGCGGGAGCCGTTCACGAGCGAGCTTGAGGGCAGCACAATCACCGAACCTCCGGCGGCGGTAGAGGCGCCGACGGCGAAGGCAGCCTGACCGCCTGTGCCGCTGAAGAGGTAGTTGCCCTGGGTTTCGGATGAGACGTTGCCGGTCAGGTCAACTGCCATGGCGTTGTTGACGGCGACGAAGTTCTCGATCTGCAGGAGCATGCGAAGGTCGTCGGTGTGGGTGAAGTCGTAGAGCTCGTAGGTGGGGTTGCCATCGATGCGGCGGAGGTCCTCGGGAGGGACCTGTCCGAGGGCGCTGGCCACGACCTTGCCCACGTGGTGGGGCTTGTAGCGGCCGGTGATCACGCCCTTTTCGACGAGGCCGGGGATTCCTGCGGGGAGGAGCTCGGTGTGGACTCCGAGCTCCTGGCGCTCATCGAGGAAGGCGGGGAGCGCGGCCGAAACGTCGCCGATACCGAACTGGAGGGTGCAACCGTCGTAGACAATCTCGGTGGCGACGAGGGTGCAGATGACCTGGGCCGCGATCTCCGTTTCTTCGCTGCGGGGCGGGATGGGGGCCACGGGGGGCGGGAGGGTGTACTCGATGACGCGCTGGAAGCGGGAGATGTGGATGCGATTCTGCCCCCCGGTGCGGATGAACTCGGGGTGGATTTCGCCGATGAGGGTGGCGGTGATGGAGGCGACGGTGGGCCCGAAAAAGACCCCGCTACCGAATGAGCACCAACCCTCTTCATCGGGCGGAGAGATGGGGATGAGGGCGACATCGAACCGGTCGATCCCGGCGGGCATCTTGCCTTCGCGGAACTGGGCGACAGGGATGTAGTCCATGCGCCCTTCGCGGACAGCCGCGCGGTCGAGGGGGCTGGCATAGGCGGTGATGATCTTGAAGTGCTCGAGGTTTTCCGGCGTGTCCCACTTGTAGGGGGTAAGGAAGGAGATGATGGTCACGTCCTTCAGCTCGGGACCGCGGCGGGAGAGGGCGCCGCAGAGCTGGGGCGGGACGGAGGTCCACCCGCCGGCCCAGACGAGGTCGCCATCTTTGACGAGTGCGACGGCGTCTTCGGGGGAGACGAGCTTATCGGCGACGCGAGCTCGCCAATCGGCGATGGCGTGGGTCACGGGGCACCTCCGTTGATAGATGCTGGCTATGCGCACTATACAGGGAGGGGGCGGATTGGGCAGAGTGCCATCCGAAGCGCGCGGAATGAATCAGCCGGCGGCGGAGAGGGCGGCGTCATCCCAGCCGGGGACGAACTTGCGCCACTCCTCCTGGGAACCGAGGTAGGGGAAGAAGGTGTGGTAGATGGAGACGCGGGGCATCGACGGCTCGCGGAGCATGGTCATCCGGGCTTCCTGGGGGGTGCGGCCGGCTTTCTTGTGGTTGCAGGCGCGGCAGGCGGCCACGAGATTCTCCCAGGTGTGGGGGCCACCGCGATGGCGCGGGATCACGTGGTCGAGGGTGAGATCACGCGTGGCCCGGCCGCAGTAGACGCACTGCCAGCCATCGCGAGCGAAGATCTCCTTGCGCGTGAGCCGGACGGTTGGCCGGGGCCGCTTGATCATGTGGACGAGGCGAATGACCGAGGGCAGGACGAATGTTGCGCGGGCGGTGTGAAAGACGGCGCGCGCGGATTCGATGACTTCGGCTTTGCCGCGAAGGACGAGGATGAGCGCGCGCCGCACGTTGCACACATTGAGCGGCTCGTAGTTCTGGTTGAGCACGAGGACGGATGTCGCATCCATACCCACGCCGCCTTTGCGCGATCCTAGCAAAGGCGAAAGCGGATGGGCAATTGCGCGGCGTTAACGCCTGGATGTCCGTTATGCCGTGGTCACGCGGTGGACATCGACGCCGCCGGGGACATCGAGGCGGATGTGGACGGGGTTCCCCGGTTCGTACGCGGCCGAGAGCGGGATGGTGACCTCGGTCCAGCGGCCTTCGGGGGCATCGAACGAGGTGGAGCCGAGGCTGACCAGGGCTCCGCCGTTGTCGTGCCAGGCCTGGGCCTCGCCCTTGCCGTTCGCCAGCATCACCGTGACGGAGGTGAGCCGCCCGGGACTGACCAGGTAGATGTCGCCCACTTCGGAACTGCGGCGGTACTTCCGCCCATCGGGCCCGGTCTTCAGGTCGTGCCAGCCCATGGCAGTGTGGGGGATATCGTTTTCGCCGAAGACGACGTTGGCGTGCCGGGGGGCCATGTAGAAGGCGAGGTGTCCGCCATCGTAGAGGCGGTCGGGGAAGTAGTAGCGGAACGGCGTATCCGTCTTGCGCGCGCGGACGAAGAGGTGGAAGCGGTAGTTGCCCCCGGTGAAACGGGCGACGACGTTCTGGAGCAACCAGCGGAAGGCGCCGCGCTTCCAGCCCACGGCGGGGTAGATGTCGATGTCCCGGGCGTAATCGAGAGCGTAGCCGCAGCCTTCGAGCAGTTCCCTGAGCTCGGAGAGCGTGTACTCGCGGCTGTGCCGGCTCCCCTTGAGGGGTGAACCCAGGTGGTAGGGGTCGTAGATGTTTCGCCCGAGCAGGAAGTTGACG
This sequence comes from uncultured Anaerolineaceae bacterium, assembly GCA_964648195.1. Classification (GTDB taxonomy): domain Bacteria; phylum Chloroflexota; class Dehalococcoidia; order Tepidiformales; family Tepidiformaceae; genus Amarobacter. Next base: position 6,705 of record CAZYLL010000030.1, on the reverse strand, counting down.
ATCGAATCGGCGCGGCTGGCATTCGGTGTGGAGAGAATGAGCGCGCCTCCCGGTTTGAGCACGCGGTGGACCTCGGCGAGGGTGTGCACCGGGTTCTCCGTGAGGTGCTCAATGACCTCGCACCACGTGACGACATCGAAGGTGTTATCGGGGTAGGGGAACGTGTCCTGCTCGGCATTGAAGCAGGTGCAGACGAACTCGTACTGCTCGCCGTAGTCGGGGCTGGTGAGGGTCTGGCGGATTTCGGGGCGGCCATCGGCGGCGTAGCCGGTGAGGGAGAGGTCGTAGTTCCTGAACTTCCGGAGCATCAGAGTGATGTGGAACGGGGGGCTCCCGAGTTCGAGCAGCCGGCCGCGTTCCCGGGAGTTCGGGACGAGGCGGAGAACCTGGCACCACAGCGGCAGGCCACCATCGACAAGGACCTTGTGGACGGCCTCATTGCGGAAGTCCCAGCGGAAGCTGAGGAGGTAGCGCGCGACGGAATCGTTGTCGCGTTCGTTCACGGGTGGAGGAGTCATGTCGCGGCATTGTGCCGCACGAGGGGCGGGTCGTTCAAAGCGGAGTCGGGTATGCTCGGGCCCGTGGAGACCGTGGCCGCCCTGGACCGTATTGCCTTTCTACTCGAGCGGTCGAATGAACCGGCCTACCGGGTGAAAGCGTTCCGGAACGCCGCGGCAGTGCTGCGGGGGTTGGAAGCCGGGGAAGTCGAACGCCGCGCGGCAGACGGGACCTTGCAGCAGCTAAAGGGCATTGGCGAAGTAACGGCGAAGGTGATCGCCGAGGCCGCGGCAGGGGGCGTGCCGGGGTACCTGGCGCGACTGGAAGCGGAGGCGGCCAGGGTGTGGCCGCCGGAGGCGGGGCGGGCGATGCGCGCGCTGCTGCGGGGCGACTGCCATGTGCACTCCGACTGGTCGGACGGGGGCAGCCCGATCCGCGAGATGGCCGAGGCAGCGATCGGGCTGGGACACGAATACATGGTGCTGACCGACCACTCGCCGCGGCTGAAGGTGGCGCGGGGGCTGACAGCCGAGCGGCTGCGGAGCCAGCTGGAGGTGGTGCGGGAGCTGAACGCGCAGTTTGTGCCGTTCCGCATCCTGACCGGGATCGAAGTAGACATCCTCGATGATGGAGCGCTGGACCAGGAGGCTGACCTTCTCGCGGAGCTAGACGTGGTGGTGGCGAGCGTGCACAGCAAACTGCGGATGCCCGCTGAGGAGATGACGCCGCGGATGGTTTTGGCGATCGCGAACCCCAACGTGGACATCCTCGGGCATTGCACGGGGCGGTATATCTCGGGCAAGGAACGCCCAGAATCGGAGTTCGACGCGGAGATCGTGTTCGAGGCGTGCCGGCGGTTCGGCGTCGCGGTGGAGATCAACTCGCGGGTGGAGCGGCTGGACCCGCCCCGGCGGCTGCTGCGGCTTGCGGTCGAGATGGGGTGCGTGTTTTCCATCGACAGTGACGCGCATGCGCCGGGCCAGCTCGACTGGGTGGCCTATGGGTGCGCGCGTGCGGAGGAGTGCGGGGTGCCGGCGGGGCGGGTGGTGAATACATGGAGCGCGGAGCGGCTGGTGGAGTCGCGGAAGGAGAGGGGGGCAGGGCAAGCGCGCAATGCGTAGCTCGTGGACCGATTTTCCCACCTGGACCGGGGAATTGGGACGGGCGGTCGCTGCGACGCGCCGGACCCTGTGTGAGGATGCCAGCAGATTCGGCTGAACCACGAGTGCGCCATGGACCGCTGGAGAAGCGCCGGTTGGGCCGGGGCGGGGATCGGGATCACGCTGGGGTCGTGGGTTCGTAGTCGCTCTGGTTCACACCGTGGCAGGGCCGCGTTCATCATGGTGTGGCGGTGGCTCCACGTGCTGAAGCAGCGCGCGGAGCGGCTGCGCGCACGGCGAGAGGCGGCGGGCACCAGGCTTGGGGTTGAACTCGCCTCGGCGGACTGAGCACGAGAAACGCCCCTCCGGTTGGGGGGGCGTCGTCTCAGGATGAGCTGCGGGTTCAGTCTTGGTCGTCGAAGCCGCCGCCGAAGTCGCGGCGGGGAGACGGAGGAGGCGGAGGTGCGCCGCCTTCGCCGGGCTCGGTGCGGCGGACCCAGCCGCGGGTTGCGCCGCCAACGGGTGCGCTACCGCGCCCGGCGGCGAAGCCCTCGCGACGCTGACCGCCGCCGAAGCCGCGGTCGCCGCCACCGGAACGACCACCACGATCGCCACCGCCGGAGCGCTGGAAGCTGCGATCGCCACCGCCGCCGCCGCCACCGCGCGGGCCACGGTCGCCGCCACCGCGCGGGCCACGGTCGCGTCCGCCGCGATCGCCGCCGCGGCCACGCCCACCGCCACCGGCGCCCGGGGCCGGGGGCTCCTCGCCGAGGAGGACGGCGCGCCGGGAGAGGTTGATGCGGCCCAGATTATCGATTTCGCTGACCATGACGGTGACTTCGTCGCCGACCTGGACTTCGTCCTCGACGTTCTCGACGTGGTCCTCGCCAAGCTGGGAGATGTGGACGAGTCCCTCTTTGCCGGGGAGGATTTCGACAAAGGCGCCAAAGTTGAGGAGGCGGGTGACCTTGCCGGTGTAGATCTCGCCGACCTTCACCTCCTTCGTGAGGCCTTCGATCATGCGGATAGCTGCCTGGGCGACGGCCTCGTTGGGGGAGCCGACGATGACGGTGCCATCTTCCTGGATGTCGATGGTGGCTCCGCCAGACTCTTCCTGGATCTTGCGGACCATCTTGCCGCCGGGCCCGATGACCGTACCGATCTGGTCCTGCTCGATCTTGATTTTGTACATCTTGGGGGCGTACTCGGACATCTCGGGGCGCGGCTCGGGGATGACTTCGAGCATCTGATCGAGGATGTACTCGCGGGCCTCCCTGGCCTGGGCGAGCGCCCGGCTGAGGAGCTCGCGCGAGACGCCGCCGATCTTGATGTCCATCTGCAGGGCGGTGATGCCCTGGCGGGTGCCGGCGACCTTGAAGTCCATATCGCCCATGAAATCTTCCTGGCCGGCGATATCGGTCAGGACCTTGTAATTGCCATCGTCACCCATGATGAGGCCCATGGCGATGCCCGCGACAGGGGCGGCGATGGGCACGCCGGCATCCATGAGGGCAAGGGTGCTGCCGCAGACGCTGGCCATGGAGGTGGAGCCATTGGAGGACATGACCTCGCTGACGAGGCGGAGCGCGTAGGGGAAGTCTTCCTCGCTGGGGATGACGGGTTCGAGGGCGCGCTCAGCGAGGGCGCCATGGCCGATTTCCCGGCGGCCGGCGCCGCGCATCGGGCGAACCTCGCCGACCGAGTAAGGCGGGAAGTTGTAGTGGTGCATGTATCGCTTCGACTCGTCGGGCGAGAGGGTGTCGAGCTTCTGGGCCATGCTCAGGCCGCCGAGGGTGGCGATGGTGAGCACCTGGGTTTCGCCGCGAGAGAAGAGGCCGCTGCCATGAGTGCGCGGGAGCACGCCGACGTGGATATCGAGCGGGCGGATCTGGGTGATACCGCGGCCATCGGCACGCTTCTCCTGCTCGAGGATCTGCTTGCGCATGGCCTTCTTGATGATGTTGTACAGGGCATCGGCGATTTCGCCCGAGGAGAACTGCTCGCCGAACTTCTCCTGGAGCTCCAGGCGCACGGCCTTGTTGGCATCGCTGCGTTCGGAGGCGGCGGTGGCCACGAGCTCGGGGATACGGTCCTTGAGGTATTCGCTGATTGCCGCCATGGCATCGAGCGGTTCGGCGGCGGGCGTGAAGGGCTTCTTGACCGGGGCCGCTTCGGCCGCGATCTGCTCCTGGAGTGCGATGATGGCGCGGTTCGCCTCCATCGCGACCTCGATAGCCTGCAGCACGACGTCCTCGGAGACCTGCTTGGCGCCCGCCTCGACCATGACGACGGCTTCTTTCGTACCCGCGACGATGATGTCGAGGTCGCCTGCCTCGGCCTGGTCGAAGGTCGGGTTGATGATGAAATCACCATCGAGGCGGGTGACGCGGACCGAGCTCACCGGTCCGTTGAAGGGGATGTCGCTAATCATGAGGGCGGCGCTCGCGCCAACCGTGATCAGCGTGTCGGGCTGGTGTTCGCGGTCTGCCGAGAGGGTAGTGGCGACGATCTGGACTTCGTTGCGGAAGCCCTTGGGGAAGAGGGGCCGGAGGGGGCGGTCGGTGAGGCGCATGGCGAGGATGCCCTCGGTGCTGGCGCGGCCTTCGCGGCGGGGAAAGCCGCCGGGGATTTTGCCGACGGCGTACAGGCGCTCCTCGTAGTCGATGGTGAAGGGGAAGAAGTCGATGCCTTCACGGGCCTCGGCCATGCAGGCGGTCACCAGGACGACGGTATCGCCGAGGCGGACGGTGACGGCGCCGTTGGCCTGGTTGGCGAGGATGCCGTACTGGATGGTGAGGGTCTTTCCCCCGACTTCAAGTTCGTAGGTGTGTGGTTCTCTCATTCTCTCTGTCAGTTCTCAGCTTCCATCGTTGCCCGGGTTCCCCTTTGCTCCGGGGGAAATGCGGGAGTTCCTCCGTCCGCAGTTCATCGGGACGGTGGCAAAGGCGAGAAGGCGCTATCGGGGAGGTTGCTGTGGGGTGATTCGCGTGACGAACAAAGGCCTCCGCTATTTGCGGAGGCCGAGGCGGGCGATGGCTTCGCGGTACCGGTTGACATCGCGGCTGTTGAGGTAGCGGAGCTGGCGCCGCCGCTGACCAACAAGCTTCAGGAGACCGCGGCGTGTGTGGTAGTCGTGCTTGTTCGCCTTGAGGTGGGCGGTGAGGTACTTAATGCGCTCGGTGAGGATCGCGACCTGTACCTCAGGGGAGCCGGTATCCTTCGGGTGGACGGCGAAGTCCCCAATCAATTCGGCTTTGCGCTCTTTCGTCAGCAACCTTCTCTTCGTTCTTCCTTTGCCTATCGTTGAACATCTGTAAACCTAGCACAGGGCATGGGTAACAGCAATTCCGCAGGGCCAGGCGTGGCACTCATCCTGCTCTCAGGGCTCCCGGGCACAGGCAAGACGACGTTCGCCCGGGCGCTGGCGGAGCGGCTGGAGATCGCGCACATCGAGAGCGACGCTATCCGGCGCGGGCTTGCACCAGAGCCGACCTACTCGCCACAGGAGAGTGGGCTGGTATTCGCCAGGGCGGAGGCTGAGGCCCGGCAGGCACTGGCCGTGGGGAGGCATGCGCTCATCGACGCGACGAACCTGGCGAACCGCGACCGGCGGCGGTTCGTGCGGCTGGCGAACGAGACCGACGCACGGTTGATTGCGGTGCGGCTGACGGTACCGGAGGAGGTGATCCGGGAGCGGCTGGCGGGGCCTCGCGATGGGCACTCACAGGCGGACATGACGATTTACGAGAGGATGAAGGGTCGGCCCCAGCCGTTCCCGTTTCCGGCGATGGTGGTTGACACGCGGTGGGGGCTTGAGCCTGCCATCGCGCTTGTGTTGCGGCTGATCAACGATCTCGGCTCGTGAACACCACGCGTCCCTTTCTCCTTGTGCGCGCGCGCCCCAAGGCGGAGAGCCGTAAGCGCTTCGCGGCATGGTTCCGGCAGGTGCATCTTCGGGATGTGGAGCGCATCCCGGGGATTGCGACGATCCGGAGCGGGAGCACCCGCGGGGGAACGCAGCTGGGGCTGTACTCGTTTGAGAGCGCGGACGTGGTGCAGGGCAGCCTGGCAAGCCCGGAGGCCGCGTATGCGCGCGGCACGTGGGAGCAGTGGGCCAGCGAGCTGGAGGAGCTGTTGATCGAGATGTGGGCGCCGGTGTTTCCGCTGCCGCTGTACGAGTCGGCGAACTAGCCGAGGGCGGCGAGGAGGCGGGGGAGGTCGCCCGCGAGGAGGGCGGGGACGTCGAGGCGGAGGCCGGGGAACTGGGTGCTCTCGATAATCCCCGCGCCGTCCGGTTCGCGGCGGACGTACTCACCGTCCTGGAGTTCAAACCAATCGAGTTCTGCATCGAGGAGGCGAAGCACGACGTACTCGCGAACCCCGGCGCGGCGGTAGACGTTCTTCTTGGAATGCAGATCGCGGGAGACGGAGCTGGCGGCGATCTCGATGACGAACTCGGGTGGGCCTTCGAGGTAGCCGCCGGCCTGGCGGGTTGAGCCGCCTTCGCTCCGACGGAGATGCACATCCGGCTGGAACTCGTTCTCCGCGTCGATCCGGACTGTGGCGTCGACGCCCACCCTGAGATCGGGGTGCGTGGTGGCATAGGCGATCAGCCAGCCCGTGAGCAGGGCCTGGGCATCGCTGTGCCCGGTGCTAACGGGTGAGCTCAAGTAGACCACCCCTTCGATGAGCTCCGCCTTCTTCTCGTCGGGCATGGCTTCGTAGCGGCGTTCAAACTCGGCGACGGCCAGGCGGTCGCCGTTTTCGAGCCGCGGTACGGAGCCGGCAGTGGACTCGCGCAGTGCCGTCATGGGGCCATTGTACTCCGTCGGGAACCCGCCCCTCCGGGGTGCGCACGGGCGGGCTCCCGCCTTCTCCGCGCTTTTGGGCCGGCCAGGCTACTGGAGCTTGATCTGGATGGACTTGGTCTCCATGTACTCTTCGAGGCCCGCGTTGCCGAGTTCGCGGCCGAGGCCGCTCTGCTTGTAGCCGCCGTAGGGCATGTTGTAGAGCCCGGTGCTGTGGTAAGCGTTGACCCAGACGGTGCCGGCGCGGAGGCCCTTCGCCACCTTCAGCGCGACATTGATGTCCTTCGTCCAGACGGCGG
>CAZYLL010000029.1:0-28130 GCA_964648195.1 uncultured Anaerolineaceae bacterium | reverse complement strand
GCAACCAGATCCTGCAGCAGGCCGGCACCGCCGTCCTCGCCCAGGCGAACCAGGCGTCGCAGAGCGTGCTGAGCCTCCTCCGCGGCTAAGCCCCGGTTCCGCCAAAATCCCGGCCCCCTCCGCCACGCGGAGGGGGCCGTTTCCGTTTCGCCACTTCCCTGCACTCAAGATCCGGCCTCCCCGCTCGATGATTAGGTAGTCTCCTGAAGGGATGGGCCGCCATGGCCGACCTTAGACTGGCTGCGATCGACCCCGTCCACACCTCCACCGAGGCGGTGAGCTGGGGGCCGTCTGACCGCCGTGGCCGAGACCAGCAGCAGCCCCGGCGCCAGAAATCCACGCGCGAACGGCTGGTCGCCATGCTGGCGCCGTCTCGCGCTCCGGAGACCTGTGAAGTGGACTACGTCGTGGATGTCACCGGGATCATGGTCGCGATCCTCGTCCGCGACGTTGCGACCGGGGAGGTCATCGCCCGCATCAAAGCCGACGATCTCTGGCGCCTGGCGAGCGAGGAAGCCGCCGGCGGACTGCTCGTCGAACGCAGGGGCTAGCTCATGTCCGACCCCATTCGCATCGGTGGCTTCTTTTCCACCTTCGATACCGAGGCGGTCATCGCCCAGCTCACCCAGGTACGCATGCGGGCGGTGAACCAGCTCGAACTGAAGAGCATCCAGGCTTCCGCGCGGAAGACCGCCCTCGCCTCGATCCAGTCGGCGATGGGCAACTTCCTCTCGAAGCTCAACACCCTCTCCGGCCTCAATTCCGTGAGCGGCCGCACTGCCTCCGCCTCCGGTTCGGCCGTCAGCGCCTCCGCCACGCCCAGCTCCACCCTGGGCTCGTTCACCGTCGACGTGACACGGCTCGCCAGCTCTACGTCCCTCGCCGGTACTCCGGTTTCGGCTGGCATCGACGCCGCAACCCCGATGCGGGAGTCGAACTTCGGCACGGTCCCCACCAATGGCACGTTCACCATCGCGACAGCCACAGGCGGCTCCCAGACGTTCAGCATCGGGGGCGCAGCCGTGCAGAGCGCCGTCACCCTGGATTCCGCCAACTTCGACATGGCGGTGACGAGTGGCACCTTTACGATCGCCACCGAAACGGGCGGCTCGGCCATGCTCACTATCGATGTCGCGACCCAATCGCTCGACGACGTCGTCACGGCCATCAACAACGCCGGCGTTGGCATCGCGGCCTCCATCACCGCCGACGCCAACGGCCGGCTCAATCAGCTCACGCTCACCTCTACCCAGGGCAAGATCACCCTGGGTTCGGGAACCGACTCCTCAAACTTTCTCTCAGCCACGAATCTCCTCTCCGCGAGCGGCACGACGACGAAGACGAGCAGCGCCGCCTTCACGAAACAGATGTCGCTGAACGACGTCATCGCGGATATCAACGCCAGCGCCATTGGGGTGACGGCCACGATCACCAACGATGCCTACGGCCGCCCGGGCATCCTGACCATCACTTCGACCCAGGGCAACATCAGCTTCGGCAACGGCGCCGACACCTCGAACTTCCTGAACGCTACGGGCCTGCTGACCTCGGCCTCGGGCTCCACACGATCCTCCACCGCGTCGATTGCGCGCCTGAGTCTCTCGAAGAAGCTCGACCAGACATCGCTCAATGGCGGGGCGCCCGCCGCGGGCGACCACTTCATCAAGATCAACGGCGTCCAGATCGACTACAACGCGGCGAACGACTCGTTGACGGACATCCTCAACCGCATCAACGCGAGTGCGGCGAACGTGACCGCAAAGTACGACTCCCTCAGCGATACCATCAAGATCCAGAACAAGGCCACCGGCGCGCTCTCGCTCACCGTCGAGGAAGATGGCGCGGGTGGCGACCTTGCCGCGAAGCTGGGACTGATCGGGGCGCCCGTGGCCATGGGCGAGAACGCCGAGTACTCCATCGATGGAGGTCCCGCGCAGGGCTCGGCCACCAACACGATCGGCTACAACGGTGTCAGCCTTACGCTCTCGGCGCTCACCGGCGGCACCCCGGTCACGGTGACCGTGAGCCAGGACGCCGCCGCTGCCACCACCGCGGTCAAGGAGTTCATCGCCGAGTTCAACAACGTGATGAAGGCGATCGACGCCGCCACCAAAGCCGATGGCTCGAAGACCAACAACACCGCGGGCCCGCTGAGCGGCGATGCCAGCCTGCGCCAGCTCAAGTCCGACCTGCGGAGCATCGTCACCGGCGCCGGGCTGAACCTCCCCGGTCAGTTCACCACGCTTTCGCAGCTCGGCATCTCGTTCGGGGCCGTTGGCTCTGCCATCGGCACCACCAACACGCTCCAGTTCGATGAGGCGAAGTTCAAGGCGGCCCTCGCCGCCGACCCGGCTGCGGTCCAGTCCGCGCTCAGCGCGCTCACGCTATCGGCATCGCTCGAGCCCGGTGGCACCGGCTCGATCAGCGGGCTCTCGGGGACCTACGCGGGCACCACGCCCGGCAAGTACGTGATCACCGACGATGGGGCTGGGAATCTCACCTCTGTCTACACGCCGGCGAATGGCACACCGCCGACGACCTCGACTGCGGTGGTCGTTGCCGGCGGCACCAATGCCTCGCTCATCCCGGGGATGACGCTCACCATCGGTGGAGTCTTGCAGGCTGGCACCCATACCGTGACGGTGACGGCCTCCACCCAGAGTGTCATCCAGCGCCTGAAGCAGTTCGCCGAAAACCAGGCGGGCACCGGAGGTGTGCTGAAGAAACGGCAGGATTCCTACGACGCGGTCACACGCGATATCTCCGAGCGGATCACCCTCATGGAGGAACGGATCGAGAAGGAGATGGAGGTCCTGCGCAAGAAGTTCGCCGCCATGGAGCAGGCCCAGGCACGCGCCCAGGGCGTCATCTCGTCGCTCCAGCAGATGGCGGCCCAGATGAACGCCAACGCCAGCCAGAAGTGATAGTGGGATTTCCTCACTACGCTGCGACGCCCAACCGGCCGATCCCTTCATCGAGCCACCCAGAGGAGCCAGCCAACAGCATGTCGAGCAACCCCTACGCTGCCTACCGCACTGTCGAGGCCACCACGGCCGACCCGATCACGCTGACGACCATGCTCTACGAAGGCGCCGTCAAGGCACTCAAGAAGGCCCGCCTCCACCACGAGAACGGCAACACCCGGGGATTCAACGACGAGACCAACCGCGCCTATCTCATCATCGGAGAATTGCGCGCCACCCTCGACATGAGCCAGGGCGAGATCAGCGAAAACCTCGCCGCCATCTATGCCTACTGCCTTCGCCTCATCGTCGAGTCTTCGCTCGGCGACATGGAGAAGCTGGTCGAGGTAGAGCGCCACATCTCCACGATCAGCGAAGCCTGGCGGACTGCCACCGCGGGGCTCCGCGCATCCCACGCTGCGCCCCGGGCTGGCGCCGAAGCGGCCGCCTGAGATGGGCGATCCGCGGCTCGAACAAGCTCTCGATGCCGCGCGCCGGGCGCTCGAGGCCCTCGGCGCCGGTGACGACGACACGTTTGCCCTGGCGTGGGCCGAGCACGAGGCCGCATGCCTGGCGATCGAGGGCGTCAGCGAGTCCCAACGGCCCACGCTCGATGAAATCATTGCGATCGATTCTGCCATCCTCCATGCCCTGGAGATGGCCCTCGCCGAGACCTCCGCGCGCATGACGATGCTTCGCGCGGGGGGTCGCACCCGGGCGGCCTATGCTGCTGCCACCCGGCCTGTGTAAAGCGCCGGCCGCCGCAGCCCGGCGGATTCGTAAACTCTCGCTCAGCCCTCGAATTGTCACCGTTTCGCCATCCAGCGGCGCCTGATCCGGCACCTCCGGCCGGTCAAGATCGTCCCGCCAATGCCGACACTCACGGCAGACCGGCAGCCATGTTGGCGCGGCACTCGGGAAGGGGACGCATGGCCCGCAGCGCTCGTTCACGCATCTCGTCATCGTCTGTGCTGGCCACCGCCTGCGTGGTTGCGGCCGGGGCGATTGCATGGTCCGGCATGGCCAACGCCCGGTCTTCTACCCCTCCGGCTGCGCAGGTGACCCTTGCCGGGACTCCCCGGGGCCAGGGTGCGGCCGGCGCGGTGGCGTATCCCTCGATTTCGCGCGGTGGGCTTCCCTCGCGCATCGTGATACCCGCTGCCAATGTCGACGCTCCCGTCACCGAGGTCGGGGTCGTGGTCGAGGACGGCGTCCCACGGTGGGAGACCGCCTGGCGGGCTGCCGGCCACCACATCGACTCGGCGCTCCCCGGCCAGCCGGGGAACATGGTCATCACCGGCCATGTCTCGGTCGCCGATCGCCGCAATCTTGCGGTGTTCGCGTCCCTCGATGCGGTCGCCCCTGGCGATGCCATCGAGGTGTACTCGGGGGCATCGCGCTATGCCTACATCGTGCGCGATGTGCTTGTCGTCGAACCGGAAGCGGTCCACGTGCTTCGCTCCGATAGCGCGGCGACCGTCACCCTCATCACCTGTACGCGCGACCTCGAACACCGTCTCGTGGTTGTTGGTGTGCTTGCAGATATTGAAAGCGGCCAGGCCGATGCCTAGCATGGTGCCGCTGGACCAGGGAGGAGAATGCCCATGGCTGGTGTGAGAAAGACATCCGGCAGCGACGCCGCGCGAGGGGTGGCGTATGACCTCGCGAGCGCGCGCCAACGGGTGGCCCCCGCCGCCGGCCCTGGCCGCCTCGATAGCGCCGGGATCACGCCGGGTGCCCGCGAACTCGCGCGCGCGAGAGAGATCGTGGAAGAGGCCCCGGAGGCGCGGGCGGAACGCGTGCGCGCCCTGCGGGCGCAGATCCAGAACGGCACGTACAACCCCGACCCGCGCGAAATCGCCAAAAGGCTCGTCGAGCGAGGCTTCTAGCAGAATTCCGCGCCACACCCCGGCATCCGCCGCGAGCCATGCAGGGGTTGTCCCGATAACGCGGCAGGCGCTCCGGTCCTACGCTGAGGTCCGGCGGATTGATGTGGGGGAAGGGAATCCGGGGGCCCCGCAGGCAACCGTTGAGCTGGCATTCTCTGGAGTTCCCGATGCCTTCTGTCCTTGCCATCGCACCTGGCGCTCCCGGCGCCATCGCCGGCCGTGGCCTGATCGGAGCGAATATCGCTTTCTCCATCTCAAACGACCCGCATAAGGCGCTCGCCGAGGCCTCCACCCGCGTTTTCGACCTGCTCGTCCTCAGCGGGATGGCAGTCGACGAGCAACAGGAAGTCGTCTCTGCCCTCCACCTCCACCGCCGCTGGCGGCTGGTCCCCGTGCTCTACCTGCTCGATCCCGGCATGCCGGGGCTTGCCATCCCGGGCACCTTCCGCCCGGAGATGGATGGGCTGGTCCGTGGCACGCTCGAATCGCCCGAGGTGCACCGGCGGATCCTTGCCATGGCCCGCGACGGCATCGGCGACGCCGACCTGGTGGTCGCCGGCCCCTACGAACTCGACCCGGTCCGGTCCATCCTGCGTATGCGCGGCCTCGAAGTTACGTTCACCGAGCGTGAGTCCGAGATCCTGTGCATCCTGCTCTCCAGGCCTAACCGCACCATTTCCGCCGCCGAAATCATCGAGCGCGGCTGGGGAGCCGAAGCCGATGCCCGCTATCTGCAAATCCTCCGGCGGCACGTGTCCAACATCCGCCGCAAGCTGCATCGTACCCCGGCGGCACGCTCGGTGCGGACGGTCCGTGGTACCGGCTACCGGTTCGACGTCCGCCTCGCCGGGTAGGCCCGCTAGCGGCGCCCCCGGAACGTCGGGTCCGACCGGTCAATCCAGCAATTCGCCAGCCGGTCCTGGTAGCCGTCGGCCGTATCGAGCGGGAAGCCCTTCACATAGGGCCAGCTCAGCGTCACCACGCGCTCGCTTACCAGGTTCACCCCGGCGTTGAGCGCCAGCAGCCTGCGCTGGATTTCATAGCCGATCTGCTGGCGCTTCGCCGTGTCGAATTCGATGCGCTGGGCGTCGATGAGCGCATCCAGGTCCTTATCCACCAGCGGGAAGCTGTTCTTCGTCCCCGAGCTGTGGAAGTAGGGGTACACCCAGTCGTCGAGGTCGATCCAGCCTGTGTCCGGCCCTGCCGCGAAGGGCGCCTCCGCCGAGAGCAACATGCTCGAGAGCCGCCCCAGGTCGACTGGAAACACCTTGACGTCGATCCCCAGGCCCAGCGCCAGCTGTTCCGCTATCACGCGTCCCATGCCAATCGCCGCTTCCGCCGTATCGAGAACCAGGAGCGGCAGACCGCCTTCCGGCAGCTTCTTTTCCGAAAGGAACGCGTCGAGCAGGGCCTTCGCCTCGCGCAGGTCTTCCGCCCTCCCCCCCGCCCCCGGCCGGTAGCCCGGAACCGAGGTGAGTTCGCTTTCCGGGAGGGTCCAGCGGGAAACGGGCCAGCTGATCCACGGGTTCAAGCCCCCCGCACCCCCGAAGAACTGGTCGATCATGCCGCGCCGGTCCAGGGCGATGGTCAGCGCCGAGCGGAAGCGAAGATCGTTGTACGGTGCGTTCACCAGCGAGAAGCGCACCCCGAAAAAGAGCGAGTGGCCGACCGTGTTTTCCACAAGATCGGGCAGCGACCGCTTCAGGCGGTCGGCCAGCGCGCGCCCGACGAATGCCACGTCGATGTCCTTCGTCCTGAGCCCGGCCTCCACTTCCACCGTGGTTGCCGGCTGGATGAGCGACATCCCGTCGAGGTACGGTCGCTCGTCGCCTCCGAACCAGCCCGGGTTCCGGCGGACGCTCGCGAACTTCTCGTCGGACCATTCGACCCACTGGAACGGCCCGCTGCCAATCTGGCGCTGAAGCCCGATGTCTCCGCTGCCTTCGCTCAGCTCGGGCGCGACGATGAATGAATTCACGTCGGCAAACCGGTGCTGCATGGTCGCCCGGGGTTCCTTGAGCTTGAAGGTGATCGTCCGCGGGTCGCTCACCTCTATGCTGTCAATTGCCGACCACTGCGGAGCGCGGACGAACGTGGTATCGCCGCTTAGTTGCCGTTCGATGGAATGCTTGACGTCCTCGGCGGTCACTTCGCGCCCGTTGAGCGGCGGCAGGTCCTGCCAGCGCGCGCCGGGCTTGATGCGGAACACCAGCGTCTGGCGGTCGGGCATCTCCGGCAGTCTCTCCGCCAGGTCCGCGACGATGGTGCCCTGCGCCTGGTCGGCGTAGGTGAGTAGGCGGCTGAAGACCAGTGCCTGCTGCCCGTAGAATGGCCCCGCCTGGGTGCGGTGGGGGTCGGCGAATGCGTCACGCTGGACATATCCCGTGTATCGCAGCGTCTCGCCATGCTTCCCGCTGCGCGGTGTGGGCGAAGGCGTTTGTGGCCCGGGAGCCGGGGTCGGGGTGGCGCTGGCTCCACCGGGCGAGGAGGCTGGACCCGGCTTTGAGCCGCCGCTGCACCCCATCGCCGCGAGCCCGGCCGCCCCGGCGGCAAGGCCCGCCGTCCGCAGCAACCAGCGGCGTGAAACGCGTCTCTCCCCCGACGGTTCCCACGTCATCTCTCCCCCCATACTATGCCCGCGGGGCGCTACGAACCGGTAAGACCCCGTTACGTGGAGGTGTGACCAGATGGCGGCTTCTCTCAGCTATGCTGAAATCAGCCATGCCCTTGTCGCGCTCGAAGGCTGGACGTTCGAGGACGAACGGAGCATCTTCCGGCGCTTCATCTTCGCCGACCATATCGCCGCCCTGGGCTTCGTCGTCCGGGTAGCGGCCACTGCCGAGGTTGCGAATCACCACCCGGAAATTCACTGGGTCTACAACCGCGTCGACGTGATCCTCACGACGCACGACGCCGGCGGGGTGACGGCGAAAGATCTCGACCTGGCGGCCAGGGTCAACGCCCTTGTTGCGTGACGAACGGGCGCCCATCAGGCGCCCCGGGCCGGCCTTCCGGCCCCAGACTAGGTGACCCTCAGCGCCTCGCGGGCCGCGGTCACGATCTTCTGTTCTTCGGGCGTGAGCTCGCTCCAGTCCTTCAGGACCTCGTGCTTCAGCGGGAAGATGTGGATGGCGTCCCACCCGCAGACGTCCTCGCAGAGGCGGCAGCCCGTGCACTTCTTCTCATCGACCGTGCTCACACCGAAGAAGTCATCGATCCGGTCTGAATGCTGCAGGCTCAGCGCATCGAACGGGCAGATGTTGATGCAGAGCTCGCAGCCGGAGCCGATGCACTTCTCCTCGATGACCACGGCCTTGGGCCACTCGTGCTTCTTCACGGCCCGGCAGACGTTTCCGTACGTATCCAGGATTGCCTCGGGCGGACAGACGATGCCGCAGGCGCCACAGTCGATGCACAACGTCGGGTCGATGACGTGGAGCGCATTGCGCTCCCCCGTGATGGCGTTGGTCGGACAGCGTTTCGTGCAGGCGGTGCAGCCAATGCACGTTTCGACGATCGAGTAGGCCAAGTGAAAACCCTCACAAGGGGTCGATGTGGGCACAGCATACCACGGGCCACACGGGTTTGGCGTTGCGGCCGGGGTGTCAGGAGAGCTGCAGTTCCCGGAGGAAATCCTTGACCGCTGTGTTGAACGCCTCCGGCTGGTCGATGTTCGCTGCATGACCGGCATCGGCGATGACCACGCGCCGGGCGCCCGGGATCCTGTTCGCCATGTAGTCGGTCGCGCCCAGGAACGGCTCATCGTTTGCCCCAACCAGTACGAGGGTGGGAACCGCGATCCGTTCGAGCGATTCGATGACCCGGGAGTCGAACTGCGCGAGCATCCCGCGCGCCGCCTTCGCCAGCCCCGCCGCCGAACGGTGTTGCGCAATGCGTACTTCCGCACCCCGGCCCAGCGCTTCCAGCCCCTTCGTCTCGAAGGCGACCGCCCGCGCTTCCGCCGTCTTGTTCCAACCTTCGCGGCCCGCCGGGTTCCGGTAGCCCGGGCCGGTATCGAACAGCATCAGCGCGCTGACCATCTCCGGGTAGCGCACGTTGAACGCCAGCGACATGTAGCCCCCAAGCGAGAGCCCGCCCACGATGGCCTTGTCGACCCCGAGTTCCCGCAGGATCCCGGCCATGTCCTCGCAGGTCGCCTCCTCTGAGTAGAGCGACTGGTCATCCGGGCTGTCGGACTGTCCGTGCCCGCGCATGTCCCACGTAATCACGCGGTAGCGGTCCTTCAGCGCTTCCACCTGCTTCGTCCACATCTGCGAAGTCGCGCTGTAGCCGTGGCTCAGGAGCACGGCCGGGCCGCTCCCCTGAACGTCGTAGTAGATCCGCACGCCGTCGCGGTCCAGGAATGCCACCGGTCACCTCCGCTAAGTGCGGCGATTCTAACGGGATTCGGCGGGCTCAGGCTCCGGCGATGCCTTCGTTGGGGTTGGTCAGGTACTTCGTCCCCGGGCTTGATGAGTGAGCAAATCTGGAGTCGGGTGCTGGGGTCGGTGCTCTCCTCCTCGATAGCGGGTTGGTGACCGATAACCTCACACCGGCCCCTGCGCCGCCAGCACCCTGCCCAGCAGCGCCTCCGCGCTTCCGTCGAACGGATACCGCTTGCGCTTGACCAGCAGCAGCGCCTGCGCGACCCCCTTCCACGCTGCCTGCCTGGCTTCCTCGCTGTAGCCCATCGACGCGCTACGGGCCTCGAAGTCCTCCAGGTCGCGGACGTAGTACGTCCCGTCCGGGTTCACCATCACGTCGAGGTCAAGGTCGATGAACTCGATCACGCGCCCCGTGATGCGCGCGGGCAGCCCCGCGTCGCACTGCCACTCCATCACGCGTCCCGCGGCGTCGAAGCAAACCAGGATCGAGAGCGGCTGCAGCATCCCGTAGAACTGCAGCGCACACGCCACCGCCTCCCCGCGAATGGCGTACGGGGGCCGCTCGAAAAACACGACGAGCCAGCGGTCTTCAACTGCGTCCACCAGGTCGCCATGCCACGAAGGCTTCGCGCTCCCGTCGAACTTCAGCTTTCGCGTCTCGACCGGGTTACGCATGGGCACCGCTCCACTCATGCCTCATGCCCGAGGCCTCACGCCTTCTTCGCGCCCCATTTCTCCCAGTAGGTCACGTCCTCGACCGGCTTGCGGAACCCGCTCCCGAACTTGCCTTTCGGCCAGCCCACCGGGATCAGCGCCGCCGTCTCCACGGTCTCAGGGATGCCGAACAGTTCGCGAATCTCCTTCTGGCGCCCGCGATGGACCGTCGTCAGCGCCGTCCCCAGGCCGAGCGCCCGGGCGGCGAGCATCAGGTTCTGCACCGCCGGGTAGATGCTCGAACCCGAGGTGATGTCTCCGTTCCCGGTGAGCGAGCACGCGAGGATGATCACCGGGACCTCGTGCAGGTGCTCCGCGAGGTACGTGGCGCTCTTCATCACCCGCTCGTTGCTCAGCCGCTCTTCCTCCGGCAGGTTCGCCCCGGCGCCGTAGCCGCTGGCGATCATCCGCGACCAGCCCTCGTTGTACCACTCCTGGATCTTCTTCTTGTTCGCCGGGTCGGCGATGACAAGCCAGCGCCAGCCCTGGCGGTTCCCTCCGCTCGGCGCCCGGGTCGCCGCCCAGATGATCTTCTTGATGTATTCCTCGGGCACCGGGTCGGGCTTCAGGCGGCGCATGGCCCGCTGGGTGCCGATCACCTCGAAGAAGTCGTTCTCAACCACCACCGGCTCAGCCATCCGGGAGCACTCCTGAGCGAGATATGTGCTGATCCTACGTGAACCTCGAACCTCTCGCTGGAACGCCAGCCGGCGCCGATTCGCGCGTTGGACTGCGTCACTCGAACTTCTGGCTATAATCCCGCCGCATGAGCGACCTCCCCCTTGCGGGCATCCGCATCTGCGACCTCACCTGGATCATCGCCGGGCCCACAGCTACGCGCGTGCTGGCCGATTTCGGCGCCGAGGTTATCCGGGTCGAGCACGCCCAGGCGGTCGACCCCATCCGGCTTGGCCGCCCCATCAAAGGGGAACGCACCACCCTCAACAACTCCGGCTTCTTCAACTACTTCAACCGGAACAAGAAGAGCGTCCTGCTCAACGTCCGCCACCCGATGGGCATGGAACTCCTGCACCGCCTCATCGCGGTCAGCGATGTCGTCGTCGAGAACTTCTCGAGCGGCGTGCTGGAGTCCTGGGGGCTCGACTTCGAGGCCCAGCGCGCCATCAACCCGGGAATCATCTACTGCTCTATCTCCGGGTTCGGCCACACCGGCCGCGACCGCCACTTTACCACCTGGGGGCCCACCGCCCAGGCGCTCAGCGGCCTCACGCTCATGTCGGGCCTCCCGGGTAAGCCGCCCGCAGGCTGGGGCTACTCCTACATGGACCATACGGCCGGCTACTACGGGGCCATCGCCATCATGATGGCGCTTCACCACCGCAACCGGACCGGACAGGGCCAGTACATCGACATTTCGCAGGTCGAAACGGGCATGGTCCTCACCGGCCCTGCCGTCCTCGACTACACCGTGAATGGTCGCAGCTGGCGGCGGCCGGGAATGCCGCCGGGCAACCGCGCCTGGGAGCCCCGGATCGCACCCCACAACACCTACCCCTGCGCTGGCGACGACCGCTGGGTCGCCATCGCCGTGCGCAACGACGCGGAGTGGCAGGCGCTGGTCCGGGCATTGGGCGAGCCCCATTGGGCCACCTCGTCCAGGTTCGACACCAATGCCGGCCGCCTCGAACACCAGGATGAGCTGGATGCCGGCATCGCCGCCTGGACTTCTACCCGCGATGCCTACGCGGTCATGCGCACGCTCCAGGCGGCTGGGGTGCCCGCCGGCGTCTGCCAGGCCGCGGGCGACCGGGCCGAGCGCGATGAGCAGCTCCAGGCTCGCGGCTGGTGGCATACGATGCCCCACCCCGAGCTTGGCGAGGCCTCCGAATTCGACGGCGTCACGCCCCGGCTCTCGGCGACCCCCGGGACGCTTCGGACCGCCTCTCCCCTGATCGGCGAGCACACCGCCCACGTCATGCTCGACATTCTCGGTCTCTCGCCCGAGGAATTCGCCGAGCACGAGGCGTTGGGAGTCTTCATGTGAGCGGACCCCTCGCTGGCCTCCGCGTCATCGAGTTGTGCGACGAGCTCGGCCAGCTCGCCGGCAAGCTCTTGGCCGATATGGGCGCCGATGTCATCAAGGTCGAACCGCCGGAGGGATCGGCAGCGCGCCGTGCCGGCCCATTCGTCGATGACGTGCCTGGCGAGAACCGCTCGCTGAACTTCTGGTACCACAACACCAACAAGCGCTCCGTCGTGCTCGACCTCCATTCCCCGGCGGGCGCCGCCGCCTGGAAGGCCCTCGTGGCGGCGGCCGATATCGTCATCGAAGATCGGCCTCCTGGCGCGCTCGACCGCCTCGCTCTTGGCCATCGCACGCTCCTTGGCGGCGGGGGCCAGGCGCCACCCTCCCTCATCTGGTGCTCGTTGACGCCGTTCGGACAGGACGGTCCCTGGGCGGACTTCCAGGCCACGGACCTCACCGCGCTGGCGCTCGGTGGCCCGATGATGATGAACGGGTACGACCCCGCCGACGCCGAGGGCGCGCCGCCCATACGCGGCCATGGCGACCAGGGGTACAACACCGCCTGTCACTACGCCGTCCAGGGGATCCTCGCCGCACTCCTTTACCGCGACCGGACTGGCCGCGGCCAGCACATCGATGCCTCGATGCACGAGGCGCTCAGCAGCACGACGGAGGTCGGCCTGCCCTACTGGTTCACACTGCGGGTGAATGTGATTCGCCAGACGGGCCGCCACGCCGCGGCCACGCGCAGCGAACCGTGGCTCTACCTCGCCAACGACAACCGATACGCGCTCATCTTCGGCGTCGGCCGCGACAACGCCAGCTGGAAGAAGATCAAGGAATGGTTCCAGTCCGAGGGGTTCGGGCTCCAGTTCGACGAGCCCCGCTTCGATGAACCGGCGGCCCGGCAGCCGGCCCGGGGCACGCCCGAGGCAGCCGAGATACTCGCCGAGGTCGGCCGCTTTATCGCGGCCCACACTGCGGAGGAGGTTTATCGCGGGGGTCAGGAACGCCGCCAGTCCTGGGGCGTGGTCAGGGCGCCCGACGAAGCCCTGAACGACCCGCACTGGGATGACCGCGGGTTCTGGGTCGAGGTCGCGGGTGAGGGCCGTCCCGGGCCGGTCCGCATGCCCGGAGCGCCCTACCAGTTCAGCGAAACGCCATGGGAGCTTCGGCGGCCTGCCCCCAGGCTCGGCGAGCACACCCGCGAGGTGCTCGCTGAATTCGGCATTTCGCTCTGAAACGCGACCGTCACAGCGAGGTAATGCCGTGTTCACAGCCGCCGGCGAAACTCTTCCCATCGGGTCGGACCCGATCAGGTGCCCCGTCCCCTCAGGGCACACGCTCCGGGGGCGGTCCGCCCTCGCTGTCCCGGCGGACCGCCCCCAACCCTCGCCAATGCGTCATCCAAGGGTGAAGGTTTGGTAACAGGGGGCTGACTCTACAGCGGCATGGGCCTACTCTCATCCGTGGCGAAACACAGTGTTCACCCTGCCGATACGCGAGTGTCATCGGCGGGCTCGAGACTGCTGTGGGGGTGAATCACATGAACGCGACCATACGGCGAATTCCCGGGAACGCCTCGCTCTACGAGTTGGTACGCACCCGGCCTGGCGCGGCTGCCCGGCTCCAGGAGCTGGGGCTCTCGCGCGATGACATGGACCTCCGCCTCGGCGACGCCGCCCGCCGCACCGGCGTCACCGTTGAGCGCCTGGCCGAAGTCCTGGGCCCCACAGCCGAGTAGGCCCTTCGGCGTCTCCCTACGGGATCTTCACCACCTGCCCGACCTGTAGCGGGCAATCCGATGGCAGGCCGTTCAGCGCGATGATGGCCGCGATCGACACACCGTAGCTCGCCGCGATATCCGCGCAGGTATCCCCGGACTTCACTGTGTAGGTCTTGCCCGCGCCGCCACCGCTACTGCGCGTCGCCGTTGCCGTTGCCCGTACGGTCGGGTTTGCCGTCAGCCCCCCGGAGGCTGGCGTTGGCGTGGCTGCGGGAGCCGGAATGCGAAGCACGTCGCCCACCGCCAGCGAGTCGCAAATCGCCGGGTTGGCTTTGATCAGGGCATCGAGCGAGACGCCATGGTCCGCGGCGATCTGTGAGCACGTGTCTCCCGGCTTCACCGTGTAGCTCTTGCTGCTGGCGGCGGGGGTGTTGCCTGCCACCGGCGTCAGCTGTGAACTCTCGCCCCCGACGAGCGTGACCTGGTTCCCCTGGATCTTGTAGAGCGTAGGGTTCTGCACCGGGGTCGAGCTCGGCACGCGCGCCGGGTCGGTGATCCGTTCGCCGTTGCCTTCCTCCTCGGGATTGCTCCCGCCGCCGCATGCCGTGGCGGCTGCCGCTGCGAGCAGTCCTCCCGCAAGGAGCAACACCGGGAACAGCTTCCGCATGGGTGTCATGCTAGGCAGCCCTCCTATCCTCGGGCAACATCGGGCAAGAGGTCCTTCACCACGAGGAGCGCCAGGTCACCGATGTGGTCCAGCATCTCGCCATTGATTTCGCCCGGGACATCCTGCGGCGAATGGATGGTCGAGAACTCGCCCGAGGTGAAGAACACCGTCGAGACGCCCGCATCGATGAAGCTGGTATGGTCGCTCCCGGTATTCGGCGGCAGGCTCGATGGGATCGCCGGGATGCCCGCCCCGGAGGCAAGCGCGAGCGCCGCCTGCGCCAGTGGCCCGTCGCCGATCACTTCCACCTGGTCCCCAATGCCGGTCACGTCGAGGTTCAGCATGTAGCGCGGCAGGGCGCCCTCAGCCCGCAAACGCTCCACCAGCGCCTTGCTCCCGTACAGCCCCGACTCCTCGGCCCCGAAGGCCGCGAAGCAGACAGCATCGTCAATTCCATCCGCGGCCAGCGCACGCGCGAGTTCAATCACGTTGGCCGTGCCGCTGGCGTTGTCGTTTGCCCCGGGGGCCGAAGGCACCGTGTCGAAGTGTCCACCAACCAGCACCTGGCACCGGGCATCCGCATGGGGCCGGGCGAGTACATTCAACGCCTTCGTGAGCCCGGCCGTCGGCGGCGCGGCCAGCCCGATCTGCCGCCCCGCTTTCGCCGCCTCGATGAGCCCCGCCCCGTCCTCCTGCGAGACGCCGGCCACCGGGATGCTCGCGCCCGTGGCCAGGTTGCCGGAGAACGACCCTGGCCGGTTGTTCACCACGATAAGACCGATAGCCCCGGCGGCTTTCGCGTTTTCGTACTTCACACCGAAGTTCAGCACCCCGCGCTCTGCCACGGCCATCTTGCCGGTCAGATCCCGCCCGCCAATGCCCGCCTCGTCCGCGAGCCCGATGAAGACCGCCGGGCCGCTCACCGAGCCACCCGGGCTCCCGGCCAGGGTGAGCGCCTCGATCGTCTTCCCGTCGTAAGTCACCTCGCCCGCCCGGAACCGGTCGCCTTCGAATTCGAACTCCATGATCTCGACGGTGTAGCCGCTCGATCGGAGCTGGCCCGCGATGTACTCCGCCGCGCGGGCCTCGCCCGGCGTTCCCGAAACCCGCGGCTCCTTCGAAAGTTCCACCACGTGAGCCAGCGCGCGCCCGGCCTCGTGTTCGGCCGGGCCCTCGGCGCGTCCGGTGGGGCCAGCGGAACGCGGCGCCGGCGTGGACGTAGAGGTCGCGTCCCCGCCGGTGGCAGCCGTGCTGGCGACCTCCGTGGGAGCCGGCGAAGTGGCTCCTTCGGACTTATTCGAGCACCCGGCCAGGAGTACGGGGGCGAGCAGCACGAAGAGGAGCAGCGGGCGCATGCCCTCGAGGGTACGAAGGACAGCGGTTAAACGCCCGGAAACGCTATTTCCGCCTGAACCAGTTCTTGATGCGCGATACGCCCGAAGACTCGGGCGGCCCGTATTCGATGTAGCGGTCGCGCCAGAACACCCCCCTCGGCGCCGCACCCCTTGCCGCGCGGGGCGCCTTTCGCAACGACCACAGGAACGCTCCGACAAACAGCACCACGCCGCTCATCGATGCCCAGATGAGCGGCTGCCAAACGTTCGAAAGCAGCAGGCCGCCAAACATGATCCCCGCCCCCGCGAACAGCAACGCCGTCGGGGTCAACCTGCTCAACGGGTTCGAACGGGGCGTGCGCGGACGCGGCGATTTGCCCTTCCTCTGCCGGCGCGAGGCGAGCGAGATCGGCGCGCGGTCCTCTCCCGGCGGCAGCCTCTCATCGAGCTTCGCCAGGATCTCTTCGATTTCCCGTTCGAACTTGTCAGCCATCTCCGAACCACAATCACAGTAGGCTATCCCGCGGCCCGCGTCGATGGCTCATGGCGTGTCCACCTTTACGTAACGGTACAGCGGCGGCGGTGCGGCGACGACCGCGCCGGCACTCGTTCGGCCCCGGGCTAGTCTCGCCCGAGGGATGCCAGTGCCACCGGAAGTGCGAGCTCGGCCCACGCACGGTACATCAGCCCCGAAGGGTGCAACCCGTCTTCCGCGACAAGCGCCACGTCGCCCGCGGCCAGCCTCGATACGCCCGTCACGTCCACGTACTTCGCACGGTAGCGATCCGCGATGTCCCGGTTGACCGCATTGAACGCTTCGATCTCCCTCGCGATCCGTTCGCCGTCGCGGCTGGCCGCGAACGGGGTGACGCCCCAATCGGGGATAGAGAGCACCAGCACCCGTCCCGGCTCGCCACCCGCCAAAGAGACGGCCCGCTCCAGGAGCTCCTCGAACTGTTGCCGGTACTCTTCCAGGGGCCGGCCCCGGTACTGGTTGTTTACTCCGATGAGCAGAGAGACCAGCTCGTACGGCCTGCGCGGCGCGACCCGCTCGATGCCCTCGGCCAGCTCGTCCGTGGTCCAACCGGTGGTCGCGATGATTTCTTGCTCGCCGATTGGTATCCCGCGTTCCCGGAGCATCGCCGCGAGCTGTTCCGGCCACCGTTCAGCAGGGTCGACGCCCTCGCCGATGGTGTAGGAGTCGCCAAGGGCGAGAAAGCGCATTCCCAATCCTTCTTCGCTCGCCGGGCAACGGCAATCCCTACAGCTCCGCCTTGACCTTCTCGGCCAGCGCCCGGGTGAACCCGATCGTTGCGGCGATCTCCTCGACATCGGCCTCGCGGATCCGTTTCACGCTGCCGAACTTCTTGAGCAGCGCCCTCCTCCGCTTCGGACCGATGCCCGGGATGGTATCGAGGGCGCTCTGGATCGAGCTCTTGCCGCGGACCTGGCGGTGAAAGGTGATGGCGAACCGGTGTGCCTCGTCCCGTATCCGCTGCACCAGGTAGAGCGCCTCGGAATTTCGCGGCAGCACAACCGGTTCGTCGTCGTCCGGTACGAAAAGTTCCTCGAATCGCTTGGCCAGCCCCACCGCCGGGATCTCGTGCACTCCCAGCTCGCGCATCGCCTGCAGCGCCGCCCCCAGCTGACCCTTTCCCCCATCGATGATGACCAGGTCGGGCAGGTCCCAGGCCTCGGGCTCGCCCGCGGACTGCCCCGGGTTCGTACGCGCCTCCTCGTCCCTGGTGCCTTCGCCAGCCGCGACCCTGGCTGCATGCCGGCCAAAACGCCTCCGCAAGACCTCCTGCATGGTGGCGAAGTCGTTGGCGCCCTCGACCGTCTTCACTTTGAACTTCCGGTACTGGTTCGGCGCCGGCTTGCCATCGATGAACACCACCATGCTCGAAACGGGGCTGTTCCCCTGGATGTTCGAGTTGTCGTAGCACTCGATCCGGCGCGGGATCGCCGGCAGCGAAAGCTCTTCGTGGAGCTGTTCGAGCGCCTGCTCCGTCCGGGTTGCATCGGCCATCCACTTGACGCGCATCAGCGCGAGCGCCTCCCTTGCGTTCTCGGTTGCGAGCTCCACCAGTCTCCGCTTCTCGCCGCGCGCCGGCACTCGAACCTCCACCAGCGCTCCACGCTTTTCGGTCAACAGCTCCTCCATCGCTTCCCGGTCATCGGCCTCGGCCGGGATGGCAACGAGCTTCGGGATGTACTGCGCCCCCTCGTAGTACTGCAGCAGGAAATTCGTCAAGACGGCGCTGTCTGGCTCGTCGCGGACGCCTTCAAGCACGAACGTATCGCGCCCGATCATCTGCGTGCCACGAACGAAGAACACCTGCACGCAGGCCTGGTCGCCCTCTCGCGCCAGCCCGAAGATATCGACATCTTCCTTCCGCGTGGTCGAGACCATCTGCCGCTCGACCGTCCGTTCGATGGCCCGCAGCTGGTCGCGGATCTGGGCGGCGCGCTCATACTCCATCCGCTCCGCGGCGTCGTCCATCTGCTTGCGCAACCGCCGGAGTACGTCATCCGCCTTGCCTTCGAGGAACAGGATCACCTGCTCGATGACCTCTGCGTACTCGTCCTTCGTGCAATACGACGTGCAGGGGGCGATGCACCGCTTGATGTAGTAGTCGAGGCACGGGCGCGGGTCGTTCCCGGTGATCTCCTTGGTGCACGAACGCCAGGGAAAGAGCTTCTTCGTCAGGTCCAGCGTGGCCCGGACCGAGCCGGCGCTCGCGTACGGCCCGAAATAACGCGCGCCATCCTTCTCGATCCGCCGCGTGATGTACACGCGCGGCCACGGGTTCTGGATGTCCACCTTCAGGTATGGATAGCGCTTGTCGTCCTTCAACCGGATGTTGAAGAACGGCTGATGCCGTTTGATGAGGGTCGCTTCGAGAATCAGCGCCTCTCCAGCGTTGCCCACCACGATGTACTCGAAGTCGTCAATCTGGGCCCGGAGCGCGCGGGTCTTGGGCTCCATCATGTGCGGCGAGCCGAAGTACGACCGCACCCGGTCCTTCAGCTTCGCGGCCTTGCCGACGTAGATGACCTCGCCCTGCGCGTTCCGCATCAGGTACACGCCAGGCTTTGCGGGAAGCGCAGCGAGCTGTTTGCGGAGCTTCTCGGAGATGGTCGAAGAGCCGCGTGCCGCCCCGCGAGCGGCTTTGGTCATGCCCTCGGACCGGGCCGGCCCAATCCCGCGGAGTTCGTCGGCGTTCACGGACCAAGTGTACCGGGCAGTGAGGGGATGAAGGGCAACGCGCCCTTACAGCATGCCCATCAGCTCGAGCGCGGTCCGCGCCGTGAGCAGGTGCAGCTCCACGCGGCGCTCCACCGGCTGATCGGTCTGCCCCATTTCCACCAGCACGGGGGTGAGCCCGGGCACGTGGCCGCCGGCCGATAGCGAGCTCCGTCCGCGGCCGGCCTGGCCAGGCACCGGGGTGGCCGTGGGCCGCGCGAACCGGGCGCCGTCGCGGACGATCATCTGCTCCCGGGCAGTGAGGTTCGGGTTTACCCGCTCGGCCAGCCGTTCCCCGAAGCCGGCTTGCAACGGCCCCACGCCGGCCGTGATGGTCTGGCCAAGGGCCCCCGTGCCGGAGTTCGGCGGGTATTCCGCGTAGAAGGCCCACGACTCGTGCATGTCGATCAGCAGGCTGACGCCGAACTCCCTTGCCGCATCGAGGATGGCGTAGGCCATCCGCTCCATCATCAGCGGGCTATCCGGGCTGCCCGGGTAGAGCCGGTTCAGGTCGCCGATCTCGTCGAATGTCCTCACGAACGCAGCGAGCGCGGTCACGTTGGCACGGGGCACGACGAGGAGCGTGCCCACGGCGGGCATCCAGGCCGCAATCTCATCGCCTGCGAGCCACGCGCCCGGCTCGTTCCCATGGACGCCTCCGAGCACCATCACGGCAGGACCGGACACCCCGCTCTGCTGAATGTACAGAGGGGTCTCCTGCGGCGTGCCCGCCAGGAGTTGCCGCACCGTGGTGCCCCGCGGAAACGGCGTTGGGGTTGGCGCCTCCAGGGTTGGCCCCGGGCCCGTGATGACCGGCAGCGAAGAGGAGTTCGGCGCGGCGGGGCGCGATTGATCGATGCCGCGAGCAGGGCGGTCGGCGTGCTTCTGGACGCAGCCTGCAATCACCAGCCCAACCGCGCCGGGAATGGCCCCGAGCAAGCGCCTCCGGGAAATCGGCGTCATGCCTGGCACTCTACTCACATCACCAGACGATATGCGGTAAAGGGAACCTCCGGCGCCCTAAAGTCTCCACTGGCACCGCTCGATACATCCACTGCATACCACACCCGGGCATCGGGGAAGGAGTTCAGGTGTCGTCGTTTCGAGAGCAGATCCGGGCCGCCATCGGCGCGCATGGCACGTGGAAGGCTCGCCTCAGGAGTGCCATCGATTCCGGGCAGTCAACCCTCTCTGTCGGTGTCACGAGGCTCGATGATCGCTGTGATAATGGCTTCACGGTGATGGCCGAAACAGCTTCCCTGCACCTCGCGACTGGGAAACCGTTCGCGGTCTTCATGC
The DNA here is from genome assembly GCA_964648195.1 of uncultured Anaerolineaceae bacterium. Classification (GTDB taxonomy): domain Bacteria; phylum Chloroflexota; class Dehalococcoidia; order Tepidiformales; family Tepidiformaceae; genus Amarobacter. The sequence continues at coordinate 7,919 of CAZYLL010000029.1, read as the reverse complement.
GGAGTTTCATATCCAGGCCGGGCGCGTCCTCGAGCTTGCGCTCGCAGGGAGGCGTGACGACGCTGAGTCAGCGATGGGCATAGGTGGCAGCTTTTCCCGGGCATCCTCGGCACTGGTCACAGCGCTCACCCGTCTCCAGGGACAGGCAGCCTGACACCGGGGAGGCGTCCCTCCCTGGCTCACATGTGACGCTGGAACCAGCTGGTCGCGAGGACGGCCACGTGGTCCAGTGCGCCCGGTTCTTCGAACAGGTGCGTCGCGCCGGGCACGATCTCCAGCTCGCACACTGCCCGCATGTGGCTTCGCGCCATCTCGTTGAGCCGGATTACTTCCGGGTCACGCTCCCCGACGATGAGCAGGGTGGGCGCCTCCACGCGCGGGAGGACGGCCACGGCGAGGTCGGGCCTCCCGCCGCGAGATACCACGGCCGAGACGCTTCGGGGCCGTTCGGCGGCTGCGATTAGCGCTGCCGCCGCTCCGGTGCTCGCGCCGAACAGCCCGATCTCCAGGTGAGAGGTCTCCCGGGCGCGCCCGAGCCAGTCCACGACGTCGGTCATCCTTCGCCCAATGAGCGGGATATCGAAGCGGAATTCGGCGGTCTGGCGATCCACCGCCTCTTCCTCGGGAGTCAGCAGGTCGAAGAGCAGCGTCCCGAAGCCTGTGCCTTCCAGGGCGGCGGCCACCTGCCGGTTGCGTGCGCTGCGCCGGCTGCTGCCGCTGCCATGCGCGAAGACGATGAGCGCGTCGCCCGCCTGCGGCAGCACGAGGTCCCCGGGCAGTTCCGCGTCGGTAGTCTCGATAAGCAGTTCCAGGTTGGTGATCCCTGCCATGGGCTCCTCCAGCGAGGGCGCCGCCGGGGAAGCTGCCCCGGGCGGCGTGGGTTCTATCATCCTCCTGCACGCAACCCTTTGTTCGTGCCGGAGGTCAGGCGCCGGGTCCACCGCCTTGCTCTCTGCGTTGACGGGCCCAGCCCCGATCCAAAAGCTCTCGCACCTCCTCGTCGCCGGTTGGGCGAAACTCGCGATACCACAGCCCCACCGCGTAAAACGGGCTCGGCGTGAGCGGGCACACGCATTCGAGCCCCGGGAAATCCCGGGTGAGTTCCTGGCAGCTCTCCGGCGCCGCAACCGGCGCGGCCACGATGACGCGGGCCGCCCCCATCCGGCGCACCGACTCCACCGCTGCCCGCATCGATGCGCCCGTGGCCAATCCGTCGTCGACCAGCACCACCGTGCGCCCGCGGAGCTCGGGCGGAGGGCGCCGGCTGCGGTACGCCGCTTCCCGGCGTTCCAGCTCGGCCCGTTCGCGTGCCGCCACCCGCTCGATCTCCTCAGGCCCGATCCTCAGCTCATCGAGCACCTCGTGGTTGAACACCTGGACACCACCGCTGGCGATGGCGCCCATCGCCAGCTCCGGGTGCAACGGCACGCCAAGCTTCCTCACAAGGAAGACGTCCAGCTCCAGCCCGAGCGCCAGTGCGACTTCATAGGCGACCGGAACGCCACCGCGAGCCAGCCCAAGGACCAACGTCTCCCGGGGCAGCCCCCGCCCCTCCAGGGCTTCCGCCAGGGACCGCCCTGCCGAGCGCCTGTCGGTGTACTGCCGGTCCATGACCATGCAGTGTGCCACTCGCGGGCAAGCTGGCGAGGGGCATTCGGCCCCTGCGATCCTGTCCGCTTGTACCGTGACAGCGAAGTCGCGGCTCGCACCATCTCCACGGCCACGTAGAATCGGGCGCACCAACCTCCGGAGCCGCGCATGTCCTACGAAGCCATCCTCTACGACGTCGAAGACCGTGTCGCCACGATCACGCTCAACAAGCCCGAGCGGCTCAACGCGTTCGACAACCAGATGCTCGCCGAGTGGGCCGATGCCATCCACCGGGCCGACCAGGACCGGGGCGTCGGGGCCATCATCATCACCGGCGCGGGCCGGGGGTTCTGCTCGGGCATGAATGTCGCCGCCGAAGCCGGCGGCTCGGGCGTCCTGCGTTCCCAGGCGAGCGTCGCCGACCGCCGGCATAGCCTCCGCGACCGCGTCCATCCCATCCCCCGGGCGCTCATTCAGCTGGAGAAGCCCTACATCGCGGCGATCAACGGCGCCGCCGCCGGCGCCGGCATGGATATGGCGACCATGGCCGATATCCGCTTCGCTTCGAGTACGGCGCGAATGGGCATGACCTATGTGCGCATGGGCCTGATCCCCGGCGACGGAGGCACCTACACGCTCCCCCGCGTCGTTGGCGTCCAGCGCGCGCTCGACCTCATCTGGACCGGCAGGATGATCACCGCCCAGGAGGCCCTCGAGATGGGCTATGTGTTGGCGGTCTACGAGCCCGACGAGCTGATGCCGCGCGTGAAGGAGTACGCCCGCCAGGTTGCGCAGGGGCCCGGCGTGGCCGTCCAGCTTTCGAAGAAACTGGTGTACCGCTCCCAGAACATCTCCTTCGACGAGCACCTGGATATCGCCCAGATGGCGATGTTCATCGCCCAGTCCACGGAGGACGCGAAGGAAGGGCCCCGCGCCTTCGTTGAGAAGCGCGAACCACAGTTCAAAGGCGAATAGGTCGCCGGCCGGCGCGACCGGCCATCCGGCCGGCGCTCACCCGCCGGTTGGCCGCTGACGGCTCTGCCAACCTGGGGTAAGGTCGAAGGACAACTCCAGGAGGGTTCCGCCATGCGTACCACCGACGACTGGGTCGCCCGCAACGTTCCGGATACGCAGGAAGCGATTCGTCAGGCCCTGGAGGTCCTCGATCGCTTCGGCTACAAGCCCCACGACGTGGACCATCTGATCGCGCATGGCCCCGGTGGCGGCCCCGGCGATGGCGATGCCGACCTCGACATGGCCATCAGCCTGCTCGCCCGCCTTCGCGCCGCGGGCATCGAGGTGAAATGAGACGGTTGCCGCCCCGGTTGCTATGGTTTTGCCATGACTCTGGAAATTGGACAGCCGGCTCCGCCGTTCTCGCTTCGCAATAAGAATCGCGAGGAGATCACGCTCGATTCATACCCCGGCAAGCACCTCGTCCTCGCCTTCTACCCGTTGGCCTTCACCGGTGGCTGAACGAGCGAAATGACGGCCTTCCGGACCTACACCGACAGGTTCGTGGAGGCCAATGCCCAGGTCCTGGGCATCTCGGTCGATTCCTTCGCCGCCGCGGGAGAGTTCGAGGAGAAGCTCGGGCTTGAATTCCCGCTCCTCAGCGACTTCCCCCGCAACGAGACGGGGCGCGCCTATGGCGTCTACAACGAGGCCTTCGGCGTGCACACCCGTACCACGATCGTCGTCGACAAGGATCGCATCGTGCGCGACATCTACGTCGAACCGCGCGATTTCGAATCCCACCCGGTCCACGCGCTCGAGGTGCTGGCTTCCCTGCAGTAGCCAGCACCCCGGGGTGCGGTTGGTGCCCAAAGTTGCCTGCTTTCGGTCCACCGGTTGGCCCGTACCCTGTGCGACAATCTTCGGCGTGCCCGGCGGTCCCGGCATGCCAATGCCGTAACACCCCCCGCCGGACGCGGGAGGCGGTCCCACATGTCTCGCGAGTCCACCCGGCGCCGGCCGGCGCCCGCCTACACCTTCACCTTCCAGGCGCAGTATCCCGACCAGCCTGGCATGCTCGCCCAAATCGCCCAGGCGGTTGCCGAGGCGGGCGGGAGCATGGGCGAAATCGATGTGGTTCGCTCCACGCCGCGCTGGATTCTCAGGGAATTCCACGTCACGGCGCACGACGATGAACATGCCCGCCAGGTGCTCGCCCGCGTCCGCAGACTTCGGGGAGTCAGCATCAAGGCGGCCACCGACCGCGTCTTCCGCAGCCACCGCGGCGGAAAGATTGAAATCCGCAACAGGGTCCCGGTTGCCACCCTGCGCGACCTGTCGACGGTCTACACGCCGGGGGTTGCCCGGGTCTGCCTGGCTATCGAGCGGGAACCACAGGCAGCCTACGAGCTCACGACCAAAGGCAACAGCGTGGCCGTTGTGACCGATGGGACGGCTGTCCTGGGCCTTGGCGATATCGGCCCCGCGGCGGCCATGCCCGTGATGGAGGGCAAGGCGATGCTCTTCAAGGCGTTCGGCGGCGTCGATGCCTGGCCTATCTGCCTCAACACCCGCGACCCCGGCGAGATCGTTGCCGCCGTCAAAGCCATCGCGCCGGGATTTGGCGGGATCAACCTGGAGGACATTTCCGCTCCCCGTTGCTTTGAAATCGAGGACCGCCTGCGGGTGGAACTCGACATCCCCGTCTTCCACGACGATCAGCACGGCACCGCGGTCGTCGTCCTCGCCGCGCTCATCAATGCATTGCGCCTGGTCAAGAAAGAGCCTTCGGACCTCAGGGTCGTGGTCCTCGGCGCCGGCGCGGCGGGCATCGCGTGTTCCCGCATCATCATGGCTGCCGGGGTCACCAACATCATCGGTTGCGACCGGTCCGGGATTATCTACCGCGGCCGTGCCGAGCACATGAACCCGATGAAGGAGTGGTTCGCCGAACACACCAACCCTGAAGGCCGCAGAGGCTCTATCAGCGACGCGCTCGAAGGGGCCGACCTCCTCCTCGGCCTTGCGGGGCCCGACCTCGTCACCGTCGATGACCTCAAGCGCATGAACCGCGACCCCATGGTGTTCGCCATGGCCAATCCCGACCCGGAAATCCGTCCCGAGCTCGCCGCCCCCCATGTGGCAATCATGGCAACCGGGCGTTCAGACTTCCCCAACCAGATCAACAATGTGCTCTGCTTCCCCGGCCTCTTCCGCGGCGTGCTCGATGTCCGCGCGCGCGAAATCAATGAGGAGATGAAGCTCGCCGCCGCCAACGCCATCGCCGATTCCGTTTCGAAGTCCGAGCTGAGCGCGGAATACATCATCCCGAGCGTGTTTCACCCGACGGTCTTCAAGAACGTCGCCCGCGCTGTGGCGAAAAAAGCCATTGAGACGGGGGTAGCGGCTCATCCCCCGAAGGGGACGCGCAGGGTGTTTATCTAGCGGCCCGCAGCCGCCCGCAGGTCGGCCAGGTTCTCCGCAACGCTCTTCTCCGCGTTGTAGACCGAGCTACCGCAGACGACGATGTTCGCGCCCGCGTGGGCGCACCGGGCGATGTTGCCCACCTTGACCCCACCGTCGATCTCGATCTCCGCGCCGAATCCGCCCTCGTCGAGCATCCGCCGGATGCGCCGCACCTTTTCGAGCTGCCGCGGGATCATCTGCTGGCCGCCCCAGCCCGGGTTGATCGTCATCACCATCACCTGGTCGACATCGGGCAGCGACTCTTCGATGGCTGCCACCGGCGTCCCCGGGTTGATGCAGACTCCCGCCCTCACGCCAAGCTTGTGGATCGAGTCGAGCGTCCGGTTGATATGGGGCGAAACCTCGATGTGCACGTTGATGGTCTGGGCTGTCTCCGCGAACTGCTCGATGAGCCGCTCCGGCTCCAGCGTCATGAGGTGGAGGTCGAAGGGCAGGCTGGTGACCTTCCGCAGCGCATCGACGACCAGCCTGCCAAAGGTGAACTGCGGCACGAAGCGCCCGTCCATCAGGTCCAGGTGGAGCAGATCCGCTCCCCCGGCCTCTGCTGCCCGCACCTCGTCGGCCAGCCGTCCAAAGTCGGCCGTGAGGATCGATGGAGCAATCTTCAGGAGTGTCATGCGGCCATTCTCCGTGGTTTCCCGCGTACGTTTATACTTGCCTGCGTAGGCGCCTCAACAATTATGACCGTTCGTATCGTTACCGACTCAACCTGCGACCTCCCTCCCGAGGATATCGACCGCTACAAGATCACCGTTGTCCCGCTCACCGTGTTCTTCGGCGACGAGGCCCTGCTCGACCGCGTCGATGTCTCGCCCGCCGATTTCTACGCCCGCATGGCCGCATTCAAAGGCTTGCCCAGGACGAGCCAGCCCTCCGTCGAGCTCTTCCAGGACGCCTACCGGAGCCTGGCCGGCGCCGGCGTTGAGGTTGTCTCGATCCACATCTCGTCCCGCCTCTCCGGCACCTTGAACGCGGCCTCCGTCGCGCGCGAGGTCGTGAAGGAAGACGTCCACGTCGACCTGATCGACTCGTACAACGTAAGCCTGGGACTCGGGCTGATCGTGCTGGAGGCCGCCAGGGCAGCCCAGGCAGGCGCCACCCTCCCCGAGGTTGTCGCCACCGCCCGGCGCGCCATGGATCGCGTCTCCGTGCATGTCGTCGTCGACACGCTCGAGTACCTCCAGAAGGGCGGACGCATCGGCAGGGCACGGTCGCTCCTCGGTTCCGTCCTCAGCATCAAGCCCATCATTCGCGTCGAAGACGGCGAAGTCGCACCGTTCGAACGGGTCCGCACCCGCGCGAAAGCCATCGAGCGCATGTTCGAACTCGCTTCGAACATGCCGCGCGCGAAGGAGATGTTCGTCGGATGTAGCGGAGACGATAGCGATGCGCGCGCGCTCCTCGAAAGACTTCGCCCCCACCTTCCCCACACGGCCTTGCGCCTCGGCTATCTCGGTCCGGTGGTGGGAGTCTACACCGGCCCTAACGCGCTCGGCATCGCGGCACTGGAGCGGGAGTGAGCGCCGTGGCCACCGAGGCTGGCCGGCTCATCCGGGTGTTCGAGCTCGAACGTGATCGCGGGTTCGATAACCTCGCGGTGGTCGGTGGCCTCGACCGCATGCTCATCCAGATGGTCGAGGATGGTCTCATCCGCAAGGGGACCGCGCTGGAAGCTCGCCTCCACTCCCTCCCACCCGGCGGGTACCGTTCCCTGGGCGCCGCCGAACGCGATGCGTGGGTCACGGCAACGCTCGTGGCGCTCCGCCGGGAGCAGATCGCGCCGGTCCGGCCCGGGCCGCAGCAGCCCAACCCTTCCAGGCCGGCCCGCACAGCTGCACCGTCGCTCGCAACCCGGCCGGCCGCACGGGAGGGCCGCCTGGCCGCCGGCGCCACGCCAGCGCCAGAGCCTGAGACCGGCCGCCTGGCGCCCGGCTCGCCCGTCACGCGGCTCCCCGGAGTCGGCAAGGCGGCCGCTGCGCGTTTCGAGCGCCTGGGCGTGACCACCGCCGGCGATGCCGTGTTCCTCTTTCCCCGGCGCTTCAACGACTTCACCGACCTCCGCAGGATCAGCGATCTCCGCCCGGGCAGTCAGCCACAGACGGTCGTCGGAACCATCTTTACCATCGGCGAGGTGCGCTTCGGGCGGAGGCTGCGCGGGACCCAGGCAGTCATCACCGATGGCTCGGGCATGCTCAAGGCGATGTGGTGGAACATGCCCTTTGTCGCGCGCGCCCTCTCCGAAGGTCAGCGCGTGGTCCTTTCGGGGCGTGTCCGCGAATACCGCGGCCGCATCCAGATGGAGAACCCGGAGTACGAACCGGCCGACGACGACACCTTAGAGGCCGGTCGCCTCCAACCCGTCTACCCGGCCACCCAGGGCCTCGGCCAGCGGACCATTCGCACTGCCGTGAAGGCTGCTGTCGAGGCGCTCGCCGGCGAAGTCGCCGACCCGGTGCCCGGGTGGCTCCTGCGCGAAGAAGGCCTCTCCCCTGTGGAGAACGCGATCCGCGAATACCACTTCCCTCCCCACGCCGGAGCGGCCGAGGAGGCTCGCCGCCGCCTGGCCATCGGCGAATTTCTCGCGGTCCAGGCGGCCGTGCTGATCCGCCGCGCCGAGTGGCGGCAGGGAAACGATGCGCCCTCGCTATCGCCAGGTGCCGAACGAGAAGGCTTCCTTCGATCGCTGCCCTTCCCGCTCACCGGTGCGCAGGAGCGCTGCCTCGCCGAGATCGATCGCGACCTCTTGGGCCCGCAACCCATGCTCCGGCTCCTCCAGGGCGACGTCGGCAGCGGCAAGACCGTGCTCGCCTTCGCCGCAATGCTTTCCGCGGTCTGCTCGGGTTACCAGGCTGCCCTCATGGCCCCCACCGAGATCCTGGCCGAACAGC
>CAZYLL010000028.1:18919-28733 GCA_964648195.1 uncultured Anaerolineaceae bacterium | reverse complement strand
AGCGGGACGGCTACCCGATCAGCCTGGAGGTGGTCTCGGCGACGCGCCTGCCAAGCGACCGTGCCTGCGCCAGGTCCTCGCCGGTCACGCTCCCGTGCGCCGTGGCGCCATAGTACGAACCCGAACGGCGCATCATGTCCGTCCATGGCAGTCCGACCACGACGATCCCGTGCGCAAGCAGCAGATGGAGGAGCTGCAGCAGCGTGGCTTCGGTCCCGGCCGAGCGCGAGTAGCCGGTGGTGAAGGCCCCGCCGGCTTTGATGGTTATCTCCCCGCTCTCCCAGCGGTCGCCCGACTGGTCCCACCACTCCTTCATCTTGCCGGTGATCCCGCTCCAGTTCGGCGAACCCAGCACGATGCCATCGCACTCCAGCAGCAGAATTGGCGAAGCGTCATCCACCCGCCGGCGAAGGCACTCCGCGCCCGCGTCCACGATCCCGGCTTCGACCGCATCGGCAAGCCGCTCAGTCAGACCTCCCCGGCTGTCGTAGAGGAGAAGGATGCGAGCCACGATTCGCCCTCCCGTCCGAGCACTTCCCGCACGTCATGGAACGACTCGAAAGCGTAGAGCCGCTCGTGGCGCCCGTCTAACCGCTCCAGCAGCGTGCTGCGCGCGAACACCACCGGCGCCAGGGACGCCGCCTCCACGTCGCTCTCGCCATCGCCCACGTAGGCGACGAAGTCGCCGGCGCCCCGGAAGGCGGCCGCATAGGACATTTTGAAGCCATCCTCCAGCACCACGCCGCGTGGACTGTAGTAGCGGACCCGCCAGCGATATTCCCGGCTGGTCCGGCCCGTGTGCCTGGGCACCCTGTCGAACCCCAGCCGGTCGAGGACCGGGTCGACATAGAAGTCGAAGCCGTTGCTCACCACGGCCGCCATCCAGCCGTTCCAGTGTGCCCAGTCCAGCAGCTCGCTGATCCCCTCGCGCGGCCGGGCAACCGCCTTCACGAACTCCACGAGTTCGTCGCGGGTGGCCTCGACCAGGTCGAGCGCGGCCGCGTTGTACTGCTCGACCGTCAGCTCGCCGCGGGACTTGCGTTCGCTGAGCGACTCCCACCCGGGTGAAGCGAACCGCTCGAAGACCTGCCGGGCCGTGTTGTCCAGGACGATCGTGTCGTCGAAGTCGAGGCAGATGATGTTGGCCACAGATCGAGTTTCGCACGTTGCGCGTTGCTCGCGCTCCTCCACCCTCGGATTGTGGAGATCGATCGCGCCCGCTACCTGGCGAGCCCGGAGGGGCGCGCCGCCCTTGCGGAAATCCCGCTGGAGGCCGGGCGCGGCGACCCAAACCGGCTGGTGAGCGCCCTGCGAAAGCGCCATCCTCCGGCCGAGGCTTCCGCTCTCGCCGAGCAAGCGGTCCTCCGGGCGAGGGCCGCCGGGCGCTTTGGCCAGGACCCGGGCACGCTCCTCACCGGGCCCGGTCTGGAGATGATGACCCACCCGCTTGTCGCCGAACGCCGTGCCCGGCGGCTCGCCCGGCTCGGGTTACCCGTGGCTGACCTCACCTGCGGGCTGGGCGGCGACCTCCGCGCATGCGCTGAGCTCGGCGTCCCCGCCACCGGTCTCGAGCGCGACGCCGCCACCGCCATACTCGCCCGCGCGAACGTCCCGGCCGCGAGCATCATCCTCGGTGATGCGGCCCGGCCGCCGCTGCGCCTCACCCGCCTCGCCGTCATCCTCGACCCCTCCCGCCGGGACGCCGCCCGCCGCACCTTCGACCCGGCCGCCTTCTCGCCACCGTGGGACACCTGCATCGAGACGCTCTTCGCTGCTCGTGCCGGCGTGCTGAAGGCCCCACCCGGCCTCGACCGCGATCGTCTGCCAGCCCACGCCGAAATGGAAGCCATCCAGCTCGGCACGGGCATGCGCGAGGTGACGCTCTGGACCGGCTACGGCGCGATCCCGGGCCTCCGCCGCGCCGTCCTCCTCCCCGCCGGCGCAGAGCTCACCTCCGAGGCCCCTGAGTGCCCCGAGGAGCCTCGTTCCATCGGCCGCTACGTCTTCGATCCCGAGTCATGTGTGACACGCGCCGGCCTGGTCCGCCACCTCGCCCACCGCCTCGGCGCGTGGATGCTCGACACCCAGGTCGCATACCTCTCCGCCGACTCCCCCGCCTTCGACCCCCTCGCGGCCACCTTCGAGATACTGGAGGTCGTCCCGTTTTCGGTCCGCCGGCTGAGGGACCTCCTTTCCGCCCGGGGGTGGCGGCCGGAGGAGATCCGGCGCCGCGCGTTCCCCGTGGAGCCCGACGAGCTGCGCCGGCTCCTGGGCCGGCTCGCGGGCGACCCGGTGACGCTCCTGTGCACCACCCTGGGCGGGAACCGCATCGTCATGGTCGTGCGGCGCCTCGCCACCGAAGCAGGCGAGAGCGGCGCATAATTCCGCTCATGCCAACGCTTCTCGTCTCGCCCGCGTTCATCCGCCGCTACCATGCCGAAGTTGCGGCCGCCTGGCCCGGCATCGAGCTTATCGTCCTTCCTGAGGACCCGGCGGGCCGCCTCGACCCCGGGGACCTGGCCCGTGTGGACTATGCGTACTTCTCCGGGGACATCTACCCCGACTACTCGCGCTCATTCTTTGCGGCGGCCCAGGGGGCAGCCAACCTGAAGTGGATGCACGTCTTCAACGCCGGCGTCGATGCGCCGATCTTTTCGCGCATGCTGGAACGCGGCGTCCGCCTGACAACCTCCGCCGGGTCGACGGCCCAACCGATCGCCCAGTCGGCCATCGGCGGCATGCTCATGCTGGCCCGGCCATTCCTCGCCTGGATGGAATCGCAAAGCCGCCACCAGTGGGAGCCCTTGCGCGGAGCGCCACCGCCCGACCTCGTTGGCCAGCGCATGACGGTCATCGGCCTTGGCGCAATTGGCTCCGAGATCGCCCGCATCGCCAGCGCCATCGGGTTGCAGGTCACGGGGGTGCGCCGCAGCCCGCGGCGCGATACGGACCCGGTCCGGGAGATCGCGCCGCCCTCAAGGCTCCCGGAGCTCGTGCCAGGAACCGACTGGCTGGTCATCGCCTGTCCGCTCACCGGGGAAACACGGGGGCTGGTCAGCCGCGACCTCCTCAACCGCCTGAAGCGCGGAGCGCACGTCATCAACATTGGCCGCGGAGAAGTGGTTGACGAGCCGGCGCTGGTCGATGCGCTCCGCTTGGGTCAGGTGGGCGGGGCCTACCTCGATGTTTTCTGGGAGGAGCCCCTGCCAACCGACTCACCGCTGTGGGACCTGCCGAATGTGATCATCTCGCCCCACAACTCGGCGGTGGCTGCCGGGAACGACGCCCGGGCGACCGGCTACTTCCTGGAGAACCTCCGGCGGATGGCAGCCGGCAATCCCCTGGTGAACGAAGTCTCCGCGTGAGCGCGGGCGGCGGCGAAAGGCATCTTCTTCCGTGCCGGCCGGGAATGAGCGAGCCCCTCCACCTTCCGGTGGAGGGGCCCAGGCTGCCTGCCGTCCAGCAGTGACCGCTAAGGGTTCGCGCGATAGAACGCGACCTCGCGGTTCTTGGTAGCCCAGAAGATGTTGTGGATTTCCTCGATCGCGCCGAGGAGCGCCTCGCCGTTTGCCGGGTCCTGTTCGGTCTTGTTCTTCGAAGCCAGCTTCGCAGCCTTCCAGAAGACATCGTGCAGGTTCGGGTACTTCTCGAGGTGCTCTGGCTTGAAGTAGTCGTGCCAGAGGATGTCCAGCTCCTTCTTCACGATCTCGGCCTGCTGTTCCTTGATGGCGATGAACCGGGTGCGCGTGTTGATGGTTGCCAGGTCCTGCGCATCGCCGAGGGCGGCGATTTTCTTCTCCATCGAAAGCACGGCCTCGGCCGCGATGCGCGCCGCCGCCGGATCGTAAACGCCGCACGGGCCATCGCAGTGGGCGTGGGCCACGCGGGCCGGGCGTACCAGCCGGGAGAGGAGGTTCATGTCTGTGGGCACTCCTTGCATACGAATTTGAACGCAGTATCGAATTATACCTGCTTCTGCCCCGGCCCGTAAGCGGGCCTCCCTGCATGACGCGCCGTCCGCGCGCGGGTAGAGTCCGGCCATGTCCGACCTGATCCAGTCCGTCATCGACGACCTTGCCGGCGAACACGCCGCCCTCGCCGCGGTCCTCGCCGCGTTGACTCCCCGGCAGTGGGAACTTCCAACCCATGCGCCCGGCTGGGCGGTCCGCGACCAGGTGACGCATCTCGCCTGGTTCGATGAATCGGCCACGCTCGCCATCGCCGACCGCGCCGCGTTTCGCGCGGCCGCCCGCTCCCTCGGGCCAACGTTCGAAGCCGATTACCTCGCGCGCGGCCGGGGGCTCGCCCCGGCTGACCTGTTCGCGTGGTGGCGCCGGTCGAGTGCGGCCCTCGTAGATGCTGCCCGCCAGCTCGACGGAAGCGTCCGCCTTCCGTGGTACGGCCCGGATATGTCGGCTGTCTCGTTCATCACGGCCCGGCTCATGGAATGCTGGTCGCACGGCCTCGACATCGTCGACGTCGCCGGCATCGCCCGTCCCGATACCGACCGCCTGCGGCACATCGCGTTCATCGGTGTCCGCGCGCGGGCGTACAGCTATGCGAATCGCGGCCTCGATGCCCCGCAGGTCCCGATCCGCGTGTCGCTGACCGCCCCCTCCGGCGCCACGTGGGAACTCGGTGAGCCATCGACCGGGAACGTCATCCAGGGCAGCGCGACAGACTTTTGTCGCGTTGTCACTCGCCGCCGGCACCTTGCCGACACCGGCCTCCGGGTGACCGGCGCCGCAGCGCTCGAATGGCTGGAGGTCGCCCAGGCGTTCGCGGGCCCGCCCGGCGCGGGGCGCCGCCCCGGTCAGTTCCCGCGGGAGGCGGAACGATGAGCGAACTCGTCCACCTCGCCATCCAGGATGGCGTTGCCACCATCACCTTCGATTCCCCGCACAATCGCAACGCGCTCTCCCGGCAGCTCCAGGCCGAGCTGCTCGCGCACCTGCAGACAGCCGTCGGCGACGCGACAGCACGCGTCATCGTGCTCACTTCAGCTGGCCCGGTGTTCTGCTCGGGCGCTGACCTGAAAGAACAGCGCGAAGCGAACATCGCTGGCACAGCAACCGGGCCCGCCGCGCTCGCGGCGATCCTCGAGACCATCTGGAATTCGCCGAAGCCTGTCGTAGGGCGCATCAATGGCCCGGCACGGGCGGGTGGCCTCGGGCTGGTCGCCGCCTGCGACATCGCCGTGGGCATCGCCGATGCGACCTTCGCGACCACGGAAGTCCGGATCGGCGTGATTCCCGGGATCATCTCGGTGGTCCTGCTGCGGAAGGTGCCGCCGGGCACGCTGAGCGAGCTCTTCCTGGCCGCGGAGAGCTTTACGGGGGCCGATGCCGTGCGCTTCGGCATCCTTAACGCCGCTGTGCCGGCTGCCAAACTCGATGCGACCGTCGAGCGCTACGTCGCGGCGATTCGCCAGGGCGCGCCCGGTGCGCTCGCCGGGGCGAAGCGACTCCTCCGCGATCTCCCCGGTATGAGCCTGCACGCCGCCTTCGAGGAGGCCGCTCGCCGGTCGGCGGAGCACTTCGCCTCGGAGGAGGCGCGGGAAGGGATGACCGCTTTCGCTGAGAAGCGTGCGCCCCGCTGGGCGGGCTCTTGATGGGCTACGAGAGGAACGCCGCCACCACACCGCTCAGGAACACGCCATCGAACACCCCGGCGCCGCCGATCGACATGATGCCCGGCCCCATTTCGGTGGACCGGTGCAGGTTCAGCAAGTCGGCGCCGATGAGCGTGCCCACCGAACCGGCTGCGTAGGCGATCGCGGTTGCCTGCCCCGGCGAGCCATCCCACGACAACGCCAGCGCGCTAAGCGCCGCAATCGCGGGCGAGAGCAAGGCCGGCAGGAGGATTCCCCTCCCCGGCACGACTCGCGCCGCCCGGTAGGTCCAAAACGCAACGATGGCCACCGCCGTCCCCGTCTCCCACCAGGCTCCCTCCTGGAAGAGCAGCCATGCCGAGACGCCGACCGGGATCAGCGCGCCGCCCACGTTCACGGCAATCACCTGCCGCTCGTATTCGGGAGGCCGGTAGAAGACCAGGTGGCCAATGCGCAGCCGCTGCGCCGGCCGCGTCTCCAGGTCACGGACGCGTACGGGGATGTTCAGCAGCGAGCCCGCAAGGCTGGCTGCGACCAGCAGACCGGCCGCCGCACGCGGAATCCCGGCGCGCTCGAATCCCGTGGTGATGATGTTGAACGTCAGGACCGCCAGGAACATCCCGAGCAGGAGCGTCAACAGCGGATGGGCGACCGGCGCTCGAACCGGGGCTGGGACGTTCATCAATCCGATCCTAGCGTGCGCCGCGCGTTGGCCGCCCACTTGCGCTGACCCTGCTACGATCAGTGTCCCACCAATCACCCGTGAGGTAGTGCATGTCCAAAACCGCGACCCTGAAGGTCGGCGACGAAGCGCCTGACTTCGAACTCCCCGCGAGCCCAACGGGCGACAAGTTCCGGCTCAGCGATTACCGCGGCAAGAATGCCGTCATCATCAACTTCGTCCCCGCCGCCTTCTCGCCCGCCTGCAGCAACCAGATGCCGCTGATCAAGGCGAAGCAGAAGGAATTCGAGAGCCAGGGCGCAATCCCGGTGGTCATCTCCAGCGACGGCCCCTGGGCCCAGGCCGCCTGGAAGAAGGAACTCGGCCTCGAGTTCCCGGTCCTCAGCGACTTCTTCCCCCTCGGCGAAACCGCCCGGAAGTACGGCGTCGCCATCGAGCCCCGGATGGTCGCCAACCGCGTCGTCATCGTGGTCGACAAGCACGGCAAGGTCGCATGGATCCAGCCCACCGAGAAAATCACCGACATGCCCGACTACGACCCCGTCCTCGCCTGCTCCAAGGACTGAAGTTTCCACGGGCCCCACTCGGCGGAGGGCACCTCCTGCGGTGCCCTCCGTACGCACTGGCACCTCCAGCGCCCTTTGCAAACGCCGGGCGCGCCGGTACCGTTCCCCCCAAACCAACCGGCGAGGCCCATCGCGTGAACGCTTCCGCACTGCTCCGCCTGGCCTTCCATGATTTTCACATCGAACTCATGGACGACGTGAGCGGGATCAACGACGAAGACCTCTTTTGGCAGCCGGCCGCCGAAGTCAACCACATCGGATTCTTGCTCTGGCACATCGTCCGCGATGAGGATGCCGTCATCTGCCAGTCGATCCTCCGCGAGCCGGAGCTCTGGGCGCGCGACAATTGGGCCGAGCGCTTCGCGATGGACGCGACCGGCCAGGGAACCGGGTTTCTGACCACCGACCTCGCCACGTTCCGCTACCCTCTCGCCGACTTGCTGGCCTACGCGTGGGATGTCTGGGCCCAGACATCGCGGGCACTCGCCTCGCTCGAACCCGCCCGCCTCGAAGAACCCCTCCCCTGGAACAGCGAATGGCACCTGGCGAACCTCCTCACGACCGGCTGCCTCGCCCACGGCTGGTCCCACCTGGGCGAAATCCGCCAGCTGCGCGGGCTGCGCGGCTGGCGCTTCCGCGAGTAATCGCGCGTGTGACTCGGCGCATCGAGGAGAGCCCGAACGCAGCGGGGGTCCCTTTCCCATTTGGGGAATGGACCCCCGCAAGGCCTGGCAGGCCGGGCACCCTAGAAGACGATGACGCTCCGGTTCACTTCCCCGGCCTTCAGCGCGTCATACGCTTCGTTGATCTGCTCGAGCTTGTACGTCCGCGAGATGAGCTCGTCGATCTTCAGCCGCTTCTGCCGGTACAGCTCCATCAGCCATGGCATGTCGTACGTCTGCCGCGTCGAGCCGTAGTAGCTGCCCACGATCCCCTTCTCGCCGAGGAACGACATGCCCGCCTGCGGGATCGTCAGCTCTTCCGTCAACGGCAGCATGCCCACGATGACCGCCTGGCCCCCGCGGCGCGCCATCATGAACGCCTGCTGGGCCGTCTTCATCAGCCCGATGGCCTCGAACGCGTAGTCCACACCGCCGCCGGTCAGGCTCATCACCTGCTGCACCGCGTCGCCGCTCGATGCGTCCACCACATCCGTCGCTCCAAACTCCTTCGCCGCAGCCAGCTTCGACTCCAGCATGTCGACCGCGATGATCCGCGACGCGCCCGCCAGCCGGGCGCCCTGGATGATGTTCAGGCCAACGCCGCCGCAGCCGATCACCGCCACGGTCTGCCCGACCTGCAACTTCACTGTGTTGGTCACCGCGCCAACCCCGGTCATCACGCTGCAGCCGACCAGGGCCGCCGCCTCCATCGGCACCCCATCAGGCACCTTCACGCACGCCTTCGCGTTCACCAGCATCTTCTCGGCGAACGCCGACATGCCCGCAAACTGCATCATTGGCTGCCCCTTCAGCTTGATCCGGCCAATCCGGTTCAACGACTGCGAGTTCGAGCAAAGGTTCGGGCGCCCGGTGATGCAACGGTCACATTCCCCGCACGACTGCACGAACGCGACCACCACCCGGTCGCCCGCCTTCACATTGGTCACGCCCGGGCCAACCTTCTCGACCACGCCGGCTGATTCGTGCCCGAGTACCACCGGCATCGGGTACATCCACTTGCCTTCCATGAAGTGCAGGTCGGAGTGGCAGACGCCCGTCGCGCTCGTCTTGATGAGGACCTCATTGGCCTGGGGTTCATCGACTTCTACCTCTTCGATGACGAGAGGCTGGTTCGGTGCGTAGAGCACTGCGGCTTTCATTCGTGGGGCTCCTCCTTCTTGAAGCACGGCGATTCTTCCGCCCGGTAGGTTAGCTGTCAAACAATCGCCGAAACCTTTGCAGGCGATGCAACCCGGAAGCGGCCGACGCCCGGCCGGGTGGCGGGAGATACTCGGAACATGTCCCGGGGCCTCATCCACCGCCTCCGCTACAACGCGTGGGCGAACGACCTCCGTTACAGCGAAGTGAAGCCGGTGGGCGCACCGGAGGCGCCGTTCCGGGCGTTTCAGCACGTGCTGGAAGCCGAGATAACCTGGCCGAACCGGATCCTTGGTCCGGACCGTCCAAACGTCCCCCTCTGGGGCCCCTTTCAATGGCGCAGTGTGAGGAGTGGCTGGTGACGGCCCGCGGCCAGCTGGAGGAGGTCGCCAGCCGGGAAGCGTCAACCGGGTTCGAGCGGGTCTTCGCGTACCGGAACTCGACGGGTCGCCAGTTCGAGGACCCGGTGGGCCAGGTGCTGGAGCACATGCTCCTCCATTCCGCCCGGTACCGTGGCGAGGCGGCCGGGCTCAGCAATGCGGAGGGATGCCGGATGCACGACCTCGATTACATCATCTGGCTGCGCCTGGGCGAACCCGGCCCGGGGAGTGCGGACTAGATCGGCAACCGAAGCGGCCCGAACCGCACCGTGAACCGCCTGACCGCCCCGGGGTTCAGCTCTGCCCACTGTTCGAATGCGCGGACCAATATGAAGCACATCCCCACCACTGCCGCGCCTGCGACCATATCGAAGAAGTAATGGTTGCCGGTGACCACGATTGCCCACCACATGAACGCCGCGAAGGCAACGGCCGCCGCCCGCAGAATCCACGACTTCCAGCACCACCAAACGCCCGCCGCCGCCAGCGCAATCCATCCAAAGTGGTACGACGGCACGGCCGCGTACCAGTTCGACAGCGCCCCTGGCTTGTCTCGCAGTCCTGCAGGAATCGTGTCGACAAACCCGAACCCGGCGTACCCGGCAGTCGAAAGCAACCGGGGCGGGGTAACCGGGAAGACCAGGTAAATCGGCACGGCAACAAAGGCCGAGAGCAGGATAGTGTTCCGGAGCACCCGGTGCTTGCGGGTATCGGCGAGAAAGTACAGGAAGCCCACCGCCACCAGCAGCGGCATA
>CAZYLL010000028.1:0-18909 GCA_964648195.1 uncultured Anaerolineaceae bacterium | reverse complement strand
GTCACGGTGCTCCCCGCGCATCATCCTATACGAGACCAACCACACCACGCCCAGCGCCACCAGCAGCGGCATATGCAGGTTCAGGTACGTGAAGTTTGCGATTTCTACCAGGGTCGCGTTGTGGAGGATTGCATCCTGCCAGGTTGGCTCGTGGAAGACACCGAGCGATTCTTCGAGCTCGATGATCCGCGTGGCGTTGTCCGTGGCCTCGTTCACGCGGTCCGGCGGGAGGCCCCGCAGGAGGAAGTAGGCGACGAAGAGCGGGACGAACACCGCCATGTCGAGTGTGTAGTACGCCGCGCAGCCAGCCAGGCGCGCCAGCGTGGCCCGCACACGGCGCAGATCACCAGCATGCAACACCGCCATCGCCGTCGCACTCCAGATCGGGGGCGCTGATCCCACCCAACTCTAGCACCACCGGGAACAAGACACTCCCGTCGCCGGCCGCTCTGGCATTGCAAATACCTTGCAGCTTTGTCCCGGCGTAGACTCCTTCCACCACCCCGGAGGTTCCCCCACCCATGGATATCAAAGGCGGCGTCACCATCGTCACCGGTTCCGCCACGGGCGTCGGCGCGGCCTGCGCGAAGCTCCTCGCGAGCAAGGGCTGCAACGTCGTCATCAACTACACGAAGAGCGAGGCTGAAGCGAAGGAAACGCAGCGCGAGTGCGAGGCGCTTGGCGTCGAGACCCTGCTCTGCCAGGCCGATGTCTCGGTCGATGCGGACTGCCGGCGGATGGCCGCGGCAGCCATCGAGAAGTGGGGCCGGATCGACGGCCTCATCAACAATGCCGGCACCACCCAGTTCGTGAACCACGCGAACCTCGAAGGGCTGACCGCCGACGATTTCCAACGCATCTACGCTGTCAACGTAATCGGCCCCTACCAGATGACCCGGGCGGTCGTCCCGCAGATGAAGGCACAGGGCCGCGGCGCCGTCGTCAACGTCTCGTCGATTGCCGGGGTGATGGGCGTCGGGAGCTCGGTCGCCTACACCGCCTCGAAGGGGGCGCTCAACACGATGACGCTTTCGCTCGCCCGGGTCCTGGGCCCGGAGATCCGCGTCAACACCATTTGCCCGGGCTTCATCCAGGGGCGCTGGCTTCGCGGCGGCATGGGCGATGAGGCCTACGAGGCCGCGAAGGCCGCGCAGGAGCGCACCACCCCGCTCCGCAAGGCCGGGACCCCCGAGGACATGGCCCAGGCCGCCGTCTGGTTCATCGAAGGCGCCGACCTCATCACCGGCGAGATCCTTATCGTCGATGCCGGTGCCCACCTTGGCGCCGCCCCGCTCATCGCGCGCTGAGATGCAGATGATGTAGCATCCGCCCGATGCGGGGTGCGGTATGGTTCGGAGCGACGGCACTGGCCGTGCTTTGCCTTGCGGCCGGGCGCCCTGGGGGACGCGCCTCGGCGGAAGCAGCGCTCGTCGACCCCGGCTTCGAAACCCTCGACGCATGGACGGTCGATGGGGGCACTGCCGGGCTGGTCGACAATCCGGGCTCGGGGCTCGCGCTCCGGGTTGCCCTTGGAGCCAGTGATACCGGGGTGTTCCAGGGGGTGGAGGCCCGGCCCGGCGCGGGCTACAGCGCATCCGTTGAGGCGGCAGGCGAACCCGGTGTCACCGCTGTCTTGCGCATCGAGTTCCTCGATGAGGGCTGGGCGCCCATTCCGCCCACCATCCAGGGAGGAATCGCCGCCCTGGGCCCGGGCACACAGGTCCTCTCAGTTTCCGGGGCCACTGCCCCGCCCGGCACGGCCGGGCTACGTTTGACCGTCGTGCTCACCGGTTCGGCCGGGCTCACCGCCACGCTCGACAACGCGTCGCTTTGGGAGTCTGAGCCGGAGCCAACGCCAACACCGGAGCCAACTTCGACGCCAACGGTGGGGCCACCCACCTCCACCCCGACGCTTGCTCCGCCAGCGACGCCAACGGGGACAGCGACGCCCACTCGCACTCCGACGGCAACGCGAGAACCGACGGAGACGCGCACGCCTACCCCGACGCGCACCCCAACGCCACCGAAGGAAGCCACGCCGACCCGCACGCCCACCCTGCCACCCACGTCGACGCCGACGGCACGGCCCGGCAGCAGCGGCTTCGGCGGCCTCCTCGCCAATGGCGACTTCGAGCAGACCTCGGGTGGCAAGCCTGTCGGCTGGGCGAAGTACGGCGGCGAGATGATTTCCAGCACGAACGCGGCGAGGGGCGCTTACTCCGCCTGCCTCCAGTCGGCGACCGACTCGACCAAGTGGCTCCACCAGCTCGTGCCCATCGTGGGCGGAACGTGGTATGCCGCCTCTGCCAGCGCGCGCGTGGTGGGACCGGGTGCTGCATCGATCAGGGTGAGCTGGTACACAGCGGCCGACGGCAGCGGCGCAAGCATCGAGCAGCACGACAGTGCCGAGGCCACATCCGCCGCGTGGACCTCCCTCGCCACCGGCCCCATCCTGGCGCCGGCAGCGGCCACCTCCGCGCGCGTGCGGCTCATGCTGTGGCCTGCGGGAGAATCCGAAGCATGTTTCGACGATGCGAGCTTTGCTGGCGTTGCGGCTCCCACGGCGACCGCGACCCCAATGCCGTCCGCGACCTCGACGGGCCGCCCCTCGCCCTCGGTCACGCGGGCGATACCCACCACCGGGACACCCGGCGGGCCGGCCCCGGGATCGCCGATTCCTGCGAGCCCGGCGGCCCAGGTCGCAAGCCCGTCCCCACCCGGGCCGGCCACCCTCCGGATCTCCGAGGTGGTTAGCGATCCACCCGAACCGGGCCGCGACGCGCCGTACGAATGGGTCGAGCTTGTCAACACCGGGACAGAGCCAATCAACCTCGGGGGCTGGTCCATCGAGGATGGCTCCGAGCGGGACGCCCTGCCTGCGCTGGTGCTCGCCCCGGGGGCGTATGCGGTCATCGCAGGCAGGTTGGCGGTGCTCCCATCCGGAGTGTTAGCCGCCGTACCGGTGGATGGCGGCATCGGCAATGGGCTGGGAAACGACGGCGACCTCCTCCGCCTTGTCGCGCCGGATGGTACGGTCGTGGATGAAATGTCCTACGGCGATAACACATCCATCTTCGATCCGGCGCCACTGGCGCCACCGGCGGGCCGCAGCCTCGGGCTGAAGGACGCGCTCGCCGGGCCAGCAGGCGACGCCTGGGCGTTGACCCGGGCGATCACCCCGGGTGCGCCAAATATGTTCCCGGCGGCAACTCCCGCTGCGGCAGCCACCCGAACGGCGGGCGCAGGGGCCACCTTGGCACCTGCTGTGGATGTGCGACCGGCTCCCGGGGGCAGGCCGGACGCGCCATGGCTCATCCTCGGCGGCTTGCTCGGAGTCAGCGCGACCGTGGGGATTGCCACGCTCGGCCCTCGCGTGCGCCAGAAGATTGAGGCGCGCCGTGCCCGCTGAACGCCTCCAGAAGATCCTTTCGAACGCGGGCGTCGCTTCCCGCCGGGCCGCCGAGGAGATGATCCTCGCCGGGCGGGTCGCCGTGAACGGCGTCGTGCAGGATACCCTCGGCGCCCGCGCCGACCCGGAGGCGGATGACATCACCGTCGACGGCGTCCCGGTCGTGAAGGCGCGCTACCGCTATTTCGCTCTCCATAAGCCAGCGGGGTTCGTCACGACAGCGCGCGACGAACAGGGCCGCCCGGCAGTCCTCGACCTCATCCCGATCGGCGACGTCCAGCTTCACCCTGTGGGGCGACTCGACATGGACTCGGAAGGGCTCGTCATCATCACCAACGATGGCCACCTGACCGAGCTCCTCACGCACCCTCGCTACGAAGTCGAGAAGGAATACCTCGTTGGCATCGATACTGTTCTCTCGAAGCGCGACATGGAGCGGCTGGTGCGCGGCGTGGAAGAGGGCGGCGACCGTCTCCGCGCGGTCTCGGTCCGCCCGGCGATGCCCCCGGCTGCGATGGCCGGCGAGGATGGGCCGAACGCTGGCGCCTGGCTGCTCATCGCCCTGCGCGAAGGGAAGAACCGCGAAATCCGGCGCATGATGACGGCCCTCGGGCGGAAGGTGCTCTACCTCCGCCGGATCCGCATCGGCCCGCTCCACCTGGGGAGCCTGGGCTCGGGGGCCTTCCGCGAACTGACACCGGAGGAAGTGGACGCCCTCTACCGGGCAGGGATGGCCAAACGTGAGGGCACAGCGGCCCGTGGCCAATAGCCTCCCATCCGCTACGATGCGTCCCCGATGAAGCGCTCGCTGCCCACGCCCATCGCCATCGATGGCCCGGCCGCCTCCGGCAAGTCCACACTCGGCATGGAGCTGGCAGAGCGCTTTGGCTACGCCTTCCTCGATACCGGCCTGATGTATCGCGCTGTCACGCTCGCCGCCGTGCGCGCGCGCCTCCCCGTCGACGACGCGGCCGCCCGCGAATTCGTCCGGACGCTCGACCTCCGCGTCGAGGCGGGTCCGGCTACCCTCATTTTCCTCGGCGACGAGGATGTCACCGATCGCCTCCGGGATCCGGAGGTCGAGGCGAACGTCAGCCTCTACAGCGCGCTGCCATCGGTCCGCGAGGCGATGGTCCGCCGCCAACGCGCGATCGCCAGCAAGGGCCTCGTTGTCCTCGCTGGACGCGACATCGGCACGGTCGTCCTGCCCAACGCGCCGCTGAAGTTCTACCTCGAAGCCTCGGAAGAAGCCCGCGCTGAACGCCGCAGCAAACAATCGGGCGAATGGGGCCAGGCACAACGCGACGCCGACGCGCGGAAGGATATCCACCAGCGCGACGTCATCGACAGCACGCGCAAGGTGGCCCCCCTGCGCGCGGCCCCCGATGCCATCGTCATCGACACCACCTCGCTCTCTGTCGACCAGGTCCTCGAACTCGCACTGGAGAAGGTGCAATGCGCGCTCGCCTGAAACTGCCGGGAAGCCAGGCTTTCGTGCCCGCGTTCTACTGGACGTGCACATACCTCCTGCGGGCGTTGCTCCGGGTGGTGGTGCGCTGGGAGGTGACCGGCCGGGAGAAGGTCCCGGCGGAGGGCCCGTTCATCGTCGTTTCGAATCATCTGAACAATGCCGACCCCCCGATCATCGGCGCGGGCATCGCGCGGCGGCGGATCCGCTGGATGGCGAAGGTCGAGCTCTTCAAGAATCCCTTCGGCCTCATTATCCGCGCGTGGGGGGCATTCCCGGTCCGGCGCTTCGATGCGGACCTCGCGGCGATGCTCAACGCCGAGCGCATCCTCAAGCGCGGCGGCGTCATCGGGATGTTCCCGGAAGGCACCCGTTCCCGCACGGGCTACATGGGCCCGCCCCATCCCGGTACCGCCGTGATCGCCCTGCGCACCGGTGCGACGCTCCTGCCCTGCGCCATCACCGGGACGGAGCGGTTGAGGAAGCCCCTTGTCGTGCTCCGGCGGCCGCGCTTCACGTTCACCATCGGCGAGCCGATCCACGTCGACGCGGTGCGCAGGCCTACGGAAGCCCAGGTGAGCGAACTTACCGATCGCATCTACGAGGCCATCAAGGCGCTGTTACCCGAGTCCTACCGGCCTCCCTATACTGGTTCAGGAGGCACTGCCACCGAGGAGCCACGTGGTCCAGATCATCCGAGCCAGTGAGATGGGTTTCTGTATGGGGGTGCGCCGCGCCGTCCAGATCATGGAGGGCGAAGCGGCACCCGACCGCCCCGTCTACTCCGTCGGCGAGATCGTCCATAACCCCCATGTTGTTCGCGGCCTCGAACGCTCCGGGGTGATCCAGCTTCCCGGCCCGGATGACATCGATGGCGATGTCGGAGCGGCCACCGCCGATCGCGTCCGGGAGGGCCGTGTCGCCATCACGGCCCACGGCGTTGGCGAGAAGGTCGTCCGCCAGCTCGAATCCACCGGGCTCGAGATTATCGACACCACCTGCCCGATCGTCACCCGCGCCCAGCGCTACGGCCAGAAATTCGTGCGCGACGGATGGCACGTCCTCATCTTCGGCGACCCCGGGCACAAGGAAGTCCGGGGCATCATGGGCTGGACCATCGACAAGGCCGGTGAATCGCACGCCACCATCGTACCCGGCGCCAGCTTCGACGAGCTCAAGCGCCTCATCGATGAGTTCCCCGGCGGCTTCCCCAACAAGATCGGCGTCATGGCCCAGACCACCCACAAGATGGAGGACTTCGCGAAGTTCGTCGCGAATCTCATGCTCCTGCAGCGCGACAGGAACTTCGAGTTCCACGTGGTCAACACGCTCTGCCACGCCACCACCGGCCAGCAGGAAGCCGCTGCCGCCCTCGCCACGACCGTCGACGTCATGGTCGTGGTCGGCGGCCGCAAGAGCGCCAACACCCGCCATCTCAAGGAGGTCTGCGAGGAACAGGGCACCCGCGCCTACCACATCGAGGGCCCGGACGAGCTTGAGCGGGAGTGGTTCGAAGGCGTCAGCCGTATCGGCCTCACCGCCGGCGCCTCAACGCCGGACTACTCCATCGACGAGGTGGAATCTCGCCTCCGCGAACTGATCGGGTAATCGAAGTGGAGCTCTTAGGGACGGATCAGAAAGGGACGCAACTCCGACTGACAAATGAAGAGCTTGTGCTCTTGAACAACGCGCTGAACGAAGTTTGCAACGGGATCGCCATCGAGGAGTGGGAGTTCCAGACGCGCCTTGGAGCATCTCTGAACGAGGCGCGTGACCTGCTGCAACGTTTCCACGCCCTGCTCAAACAAAACCTTTAGCCAAATCGACCAACCGCACCTTCGACCGACCCTGCCCGTGGCCCACAATGGAAGTTATGCCCGCCGCCCCCACCGCCAATCGGAAATCGGAAATCGGGAATCGGAAATCCCCCACCCCCGGCGTGGTCTCCGGCGTCCGCCCCGGCTCGCTCGCCGAGGAGGCGGGCATTGAGCCCGGCGACAGCGTCCTTTCCGTCAACGGCCACGTCCTCCGCGACGTCGTCGACCTCCAGTTCTACGCCGCCGACGCCGAGGTCGAAGTCCACATCCGCAAGGCCAACGGCCTCGATGACCTCGTCGTCTTCGAGAAGGACATCGACGAAGACCTGGGGTTGGAGTTCGAGCGCGCTACCTGGGACGACGTCATCCTCTGCAACAACAACTGCTTCTTCTGCTTCCTCAAGGGCCTCCCCAAAGGCATGCGCAAGACGCTCTACACCAAGGACGACGACTACCGGCTCTCGTTCCTCCACGGCAACTTCGTCACCCTTACCAACCTGACGGAGGATGACTGGGCCCGCCTCGAAGAGCAGCGCCTGAGCCCCCTGAACGTCTCCGTCCATGCCACCGAGCTCGACCTCCGGCGCCACATGCTCTCGAACCCCACCGCGCCCGACGTGCTCGACCAGCTCCGCCGCCTCGGCGCCCTGGGCATCCAGGCCCACACCCAGATCGTCCTCTGCCCAGGCGTCAACGACGGCGAGCACCTCGCCCGCTCCATCCGCGACCTGGGCGAACTCTACCCCACGGTCCAGACCATCTCCGTCGTTCCCGTCGGAGCCAGCCCGAAGCTCGAGGAGTGGTCGCTCAACCGCGACGGCATCCCCCTCGTCCGCCCGACGCCCGGCTACGCCCGCGAGGTCGCCGGGATCCTCGCCCCGTTCCAGAAGGAGTTCCGCCGCCGTTTCGGCTCCACCATCGTCCAGTGCAGCGACGAGTTCTACGTGACCGCCGGCGTGCCCATCCCGGGCGCCGCCGCCTACGACGGGTTCCCCCAGTACGAAAACGGTATCGGCATGGTCCGGACCATGCTCCATGACTGGGCCTCCACGAAGCGCCGGCTCCGCGCCCGCACCGAACCGCTCTCCCTCGCCGGCCGCAGCGCCCTCATCGGCACGGCGAACCTCATCGCGCCAGTCCTGACCCCGGTCGCGCGGGAGTTCTCGGAGCTCACCGGCGCCGAGGTCCTCGTGCAGGGCGTCACTAACACCGTCTTCGGCGAGCGCGTGAACGTTTCTGGACTTGTCTGCGGCAAGGATTACGTTGAACAGCTCGCCGGCCTGCCGGGCGACATCGTCATCCTCCCCCGGCCGAGCCTCGACTATTTCGGCGAAAGGTTCCTCGACTCGATGACCATCGATGAGGCGGAGGCCGCCATCGGCAGGCCCATCGCGTTCGCCGCCCTCTGGTCTGACGTGCTCGATATTCTGGAGCACGGCCCCCGCCGCCCGGGCCGCAACGAGGCTCCCAACGGCGCCTTCTGGTCCGAACCCCGCGATTAACTCCCGGCGCACCGGATCCGAGGCATCGATGGCAATCCCCCGGTCTGTCTGCGCACCACGCTGGGCGGAGTTCTGACGAACGAATATCCAGCCTTCCGCCGTACGCCACTGCATCTCCGGTTGGTATAGTCCCCGCGGAGTTCAACCGGGGGACAGGACAATGACTGGTGAAGAGCAACGGAATATGGACACCGTCCGGCGGAACTGGGAGTTGACCGAACGGGCCGAATACGAGGCCGCACTCGAACTCTGGGCCGATGACTGTCGCAACCACGGACGGCCCGTTGGCAAGGATGGCATGCGGAAAGTCTGGGCGGACATTCGAACTACCTTCCCCGATTGGCACCTGACCATCGTCGACATGATCGCTCGCGGCACGGAGGTAGTCGTCATCGTGCGGGCTTCTGGGACGCACCTCGGCGTCGGCACCATGCCGGTCAACGGCGGAATGCTTCTGGGCGTGCCGCCCACGGGGCGCCGCATTGATGTTCAGCACATCCACTGGTTCACCTTCAACGAGAAGGGCAAAATCGCCAACCACCGGGCGAGCCGGGACGATCTGGGGATGATGCAGCAGTTAGGGCTTTTGCCCTCCACCCATGCCGGGAGCTGACGCCGGACAGTTGCAGACGTGACAAATGTCGCAGCCCCCGCGCGCTCCCGGCTGCCAACGTCGATGGCGAGATGACTCACCAATCTCCCGACCTCGAAGTACCCCTCGTCGTCCGCGCCCCGCGCATGCAGGCCCCCACCCTCCCGCGTAACCCGTGGCTATTTGCCATCTGGATGGCGGTGGGTTCCTTGGTGGCCGTGGTTGCGGGGCTCGTCCTTGGCATCCTGGCCGCCACCGAGGCCAGCATCGGCGGCAGCCGCTGGACCCAGAGCGTCCAGGGGCACGGCCGTCTCCAGCTGTTCGGATTTGCCGCCACCTTCGTGGTCGCGCTCGGCTTTGAGTTCCTGGTGCGCCTCAACGGCAGGCCCCCCTTCGCGGCGCGCTTCCGGCTTGGCGTGCCGGCCTCGCTCGCCGCAGGAGCCATCCTCCTTTCGGCCGCACAGGTCTGGCACGATAGCGTTGGAGTGCTCGCCTACCCGGGCGCGGCAATGCTGCTGGGCGGGGCTATAGCTTTTGCGATCCTCACCTGGCGCATCCCCCTGGCCCGTCCAATCCGCATCGACCCCCAGCCGTACTTCATGCGCGCCGCGGCGGCATGGCTCGCGGTCTCGGCCGCCCTTGCCCTCTGGGGCACAGCCGAAGCCGAATCGGGCGTTGTCCCGCTCGATATCTCGGCCGCCACGATTGAGGTTTTCCTCCGGGGGTTCGTCACCCCGGCCATCATGGGCGTCGGCCTCCGCGCGTTTGCCGGTCACCTCGGCCTGCAGCCGCCCGGGCCGGGCCGCCAGCTCGCCATCTATTCCCTCCTCAACGCGAGCGTGGTTGCCTGGCTCCTAGCGAGCGGCCCCGGCCAACTGTCCGCGCTCCCCTGGCTCGAACGCATCGCCGATGCCGCATTCGCCGCCGGCCTTATCGCCTTCGTGGCCTGGTTCGGCATCCTTGGGAGCCTGCGCCGCTTCCGCGGCGGCCCTCGCTTTGCACTGCTCATCCCCCTGGCGTGGCTCGGCGCACTCGCCTATGCCGCCCTGCTCATCGCCACCGCTGTCCTCCCCGGCGGCCACAGCCTCGGCATCTACGAAGAGGGCGCCATCCGCCACACCTTCCTCCTGGGCTTCGCCATCCCCCTCATGATCGCCATGGCCCACGTCGTCCTCGCGCGCTTTGCCCTCGGCTACGTTCCCTGGGAGAACGCGCTCACGGCCGCGTTCTACCTGCTCCTCGCCGCCTGGCCGCTGCGCGCCCTCCCGTTCCTGTTCGAAGACGCCCCTTCCGCGCCGTCGCGCTGGCTTCTGGGCATGGCCGGTGTGCTTGCGATGGCCGCCCTCTTCCTGGTCGCCCTTGTATGCGCTCGCACGGTCCAGCTGGCGGCTCGCCGGGCCCGCCATCTTGCCCGCCACGACTAACCCCACCCGGGATCATCGACAATCGGCGATCGGCAATCGACAATCGCTTTGTGCCCCGCATTCGAGTGGAACCCCTTGGCATCGAAGTTGAGTCGCCGCCGAACGAAACCGTGATGGATGCCGTCGTGGCCCGCGGCTACTTCTGGCCCGTGGGCTGCGCACGAAACGGCGAGTGCACCAACTGCGCCATGGAGGTGCTCTCCGGAATTGGCCGCATCTCGGCCATGGGCCGGTACGAACGCCAGAACCTCATCCGCCAGCGCGGGCCGCGGTCAATCGAAGACCCGCGTCTCCGCCTGGCCTGCCAGGCGCGGGTGCTTGGCGATATCGTCGTGTATAAATCGGGCGTACGCCCCGATACGCTTTAGGAGGACGTCCGTGCCCTACGTCATCACCGAACCATGCATCGGCGTGAAGGACGCCTCCTGCGTCGATGTTTGCCCCGTCGATTGCATCCACTCGACGGACGACGACCCGCAGTACTACATCAACCCGGACCAGTGCATCGATTGCGCCGCTTGCGAACTCGCCTGCCCGGTGACTGCCATTTACCATGAAGATGCGCTCCAGGGGGATGCGCGAAAGTACATCGAGATCAACGCTAACTACTACAGACAATAACAACGGAGCGGATCCGGGGAGCATTGGTTTGGAACTCGCGCAACTCGAAGCCTTCATCCAGGTGGCTCATCACCGGTCGTTTAGCCGGGCCGCCGAGGCCCTGTTCCTGACACAACCCTCGGTCACCGCCCGCATTCAGTCGCTCGAACGCGAAATCGGCGAGCGCCTTTTCGAACGCACCGGCCGGAGTGTCACCCTCACCGATGCGGGGCACGCCTTCATGCCGCACGCCCAGCGCGCCCTCACCGCCGTGCAGGAGGGCACCGACGCGATCGAAGCCGTCCGGCACGGTGACGTCGGGAGCATCCGGATCGGCGCCTCGTCCTCGATCGCCACCTACGTCCTCCCGGCCATCCTCAAGAAGTTCCGTGAACAACGCCCGCGCGTCCACGTGTACCTCAGCACCGGCCAGACGGAGGACATCATCGAGGGGATGCTCACGGGCGAGACGCACCTTGCGGTGACCCGCTTCACCCAGCACCCGGAAGTTGAATCTTTACACCTGTTCAATGATGACCTCACCCTTGTGGTCGCCCCGTCGCACCCGTTTGCGAAGAAGCGCGGGGTAACCATCGCCGAGGCTGGCCGCGAGCCGTTCCTCTTCTTCGAACGCGGCTCGAGCTACCACAGCCTCACCTACAGCATGTTCCTCCGGGCCGGCGTCGTCCCCGAGTCCGTTATGGAGCTCGACTCGATGGAAACCACCAAGCACATGGTCGAAGCGGGCCTTGGCGTCGCCATCCTCCCGGTGGTATCGGTGATGCGCGAGCGGGAGGCGGGCACGCTCGTCGCCGTGGACCTGCGCGACATGGAACAGCCGGCCCAGCGCGAAATCGGCGTCCACGTGCCCCGCAACCGCGTGCTTACGCGCCCCACCCGCGATTTCCTCCGCATCCTCACGGCCGAGTACGGCGTCGAGAACCCGTTCGAAGGCACATCACCTTCGGCCTAGGAGAGGAGCTGCGGAAACGCCCGCAGGCTGTTCTCCCAGAGCCGCCGGCGGGCTTCGTCCAGGTCCCAGCCGCGGAGCCTTCCTATGAAAGCGCCGATCGCCGGCGCGTCCCTCGGCTCCGTCGTTCGCCCGGGAAGCGGGTAGCTGTCGGTTTCGATGACGATGCGGTCCGGCGGGTAGGCGCGGGAGATCTCCCGGAGCACGGCGCCGCGCAGCAACGGCTTGCCAAAGGATAGAACGTGGCCTCGCGCGGCGTGCCAGTGTGCCTGTCCGGCACCGCCGGTGAAGTAATGCCGGACCACAGTCAGCCCGCGGAGCGCTTCAGCGTGCTCCAGGAACAGCTCCCAGGCGCCGGGGCCATCCACATGGAGCACCAGGGGCAGGCGCAGGTCTCGCGCCAGTTCGCACTGGCGGGCGAACGCCGCAAGCTGGTCCTCCGGGCCAGGCCCCCTGGCATCGAACCCGCATTCGCCGATTCCCACAACGCCCGGGGCGGTGGCCAACTCGCGCAGCGCCACAGCATCCTCCTCGGCTGCGCGGAGCGGGTGTACGCCAACCACCACCCCGGCGAGCCCATCGATGCCCAACAACGCCTGGGAGGACGCCACATCGACACCCACCCCCACAACCGCCACCCCGGACGCCCGGGCCCGCTGCAGCACTGCCTCGCGCTGGCCAGCAGGGTACCGGTCGAGGTGCGCGTGCGTGTCGACCCACCGGAGTTCCATGAGCGTCATCCTGCCACGCGCGCGTAGAATCCCGCTGCATGACCACCCTCACTATCCGCGGTGCGCGTGCCTGGGATGGATTCTCGCCCGCACCGGTTGAGACCGCCATCGCCATCGAGGCGGACCGGATCGAGGGCTGCGGCAGCGACATCGGCGGCGGCACTCCGCTCGACGCCCCGGGGTGCACCGTGGTGCCCGGGCTGATCGAGGCGCACGCACATCTCTGCTTCGACGCGACCCCCGGCTGGCGTGCCACCTTCGATGGCGACACCCCGGCCCGCATGCTCCTGCGGATGGCTGGCAACGGCCGCCGCATGCTCGAAGCAGGCATCACCACGGTTCGCGACCTGGGCGCGCCAACCCCCCTCGCCATCGAACTCCGCGACGCCATCGCCAGCGGGCTCGTCGAAGGCCCTCGACTGCTGGTCTCGGGCGCGCCCATCACCACCACGGGCGGCCACTGCTGGTTCATGGGCGGCGAATGCGATGGCGAACCCGGCATCCGCAAGGCCGTCCGCGAGCGCGTCAAAGCCGGTGTCGACTGGATTAAGGTGATGGCCACAGGCGGCAACATGACGCCCCGGACAAACACCTTCGCCCCACAGTTCACCGTCGATGAGCTCCGG
The DNA here is from genome assembly GCA_964648195.1 of uncultured Anaerolineaceae bacterium. GTDB lineage: Bacteria > Chloroflexota > Dehalococcoidia > Tepidiformales > Tepidiformaceae > Amarobacter. The sequence continues at coordinate 5,770 of CAZYLL010000028.1, read as the reverse complement.
GCCTGCGTCGAAGAGGCCCACCGCCTCCGCCAGCGGGTCACCGCCCACGCCCACGGCATCGAAGGCATCCGTGTCGCCACCGAGGCTGGCGTTGATGGCATCGAGCACTGCTCCTTCACCACGCCGGGCGGCTACGAGTTCGACCAGAACCTCATCGATGCCATCGCCGCCAGGGGAATTGTCGTGTCGCCCACGGTCTCCATTGGATTCCGGCGCTGGCCCGACGACGGCCGCCGCGAGCAACGCGCCCGCATCCTCAAATCGTTCTTCGATTCAGGCTGCCCTGTGGTGATGTCCACCGATTGCGGCATCCCGGGGGTACCCCACGAAGCGCTCGCCGCCGGGATGGAAGTGCTCTGCGAGGCAACCGGGGCTACGCCCGTCGACATTCTCAGGCTGGCCACCAGCCGTTCCGCCGAATTGCTGGGGCTGAAGGATCTTGGCGTCATCGCTCCCGGCGCGATCGCCGACCTTCTCATCGTCGAAGGCGACCCCACAGCCAACCTCGCCGACCTCGAACGCGTGCGTTACGTGATCCGGGCCGGCCGCGTTGTCTACGCGAACCCGGAGTAGCCACATGCCCGCCTACGAATGGCACCCGCTCACAGCCGAACGCTGGGCCGACTTCGAGCGCCTCTTCGGGCGCAACGGAGCCTATGCCGGCTGCTGGTGCATGTGGTTCCGCCAGACAGGCAAAGAGTACGAGGCCAACCGCGGCGAACCCAACCGCCAGTCCATGTGCGCCCTCGTCGAACGCGGCGAGGTCCCGGGCGTGCTCCTCTACGCCGATGCCGAACCCGCCGGGTGGGTCGCCGTCCAGCCCCGCGAGGCCCTCCCCCGCCTCGAACGCTCGCGTGCCGCCAGGCGCCCCGACGACACGCCGGTCTGGTCGGTCGTCTGCTTCTTCGTCCACCGCAACCACCGCGGCCGGGGCATGATGCGCCGCCTCCTCGATGCCGCCGTCGCCCACGCGCGTTCGTCCGGTGCCACCCTCCTCGAGGCCTACCCCAAAGACCTCGAAGAGCTCTCTCCGAGCACCGATGCCGCCTATACCGGGCTCCTCCCGGTCTTTCTCGACGCCGGGTTCCGCGAGGTTGCACGCCACGCGAGAGGCCGCCCGCTGGTTCGCCTCAGCCTCGCCTGAACGGCCGACGCGCCCGGCCGGTTGCCGATGGCGTCGCCCACTCCTACAGTGCGGCCGCAGGAGGCACAGGTGTCCGCTCGCACCCCCGGATACAGCTTCACCGTCATCGAGGCGGCTAACATTGAGCCCGGCGAGCTCGCTGCGGTCCGCGCGCTCTTTGCTGAGAACTACCGCGACGCCAACATGGCCTACCTCGAGAAGTCCCTGGGGAAGCTTCGCTACCTCGCGCTCGCCCGTGACTCCCAGGGCAATCCGGCCGGGTTCGCCCTCGGTGAATCGCGCGTCCTCGACCTCCCGCTGCTGCCCAACACCACCGTCAGGCTTGCCGGGCTCTGTTGCGTGAGCATGGCGCACCGCCGCCAGGGCCTGTTCGGGAGCCTCGAAACCCTGGCCCTGGCCGAGGGGCGCCTCAATACCGGCGAGCGCTTTCTTTCGGCCGGCCGCATGGCCCACCCGGGGAGCTTCCGCAGCATGAGCAAGAACAGCTCGGTCGTCCCCCGCCGCGGGGCACGCCCCACCCGGTGGCAGCAGGCCGTAGGCGCCGCCATCGCCGCCGCCTACGGCTCCCACTTCGACCCCGAGACTTTCGCCTGCAAGGGAAGCGGCGCCCCCATAGGCTACCCCGTCATCGAACTCGACTGCGCACCCGAGGAATGGGAACTCTTCGCGCCTGTCGACCGCTCGAAGGGCGACTCCCTCCTGGGGATCAGCTGGAGCCCCGACCCTCCGCCCGGCTGGGACGACCCGGAGGTGACCCCATGACGCTCGACCGCCTCTTCCACTGGGCCCGCATCCAGGGCGAAGGCCGCGCCTACCAGCCCCTCCTCGCTGGTCTCCGCGAAACGACCTTCCCGGCCGTCGAACGCGCCAGCGGCCGGCCCTGGGGCGCCTGGTACGGCCTCTTCGGCCTCCGCTCGAACGAGCTCATCGTCGTGACCAGCTGGCCACTCGACGCCGCGCCGTACGGCCTCATCGGCGCGAGCCTCCCGCCCGGCGCAAAGGTGCTCGAACAGTACAGCTTCGTCCCCACCGTCCGCCCCGAGACGGACGCACCACTCACCCGACCGGGCCTCTACGTCTTCCGTTTCTTTGATGTCTACCATCGCGATGCCGACGAGGTCGCCGCCCTCTCCCACGAGGCATGGATCACCTTCGAGAAGGCCGTCGGCTACGAGGCCGAGCCCCAGGCCCTCTTTGCGGAGCGCGACCGCACCCGGGAGACGGGCACGATGCTGCTGCTGACCTGGTACGACGGCCTCGAATCGTGGCAGCGCTCGCGGACCCCCGCCCCTGAAGCCCGCGAGAACTTCCGCCGCCGGGCGGAGCTCACCTTGGGCACCCTAGCCATCGCCACCCGCATCGTCGAGACGTGAGCCCGGGGCCCCCGCGACTGGCTAGAATGCCCGGGGGACACCGCGGGACTGCGGTCGCTCCCCAGAGGTGACCCGTGGACTGGAATGATACCCCCGAACAAGCCCGCTTCCGCGCCGAAGTCCGGGAACTCATCGAGACGCGCCTCCCCGAACGATACCGCCGGGGCGGCGCCGGCGAGCGCGCTTGGGAGTTCGACCGCAAGTCAGCCGACCCCGCCGCCCGCCAGGCCGCCATGGACTGGCACGCCGCCCTCGCCGAACGCGGCTGGGTCGCGCCCCACTGGCCGAAGGAGTACGGCGGCGCCGGCATGTCGGCCATGGAGCAGTTCATCCTCAACCAGGAGATGGCCCGCGCTGGCGCACCTGCCGTCGGTGGCTCCGGCCTCTCCATGCTCGGCCCCACCATCATCCTCCATGGCACCGGGGAGCAGCGGCGCAAGTACCTGCCGCCCATCCTCGCCGGCGAGGTGACCTGGGCCCAGGGCTACTCGGAGCCGGGCGCCGGTTCGGACCTCGCCTCGCTCCAGACCCGCGCGGTACGCGATGGCGACGACTTCGTGCTGAACGGCCAGAAGATCTGGACCTCGGCGGCGCATAGCTCGGACGCGATCTTTGCGCTCGTCCGCACCGACCCCGAGGCCCCCAAGCACCGCGGCATCTCCTTCATCCTCATCGACGACATCAAGGCGCCCGGCATCTCCGTCCGGCCGCTCATCGATATGGGCGGCCGCCACTACTTCAACGAGGTCTTCTTCGAAGACGTCCGCGTGCCCGCTGCCAACCTCGTCGGCGAGATGAACCGCGGCTGGTACGTCGCCATGACGCTCCTCGACTTCGAGCGCTCGAACATCGGCGGCGCGGTCGGCGCCCGCCGGACCCTCGCCCGCCTCATCGAGGTCATCCAGGGCGACCCGCTTCTCCGCGCCCGCATCGCCTCCTCCCCCGTCCGCCATGAGATCGCCCAGCGCTACATCGAGACCGAGGTGATGTACCAGTTCTCCCTGCGCATCATCTCCATGCAGAACCGCGGCCAGCTCCCGAACGACGAAGCCTCCATGGCCAAGCTCTACAACTCCGAGCTCTCCCAGCGCCTCGCCCAGACGTGCATGCAGGTCCTCGGCCTCCAGGCCAACCTCATGGAAGGCAGCGACGAATCCTCCTTCGCCCGCCTGTACATCGGCATGGTCCCCGCGACCATCCGCGGCGGTACCTCCGAGGTCCAGCGCAACGTCATCGCCACACGTGGCCTGGGGTTGCCCCGCGCATGACATCCGGGCCGCTGGCGGGCATCCGCATCCTCGAATTCTCCCAGATCGTCGCCGGCCCCTTCGCCGGGGTCGCCCTCTCCGACTTCGGCGCCGATGTGGTCAAGGTCGAGCCCCTCGAAGGTGAATCACGCCGGAACAGCGCCGCCGTCGTCCCCAACGAAGGCAAGTACTTCCAGTCGCTCAACCGCGGCAAGCGCAGCCTCACCGTCGACCTCTCCCGGCCCGAGGGCCGCGCCCTCATCCACCGCCTCGTACCCTCGTTCGATGTCGTGCTCATCAACTACCGCGCGGGCGTCCCAACCAGGATGGGCATCGACTACCCGGCGCTGAAGGCGCTCAACCCCCGCCTCATCTACGCCAGCATCACCGGCTTCGGCGAGACCGGCCCCTACGCGACTCGTGCTGGCTCCGACATCGTCGCCCAGGCCTACAGCGGCCTCATGGCCGCCGAGGCCAAGACCGACGAACACGGCGCCCCCGCCCCCATCACCAGCACCACCATGGCCGACCGCTCCTCGGGCCTGGCAGCGGCGATGGGCATTTGCGCGGCGCTCTTCCACCGTGAGCGCACCGGCGAGGGCCAGGAGATCCAGGTCTCCCTCCTGCAGACCGCCCTCGAACTCCAGTCCGACCGCGTCATGCGCGAGCCGGTCCACGATGCTGTGCTGCGCGACCCGCTCCTGGACGAGTTGGTCGCGAGACGCGCCGCAGGGGCCACCTACGATGAGCTGGTGAACATCCGGAAGGCGCAGGGCCCCCGCTTCGCCTCCCACCGCCTCTACTACGGCGGCTACCACACCGCCCGCGGCGCCCTCGTCCTTGGCGCGCTCACCCGCCAGAACCGCGACGCCATCCGCCGGATCCTCGAGTTCCACGACCCCACCGACGACCCGGAGTTCGACGCCGCCGCACCGGGGAGCCGCGACCAGATCGAGCGATGGCGCGCGGAAATCCAGCGCCTTCTGCTGGCGCGCACCGCTTCCGAGTGGGTGGAAGAGTTCACGGAAGCCGGGGTGCCGGCGAGCGTGGTCCAGTTCGCCGAGGAGATGGCGGACGACCCCCAGGTGATTGCCGCCGGGATGATGGTGCGGCTGGAGCACGACATCACCGGCCCGCAACAGGTAGTCGGCCCGCTCGTCCGCATGTCGGCCTCGCCGGCGAGGGCACGGCGGGCGGCGCCGCCGCTCGGCGCGCATTCGCGCGAAGTGCTCCTCGAAGCCGGGTTCGCGCCGGGTGAAATCGATGCTCTCGCGGCCACCAGGGTCATAGCACCCGATGCCTGACCCGTTCGCCCGCAAATCCGCCGCCCGTTAGACTCCGGACTGATGATTTCCGCGATAGTGCTTGCTGCTGGCCAATCCAGCCGGATGGGTTCCCCGAAGGCGCTGCTCGATTGGGGCGGCGAACCACTCATCTGCTACCAGGTCCGCCAGCTCCGCGAGGCTGGCTGCGATGAGGTAATTGTGGTGCTGGGCCACAAAGCCGACGACGTTGCCCGCGCCATGAAAGCCCTCAACTGCCGGATCATGCTGAACCCGCGGTACCAGCACGGACGGGCCGGCTCGCTCCGTATCGGCGCCAAGGCCGCCAACCGCGATGCCGAGGCGATCGTCGTGACCGATGTGGACCAGCCCCGGCCCGCGTCCTTCATCCGCGCCCTGCTCGATGGCCGCCGTCCCGGCGACCTGGTCACGCGGCCAGTGCACGAGGGACGTCACGGCCACCCGGTGGTTGTCGATGGGAGCCTGCGTGAAGAGATGATGGCGGCCAGCGACGAGACCGAAGGGCTCCACGGGGTGCTGCGCACCCACGCCGACAGGACCGGCGATGTCGATGCAGGCGACCTGCTCGACCTCACGTTCAACACCGTCGAGGAGTACGAGGCCGCGCGGCGCAGGGCCGGCCTGGGAGCCTGACGGTGCCCTACGCGGGCAGCGGCAAACCCCGGCCCCGGGCGATATCCGGGTGCTGATCACGCGGCAGAA
>CAZYLL010000027.1:0-28961 GCA_964648195.1 uncultured Anaerolineaceae bacterium | reverse complement strand
GATGCCCGTCCCGCGAACGCGGCAGCCGGAATTCGCGGGGTCGGCCGGTCACGCCTCTCAGGCGGCGCGCTACGGTGTTCGGGCCATGTGATCCGAGGCGCGCCAGTCATGGCGCGCTGGGATGCCCGTCCCCCGAACGGCGCCGGAAAATCGCTCCCCCGGTGATGCGGCGAGGCCTGGCGGGCGGCGCGATACGGCGTTCGGGCAACCGGCTCCGCAGCGGGTCATGACTGACCCGCCTCGGATTCTCCTCCCTCCTCCCTCCTCCCTCCTCCCTTCTCCCCTCCCTCTCCCCTGGTGGCGTTCCCCCGCCGCGGCCGGTAATCTCCCGCCATGCCCGTATCCGCCGGTTCCCCCGGCGCCGCCGCCACCTACCAAACCGGCGTCCTCGTCGTCGGCGGTGGCATCGCCGGCCTCTCCGCCGCCGTCTCTGCCCGCCAGTCAGGCGCCGATGTCATCCTCATCGAAAAGGCCCCGCCCGAGGGCCGCGGCGGCAACACCCGCTTTGCCGACGCCCAGATGCGCTTTCCCCACGAGGCCGACGAGTTCGGCCCCCGCGACTACACCGCCGGCGACATGTTCGACGACCTCATGCGCATCTCCCGCGGGCGCGCCAACCCCGACCTCATCCGCACCCTCTGCGAAAACGCCCGCGACACGGCCGAATGGCTCACCGCCATGGGCCTCGAATGGGAGGCCGGCTACCCCCACACCGCCGGCTACCGCCGCAGCCCGAAGTCCGGCGGCCAGGGCCTGGTCGACCTGCTCTACCGGAGGCTCGAGGGCCTGGGCGGAATCGTCTCCTACGGAACCGGCGCCATCGACCTCATCGTCAACGCTGATGGCTCCATCGCCGGGGTCCGCGCCCGCAGCCCCGAAGGCCTTGTGGACCTCTACGCCTCGGGCGGCGTGATCCTCGCTTGCGGCGGCTTCCAGGCGAACGTCGAGATGCGTGTGCGCTACCTCGGCCGTTTCGCCGATTCGCTCATCCTCCGCGGCAGCCGCTACAACACCGGCGAAGGCATCCGCATGGCCATCGACGCCGGCGCCCAGCCCGCGGGCCAGTGGGGCGATTACCACTCCGCCGTCCTCGATGCCCGCTCGCCCAGGATCGAATGCGGCGTGACCGCCCTCTACAACTACCAGATGGGCATCTTCGTCGACCATTCCGGCCGCCGCTTCCTCGATGAGGGCGAGGACTTTCGCGACCACACCTACGTGAAGTTCAGCAAGTTTATCGTCGAACAGGCCGGCGGCGAGGCCTGGTGTCTTTTCGACCAGAAGGCCTACCAGCGCGAGGAGTTCGCCCGCGCCTGGCGTCCCGTCGGCCCGCCCATCGAGGCCAACACGCTCAAGGAATTGGCCGCGCAGATGGGCCTTCCCGCCGAGAATCTGATGGACACCATCGCAAACTTCAACGCCGCCGTGCAGCCCGGCGACTACGACCTCGACCGGCTCGATGGCAAGCGCACCATTGGCATCACCCCGCCCAAGAGCAACTGGGCCCTCCCCATCGATACGCCGCCCTACATCGCCATCCCGGTCACCGGCGGCATCACGTTCACCTTCGGCGGGCTGAAGTGCGATACGCTCGCCCGCGTCATCGACACGCGCGGCCAGGTGATGCCGGGGCTCTACGCTGCGGGCGAACCGATGGGCGAGATCTTCTACTACAACTACCCGGGCGCCAGCTCGGTCATCCGCGGCGCGGTCTTCGGGCGCATCGCCGGCAGGGATGCGGCCGCCCACGCGGTGTAGCCCTTCGCGCCCCTTTCCTTGCCTCGCTTCCCAGCCGATATATCCAGCATGGCAATCTTCTGGCTCTGGGTGGTCCGCAACCCCGCGATCCTGCTCGCCGGCTTCGCCGCCTTCCTCGGCTACCAGGGCGCCGCCGACTGGTCGATCGCGATGGTGGTTGTGCTCGCCTTCGGCATCGTCGCCGAAATTGGCAACCGCTTCGGGCGCCGCGCGCTCGCGAAGAAGCGCCGCAAGCGGGCCGCCATCGAAGCGCTGCGCACCGCCGCCGAAGTCCGCGAACGCCTCCGCATGGAGCACCAGCGCAAGGCCGCCTGAGCAATCGCCGCCCCCGTGATACCGGTCGCGGCTTTCACGTCAGGCGGAACCTGCTAGGCTACGGGCGATATGGAGCGGTGGACGTTCCTGACCAACCACGCACACGTCCTGTTGTGCATCGCCGCGGACCCCGCGATGCGGCTGCGCGATGTCGCCGAAAAGGTCGGCATCACCGAGCGCGCGGCCCAGCGCATCGTGGCCGATCTGGTGGAGGCGGGCTACCTGACGCGCACGCGGGTTGGCCGCCGCAACCAGTACGAAATCCACCCCGAGCTCCCGCTCCGCCACCCGGTTGAGCAGGCGAGGGAAGTGGGCGCGCTGGTGCAGCTGCTGAAGCCCTCCTGACGGGCGCGGGTCCAATTCACCGAAACCGGCGGCTCCGCTACCATGGTCGTGTTCGGGCGCCTCGATAGCTCAGCTGGTAGAGCGAGCGATTCGTAATCGCTAGGTCCACGGTTCGAATCCGTGTCGAGGCTCCACCTCCCGCTCCACCTCGATTGGCGATTGCCGGTTTTGCGCCGCCCCGGCGCCCGCGTCGCGGCCCGGACTTCACCCGCAATGAACCGCCGGGCGCAGTCCGCACTTCGCCCCTCGCACCTGCCCTGCGCTTCAAATCCCCGGGAGGGATGCAAACGATTGCCAGCCGCGCTACACTCCACGGCGCTCTTTCCGATCGATGGAGGCGCCCATGCCGCTGCGGCTCTTGATTCTCGCCCCTCTGCTGGCCCTGGCCCTTGGCGCCTGCAGCGCGTCCGAGGAGCCGCGCACCCTTGCCGGACCCACCGTACAGGAGGCGACGGCAACCCCCGGGCAGCCCGGGCCGGCGCCGACTGAGCCCAGGGGCGCGACCGCGCAACCGTCCCCCGCGGCAACGGCCACGGCCACGGCGACGCGTCCAGGTCCCTCCGCCACCGCCACTCCGGCCGCCGGCAACGAGGCTGCGCGCGGCACGCCATCGACCGGCTCGCCGGGGGCTACGCCAACCAAACCGGCCGCCAACTGCGACCCGAGCTACCCGGCCGTCTGCATCCCACCGCCCCCGCCCGACCTGGACTGCAAGGACATCCCCTACAGACGTTTCAAGGTCGCAGGCGCCGACCCGCACCGCTTCGATTCGGACCGCGACGGCATCGGGTGCGAAAGCTGAGCGCGGCCGCTTCCGGCGCCCGCAGGTAACGCCTCCGCGCTCCGCGGTCCGCCCGCCGGGTCAGGACGAAGACCGTGCCGGGCCCCGTCGTGGGGCATCACCGCCAGCGCCTGGCTCCTCCAGCCGCCACCGCACGACGTGGCCCAGGGCCCCGCCAAGCCAGCGCCGCTTCTCCTGTTCGAAGGCATCCGGTGGCGCAGCCAGGGTCAGCACCTCGTCAAGCACAGCCGGGTCCGGCGGCGCGAACAACCGCTCGCGGTCCTTGAGCGCCGTCACCAGCCAGCCTGCCGGGTTCCGAACCTGGCAGCGCCGCATCTCGGCCGCAAGTTCGCCGATCGCGCCGAGCACGCGCACCGGGCCGTGAGTTGCGAGCAGACCGCCGGGCGAATCCACGTTGAGCTGGTGCAACGCGCGCAGAATTTGCTCGCGCGCTTCCCGGGATGGGTGGTGGTGGTGATCGATCGCTTTCGAAACCGGTTCCAGGAACAGATCAGGATCTTCATCACCAGCACCATTCGCGTGCGCGCGGGATTCGCCAGGGGCGGCGAATTTTGCACCCCCGGCAACCTGTGGGGTGGCAGTTTCCGCACCTCCCTGGCTGGCCGGCACAACGCCCCGGCCGGGGCCACCTGCGCCTGGAACCACGACCCAGGCTGGCGCTCCGAACCCGATGCTGTAGCCTCGCGCGGTGTTCGCGCGCGGCGGTTCGTGGATGCGCAACACCCCCAGCGCGACCAGCTCGGCGACCGCCCCATCGAGCGCCCGCTTCGATGCCCCGGTGAGCCGCGTCAGCTGCCCGCTCCAGTAGGCCCGCCGCTCGCCCGTTTCGGGGTCGAACACGGGCGTGCCGTGGCGGAACAGCCGGAGCGCGAGCAACAGCGGCACGCCGCCGCGCGTCCGCGCCGGCAGCTCGTCGGCCACCCAATCGGGCAGCCACGGAGGGTGAATCCGGGCCCCGGCGGCCGGATCGCTTCCGCTCCCGCCATGGAAGGGCCGCGGCCCGGCCACAAGCTTGCCGGGGAGCCAGCGGCAGGCTGCCTCCACCAGCTCGGGCGGGGCGCCCGTTTCGAACACGACCATGTACTGCACGCCGCCAACCTCCACCCGGGAAGGCCCCGGGAAGGCAACGTAGGAGCCGCGCCTCGACCGTCGCAATACGCGCGTGTCATCGCGACACGGGTTGGCGGCCCGGGCCGTATGCTCGCTCGCATGGTTCGCCTCGCCGTCTCCATCGGCCTCCTGGCGCTCACGCTCGCTGCCTGCAGCCCGAGGCCGCCAGCCGAAGCTCCCGCTGGTTCGCGCATCCCGCCGGGCGTGGTCTGCGAGTGGGCGGAAGTGGTCCGCGTGGTCGATGGCGACACGATCCGGGTGCGCCTCGGCGGCCTCGAGGAGCGGGTCCGCTACATCGGCATCGATACGCCGGAGACCGCGGGCTCGCCCTCGGGCGAGGAACCGCTCGGCCCCGCCGCAACGGCCCTGAACCAGCGGCTCGTGGGCGGCGGGCAGGTGTGCCTCGAACGGGACATCTCGGAACGCGACCGTTACGGCCGCCTCTTGCGCTACGCCTGGACCGGGGATGGCACGCTGGTGAACGAGCGGTTACTCGAGGAAGGCCTGGCGATCGTGGTGACCTTCCCGCCGGATGTGAAGTACCACGAGGAGCGGCTATTGCCGGCGCAGCTATCGGCGATCGCTGCCCGCCGCGGCCTGTGGGACCCCCAAACCGGGGCGCGCCAGTAACGGCGCCGCGGTGCGCCTGTTCCGCGAACACGGCCCGAAACCCAACCCGCGATGGACCCGCACTTCGCACTTCGCACCTGGGACTGGACGATCGTCCAGTATTTGCATCTTCTCTACCACAAGTAGATGACATTGATAAGCCTCTGAAGTAACCATGTAACAGGGTTGACCGGAAGCCCAATGTAGTAAGGAATGAGCGCATGACGATGCGTGGCGCATCAATCGATGCCGAAATCCGCCGCCAGATTGTGCCGCGTATCTCCTACATCAACGCTCCTTTTGTGTCGGAGGATTCATGACAGAAGAGTGGTGGGCCGGACCCGGCCCGCCCCCTTCTTGTCTCCCGCCGCGCGGTCTTCGGGCGGCGAACATCCGGGCCGGGTCAGTCATGACCCGCTGCAGCGCCGGTACCTCGAACGCCGCCCGCGCCGCCGGCGAGGCAGGCCCGCGTTCGCGAGACGACCGGGCAGCGCGGGCCCGCGCCCGGGCGACAGACATCCCGGCGCGCCATTGCTGGCGTGCCTCGGATTCCACCGCGCCGGGGATACGGGTCCGAATGTGGACCACCAGGGGCCTCGCAGACGGCTTACCGGACGGTCGTTCAATTACGAAAACAGATAGCTTAGCGCGCGACACCGCCCCGCACACCGGATGGTTCGAACGGCGTGAACGGTTGACAGGAAGATCGGCGGCCAGTACACATCCCAACCATAGCTATAGCAACTATGGCGCAGATAGGGCAATCCTATCGATCACCGGCGACGTACTCTCCGGTGAACCAGACAACTCAGGGGGATTTCATGGCAGCAGAATACTGGGATCGCTACTGGCGGGAACGCCGCAGCCGCCGCCGCTTCCTCGGTGGCGCGGTTGCGACCAGCGCCGGTGCGGCCGGCCTCGCCCTCGTCGGCTGTGGCGATGACGACGATGACGACGAGAAACCGGGCGGCGGGGGCATCGCCACTCCGACCCCGGGCCCGCAGGCCACGCCCACCCCGTCCGACCCCTTCGCCAAGGCCAAGCGCGGTGGCACTTGGAGGGGCGAGCTCACGGGCGACCCGCCCACCATCGACCCGTACGGCAACCTCTCGTTCCTGACGAAGGGTATCGCGGCCTACGTCTATAGCCGCCTCTTCAAGTACAACGCCGGCCCCGGCATCAAGAAGGCCGACCTCCAGCCCGTCGGCGACCTCGCCGAATCGGCCGAGGCGAGCCCCGACGGCCTGCAGTGGACCGTCAAGCTCAAGCCGACAGTGAAGTTCCACAACGTCGCCCCGGTCAATGGCCGCACCATCACCACCGACGACGTGAAGTACTCGTGGGGCCGGGCGACCGCCGAGACGAACACGAACCGCACGCAGCTGACCTTCGTCGATAAGGTGGAGTACCCGGACGCGACGACGGTGAAGTTCACCCTGAAGGCCCCGAACGCCGCCTTCCTCGACGTGTTCGCCGATGCCAACCTCGTGTGGATCATGCCGAAGGAGGCTGAGGGAGGGTTCGACCCGACGAAGACCATGATCGGCTCTGGCCCGTGGCTCTTCGAAAGCTACCAGCCGAGCGTTGGCTTCAAGTTCAAGAAGAACCCGGCCTGGCACTTCAACGGCTTTCCGCTCCTGGATGCCGTCGAGCTCTTCATCATCCCCGAGTATGCGAACCGCGTCGCCCAGTTCCGCGCCGGCAACACCGAGGCGGCGGGCATTACCGCCGAGGACATCGTCGGCCTGAAGAAGGACATGCCGAACATCCAGCTGTACGGCGAGGTCTCGCAGCTCCTCTCCTTCATCTATTTCGACCCGGACCCGGCATCGCCGTGGGCGAAGGACCCGCGTGTGAAGCAGGCGGTCTCCATGGCTCTCGACCGCGACGGCATCCTCGACCTGGGCTACAACGTCAAGAAGCTCAAGGCCGAGGGCCTCGACGTGAGCGAGCGCTGGAACAACCTTATCCCGGCCGGCATGGAGCGCTTCTGGCTCGACCCGAAGAGCTCGGCCCAGGGCGAATCGAAGAAATTCTTCGAGTACAACGTGGCCGAGGCCAAGAAGCTGCTCGCAGCCGCCGGCTTCCCGAACGGCTTCGAGACCATCTACCAGTACACCGCCAACCGCTACGGCGCAGCCTTCAACGCTATGGCCGAAGCCAACATCGCCTTCCTGAACGACATCGGCATCAAGACGACGACCGACGTCCAGGACTACTCCTCGAAGTACATCACCCAGACGTTTGTCGGCAATTTCAAAGGTATTGCCTTCGGCTACGAGACCCCCTTCCCCGAGGGTGGCGCCTACCCGAACCGCATGTTCACCGACAACCCGACGAACCACTCGAAGATCAACGACCCCGAACTCACGGACCTGGCTGCGAAGCAGCAGCGCGAGCTCGACCCGGCGAAGCGCAAGGAGCTCTTCTTCGAGATCCAGCGCAAGAACGCCGCGAAGATGCACTACGTCCCGCACAACGCCGGCGCCGGCACCGGTTGGGCCGCGTACCAGCCCTGGGTGAAGAACATCGACATCCAGACGATCCCGGGCGCCTACAGCGCCGCGACGGAAGAGCTGCCCTTCATCTGGCTCGATAAGGCGTAACCGGGCCACATCCGGCATAATCCAACCACCCTGGGGGTGGGTTCACCGCGGTGGGCCCACCCCCTCATCCCGTCTCTGGAGCCGGTCACATGCAGCGTTATCTCATCCGCCGCCTCCTTCTGATGATTCCCACACTGATCGGGGTCTCCTTTGTGGTCTTCGTCATCGTCCGGGCCGTGCCCGGCGATATCGTCGACCTCATTTCGGGAGACTTCGGCGCCGCCGACCCGGCAGTGAAGGAAGCCATCCGGAAGGACTTTGGCCTCGAAGGCAATATCGTCAGCCAGTACTTGCGCTGGCTCGGCGATATCGTCCAGCTCGACCTGGGCAAGTCGCTCATCAGTGGGCGAACGGTCACCAGCGAGCTCGGCAACCGGATGCCTGTGACCTTCCAGCTCGGCATCATGGCCATCACCTTCTCCTGCCTGATCGCCATCCCGATCGGCATCATTTCCGCCATCCGCCAGGACACCTGGGCCGACTATGCCGGCCGCAGTTTCGCCATCGGCCTGCTCGCCGCGCCCGGCTTCTGGATCGCCATCCTCCTCATCAGCATGGCTGGCCGCTACTTCAAATGGGGCGTCCCACCGGCCACCTATATCGAATTCACCGATGACCCGATCGGGAACATCAAGCTGATGCTCGTGCCCTCGCTCATCCTGGGCGGCGGCCTCTCCGGCAGCGTCATGCGCTTCACCCGCTCCACCATGCTCGAGACGCTCCGCCAGGACTACATCCGCACCGCCTGGTCCAAGGGCCTCAAGGAGCGCGTCATCATCGTCCGTCACGCCATGCGCAATGCCCTGATCCCGGTGGTCACGGTCGTTGGCCTCCAGCTGCCCATCCTCGTCGGTGGCACGGTCATCATCGAATCGGTCTACTCGATCCCCGGCATGGGCCGCTACTACATCTCCGCCATTGATTCGAAGGATTATCCCGTCATCCAGGGCATCAACATCATCGTCGCCCTGGTCGTCGTCTTCGCGAACCTCGGGGTGGACTTGCTCTACTCCGTCATCGACCCCCGGATCAGGTACTCGTAAATGGCCACCGATGCAGCAGTCCTCGAAACCTATGCGCTCCGGCCGGAGGTCTCATTCGCGTCCCGGCTCCGGCGGGGCACCGTCAACTTCGTCCAGCACAAGCCGCTCGGCACCTTTGGCGCCGTCATCGTCCTGCTCCTCATCGCCATGGCGTTCGTTCCCCAGGCCTTCACCACCATCGACCCGAACAAGAGCGCCATCGTCGACCGCTACCTGGGCCCCTCGGCCGAGCACTGGTTCGGCACCGACCAGCAGGGCCGCGACCTCTACTCCCGCATCATCTACGGCGCCCGCAACTCGATCATGATCGGCTTCGGCGTGGTCGCGATCAGCTCCACCTTCGCCCTGATCCTGGGCGTGGTCTCCGGATACTACGGAGGCTGGTTCGACACGATCGTCCAGCGCCTGGTCGATATCGGCATCGCCCTGCCCGGCCTCATCTTCATCATCCTGGTGGTCACCAGCCTCCAGCAGATCCCGGTCAACCTTCGCATCGTGCTCGCGGTTGGGACGTTAACAGCCCTCAGTTCGTCGCGGGTCATCCGCGGGGCGGCGATCTCGGCCAAGCAGAACCAGTACGTGGAAGCCGCTCGCGTCATCGGCGCGAGCGACTTCCGGATCATCTTCCGGCACGTCACGCCCAACGTGTTCCCCATCCTCATCATCGGGGCCTCGATCCAGGTGGGCAGCGCCGTGCTGGTGGAATCGTCGCTCGCCTTCCTTGGCTACGGCGTGCAGCCGCCCACGGCTTCGTGGGGCCGCATGCTCAACGAGGCGAGGGACCGCCTGGTCCAGTTCCCGCACCTGGCCATCTTCCCCGGCCTCGTCATCTTCTTCACCGTGTACTCGTTCAACATGCTGGGCGATGCACTGCGCGACGTGCTCGACCCGCGTCTGCGCGGGTCGCGCTAACCACCTCGGCACCACATCTTTCCAGGGGCGCCCCCGGCAACGAGGGCGCCTTTGCGTTGGGGGGCACGCTCAGGCAGCGTCTTCGGCGAGCGCGCCGGGGGGCGTGCGCCCCACCCGCGCCACCGGCGAAAACGCCAGCAGCCCCGCCGAGACGAACATCAGCCCGCTGGCCACGAAGAGCCCCGCGCGCGGCCCCACCATCGCGCCGAGCGCCGCCGCCACCCCCGTCCCGGCCAGCGCCGCGCCAAACTCCACCAGCCGGAAATTGGCGAACATCCGCCCCTGCAGGCGCCCGGGCGTGATCGCCTGCCGAAGGCTCACATCGTGGATGTCGAACATCGTCCAGAACGGGTCGGTTACCAGCTGGTTCGCCACCAGGAAGCTCACGCCCGTCCACCCGGCGCCGGTGCAGAGCGGCATGAAGAGCATGCCCCCCGCCCGAAGGAGCGCCGACACCACCAGCGTCGGCCCCACGCCCCCAAAGAGGAGCGCGCCGCGGTTCGCGACCCAGGCCCCGGCCACCGAGGTCACCCCGCCAATGGCGAAAATCATCCCGAGGACCCCCGGCTCGAACCCGACCTCATCGCTCAGGTAAAGCAGGAACAGGACGCTCACCACCTGCGAGGCGAGCGCCTGCGCCGCCGCCGCCAGCGCGATCGGCCGCAACAGGCGGTCGCCGAAGACAACACGAAAGCCCTCGAGCGCTTCCGTGACGAACCCGGCCCGCCCGCCTGCCGGCGCTGGCGCAGGTTCGGCCGCGCGGATCCGCCAGACGAAGAACGCTGAGCCCAGGAACGAGGCGGCATCGATGGCGACGGCCCCCGGCGCGCGCAGCGCCTCCACCAGCCACCCGCTGATCGAAAGGCTCACCGCCTCGATAGCGGAGCCGGCGCCCTGGACCTTCGCGTTGCCCTCGATGAGCTCCTCGCGCTTCACGAGCGCTGGCAGGTAGGCCTGGTAGGCCGAATCGAAGAACACGGAAAGCGCGCTCGTGACCAGCCCAACGGCGTACAGCTGGGGCATCGTGAGTGCACCGGCGGCCGCGGCAAACGGAATGCTGAACAGCGCCGCCGCGCGCCCCAGATCGGCCGCGATCATGATGGGCCGCCGGGGGAGCCGGTCGACCCAGACGCCGGCGGCGATGCTTACGATGAAGCCGGGGACGAGCTGACAGGCGGCGAGGGCCGCGATCTCGGCCGCCGATGCCTCGAGCCAGAGGATCGCCGTGAACTGCAGGGCCAGCCCGCCGATGAGCGAGCCGAACGTGGAGATGGAAGTGCCCGCCCAGAGGCGCACAAAATCGGGGTGGGCCCAGAGGCCCTTCAAGAATCGCGAACGCACGCGAGAAGTCTCCTCGGAAGGTTGCGCCCGGGGCGGGTCCCCGGGAGGGGCCGGCGCCAGGGCATGCGCGGGTTGGACGGTAAAAGCGGCGCGCAGGAAGCTTCCCGCGGCGCGAAGCCACGGGCGGCAGCCCGGAAGGAGCTATCGTGCGGCCGTTATGCCGCGGCGGGAATGAGGCTGGTGCGTTCGCGGACCTTCATGGCTTTACCTGGCGGGTTATTGTAGAGGATTAGGAGCTTACATCGAATGCGATATGCGCGGTAAACCCGGTTAGATTCGAGAAAGCCCGCATCGCCGGCTTCGCGACGGCTGGCGGCATTCCCTTTAGCTTTCGAAGGCGACAGAATGCGCTTGCTGTGGCGGCGGAAATGGGGAGCCACCGCACAATCTTTGCGCCGAACAGGCCAGGGAGCGCAGCTTTTGCACGTCAGGCATCTCATCACAGCGGGCCTGCTGTGGGTCGTGTTGACCGCGGTGGGCGAACTCCTTGTTATCGCCGATCTCTATCCGACCGTGGGCTCCCACGAAGCGGAGGACTTCGACGACATCTTCCGGTTCCTTCTGCTGCTGGGCGTGCCGGTGATGACCTTCGTCTTCGCGGTCATCATCTACGCGATGCTGCAGTTCCGCATCCGCACCGAAGAGCCCACGGAAGATGGCCCGGCCATCCGCGGGTACGGGTGGGGGCCCCGCATCTGGCTCGGCATCACCGGCGGGCTCGCCGTCTTCGTCATGATCTACCCGGGTCTCACCGGCCTGGCCAAGCTGCAGAGAGATAAGCAGGCCTATGGCTGGGGCGAGCGCGATGCCGAGATCGTCATCAAGGCGACCGCATTCAAATGGCAGTGGGCCTTCGAGTATCCCGATGGCACCCAGGTGAGCGTCGCCCAGGGCAAGGAGCTCGTCCTCCCTGTCGATACCTCCATCCGTTTCGATGTCAACTCGATCGATGTGGTCCATTCGCTCTGGATCCCCGCCTTCCGCATGAAGATCGACGCCATACCTGGCCGCACGACATTCTTGACGGTGAAGCCGACAAAGACCGGCGAATACGGGAACGACCAGGCCTACCGGGTCCAGTGCGCCGAGCTCTGCGGCATGGACCACGCGACCATGATGTTCCCGATTCGCGTTGTCGAGGCGGACGAGTTCGAAAGCTGGCTCGCCAGCCTGAACCAGGGGGGGAAGTAGCCCGATGTATGCACTGAAGTCCGTGGGTGGGGCGCTCGGCCTCGGCCTCATCTTCTTCTATCTCGGCCTTGGGCTGGTGGCCGTGCTTCGCGCCATGTTCGGCTATCCCGATGCCTGGGGCGGCGAAATCAACATCGTCGGCGGCTACGTTCTTGGCACCATCGGCTGGGTGATGGGCATCGGCATGTGGGGGCTCTGGGGCCGCGAATGGTTCGGCCTCAAGACGTACCCGCGCTACGCCCCCGGCTGGCAGCGCTATTTCACCTTCAACACCGACCACAAGGTCATCGGCATCCAGTACCTGGTCACCTTCATCATTGTCTTCCTGCTGGCCGGCGCGCTCGCGCTCCTCATGCGCCTGGAACTTGCCTCCAGCGGCATGCAGTTCCTTTCGCACAACCAGTTCAACGGCGCCATGGGCCTGCACGGCATCCTGATGGTGGCCGTGGCCGTGGCCGCCGTCATCGGTGGCGCCGGGAACTACGCCGTGCCACTCATGATCGGCGCCGATGACATGGCCTTCCCGCGGCTCAACGCGCTCACCTTCTGGCTCATCCCGCCGGTGGCCGTGGGCCTGTTGGCCACCCCGTTCCTTGGCGGCATCGAAACGGGCTGGACTGCCTACCCGCCGCTCGCCACCACCACCAACAGCTCCCAGATCCTCTTCGACCTCTCGGTCATCACCTTCGGCCTGACCTCGATCCTGGGTGGCCTGAACTTCCTGGTCACCATCATCTTCATGCGCGCCCCGGGAATGACCTGGGGCCGCCTGCCCATCTTCGTCTGGTCGATGTTCGCGACGGCCTGGATCGCCCTCCTCTACACCCAGGGCTTCGCTGTCGCCCTCCTGATGATCATGCTCGACCGCGTGGCCGGCATGGCCTTCTTCAAGCCAGAAGCCGGCGGCGACCCGCTCCTCTACCAGCACGTGTTCTGGTTTTACTCGCACCCGGCCGTGTACATCATGGTGCTGCCTGGCTTCGGCCTTGCGCTCGAAGTCATCAGCCACTTCTCGCGCAAGCCACTCTTCGCCTACCGCTACGCGGTGGGCGCGTTCCTGGGCATCCTCGGCCTGAGCGGCGTGGTCTGGGCGCACCACATGTTCACCTCGGGCATGCCCAACTACCTGCACGGCCCCTTCCTGGTGGCCACCGAGCTCATCTCCATCCCCACGGGCCTTATCTTCCTCGCCGCCCTCGGCACCATCTGGATGGGCAAGCTCTGGCTGCGCACGCCGATGCTGTTCGCCATGGCGGTCATCTTCAACTTCGCCTGCGGCGGCGTGACCGGCATCTTCCTGGCCGATGTGCCAACCGACATCCACCTGCAGGACACGTACTTCGTGGTCGCCCACTTCCACTACACCATCGTGGGCGGCGAAATCTTCGCCCTCTTCGCCGGCATCTACTACTGGTTCCCCAAGATGACCGGCCGGATGTACAACGAGAAGCTGGCGAAGCTCCACTTCTGGTGGATGTTCATCGGCTTCAACCTCACCTTCTTCACCATGCACCTGCCCGGCGTGAAGGGCATGAACCGCCGCATCGCCGACTACCCGTCGTCGCTCGATGACCTCAACCTCATCGTGAGCCTCGCCGGCTTCTTCCTCGGGGCGTCGTTCCTGGTGTTCATCTACAACATGATCAACTCCTGGGTCCGCGGCCCGGTGGCCGAGGCCAACCCGTGGCGCGCCCGCACCCTGGAATGGCAGACCACTTCGCCACCGCCTCACGAGAACTTCCCCGAGCGCCCCGTCATCAAGGGCCATCCCTACGACTATGGCGTGCCCGGCTCGGTCCACGGCGTATTCCCCGGCGCCGGCCTGAGCGGCGCCCCTGCCGGCGGCGGCGGGCAGTAAGGAGACTCAGCAATGCAGAAGCCAATGCAGACTGGCCTCATCGTGGCCGTCATCCTCGCGGTCCTCACCATCGTCGAATACATCTTCGCGGTCGAAGTCTCCGAGGACACCGTCCGCTTCCTCGGGCTCACCATCGCCGCCCTCGGCAAGGCTGCGCTCATCGTCTACTACTTCATGCACATCTACCGCATCTGGCGCGCTGAGGAGGCCCACTAATGGCCGTCATCTCTCCCCCGGCCGGGGCACACCCGGTCCACGACCACCTGAAATTCAATCGCGCGGGCCTCTGGCTCTTCTTCTTCTCCGAGTCGATCCTCTTCGGCCTCCTCCTGAGCGCCCGCTTCTTCCTCGAAGGGATCGAGCGCGAGCACGTCGATCAGCAGCTGGGCCTGGCCATCACCATCGTCCTCCTGCTCAGCTCGGTGACGGCCTTCACCGCTGAAACCGCGATCGAACACGACAACCGCCGGGTCGCCAACTGGGGCCTGATCGCCACCATCATCCTGGGCATCATCTTTGCCGCCGGCGTCGGCTTCGAATGGAAGACCGCCGAGTTCACCCGCCACGAGGCCTTCGGCACCGTCTTCTTCACCATGACGGGCATCCATGCCAGCCACGTTGTCAGCGGCATCGGCATCCTCATCCTCGTCTGGGTCCAGCTCCTGCGCGGCCGCTTCACCGGCAAGGACCACTGGCCCGTCGCCGGCGCGGTGATGTACTGGCACTTCGTCGACGTCGTCTGGGTGTTCTTCTACCCGGCCCTCTACCTGGTCAAGTAACCCGGTAGACTGGGTCCATGACCCTTTCACCGGCCGCGAGGCACTGGATCCTGTGGGCAGCCGGCGGAATCGCCGTCGGCTGGCTTGTGAGCATCTTCTGGTGGTGGCTGCTCGAACCCGTGGGCAAAGAGGCCGCGCGCGAGCTCGTCATCCCCGAGGGCACGGCGGCGCTTATCGCCGAAGGCAAGCCCGCCCCCGGAATCCCCGCCAACCTCGACCTCGGGCGCACGCGCGAGCTCACCATCACCAATAACGATGTCGTCGAGCACTACATCGGCGGCGCGCTCATCCGCCCCGGCGCAACAGTCACCATCGAGCCCACCGGGAAAGAAGCCACCGTCGCCTGCACCTTCCACTCAGCGGGGGCGATCTCGTTCACCCTTTCGGAACGCCCGCCGGTGACCGTGACCATCGTGCCGGCGATCCTGCTCGGGCTGCCGTTCGGCCTGGCGTTCGGGCTGGCAGTGTTCGTAGGCAAGCGCATTTCCACCCACGATGATTCGGAGCCGCACCTCCAGGGCAGCGCCCCGGACGGGTGAGGCTTCGCCCGGGCTGGCTGCGGCCAGCCCCATCACCACCAGAGGATGTCGTCGAGCGGGTCCTCGTGCGCCTCGATGTCCGCATCTTCGCCGTCGCCCGCCTGCCAGAGGTCCGTCCCCAGGTACTTCCAGCCGCCATCCGCGAAGATCGCGACGATGTTTCCGCGCTCGATCCGGCTCGCCGCCCGCATCGCCGCGTGGAGCACGGCCCCGCTGCTGATGCCGCCGAAGATGCCCTCCGCGAGCATCGCCCGGCGCGCATGCGAAAACGCGTGGCGGTTGCCCACGATGATCTTGCCATCGAGCACCGACTCATCGAGCACCGGCGGGATGAAGCCATCGTCGAGCGACTTCAGCCCCTGCACGTGCACGCCCAGCCGGGGCTCTACGCCGAAGACGTGGCACGATGGGTTCGCCTCCTTCAGCCGCCGGCCCACGCCGCTGACCGTACCCCCGGTGCCCATGCCCGCGACGAAGACATCGACCGGCCCCACCGGCTCCAGGTCGGCCAGGATCTCCGCGCCAGTCGTCTCGTAGAGGGTTTGCACGTTCACCGGGCTATCGAACTGCCCGAGGTAGTAGGCGCCTTCTTCGCGGGCGACCAGCCGGGCCACCTCCCGCGCGGTCTTGATGCCTGCCTGGCGCGGGACACGGTGCACCCGCGCGCCGTAGACGTGGAGGAGCTGCTCGATCTCCGGGTAGACGCTTTCGGGCACGCACACATCGACGGGATGGCCGAGGAGCCGGCCGAAGAGCGCGAGCGCCACGCCCGTGTTGCCGGTCGAGGCTTCGATGATGCGCTGCCCGGGCGCGAGCGCGCCGGACTTGCGCGCCTCCTGGAGGATGCCCAACACGATCCGGTCCTTGATGCTGCCGGTCGGGTTCTGCCCCTCCAGCTTCGCGAAGATACGGACACCGGGCTTCGGCGAGAGCGACCGCAATTCCACCAGCGGCGTGTTCCCAACGAGCCCCATCACCGAGTCGTAGACCTTCACTCGGCGCCTGCTCCCTTCGGCGGCCAGCGGTCGCCCAGCAGCTCTTCGAGCGCCGGCCGCACGTTCCACTCGGTGGCGAGCGCCCGGTACCGTTCCAGGCCCCTGGCAGCCAGGCGGCCATCGGGCGGGTCGCGGCGCTCGGCGCGTAGCATCAGGTTCCGCGCAGTTGCCTCGGGCGAAACGAACTCCACGACATCGACGTGGTACCCCAGCGATTCGAGCGCCGCCGCGCGCAGGCTATCGGTCACGATGTCGGCCAGGCGGTGCCGCTGGAGCCCGCTGGAAAGGACAGCCGCCCACGTTTCGGCCGCGGGGAGCGTCCCTGCCTTCTGGTTCGCTTCGATCTGGGCGGCCAGCTCCTGGTGGCAGCAGGGGACCAGGACGATCGCCTCCGCGCCGAGCCGGACTCCGGCCGCGAGCGCCTCATCGGTCGCGGTATCGCAGGCGTGCAGGCTCACCAGCAGGTCGATGGGCTCGTCCCACTGCCCAACGAACTCGCGGATCGGCTGTGCGCGGAAGGTCGCGCGTTCGTAGCCCAGCCGCTTTGCGCTCGTCTCGACCGCTGCCACGATCTCCGGGTTGGCTTCGATGCCGATGAGCTCGATGGGCGTGCGCCGCAGTTCGCCCCAGAGGTACAGCGCCAGGCTGAGGTAGGCCTTGCCGCAGCCCGCATCCACCACGCGCACCGCCTGGCCGCGCTGCCAGGCTTGCAGCGGCCGCAGAAGTTCGAGGTAATGCTGGACCTGGCGGTGCTTGGCCACAGCGTCGCCCAGCAACACCCCGTTCTTGCTGTAGAGGCCCGTCTCGATGAACAGCGCCTGCACGCGCGGGTTGTTCCCGGCGAGCGCGCGGCCGCGCGGCCGATCGTGCCCGGTGAGCTCCGCCGGCGGTTCGCGTTCGAGCGAGGGGCGGCCCTTGCTCACGAGCCACTTCCCATCCCGGGTGCGCCTCGCATGCCATTCGAAATCCGGCGCGATCACGTTCAGGTTCACCGCACCGGCGCCGACCAGCTGCATGAGCCGGTCGGGCCAGTCGGCGATCGCCACCATCGCGGTTGTCTCCTTCTTGCCCGAGCGCGTCACCAGCTTGATAGCTGGCCCGCGGCCCAGCCGCACCGGGTGGGCGACGAGGCGATCCCAGGGGGCGCTCCCTCGCGCGGGGGTGATGGTGCAGCGCAGCCAGCCCCCGGAGGCCGCGCCGCTGGTCAGCAGGTCGAGCACAGGGACAATGGGGTCACCGGTATCGGGGCGTTGTGGCATCACCCCCATTGTCACCGTGCGGGGGCAGCCCGGCTAGGCGCCGGCATCGCCCAGCGCCGGTTCGGCGGCAGCCCGCGTCGCGGCCGCCACCGCCACGGCTCGCTTCGGGCGGATCAGCGCCGCCGAGACCGCCGCCAGCGCGCAAATCGCAAGCCCCGTGCCCGAGATGACCAGGAAGCCATCGACGATCGCCTGGCGGCTCGGGTCGCGTCCCGGGCCGGTGGGCGCGGGCACGAAGTGCTCGGCCCGGGCCTGCGCGACCGCGGCCTCGGGACCGGTGAGGCCGGCAGCCTGGAGCTCGCCGGGAAGGTTCGCGCCCACCGAGTGGAGGAAGACCGCGCCGAAGATGGCCACGCCCACCGAGGTGCCGATATTCCGCGCCATGGTCAGCGTGCCGGAGGCCAGCCCGGATTTCTGCACCGGCATCGAGCTCACCACCGCGAACGAGGTGGCCGACATGACCAGCCCGATGCCAAGGCCGCGCAGCACGAACGCGGGCAGGAGGCCGTCGACATAACGGCTGTCAACGTCGAGCCGCAGCAGGTAGAGGAACGACACCCCGACCGACACCGACCCGGCGATGATGATCAGGCGGATGCGGTGTCCGAGCCGCTGGCCGAGGATGCCGGAGACGGGCATGAGGACCGCCACCAGCGCGGTCGCCGGGATGAACGCCAGCCCCCCGTCGAGCGCCGAAAAACCCAAATAGTTCTGCATGAAGAGGCTGGTGTAGGGCTGCGATCCGAACACCGCCGCCGAGAACAGCCCGGCGCTGATGCAGGCGGTCACGAACGGCCAGCTCCGGAAGAGCGTGAGGTCGACCAGCGGGAAGCGCACGCGCCGTTCGACCAGGACGAACACGGGCAGCGCCGCGAACCCGGCCGCGAAGCACGCGAGGATGAGCGGCGATGTCCAGCCCTCATCGTTCGCGCGGTTCAGGCCAAAGAGGATGAGGAAGAGCGCGAGGGCCAGGGTGACCACGCCGCGCCAGTCGAGGGAGCGGGGCGCCGAGGTGTCGCGCGATTCGGGCACCCACCACGCCGCGAGCAGGAGGGCGATGGCGCCTACCGGCACGTTGATGAGGAAGATCCAGCGCCACTCGTCGCCGTTCACCAGCAGCCCGCCGAGGATCGGCCCCGCGATGAGCCCGAGCCCCGAGACGCCGCCCCAGATGCCGATCGCCAGCCCCCGCTGCTCGGGCGGGAAGGCGTTGGTGATGATCGAGAGCGTCAGCGGCATCATCGTCGCCGCGCCCAGCCCCTGGAGGACGCGCAACACCACCAGCTGCTCGATGTTCTGGGCGAGCCCGCACAGCCCCGAGGCCACGACGAACGCCACCAGCCCGAGCAGGTACACCTTCCGCCGCCCGAAGATATCGCCCACCCGCCCCATGGCGATGGGGAACACCCCGGTCACCAGCACGTACCCGGAGACGGTCCACTCCGTCAGGCTCAGCGAGGCGTCCAGGTCACGCCCGATCGCGGGGAAGGCCACGTTCACGATGAAGGTGTCGATCATCATCATCCCCAGGCCCAGGCAGGTGGCGATGAGCGTGAGCCACTTCGATGGCAGCGTTGCGTGAGTACGGGACATGGCGGTACACCCCACCCGGGCCGGCCTGCGGGCCAGTCCATCCTTTCGTGCAACGAACTATAAAAAGTTTCCCAAGCCGCCGCAAGCGCCTCCCCCCGCCCCATCTGCTGGCCCACCGTCGCCGCCGCTGATTGGATCTGCGAAGCAGGGCGGAAGATGCCGTATCGTTGGAACCACTGGAGGCCAACCATGACGCTCGCCACCCGCACCCCCATCCAGCCGGTCACGCTCGAAGGCCCGGCCGTGCGCCTGGAGCCGCTCTCGCTCGACCACGTGCCAGCGCTCGTGGCGGCCGCCGCCGAGGATCGCGCGACCTACGCCTGGACCCACGTGCCCGCTGGCGAGGCGGAAATGCAGGCGTATGTGGAGGCCGCGCTGGAGTTGGCCGCGCGTGGCGAAGCGCTCCCCTTCACCACGCGCGATGCGGCCACCGGCCGCGTGGTGGGCTCGACCCGGTTCGCGAACTTCGAGCGCCTGCCCTGGGGCGGAAAGCCGCCCGGCCCGGCCGCGCCCCTCGATGGCGTCGAGATCGGGTGGACCTGGCTGGCGGCTTCAGCCCAGCGCACGGCGGTGAACACCGGGGCGAAGTACCTGATGCTGCGCCACGCCTTCGAGGCCTGGGGCACGCGCGTGGTGCGCCTGAAGACCGACCGCCGCAACACCCGCTCGCGCGCGGCGATCGAACGGATTGGAGCGAAGCTCGATGGCGTCATCCGGGCCCACTCGCCCGGGGCCGATGGTCAGCTTCGCGATTCGGCCTACTACTCCATCATCGAAAGCGAATGGCCCGCGGTCCGGGCAGCGCTCGAGGCGCGGCTGGCACGCGGCTGACGGCGCAGGCCCACCCGGGCGAGAAGTGGCATGGTCGTCCGCGTGGTTGTGGCGGCCAGGGCCTCGCGCACGAGCTGTTCGCGTGCGAGTTCCCGGCGCCGGTCGTGGTACATGGCTGCGGCGAGGAGCTCTTCCAGCATGTTCCGTACCTCCCGTTTGAACTGCTTCCACCTTCGCGCCCCCGTGTGAACGCCGTGCGTCGAACGGATGAACCCCCGATAAAATTCCGGTTGTCGAAGTGTTTCGGTTACGAAGTGGTATAGACCGGGCCGATGCGGCCGGCCGTTCGGCGGCTCAGGCGAAGGTCAGCACATCGGAGACCGGCCGGCGCCGGTGGCGAGGTGGCTCGCCCGGGGAATGGCCAAGGCGCAGCACCAGCTGCGGCTCGCCTTCGCCGCCGGCCAGCTCGCGCAGGCGCGGGCGCAGCGCTGCCACCTGGCATGGCTGGTTCAGGTAGCCCGCCTGCACGCCCGCTGCCGCTGCCGTCAGCAGCACCCGTTCCAGCGCCTGGCCCGCGGCCATCCAGTCTCCGCGCTCATCGCCGGGGGTCGAAAGCACGCCGAGCGCCGGCGCGTGGAGCGCGAACACCTCGTCCTTGCCCGCAGTCGAACCGCCCACGTTGAAGCGGCTGACCACGAAGCGCACGGCGCCTCCGAAGCGCTCGACCGGCAGGCCATCATCGGCGCGCGACGGGTGCATCCATGCGGCGAGCTCTCTCCGCCAGCGCCGGTCGGCGAACTGCAGCCGGTCGCCCTCGGCCACGAGGTCGGCGGCCTGCTCGCGCGCCTGCCTGCCCTCGATCCAGTGGAGCGCGGCGCCATCGGCCGCGGCGGCAGCGGCCAGCCGCTCGCGCAGGGCGACATCCAGGGGGCGGGCGGCGAAGGGCTCGCGGGAGGTGTGCCGCAGTTCGATGGCGGCCGCGAGCCGGGCCAGCTCGCCGTCGCCCGCGCCGGGCGCGCAGCGGACCGTGGCCAGGAGGTCGCTCGCGGGGTCGGGCTCGACTTCGATGGCGGCAGCCAGGCCGGCAGCGGCCGCAGCCGCCCGCAGGTTCAGGAGGGCCGCGGCGCAGCTGATGGTCAGCTCACGGTCCTCGGGGTCGTTCACCGGGAGGGCGCGGGTACGGTCGGCGTGCAGTTCGAGCGCGTCTTCCCGGACGATGAACCGCCACGGCTGCGTGTTGTGCGACGATGGGGCGAGCACCGCCCGGGCCACCAGCTCACGCCACTGCGCCTGTTCCATGGGTTGCCTCCCTGCGGCCGGGGTGGGCGCTAGCGGGCCTGCCAGCGCGGTTCGCGCTTTTCGCGGGCGGCGGCCATGCCCTCGCGCGCGTCCCCGGTGGCCCCGGCCACGCGGCGCATGGTCTCGCCAAAGCGGATGGCTTCGACCCAGGGCATCTGCTGGCCGCGCCAGGCCACCTCCTTGGTCGCCCGGACCGCGAGCGGGGCCGATTTGCAGAGCCGCGCGGCCAGGGCGCGGGCCTCCGGCATCAGGTCATCGTGAGGGACTACCTTCCAGCAGAGGCCCATCTCCTTCGCGCGCGCCGCGCTGACGCGTTCGCCGATGAGGAGCAGCTCCATTGCGTTTTGCCAGCCCACCTTCTGTGGCATCCGCACGGCGCCCTGGATGGTGGGCACGCCGATGCGGACCTCGGGGAAGCCGAACTCGGCGCGCTCGCTGGCGATCACGAAATCGCAGGCGGCCACCAGCGTGCAGGCGAACCCCAGGCAGTAGCCGTTCACCGCGGCGATGGTGGGCTTCCAGATTTCGATGCCGTTTTCGAGCGACGTGAGGCTCGGGGTCTCCCAGTGGGTGGCGCCGCGCGGTGGCGCGTTGCCGCGCAGGTCGGCCCCCGCGCTGAAGGCGCGCCCGGCGCCGGTGACAATTGCCACCCAGGCTTCCTCGTCGTCGCGGAACCGCACCCAGGCGGCGTCGAGGTCTTCCCTGAGCTCGGCGTTGATGGCGTTGAGCGCTTCGGGGCGGTTGTACGTGAGAGTCGCGATGTGGCCATCGCGCTCGTAGAGGACGGTACCGGCCATGGCTGCCTCCCCACGCGGTGATGGCGGGGAGTCTACGCGAAGTCGCGGCCCCCGGCTGCCTGGCCGCTCCCGGGCCACCCGGGGGCCGCGCCACCTGATCTGCCCGGCCACTGGCGCTCCTCCGCCCTGCGCGGTGCGATTGACGCGGCACCTCGCGCGGGCTAGTCTACCCGCTAAACCCGAACGAGGTTCGGATAAGGAGGTTGGCATTGGCCGACAGGCTCGAAATCGCGAAGCAGTATATGGCCCTCCAGGCGGCGGGCGACGTCGACGGGGCGGTCGCGCTCCTGGCCGATGACGTGACCATCAGCAACCCGATGACGGGCACCACCACCGGCAAGGACGCTGCCGCGGCGGGCATGCGCAACCGCCCCGCGGGCGGCGGCGCGGCCGGCATCACCTGGCGCGACCCGGTTGCCGATGGCGACAACGTGAAGATCGTCGGCGATGGCAGCCCCTTCGGCCCCGTCCGCATCCTCATCTCCTTCAACGCCGACGACAAGATCCAGAAGGTCGATATCGGCCTCGGGAGCTAGGCCAGTCTTCGAACCGCGATTCCCCGGGGGCGGTGTGGCTACATGGTAGCTACACCGCCCTTCCGCGCAGGCGGTCCCGCTCGCCAGGCTTCGCCGTGAGGATATCCAGGATCTGCTGCCAGTAGCGGCTCAGCACGTACTGGCCAATCAACGCTCCCGCCACGGCAGTTAGCACGATGACCCAGTCGCCCGTGTGCACCTCGGTGAAGTCGAAGAAACGCCGCAGGCGCGGGGTGTAGATTGTGAACAGGAACCCGGCGACCAGCAGTGCGCCCAACAGTGTCGTCATCACCGGGCGGGTGAGGCTGCGCCACGAAGCCCCGTGGAACCCAAGCACCTCGACCATGAAGAACAGCCCCGTGATGCCCATCGTCAGCGAGACGAGCGTGCGCGCCTCGGCGATGGGCCGGTTCAGTACGCCTTCCGTGAAGAGATGCACGAGGATCGCCGAGACGGCGAGCGCCCCCGAGGCGGGCAGCGCCCATGAAAGCACGTTCCGCGTGAAATCCCGCCCGGCGTCCGGCGGGGGGACGCTGATGGAAATGAAGATCGCCGGGATACCCAGCGTGAGCAGCGCCGTAAGCGACCCGTGCCGCGGCAGGAAGGGAAAATCGAGCCCCAGCATGTTCGTCGCCACGATGATGAGGTAGGCGTAGAGGCTCTTCGCGATGAACAGCTTCGAAAGCCGCGCCGCGTTGCCCAGCACCGCCGTCGCCTCCTTTGCCCCGCGGATCAGCGCCTCGAACGAGTCGTTCAGGAGGATGATCCCGGCGACCGCGCGGGTCATCCCCGTGCCCGAGGCCATCGCGACGGCGACATCGGCCGCCCGCAACGCCTGCACATCGTTCGCGCCATCGCCGCACATGGCGACGAAGTGGCCGTTTTCGCGCAGGGCCGTCACGATGCGCGCCTTCAGCGCGGGCGAGATGCGCCCGAAGACGCTGGTGCGCTCGACCATCGCCGCGAACGCCTCGTCGTCCAGGTGCTCGATATCCGTGCCCGAGACGCTCCCACCCTTCACCGTGATCCCGAGCTGGGCGAGGATCGCCCGCACCGTCTCCGGGTTGTCGCCGCTGATGAGCTTCGGCTCGATGCCCAGCTGCTCCATCATTGTGAAGGCGGAGCGCACTTCGGGGCGCAGCTCATCGCCAAGGGTGAGCAGGGCCAGGGGCCGGAGCCCGGACATCGCCACCCCGGGCTCGGGCAGGCTCGCGGCCTCGGCGAACACCACGCCGCGCAGTCCTTGCGCCGCCGCTTCATCGTAGGCGGCCCGGAGCCCGGCCCCTCCCTCGCAGAGCGGTAGCACCGTCTCCGGGGCGCCGAGCACGAAGGTCCGCCGTTCGCCGCCGAGCTCCAGCGTCGCCGCGCTCCAGCGCCGCTCCGAGTTGAACGGCACGTTCGCGACCGGACGGGCGCCGTTGCTGCGCGGCGCAAGCCCCGCTGCCAGCGCCTCGGCGGTCTTGCTCTCGCCCGCGCTCGCCACCGCGAACGCCCCCAGCCACGGCCCGTACCCCTCGGCGCCCGGCATCCAGCGCACATCGCGCAGCGACATCCGGTTGGCCGTGATGGTGCCCGTCTTATCGAGGCAGATGACGTCGGTGTAGTTCAGCGCCTCGACGGCGTTGATGTCCTGGACAATGGCGCCCGAGCGCGAGACCCGGACCGCTCCCACCGCGAAGGCCACCGTCATCCCCAGGAGCAGGCCCGTGGGGACCACGGTCGTGACCGTCGCGGTCGTGGCTTTCAAGGCCTCGGTGAAGCCGCGGTCTTCGAGGTTGTAGGAGATCATGAGGAGGGCGGCGAGCACCCCGGTGGCCGTCAGCAGCACGCGCAGGATGCGCTTGAAGCGGATCTGCAAGGGGCTGGCGCGCCGGACCAGCTCGCGCGCATCGGCGGTGAGCTTGACGGCATAGGCCTCGGCGCCCACGCGCTCGGCCAGGTAGTAGCACTCGCCCGCCGTGCAGAAGCTGCCGCTCCGGAGCTCATCGCCTGGGCCGCGCCGCACCGAGTGCGATTCGCCCGTGAGCAGCGACTCATCGATTTCAGCGATATCGCGCACCACCCTGCCATCGGCCACCACCTGGTCGCCCTTGCGCAGGTGGATGAGGTCGCCCTGGACCACGTCCTCCGCCGGGATGTCGCGCGGCACGCCATCGCGGATGACCGTCGCTTTCGGGGCGGTCAGCGCCTTCAGCTCGCGCAGGGTGCGGGTCGCCTTCAGTTCCTGGAGCGTGGCCACCAGCACGTTCGCGATGACCACGATGCCCACAAAGAAGCCATCCTTGAATTCGCCCACCGCCAGGAGCGCCAGGATGAGCGAACCCAGGACCACGTTGAAGAACGTGAGGGCGTTCGCGCGGATGACATCGCCATCGGTGCGGATCCGCGACCGGTCGGCGTTCGAAAGGCCGGCCGCGGCGCGCGCCAGCGCCTCGGACGTGGAAAGCCCTCCCTGGATGGGCGGTTCGAGCATGCCGGGCAGGGATGATTGGGCCGCCTGGGTCACCCGTTAAGCCTGAAGCACGCCGCCGTTCGATGAAAGTGGACCGGTTAACCCGCGGCTAACAGCCGGCCGGTAGCGTCAGGCCAGCGCTTCAGTCGTCCCTCTCCTGTGGCGCATGCAAGCGGCCAGCCATGTCCCTCCGGCTGGCCGCTTCTCCATTTCGGCGCTAGATCTTCAGCCCGATGATCGAGAGCGAAATGAGCATGCCGATGAAGATCGCGCACCCCAGGCTCAGCCAGCCGATCGTCTGCCACATGTTTGCGTTACCCCATTATTAATAGTCGAAACGGCCGGTCGCGCCGCGCTCCCAATCGTAGCCGCCCGGCGGCGCAGGGGCGAAACAGCACTGGCCCGCCGCTGCCGGTAGGATAGAAGGATGGAGTTCACCACCCGGGGACCGTTCCGGGCCGTCGTGCTCGCGGCCGGCGATGGCGGCCGGCTGGGGCGGCACACCGCCAGCACGCCGAAACCCCTCATCCCTGTCGGGGGCCGGCCACTCATCGCCTACACGCTCCAGTCGCTGGCCCTGGCCGGCGTGCGCGAGGCGGTTGTCGTCCTGGGCTATCGCGGCGTCCAGGTCCGCGATGCGCTCGCGCGCGACCCCCGCGGCCTGCGCCTGGACTACGCCTGGAACGCCGACTACCACGGCGGGGCCTCCCTCTCGCTGCGGGCCGCGCGCCCCTGCCTGGGCAGCGAACCGTTCCTCCTGGTGATGGCCGACCACATGCTCAGCGCGGGCATCATCCACCGCCTGCTCGAAGCGTGGCGGCCCGGCGGGCCCAGCCTCGTCGCAACCGACGCCGCCGCCTGGCACGAGGCCTACATCGAAGAGGCCACCCGCGTCGCCATCGACCCCGCAACCGGCCTCGTGACCGCCATCGGCAAGCACCTCCCCCACTGGGACGCGCTCGATACGGGCGCTTTCCTCTTCGCGCCTGGCGTCTGGGAGGCCGTCGAGGCTGCGCCGGTGGATTGCGAGCTCGGCGAGATCTATCGCCGGCTCGCCGATGCCCGCCAGCTCGCCGCGGTCGACGTCACCGGCGAGTCGTGGTACGACATCGATACCGAGGAAGACCTCGCGGGGGCCGGCGCCATGCTGGCCGCCGGTGGAGCCGCATGACCTACGACGGGCTCGTCTCGCGCTACCTCAACCGCCCGCTCAGCCGGCCGGTGGCCCGCGGCCTCCGCCCCACGCCCCTCACCCCCAACCAGGTCACCACTTTCACCCTGCTCCTGGCCATCGCCGCGGGCGCCATGGTTGCGGCCGGCTGGAACATCGCCGGGGGCATCGCCATCCAGGCCGTCAGCGTGATCGACGGCGTCGATGGAGAGCTCGCCCGCCTGAAGGACCGCGCCACCCGCTTCGGCGGCGTCTTCGATGCCGTCACCGACCGCTACGCCGATGCCATCATGCTCGCGGGCATGACCGTCTACGCGGTCCGGTTCGAAGACCACCCGCGCCCCGGGTTCGTTGGCGCGCTCGCCCTCGGCGCCGCGCTCATCGTCAGCTACAGCCGCGCCCGCATCGAGGCCGACCTGCCCGATGTCGCCGCCTCGGGAAACCTCGACTCCATCTTCGGGCTGGCCAGCCGGGATGTCCGCCTGCTGGTCGCCGCCATCGGCACGGTCCTCGGCCAGTGCTACTGGACGCTGATCATCCTCGCTGCCGCCTCGGGGCTCACCATCGCCTGGCGGCTGCTGTATCTGCGCATCACCGTGGGAGGCCGCCGCCTGCCCCCGGCTTAGTCCGCCCAGCGCACCACGAATGGCCCGCCGGTATCGCGCGCCTCGATCCGCACCCGCGCGGTCCCGCCCGCGTGGTCGAACGCAACCTCCGCCCGCTTCGTGCCGCCCGGGTTTCCGGCGCGAAACACCTCCGCACCATCGACCAGCACCACCAGCTCGCAGTCGTATTCGAGCGCGAACCCGTTGCGCCCCGCCACCGCGGTCACCTCGGCCTCAAAGGCCGCGCTCCAGGCATCGTCGCGCATATCGGTGAATGGCGACCGCTCCGCCGCCATGTCGAGCGACCGCACGAACGTGTCCCCCGTGAAGATGTCGCCGCCCGATAGCGCCCGCTCGGAGAGCGAAAGCTGCCAGCCAGCCGGCTGCGCCAGCCGCGCCACCGGCACAGGGGTGGCCGTCGGCTCGGGCGTGGGCGTGGCCGTTGGCGGCGCCTCGCCCAGGTGGATATCGCCCGGCGTGTGGTTCGTGCTCTCGGTCGAAGTCGGGTCCAGGAACAGGAACCCGATGAAGCCCGCCACCACGAGCGCCCCAAGCGCCACAACCTCCCGCAGGCCAACCGTGTTCATCCACCCCCCAGTGTCCCCGCCGCGCCCGCTCCCGGCAAAGCGCCGGGCAAGGGAAAGGAAGAAGGAGGAAGGATCCGGGGCGCGCCAGTGATGGCGCGCTGCCCCGCCCCCGCCAGCGCAGCGCCGCGAAGCGTCAGGCCGAAGTGCTAACGACGAAGTGCGAAGGCCGCCGGGCGGACGGCCTGCGGTTCGGGGCACTCCTCCCCCCTCGCTCCTCCGTCCTCCCTCTCTTCTTTTTACATATGGGTAACTTCCCCGGGTTCCTCCTTGCCGTAACGCGCGCCAAACTGGCCCGTATGCGTTTCCCTCACCTGGCCGTTATCGCGGCCGCGGGCGTCGCCATCGCCTTCGCCTCGCTCCCCTTCGCCCTCGCCGCCGGCGAGCCCGCGCCCGCGCTTGTCCGCCAGGCCGTCCTCCCCGTGGTCGCGGGCGACGATGCCACCGGCTCCCCGGCGCCCGCCACCGGCACGCCCACCGCCTCGCCGGCTGCCACCTTCGATACCTGCGCCGGCGAACGTTCGCCAGTCCGGACGCTCACCGACCCCGCCGCCGGCTTCTCACGCACGCCCGCCCAATCCTCGATCTTCGCCCTGCTCGCGCTCGAACGTCCGGCGGTCGGGCCGGCCACGCCGCGCATCGCCCCCACCGAGACCGGCGTGGTCGAACTGGACGTCTGGCTGCGCGGCTTCATCCGGCGGAACAGCGGCGCCATCGAGCTGCTGGTCTCGAACTCGCCCACGGGCCCGGTGCTGCTCGCGAACTTCCCGCCCCAGGGCTGCATCGCGAAGGCCAGCGCCGAAGACCAGGCGGCGATGACCACCGCCCGCATCGAGCTCGTGGGCCGCTGTGGCCTGCCCATTACCGGTGGCATGACCGAGATCGCCGGGCCCGCGAAACTCCGGGGCGTGCCCTTCTGGGGCAAGCCCGGCGACGGCCTGGCCGGCGCACCCGGCGGGATCGAGCTCGGCCCGGTCCTTGCCTTCGAAATGGCCGAGGGCCTGGACTGCGACCCCGGGACCTACAAGGACGGCATCCCCACCCCCACCCCCGTGCCGACCGCGAAATCGATGACCATCGGGGCTGCGCCCCTGTTCGTGGCCCGCGGGCAAGAGGTGCAGGTCACCATCTACACCCAGCCCGCCACCGAGGGCATCGCCTGCTGGTACGTCGCCTGGGACAACGCGATGGTGCAGATGGCCCAGGGCGAAACGAAGCTCACCGGGCCGGATGGCACCGCCAGCTGGTCGTTCACCATCCCGCTCGACGCCGCCACCGGCAGCGACGGCCGGGTCACTCCCTACTGCACGGGGATCAGCCCCACCGGCAGCGCGCGGCTGACCATCCTCCCCTGACCCCGGCCCGCCGCCCCGCCCGGGGAGAAGGGAGGAGGGAGGAGGGAGGAGGGAGGAGTGGCGGCAGCCCGCGGCCGTCGCACCACGCTGCCGCGTGTCGTCCGGTGCCCTGGCCCGGGGGCCGTTGGCCTTCCGAACCGCGACCGGCAGGGAGCGGCGCTCGACTCCTGCCCCGTCGGCCGCGCGGTAGCGCGCCATCACTGGCGCGCCCCGGATGTACGGCGTGGGGCGGTCCCTCCTCCCTCCTCCCTCCTCCCTCCCCCCGGTCGCTGTTCGGATGCGGGGTGAGGGCCTGACGTCCCGCGGCGCTGCGCTGGCGGGGACGTGCAGCGCGCC
>CAZYLL010000026.1:21717-32191 GCA_964648195.1 uncultured Anaerolineaceae bacterium | reverse complement strand
TGGCCGCATCACCGGGGGAGCGACCTTCCGGCGCCGTTCGCGGGACGGGCATCCCAGCGCGCCATGACCGGCGCGCCTCGGATCACATGGCCCGAACACCGTAGCGCGCCGCCTGAGAGGCGTGACCGGCCGACCCCGCGAATTCCGGCTGCCGCGTTCGAGGGACGGACATCCCAGCGCCCCATCACTGGCGCGCCCCGGATAACGACCCACGCAATCATCCGAGGCGGGTCAGTCATGACCCGCTGCGGATCCGGTTGCCCGAACGCCGTAGCGCGCCGCCTGAGAGGCGTGACCGGCCGACCCCGCGAATTCCGGCTGCCGCGTTCGAGGGACGGACATCCCAGCGCCCCATCACTGGCGCGCCCCGGATAACGACCCACGCAATCATCCGAGGCGGGTCAGTCATGACCCGCTGCCGCGATGGGACCGCCACGAGCGCCTCTTCGCCGGCGTGACCGGCCGACCCCGCGAATTCCGGCTGCCGCGTTCGCGGGACGGACATCCAAGCGCGCCATCACTGGCGCGCCCCGGGCCTGGCTACTCGTATGGTCGCCACTCCCCGGTGCCCGGCAGGAACGTTCCCTGCGCCTCCAGCGTGTAGGCGATTGCCGCCGACACATCCGCCTCGGTCCACAGGTATCGCGTGCTCCCGTGACGCGCCCAGACCGGGCGCGACCCCGCCACCACATGCCCATCGCGAAGCGCGCGCGTGGCCCGCCACTTCAGGTCGTGCATCACTCGCGAAGGGGTGTCGTGTACCACGACCACGGCGTGCACGTGGTTGGTGCGGCAGTGAACGGCGAGAAGCTTCCAGCCCTGGAATGTGCATGTCGCCTTGAAGCTCGCTTCGACGATGCGACGGGCTTCCTCCCCAAAGGTCATCGGTTGCCAGTTCAGGCTGCGCCGCGCGAAATCCTTCCGGAAGTCGTCGCGGCGCAGGGGCGGCTCGCCGGGCGTGTTGTGGCGGCGGTCAACCGTCCCGCGGGCGTCGCCGTGCAGTCGTGTGCCGTATCCGGCCAGGGTGAGGAAGTAGGCCAGCGGCTCGCCCCGGAACCCCGAGTCCTCGGACATGGCCGGAATGATAGCCAACGAAGAACCGAGGCGGGTCAGTCATGACCCGCTGCGGCGATGGGACCGCCACGAGCGCCTCTTCGCCGGCGTGACCGGCCGACCCCGCGAATTCCGGCTGCCGCGTTCGCGGGACGGGCATCCCAGCGCGCCATGACCGGCGCGCCTCAGATAACGACCCACGCAATCATCCGAGGCGGGTCAGTCATGACCCGCTGCGGATCCGGTTGCCCGAACGCCGTAGCGCGCCGCCTGAGAGGCGTGACCGGCCGACCCCGCGAATTCCGGCTGCCGCGTTCGCGGCACGGGCATCCCAGCGCGCCATGACTGGCGCGCCTCGGATCACATGGCCCGAACGCCATAGCGCGCCGCCTCCGCGGCATGGCCGCATCACCGGGGGAGCGACCTTGCGGCGCCGTTCGCGGGACGGGCATCCCGGCGCGCCATGACCGGCGCGCCCCGGGTCTGGCGTTTGTCGATTGCGGGATCGCCGGTAGAGTTGGAGGGGCATGGATGCCCTCCCCGGCGCGGAATACGCACCAACCCGCTTCGCCGCGCGCTGCGCCTACCTCCAGGTCACCATGGGCAGCCACCGGCTGGGCCAGGGCCTCATCAACATCTGCCGCCACATCATCCGCGACGGGCGGGAGTGCGTGGGGCCGTTTTTGGACGACACGGAGACGACCTGCGGGCTGTGGGAAGAGCGCAAGCGGTAGAGCCCTTGCATCTATCGTTATAGAGCGATAGAGTTGCACGCATGGCCGAGATGGTCCCCGCGCACCTCCTCGAACACGTCGCCGAACGCTTCCGCGTCCTGGGCGACTCCACCCGCCTGGCGATCCTGCGCACCCTCCTCGCGGAGGGAGAGCTGAACGTCGGCCAGCTGGTGGAGCGTCTCGGCATGAGCCAGGCGAACATCAGCAAGCACCTGCGGACGCTGGCCGATGCCCGGCTCGTGGCACGCCGGGCCGAAGGGACCGCCGCGTATTATCGCGTGGCCGACCCGAGCCTCACGCAGCTCTGCGACCTGGTCTGCGAACGCCTGCGCCAGCAGGCGGAAGAGGACGCGCGCGCTTTCTCGGCCGTCTAATCTCCAGCGTTTCCACAGGAGGGAACACCGTGGCCTTTTTATCGTTACATCTTCATGGAGTATTGAAATGACCCCAGGCCCCCTCGGGAACACCGGCCGCTTCATGGCGGGCCACCGGCTCGCGGTCATCGCGGTGTGGGCGCTGGTGGTGGTCGGGCTCGGCGTGTTCGCGCCGAAGCTCGAGCACGCGCTTTCGGGCGCCATGTGGGAAGTCGAAGGTTCGGATTCGCTCGCTGCCCGACAGGCCATCGAGCGCGAGTTCGGCGGCCTCTCCTCGCAGTCGGCCGTCATCGTCCTCCAGTCGGACACGCTGACCTACCAGGACCCGGCCTTCGCGGAGCGCATCGCAGCCGCGACGGCGGTCCTCGACAGCGAGCCGGCTTTCGGCCCGGCGATGCCACCGCAGCCAGGCCCCGACGGCAAGACCGTGATGCTCCAGGCAGGCGCGGTAGTCGACCCGACCGAGGCGGTGTTCGCCGCCGGGCGCATCGCTGACGACGTGAAGGAGCTTTCCGGCGACGGCATCCTGGTGGCGCTCACCGGCTCGCCTGCCTTCTGGAACGACTTCAACGAGGTCAACCGCGAAGGGATGATGAAGGCCGAGATGCTGACCTGGCCGATCACGCTGGTCATCCTCGTGATCGCGTTCGGTTCGCTCGCGGCGGCGGGACTGCCGCTGATGCTGACGGCGGCCGGGCTCATCTCGGCGATGGGCATCCTCTACGGCGTCACGCAGTTCACGGACCTCTCCATCTGGACGCTGAACTTCGCCATCATGTTCGCCCTGGCGCTGGGCATCGATTACGCCCTGTTCATCGTCTCCCGGTACCGGGGCGCCATCCACGCGACGCCGGAGGACCCGAAGTTCGCGGTCGCGGTGACGATGGACACGGCGGGCAAGGCGGTGCTCTTCAGCGGCCTGACGGTGCTCATCAGCCTCTCGGCCATCCTGCTCGTGCCCATCCCGGCGTTCCGGTCGATGGCGGCGGGCATGATGCTGGCGGTTGCGTTCGTGCTGCTGGCCGCGCTGACACTGCTCCCGGCGGTCATCGGGCCATGGATCAACCGGCTGTCGCTCCCGTGGCACACGGCGGGCGAGCACCGGAGCCCCTGGTGGGCCGCGTTCGCCCGGCGCGTGCAGTCGCGGGCCGGCTTGCTGGCCATCGGCTCGACCGCGGTACTGTTGCTGCTCGCCGCGCCGCTGCTCGACCTGAAGACGGGCATGCCCTCCATCTCGGTGCTGCCGGGCGACCGGCAGGCGCGGGAGGGCTACGACGCCCTGGCCTCGGGCTTCGGTCCCGGCGCACCCGGCCCCATCCAGGTGGTGGTGCCCGCCGGCACGGATGCGGAAGCGATCGCGGGCGTCGTGAGTGAGACGCCGGGCATTGTGATGGCCATGCCTCCGCAGCAGGGCGCCGGTGGTGCGAGCCTGATCCAGGCAATGAGCGCCTTCGACCCATCGAGCGACGAGATCTACAGCCTCGTCAACACGCTGCGCGACACGCTGCCCGGCAACGTCCTGGTCGGCGGACCGGTGGCTGAGAACTACGACCTGGACCAAACGCTGCGCGACCGCGCCCCGATCGTCATCGGCGTGGTGCTGGTGCTGGGCTTCCTGCTGTTGCTGTTCGCGCTGCAGGCCGTCTTCATCGCCTTCGCGGGCGTGGTCTTCAACCTGCTCTCGGTGGGCGCGGCCTTCGGTGTTGGGGCACTGGCGTTCCAGCACGGCTGGGCGGCCGGGCCGATGGGCTTCGAGAGCCAGGGCTACCTGACCTCGTGGGCGCCGTTGTTCTTCTTCGCGCTGGTGTTCGCCATCTCGATGGACTACACGGTGTTCCTGCTGGCCTCGGCCCGCGAGCACTTCGAGCGCTCGAACGACGCATCGGAGGCCGTGGAGGGGGCACTCGCGCACACGGGGCGGCCAATCGTGGCGGCCGCGGGCGTGATGATCGCGGTGTTCTACACGTTCGCCATCGCGGGCACGCTCCCGATGAAGGAGATGGGGCTCATCCTCGGCACGGCGGTGCTGGTCGATGCGTTCCTGGTGCGGCTGGTGCTCGTGCCGGCTGTCCTGCATCTCGTCGGGCGCCGCGCCTGGTGGCTGCCGCGCTGGGCCGACCGGATGCTGCCCGACGTGCGTTTCGCCCACTGACCGTCATTCACGTTTTCTGATTTCCGATTTCCGATTCGAGGGGGTATCTCAAATGAGCTTGCATTCCGAAACCGCGGACCTTGAAGGCAGCGCCTTCTCGCGATTCATGGCAGCGAAGGGCGGCCGGACCGTCCGGGTGGCCATGGGGGCGACCATTATCGGCACCGGGCTGACCGTTGTCGGCGGTGGTGCGGGCCTCGCCATCGCGGCCTTCGGTCTGGTGCCGATTGCGACGGGGGTGTTCAACCTCTGCCCGGTAGCGCCGGTCTGGGGTGGCCACTTCATCGGCGCGAAGTACTGCGGGACGCGCACGCCGAAGCAATAAACCGGCTGCCAGCCGTGCCCCACTGGACCGCCGGGAGCATGCTCCCGGCGGTTTGGCGTGTCCTTCGCGTGGACTGGGCATCCCGCCCCGACCGTTCGTCAAGACTTTGAGGCAAGATTTTACGCTGGACATGTCATAATCGACTAGCCATGAGGAGAACAAACGTTCAAGATCCGTTGCGGATCAGGACTTGACAACGCCCCATCCCTACCCGAGAGTCCGCCGGGAGACAAGCGATGCCCAAGATTGAGATGCCGAACTTCCTTGACGCCCCTACCAAAGTCTGGGTCAAGTGTGAGTCATTCACGGCCCTCCCAGCGAACGAAGTGATCTGCGAGGTTCAGCGGGTCTACGGCGGCACCGGCCTGGTTATCACCGGCTCGAAGTTCTTCGAGGACAATGGTTCCGGCCCCAGGGTCCGCGGAGCTTTGGTCGGCGTGGTCATGGGTGGTGAGGGCAAGCTTGTCGATTTTCCGTCCGGAGAGCGGATAGCGGTCCCGGCGGACAAGGTCGATGCCCTTCATGGCAGTGCTGTCTGATCACGAGATCTGGTCCCTTCTTGCTTCTGGACGCCTGAGAATTGATCCGGCTCCACCGGTGGATGCGGTTCAGACTTCCTCGGTCGACCTCCGGCTCGGCCGAAGATTCACGCGCCTCAAAGCCCTGCCCACGGCCGTGAAGGCATCAGTTGATACCCGCGTGAGTACCTCGGTGATGGAGGCGATCGCGAGTCTGGGGCAGGAAGAGGAAGTGACGGGCGACAACTCCTTCCTCATCTCTCCCGGCGAGTTCGCTTTGGCCTGGACGCTGGAGGAAATCACACTTCCCAACTTCCTCTGTGCCCGCGTGGAGGGGAGGAGTACACTCGCCCGCCTCGGCCTGTCCATCCATCAAACCGCCCCCACAGTGCACGCGTCCTTCAACAACCCGCTACAACTGGAGCTTCGAAACTCGGGACCCTACCCGCTGGAGCTCTATCCGGGGCATGCCATTTGCCAGCTGATCATCGAGACGATGACGTCTCCCGCCACATCGGCACTCACCACGATTCATACGAAACAGGCTTAGCCACGGCGGCTCGATTGTTCTCGCTGTT
Source organism: uncultured Anaerolineaceae bacterium (assembly GCA_964648195.1). Classification (GTDB taxonomy): domain Bacteria; phylum Chloroflexota; class Dehalococcoidia; order Tepidiformales; family Tepidiformaceae; genus Amarobacter. The sequence goes on along the minus strand of CAZYLL010000026.1, from coordinate 26,457 downwards.
CCTCTTGCCACTCCTGTTCCCGGCCCCGTCCGGTGGCAGGCGTGCCTGCCTCTCCCTCCCTAACCCCCGTAGCTGACGGCCAGGCCGGCGCGGGCGTCGCTCTGGATCCCGTACTGGGGGATGGGGTAGCGGAGGCCGTTCCCGGCGAGGCGCTCCATGCCGGCGATGGCGCGCGGGATGTACTTCGGCGGCAGGGCCATCAGCAGCTCGTCGTCGAGGACCCCGCCGTAGCGGCGCTCGGCGAAGCAGGGGATGGCCAGGCTGGGCTCGCCCGTCTTGAGGGCGCGCCCCCACGAATCGGCGCAGGCGGATTCGCCCACCACGCTCCATTCGAACTTGCGGTAGCCGCTCCACTGGAGACCGTTGATGAGGATGATCATCTGGCCCGGGGTGGCATAGATGAGGCAGATGTCCGGGGGGTCGAGCCGCCCTGAGGCGAGCGGCGATACGGCCATGGCCTCGTACTGGCCGAACGGGACCACATCCATGGCGGCCTGGTGGGCGGCCGAATCCTCGATGGTCTCGAACCAGACGCCGGCCATGTTCTTGCCCGAAAGCCAGCGCTCGTCGCGTGGGGAGAGGCCGATGACGGCGCTGCACTGGGCCCCGGCCAGGTCCTCGGCGGTGATGCCGACGGTCCAGCCGAGGCGGGCTGCCTGGGCGACGACCTGGTCGGTGGTGTGGATGGCGTTCGGGCGGCGGATGCGGGGGATCGCCTCCATTTCGGCCCTGGTGGCGAACATCTTCATGCCGATGGGGGTCGTCTTGAGGCGGAGCAGGCGGTTCAGGTCGCCCACCAGGGCGGGCCAATCGTAGTGCTCGGGCTGGTCGATTGCGATCTCGTCTGTACCAATAAAGCTCACGGTGGCCTCCACGGGAGAGAGTTGGGCTATGCTACCCCTCCCGCAGGCGGGCCGCGCACATCGCGCAAGGAGCAACGATGCCGACCGCGACCGTCCGTGACGCGACTTTCTATTACAACGACGAGGGCGCCGGAGACCCGGTCCTCTTCATCCACGGGCTGACCTGGGACCACACGCTCTGGGACCACCAGGTGGCCGCGCTCAAGGACAGCTACCGCTGCATCGCGGTTGACCTCATCGGGCACGGCCAGACGCCGGACGTGGACCACGAGTACTCGTTCTTCGACCTGGCGGACTACATGGCGGCCTTCCTCCGTGCCGTGGGCGCACCGAGCGCGCACATCGTTGGGCTTTCGATGGGCGGGATGACGGCGATGCCGATGGCGCTCGAGCACCCGCACAGTGTGAAGAGCCTCGTACTGGTCGATACCGACGCGCAGCCGGAATCACCGGAGAAGGTGGCCGCCTACGGGCAGCTGGGCCAGGCCGTGCTGGCGATGGGGTGGCAGGCGGTGGCCGAGCCGGTCGCGAACATCCTCTTCGGGGCGCCCTATCTTTCGGACCCGGCGCGCAAGGCCGCTGTGCTGGAGAAGCTGGCGGCGAACGACATGGAGGCGGTTGCCGGGCGGGCGTTGCGGACCGTGACGAACCGGGTGGACGTGCTCGACCGGCTGGGGATCATCTCGGTGCCGGTGACGGTGATCGTGGGCGAACTCGACATCGCAACGACGCCGGACCGGGCGGAGGCGATGGCGGCGGCGATCCCGGGGGCGAAGCTGGTGCGAATCCCGGGCACCGGGCACCACTCGCCGCTGGAAAACCCCGAGGCGGTGACGGCCGCGCTGCGGGAGCACCTGGCGCGGGCGAAGTAGGAACCCTCGGGGATAGCCCCAGATTGGATGCCGTCCCCCAAGGTGGTTCCGGCGGCTCAGTTGCTCCAGCCTGTCCCGTTTTGCCAGTTGCCGAAGCTGGTCAGGTCGTAACCAGTGCCGGTGTTCGGTGCGCTGGGATAGACACCGGTATTGGCATACCAGCCGCTTGCGGTGCTGTACTGGTGGAGATGGGGGCCGTCCCAGGGACATGAGCCGTCCTTCTCGCTGCTCACCGTGGTCCCCATCGGGCCTGCGCTCGTATACGCTCCCGCCCAGTTGCCATTGACGTACACTGTCGGCGCACTCCCACTCAGGGACGTGTGAAGCCAGACGACGGAACCGCGCCAGGTCCAGCCCAGATCATAAACGTGGCTACCAGCGCCGTAGCAGATGCTGCTACTGGCATCGTACGGGTAGGCATACGCCATGGTGCCCGGACCGCTATCGGCGGTCCCCCAGGAGCGCCAGTAGACGTACCTGTTGGTCGATGGGTCGTTTCCCCAGTCCAAAGCATTGCCCCACGAGTACGGCCACACACAGGTCGAATGCCAGCCGCAGGTGAGGGAGTTCGAGGATGCGCCAGGGTTGACATAGAGCCCGTAGTTGGTGACCGCTCGTGCGGGGGACGAGCTGAGAGCGCCGAGAGCAGCGGCCAGGAGCGCCACCGCCGCGAGCGCGGGAACGATGACCCTGGCGTTCATCGCACGGCCTCCCTGGCCACGGCGAGGAGGTCATCGACATGGACCTCGAAGCCCCGCACCACGACCTGGAGGTTGCGTTGTTCATCCCAGACGATGACAGCGCTTTCGCCGAATTCATCGCGCAGGACCGCGCGGCCGAGCGCCGCGGGTAGTCCATTCACGGTAGCGCTTTCCCAGCGCTCCGCCGCGATCTGCGAGGAGAATCCCGGCGCGGAAAAAAGATCCTTGTAGACGATCATCTGGCCGCCGTGCTGGACATCGAACCAGCTCTTTCCCGAGGCGATCTCGGCCGCACTCGTTGGCGAAGCGGGGAATTCGACCGTGACCTCCGAGTGGACGATGGTGTCGCCACACCTCACCGCCCGGGCATCCGTTGCCACGCCGCCGGCCGGGAACTGGTCCGGGAGCGCCAGCGGCGTCCCCTCGGCTTCACTGGCATCGACCCACCGGGCCTGGCCCGGGGTGCACCACGTGCCGGATTTGTGCATTGCCGTAGGGCCCACGGCAATCCCGTTGACTACCTGGTCGAAGCGAGGCAGCGCTTTATCGGCTTCGAGATAAGAGAGTCCCCAGCCGGGCTTGCTGGTGTCGATCGAATCATCCGGCCCCGGTGCCGGGAGCGGCGTCACGTCGCCGGGTGTCGATGGCGGTTCTCCGGGCGATGCCACGACCGGGTCGTCCGGCCCGAGATACATTCTTCCGAACGCGAAGCTGACTATCGCCACGACCGCCGCAACGGCGGCCAGCAGCAATGCACCCCTCGTTCGGATGCGCTTCCGCAGCATTTCGAACCTCCGCTAACGTCTGTGCTGCCGGGCCCCGAGTGCGCCGCCAAATTAGACACACACACACGGGAGAGTCAATACTATGTTTTGTAAATTGTTCTGGGCGCAGCACACCTCGCCCCACTGACCCCGGAGGTGGCGGAATGGGCCGCGGGCGTGCACACTCGCGTTCTCACTTTGCACGGGGTGCCCACTGCCACATGACCGAGATAACCCACCGCACCGTCCAGACCAACGGGATCAAGATGCACATCGCCGAGGCGGGAAGCGGGCCGCTGGTGGTGCTCTGCCACGGCTGGCCCGAATCCTGGTATTCGTGGCGTCACCAGCTGGTCGCGCTGGCCGAAGCGGGCTACCACGCGGTCGCGCCCGACCAGCGGGGCTACGGCCAGACGGACAAGCCGGAAGCCATCGACCAGTACACCCAGCTCCACATGGTGGGCGACATCGTCGGGCTGCTCGATGCGCTGGGCGAAGAGACGGCGGTCATCGTGGGGCACGACTGGGGGGCGCCGGTGGCCTGGAACTCGGCCCTGCTGCGGCCCGACCGCTTCCCGGCGGTGGTGGGGATGAGCGTGCCCTATTCGCCCCGGGGGGACATGCGCCCGACCACCGGGCTGAAGATGGCGTTTGGCGACAACTTTTTCTACATCCTCTACTTCCAGGAGCCGGGCGTCGCCGAGGCCGAGCTCGAAGCCGACGTGGCGACAACGATCCGGAAACTCTACTTCAGCGCCTCGGGTGATATGCCCCGCGCGCAGGAAGCGCTGGCCCCCCGCCCGATGGCCGGGGCGAAGTTCCTCGATGGCATGGTGGACCCGGAGCAGCTGCCCGCGTGGCTCTCGCAGGCCGACCTGGACTTCTTCGTGGGTGAGTTCAGGCGGACCGGCTTCCGGGGCGGGCTGAACTGGTACCGGAACCTGGACCGGACGTGGGAGTTGCTGGGGGCCTGGCGGAACGCGAAGGTCACGGTGCCGGCGCTGTTCATCACCGGGGAGAAGGACCCGGTGCGCGGATTCGCCCCGGAGGCGAACATCCGGGCCGGGGTGCCGAACCTGAGGGACCTGGTGCTGGTGCCGGGGGCGGGCCACTGGGTGCAGCAGGAGCGCCCGGCCGAGGTGAACGCGGCGCTCGTGAAGTTCCTGCGGTCGCTCTGAGCATACGAAAACCGGGACGGGTCAGTCATGACCCCCCGGGACCTGGGCACACCACCGGGGCATCGCATTCCGCACGGGCGGAGGCCTCGCCGATGTTCCGGCGCCGTTCGGGCGAGCGGCATCCCAGCGCGCCATGACCGGCGCGCCTCGGATCCTCACGCATACGAAAACCGGGACGGGTCAGTCATGACCCCCCGGGACCTGGGCACACCACCGGGGCATCGCATTCCGCACGGGCGGAGGCCTCGCCGATGTTCCGGCGCCGTTCGGGCGAGCGGCATCCCAGCGCGCCATGACCGGCGCGCCCCGGATCCTCACGCATACGAAAACCGGGACGGGTCAGTCATGACCCACCGGGGCAT
>CAZYLL010000026.1:0-21617 GCA_964648195.1 uncultured Anaerolineaceae bacterium | reverse complement strand
CGGATCCTCACGCATACGAAAACCGGGACGGGTCAGTCATGACCCACCGGGGCATCGCATTCCGCTCGGGCGGGGCCGGGGCGATGTTCCGGCGCCGTTCGGGCGAGTGGCATCCCAGCGCGCCATGACCGGCGCGCCCCGGATTCGGCGCCGCGGGCGTATACTGGCCATATGGCCATTCGACGTCCCATGGCACCCGCGCAGCACGTCCCCACCTCCAGGCATCACGGCCGCCGCATGACCGAAGAGCAGTACCTCGCGCTGCCCGAGGAGAAGCCGTACCTCGAATACGTCGACGGATTGGTCCTGCAGAAACCCATGCCCGACAGCCTCCACGCCCAGCTCGTCATGTTTTTCGACTACCTGATCTACGGCTACATCCTGCGTCATGGAGGCCGAGGGGGCCCCGAGCGGCGTGTACGGCTTCCCGATGGGTCGGGTTACCGGCTGGCGGACACCGCGTACTGGGGGCCGGACCGGGACATGAGCGAGACGAGCATGCCAACGCTGGCAGTGGAAATCCGCTCCGAAGAGCAGACGATGGCTGAGGTGCGCCGCAAGTGCCGCGCCTTCAGGTCGAATGGCGTTGACGCGTGCTGGCTCATCGACCCGTACGCCCGGGTAGTGGAAGTCTTCGATGCGGAACGCGATGGAGTGCAGCTCGGACCCGGCGAGGCCCTCGAAACGGCGGCCATGCCTGGTTTCAGCGTGACACAGACCGACCTCTGGGCTGCCATGGACCGGTAAGGGCAGCGATCGACAACGGGCGGCCGGCAATCGACAATCCCACCGTGCCTGGCCTCCCCCTGATCACGTCTGAAGCGTTCGAGTCTCTCGAAGCGGAGTGGGCCGCGCTCCACGCGCGGGTGCCGGGGGCGACGCCGTTTCTCCACCCTGCGTGGCATGCGGTGTGGCTGCGCCACTTTGGCGCCGGCTCCGCGCCGGTGTTCCTTTCCATCCGGCGCGAGGAAGAGCTCCTCGGTGTCGCCGCTTTCGACATGGAGCGCGATATGGCGCGCGAGCTCGGCGACCACAACGTGCGCGACTACGCGGGACCGCTCGCCCTGCCCGGCGAGGAGGACGCGGTCGCGGCGGGCATCCTGGAGTGGCTGCGCGAAGACCTGACCCCTGCCGTGACCTTCTGGGGGCTGCCCGCCGATGCGCCCATGACCGCCGCTATCGAGCGGGCGGCCACCCTCGGGTGGAGCGTGGAGCGCAGCCACGAGGCGGTCTGCCCGGGGGTCGACCTGCCGGGCGACTTCGAGGCGTACGTGGCGGCGCTTTCGAAGAAGGACCGGCACGAGCTGCGGCGCAAGATGCGCAACCTCGAAGCCGCGGGCACAGCCGGGTTCGAAAGCGCCGGCACCCCGGGGGGCATCGCGGCAAAGCTCGACCGATTCTTCGAACTGATGCGCATCAGCCGGGGTGACAAGGACGAGTTTTTGACGCCCGTGATGGAGGCGTTCTTCCGCGACCTGGCTGCGACGTTCCCGGCGCTCGGGATGCTGCGGCTTTCGACGCTGACGCTGGACGGAGCGGAGATCGCGATGACCCTCGCGTTCGAGGACGAGGCAAACGTGTACCTCTATAACAGCGGCTACGACCCGGCCTTCGGGCACCTCGCGGCGGGGCTGGTGAGCAAGGCGTGGGCGATCCGCGATGCCTGCGAGCGGGGGAAGCGGCGGTTCGACTTCCTCCGGGGTGAGGAGGAGTACAAGCGCCGCCTCGGCGGGGTCGAACGCGAGTTGGTCACGCTGGTGCTGCGGTCGGCGTAGGTTCAGGCGCCGGCGAGCAGTTCGTCGATCAGCAGGGCGATTCCGTCGTCGTCGGGCGAGGGGATGAGGCGGTGGGCGGCGGCGCGCGCTTCGGGGGTGCCCGATTCGACCGCCACGGCGAGGCCAGCGATGGGGAACATGGGGATGTCGACCTCGCTATCGCCGATGGCGACAGCCTCGGCGGGGTCGATGCCGAGCGACCGGCAGAGCGCGAGCAACCCGGACCCCTTGTCGACCCCTCGCGCGGTGAGCGTGACCATGCCGTCGCCGTTGAATGCCAGTGCCGAATGCATGGAGACGCGGCCGCGCCAGGCTTCGAGCTCGTGAAGATAAGGGTCGCCGGGTTGCGGCTCAGCCAACACGGCGAGCAGGCTCGAGAGGTCGGCATCGCGGAGGTGCGTAACGGGCTGGAGCCATTCCGGCGCTTGCGCGGCCCAGGGCGGGAGCTCGTTCGCGCGGCGGTAGGCCTTCGACGGCACGGCCAGGGTAGCGGGCCAGCCGGCACGGTCGCAGAGGTCGGCCATGAACGTCGCGAAGTCGGACGGGAGGGGCTGCCGGGCGAGGACCGTCCCGTCAGCGCCCCGGATATCCGAGCCGGCCGAGGCGATGGCGGCGACGCGGAGACCGAGCGCTTCGAACGGGCGCACGGCGGCCTGGTACCAGCGGGCGGTGGCGGGGGCGAGGAGGATGCCGGCGGCGGCAGCGCGCTGGAGGGCCTCGCCGGTAGCGGGCGAGACCACCCCGCGCGAATTGAGGAGGGTGCCATCGAGGTCGATGGCGATCAGGCGATAGCGCATGGGGCGGAAGGTACCAGCCCGCGCGGCTGGGGTCTTCAATGGAGGTGGCGCCGTGTATCATGGCGGACCCCGTTGGTACGAAGATCACTCTTGACAGGCAGGCCTCGGTTCGCCACGATTACCTCAATCCTCCCCGTCGCCCCTTCGAGGGCTGACGGGGTTTTGCTTTTGAGGACTGGTCAGTGAAGCGGGTGATGGTCTTCATCGACGCGCAGAACTTCTACCGGAATGCCCGCCGGGCGTTCTTTGATGATCTAACCGACCCGTATACCCGCGGACAGTTTCGTCCGGAGGCAGTTGGGGCGATCCTCGCCTCGCGCGATCCGGACCGAACCCTCACGCAGGTCAGGCTGTACACCGGACGGCCGGACGCGAATCTCCAGCCGAAGGCGCATCGGGCCAACGTGAGGCAGTGCAAGGCGTGGGAGGGTGCCGGCTGCTACGTGTTTCACCGGCCGCTCCGTTATCCCCCCGGCCGGCCGAATGTCGTGAACAGACAAAGGCCGGAAGAGAAAGGAATCGACGTGGCGATGGCCGTTGACCTGGTGCGGCTTGCACAAGACCGGGTGTACGACGTTGCTATCGTTTGCACGGGCGACACCGACCTCATTCCGGCGATCGAGGATGTCCTGGACGGCGGCACTGGAGCGACGGTGGAGGTCGCCGGTTGGAGGAGTGAGCGCTACCGGCAGCGCCTCAGCTTGCCCGGCAGGAACCTCTGGTGTCACTGGCTGGATTACGCGGACTACCGCGCGGTCGAGGAAACCACGGACTTCGCCGCGGATTAGGGCGCGGCCCCCGGTTGCCTCCCCGCGCACGATGCGTAAGCTTGCCGCCATCCCGGGAGGCGAGAGGGCGAGATGGCTGAGGGTCCCTACGCGGGTGTGCGCGTGCTCGACTTTACGCAGGGCGTGGCCGGGCCGATGGCTTGCGGGCTGCTGGCGCAGTTCGGCGCCGACGTCGTCAAGGTCGAACCGCCGGCGGGTGATCGGATGGCGGCCCACCCCGGCTATCTCGCGTGGAACTGCAACAAGCGGCGCCTCGTGCTCGACCTCGAAACAACCGCGGGGATGGCCGCAGCGCGCGACCTCCTCGCGAAGGCTGATGTGGCGGTCTTCGACGCCGCGCCCGGCGAGCTGGAGCGGCTGGGGCTCGATGGCGAGACGCTGGCCACCGCGCACCCGCGCCTGGTGCACCTGTGGGCGCCGATGTTCGGGACGACCGGGCGGTGGTGCCAGGTGCCGCCGGCGGAATCGCTGATGCAGGCGGTCTCGGGGATCGCGTGGGCGCAGTCGAGCTGGGAAGACGTGCCGGTGCACCTGGTCACACCGCAGGTCGCCTACGGGCACGCGCAGGCCATCGCCGCGGCGGCCGGGGCGGCGCTCTTCGAACGCGCGCGGAGTGGCCTGGGGCAGGCGGTCGTGTGCTCGGGCGTGCACGGGATGGCGGCGGTGCAATCGGGCGGCGCGATCCGGGCAGAGGGCGTGATGCGCATCGTCGGAGGCCGGGGCACCCGCGGCGGCAGCCCGAACTACCGCCTCTACCAGTGCGCCGACGGCGAGTGGCTGTTCCTGGCGACGCTCTTCATGCCGTTCTTCATGCAGGCGCTGGAGGCGCTCGACCTGGTGGAGATCCTGGCCGAAGAAGGCATCGACGGGGAGATCGCGAACCTGCAGAAGGCGCCCGGCAACCAGATGGCGATGGAACGGCTGGAGGCGCGCTTCGCCGAGCGCCCGCGGCACGAGTGGCTGGAGATCCTGCACGCAGCAGGTGTCCCCTCCGGCCCGGTCGGCGAGCGCGAACCGTACTTCGCAAGCGAGCAGGTGGCCGCGAACGCCATGCGCGTCGAGCTACGGCACCCGGAGCTCGGCACGGTCGTGGTCCCGGGGGTCTCGTCGAAGCTGACGGAGACGCCGGGCGAGGTGCGCGCGCTGATGACCGATACGACGCCGGAAGCGATCGGCTGGGGAGCGCGGGAGGCTGTGGCCGCACCCGCTCAAGCGCGCACCGAAGCGCCGCTTGCGGGCATCCGGGTGCTCGACCTCGGGGTGGTGATCGCGGGGCCGTTCGGGCCGACCATCCTGGCAAACTACGGTGCCGACGTGATCAAGGTGGAGCCGCGCCACGGCGACTCGTTCCGCACGGCGGCGCTCGGCTTCGCGGGCTGGAACCGGGGCAAGCGCAGCGTGGTGCTCGACCTGAAGGACCCGGCGGACCTGGAGACGTTCTACGAGCTGGTGCGGACCTCGGACGTTGTGGTCGACAACTACCGGCTCGGCGTGAGCGAGCGGCTGAAGATCGACCACGCGACCCTGAGCGCGATCAACCCGCGGGTCATCACGTGCTCGGTGCTGGGCTACGGGAAGACGGGGCCGCTGGCGCCCGACCCGGGGTTCGACCCGCTGTTGCAGGCGCTCAGCGGGATGATGTCGGCGCAGGGCGGCGATGGTGAGCCGGTGTTCCACACGCTGCCGGTGAACGACGAGGCGAGCGGGCTGCAGGCGGCGTTCGCGGTGGTGACCGCGCTCAACGCGCGGGAGCGGACGGGCCGGGGCCAGCATGTCTGGACGTCGCTGGCGAACCAGGCCGTGCTCTGCCAGTCGGGCGAACTGACATGGTACGAAGGGCGTCCGCCCGCCCCGGTGGGGTACAGGGATTGCGCGGGGACGAGCGCGCTCGATGGGCTGTACGCATGCGCGGACGGGTGGATTGCGATTGCCGCGACGGGCCCGGGCCAGTGCGAGGCGCTGTGCGAGGCGCTCGGCGAACCGGGCTGGCGCGAGCGGTGGCCTCGCGCGGTGGACGAACCGCGGACGGGGGAACTCGCCGCGGCGATCGCAGCGAAACTCGGCGGCATGGAGCGGGACGCGGTCCTGGGGACGCTCCACCGGAGGGGCATCCCGGCAATCGCGGCGGTTACCCGCGACGAAACAACGACGGACCCGTGGCTGCACGCCAACGGGTTCTGGGAGGAGTACGAGCTGGCGCCCTTCGGGACGGTTGCCGGTGTGCGCTCCTACGCGGAGTTCTCGCGCACGCCGGGGGGCTTCCGCTACCCGGCGCCCCAGCTCGGCGAGCACACGGAGGAGGTGCTGGGCGAGCTGGAGCTATCCGCGGAACGAGAGGCCGAGGCCGAGGCGGTCTGACTCGCGCTGGAGCACCCGGAAGGCAGCTGCCCCGCCCTCGACGAGGTCGCGGAGGACCTCGGTGGCGGGCAGGTCTTCGAGACTGCCGGCCTGGCGAAGACGGTCCCGTATCGCCTCCGAAACGTTCACGATTTCGGCGTGCGCGTCGGCCAGGGAGGCGGGTGGTGAGAGCGTGCGGTACGCCCTCAAGTTCTCCGAGTGTATGCGAATGAGATGTTGAACGGGGTCGACCGTTGCAACGGAGGCCACTTCCCCTGTTCCAGAATGTCGTGCATGGCTCGGAGGTACCATTCAACGTCCATGCGCGCGCCGCTCCGAATCGTGGCCCGCACCGAAAGCGATGGACGTCAGAACCCTTCCCATTGAGCGCTCCCTGGAACGGAGATGAACGCCAGGGTGCGCCCCGCGAAGGTCACTTGCGCACCGCGCCCGGGGACTTCGGTCACGTGGCCCCAGGTTTGGCCGTGGTCTGCCGTCCGGACAACGGTGCCCGGATACAGGACGGCCAGCGCCATCCCGGAATCATCGAAGTCCGGGGCCACCGCCAGACCGAGAACACCGCCGGGTTGGGTGACCTGCCAATCTGCAGCAACACCGCCCATCGACTCGATGCCGCGCGGCGTGACCCGCAGGGTGTGCTGTCCTGAAGCGCCGGACGCCAGGACGGTTTGGCCGGCGCCACCTTCCTCAAAGGCCACGGCGCCGGGAGTATCCGCGAACCGGGTCACGCGCTGCTGTTCCACCAGTTCCCAGCGCGAGCCTGCGGCGTCCCACCGGTAGCGGCGTGCCGACTCCGGGTCTGCCTGCTTCATAAAGATCGCGTGGAGCGTGCCGTCCGCGTCCAGCAGGAGGTCGAGCACCGGGCCTCCGGTCTCGATGACGTGCAGCGACCCGTCGGGGATGCGATACACCCAGACACCCGCGTTCGTCGCCAGTAGTACGCTATCGGCCCCATCCCATGGCCCGGCGACCATGGCACGCGCGGAGGGGCCAGCCCGCTCGGGGAGGACCGTTACGCGTGCCCACGAATGCCCCGCATCGCTCGTTGCCCAGAGCCCCAGCGAATCACCGGACCACGCTGCGGCAAAGACACGTGGAGTTACCTTCAGGGCGGCCGCATCAGCGGCAATCGCGGTCACCACGCCGGACAACCGGGACGCGGCCCAGCTTTCGCCTGCATCCCGGGATACGAGCAAGCCACCCCCGCGGAGGGCCAGGCGCTCGGCCCGCACCACGGCGTTCGCTTCAGGATCGATGAGCACTCGCGCAGGCGCCCCTGTGGCCTCACCCGAAACGGATGCCAGCCAGCGGCCGGTCACCGGGTCGGGGGCGTAGGCGAAGTGGTAGCCTCGCGCCTTGTCTGTGCCGGGGCGAAGCGCCGGGCGTTCGCGAAGAGCGAGCGCAAGGAGGTCTGGAGAGTCGATGGCCGGCGGCCGGGAACGACCTCCGTCCACTGCCGTTGCGGGGTACCCGGGGTCGATGGCGTCGACTGCGACGCCGTTGGTCATTCGCAACCAGCGTGTCGCGCCCGCGTCGTTGACCAGGTCGGCCTGCCACGTCCGGCGGCGGCCGGAAGCGCCGGTAGCGGGTGTGGGCGCATCGTTGACATCGGTGCTGTAGAGGGCCGTGATTGCCCAGCGGCCATCCCAGCCGGAAGCGGATGCCCCGGCAAGATGCCACGCCTCAAGCAGCGTGAGTTCGCGAAGGGTCTCGGGCACCGGCGTTACGAGGACCACTCGGGCGCCTTGTGGTTCACGGTTGAGTGCGACTGCTCCACCGGCAGCCACTAGGAGGATTGCCGCGCCAACCGCCGCAGCCAGCCAGGTTCGTTTCCGCGACACGATGCTTGCCGCCTCCGGCACGACGGTAGGCATTTCGGCCATGCGCCGTCAAGATGGTGCGCGTGTCCCGGATTCCTACCGGCGGCGGCCACCGCTCCCTCTCCGCGCCCGCTGGCGCGGCGCTGGTACACTTGCGCCATGACTACGACGGTTTCCGCACTTCGCGAACGGGCGGCGGCGGCGCGGGTGGCCTCGCGGGCGCTCGCGCGGCTTTCGTCTTCGGCCAAGAACGCGGCGCTGGAGCGCATCGCGACCCTCCTCGAAACCGAGCAGGACGTTGTCCTCTCCGCCAACGCGCTCGACCTCGAGGCCGCGCGCGAGGCCGGGCTCGATGACTATTTCATCGAGCGGCTCACGCTTACCCCCGACCGGCTGCGCGGCATCGCCGCCGACACGCGCGGGGTGATGCGGCTCGACGACCCGGTGGGCGAGGTGTTCGATTCGCGCACGCTGCCGAACGGCATGCTCATCGGGCGGCGGCGGGTGCCGCTCGGGGTGGTCGCCTGCATCTACGAGTCGCGCCCGAACGTGACCGTCGACATCGCCGTGCTGGCGATGAAGAGTGGCAACGCGAGCATCCTGCGCGGCGGCAAGGAAGCGCGGCACAGCAACGCAGCGCTGGGCGAGCTCATCCAGCGAGCGCTCGAAGGCACGGAGGTGCCCGCCGGGGCCGTGCAGGTGGTGAGCGACCCCGACCGGGCGCACGTGGATGAGCTGCTGGAGATGAACGACCTGGTCGACCTGATCGTCCCGCGCGGGGGCGCGCAGCTCATCGACTACGTGCGCCGCAAGGCGACCATGCCCGTGGTCGCGCACGGGGACGCGGTCGTCCAGATTTATGTCGACGTCGACCTCGACCTGGAGATGGCGCTGCGGGTGGTGGACAACGCGAAGACGCGCCGCTACAGCATCTGCAACGCGGTCGACACGCTGCTCGTGCACGAGGCGGTGGCGCCGGCGTTCCTGGGGCGGCTCGCGGCCCTTTGGGGCTCGAAGGTGACGTTCATCGCCGACGAGCGGGCGCGCGAGATCCTGGCGGGGAGCGGCGCGCCGGTAGAAGCGGCGACCGAGGAGACCTGGCGGACCGAGCACCTGGCGCTGCGCGTGGGCGTGCGGGTGGTCGATTCGATGGCGGAGGCGATGGCGCACATCGAGCGGTACGGGAGCCACCACAGTGACGCGATCCTGACGGAGAACTACAGCAACGCGATGGAGTTCCTGGACGAGGTCGATTCGGCGGCGGTGTACGTGAACGCGAGCACGCAGTTCACCGATGGCGCGCAGTTCGGCCTCGGCGCCGAGGTGGGGATTTCGACGCAGAAGATGCACGCGCGCGGGCCGATGGGGCTGCGCGAATTGACCAGCTACAAGTGGACCATCATCGGGAGAGGACAGGTACGGCCGCTGTGATTTCGTTTGAACGGGAATGCCGCACGCCCCATTCGGAGTCGTACACCGTGTTCGAAGACGGGGGACTCGTGGGGCGGATCGACCTGCACTACCAGGGGTCGAACGTGTACGCGACGCTCTGCACGACGGCCGACGCGAACGAGGAGCGCATCCAGCAGCTGATCGACGCGGCGGACGAGCAGCTGGTAATGACGGCCGACCCGTACCGCGAGGACTTCATCGTGAGCGTGTGGCGGGGTTCGCCGGCGGGCGTGTACAGCGACGACACGGATGAAGACGACGAGGACGAGGATACGTTCCGGCTGAACTAGCGCCGTGGCCCGTTGCGAGTCGTGAGCGGCGAGTTCCGGCCTCGAAGAGGGCACGCATACCGGCCGGCCTGTGAAGGTATGCCGCCGGGCCTGATCCGGGGCGCGCCAGTCATGGCGCGCCGGGAAGTCACTCGCCCGAGGGCCGCGGAAGTGTGCGAGAACGGTGTGAGCTGGACGCGAGCCCCGACCGTGAGGGAGGGAACACGTCGTCCGCTACGCAATCGCGCGTCCATCGCCGGGATGACCGGTGTCCGCCGAGTGCGAGATCCCGGCGCGTTTGATACATCGCACCCTCCCTCACGGTCGGGGCTCGCCGGATTGGGTGGGCGGGGCGGGGCGGTGTTCGGGGGACCGACAGCGCAGCGCGCCATGACTGGCGCGCCTCGGATGGCGGGTGCCGTACGGCGGGGCGCTTGGTACAATCGCGAGTGGAGAGGTGTCCGAGTGGTTGATGGTGCCGCTCTCGAAAAGCGGTGTGGCGCAAGTCACCGGGAGTTCGAATCTCCCCCTCTCCGCCAGCAGGAACCGTAGCCGCGGATAGCGGCAGGAATGGGAAGGCCCGCCAGATCTGGCGGGCCTTCGGGTTGTGCGGCCTCGGGGGTCAGTCATGCGGAGCGGTGCACGAGGACGGAATCGAGCCAGGTGACCTTGCCTTCGCGGCGAGGAATGAAGAAGCGTTCGACGCGATTGCGCCGGGCCCCGGTGGCGGCCAGGCGGGCGGCGGCGGCTTCGCGGGCGAGCTCGATGCCACGCTGCCGGTGGACGATCGAAACGACTTCGGGGTGCCAGATGTAGCTCATTGGTGTGGGTTCTCCTCCCTGGTGATGGCCGCGTTGGGCCTCTGCTGGTATTGAAGCCCGGCTGGTGACCGCGAACGCCCTGCACGGGGATGAGGGGGAGTCCCCCGTTTGGAGGAGTCTGTGCGATTTGTCACAGATGGCGGGGAATGCGACGGACGGAGGGCGAGGGGCGAAGAGCGAGGGGAAGGAGATGGCTGAGGCCCGCCGGGTGGCGAGCCTCAGCCGTTGGAACCAGTTGCAAGCCGCGGGTTAGCGCGGTTCGGGCGAGGCGGGGCCGACCGGAGCGGGATTCGCCGCGCTGCGGGAGGCCCTGCGGGTGGCGAGCAGGCGAAGGGCGACGAGGGCGCGGCTGCCGAACGACGGCATGGCGATGGCATCGAGGCCGAGTTGCTTGCGGCGGGCTGCCTTGCGGGCGAGCTGCTCCTGGCGGAGTTGATGGATGAGGTGATGGCTGTGGGGGTCGAAGAGCGTCATGTTGGTGCACCTCGTTGCCAGGATTCCCTTTCGGGTAGGCATATTGGAACATAGCCAACTACCTAAGTCAATAGCCACATGCCTAAGAAGTGTGAGGTTCTGCACGCATGCCGGCGCCGGTGCTAGCGGGGGCTGGCGGAAGGTTCGGCCGGACGGTAGCCGCGCCGCAACGCCTCTTCGAGCGCGCCCTGCACGTATTCGCGCAACGTCTCTTCGGAGACGCGATACGAGACCTGGTTGCCTTCGCGGACGGCGGTGACCAGCCCGGCTTCGCGGAGCATCTTCATGTGCACGCTGACCGTGGGCTGGGAGAGCCCGAAGAGGCTGGCAAGCTCGGTGACGGTGGTGGCGGAGTGATAGCCGGGGTTGATGAGCTCGGAGAGGATGGCCAGGCGGGTGGGGTCGGAGAGCACCTTGAAGCGGCCGGCAGCTTGCTCGGCGCGTTCGCGGCGGCGCTCGAGCTTTTCGCCCACGCCCGAGCCGACGCCGACGAGGACGACGCCCGGCAGCGACCAGTAGAGCTGCCCCTCGCCACCAAGGCCGAGGGCCACGAGGTAGAGCTCGCCCTTCTCGCGGGCGGCCGCGATCTGCGGCTGG
Organism: uncultured Anaerolineaceae bacterium; assembly: GCA_964648195.1. Lineage (GTDB taxonomy): Bacteria > Chloroflexota > Dehalococcoidia > Tepidiformales > Tepidiformaceae > Amarobacter. Next base: position 10,466 of record CAZYLL010000026.1, on the reverse strand, counting down.
AACGCATCCTTGTGGACGAAGCTGTTGCCAGGCACCAAGCGGCGGAGGTCCGTCTCGGTCCGGAGGCGCGTTTGGAGGCCGGCGGCGGTTGCGGCAGCTTCGCGGCGGCCCTGCCGCTCCCAGAACGGAGCCATCGCAGCCCACGCCTGCTGGAGGAGGGCCAGGTAGCGGGCGCGGGCGGCGGGATCGGCGCGCAGGAACGCGACCCGGCGGTCGACGAGGGCCCAGGCTTCAGGGGGCTCGCTGGGCAGGGGCGGCGTTTCGAACGGTTCGGCCAGGGATTCAATGGCGCGGGCGAGGGCCGGGGCAGGGTCGGGGGCGAAGAAGACACCGGCGCGCCAGGCCCCCACCAGGAGCTCGCCCCATTCGCGGTAGGGCTCGCCATTGGGCAGGGCGGCGAGGCCGGCTGCCGGCCAGAACTCCATCAGCTCATCAACGAGTGACTGGTTGGCAGCCTCGAACCCGGCAATCCAGGGTGGCGTCCAGCGGTCGGGCTGCTGGCAATGGCGGCTGAGCAGGTAAAGCGCGAAATGGAGATCGATCAGGGGGGCGACGACGACGTGGATGCCGGGCGCGGAGGACTCGGGGCCGATCTCTGAAGGCATTACCCTTTAACTATATCCCTAAGATGGATGGCAACCAAGTAGCCGCCCATGGTGGCAGGGGAGGCTGAGGGCGAAACGCGTTCGCAATGTAATGGGGGAGGACCACTCGCATAGGAGTTGTCCCGCATATGCGGCCTTCGCACCCGGTTCGAGGATACACGTGAGCCTCCAATTCGGACGGGGCATCCCAGGAACCCAGGACCTCACCCACCATGCGCATACGTCTTCGCGAAAAACTCCTCGCCGGGTTCGGCGCGGTCATCGCCCTGCTGGCGGTGGTCGCCGTGCTCGGCATCATGCAGCTGCAAAGCGCAGCGGACCGGACGGAGGCGCTCTACCGCGAGAACGTCCTCGGCGTCCAGTACGCGTTGGCGACCAATGCCAACATGATCGCGAGCGCGCGTGAGGAGAAGCGCGCTTTCCTGACGGCGGACCTTTCCAAGCGCGCGCCGCTCATCGAGGCCTCCCGGGCGGAGATGGCCAAAGCCAAAGAGTATCTCCTCCTCTACCACGATACCTTCGCCAGCCAGGCCGACGCCGACCAGTGGGCGCCGGTCGAGGAGATGGTGAATAAAGTCATCGCCAGCCGGGAGCAAGTCCTGAAGCTGCTGGAACAGGGGAAAGACAAGGAAGCCGCGGAAGCGGCGGCGGCGATGGCCGATGACATCGCGGCGATGAACAAGGCCCTCGATGAATCGGGCCAGTTCAATGCCGACCTGGCCTCGGAATCGAAAGATGCCGCGGCGAGCGCGGCCGCCAGCTCGCGCACGATGATGATCAGCATCTCCATCGTGGCGGCGCTCGTGGGCTTTGGTATCGCCTACTGGCTGGCTCGCGGCATCGCCGGGGCAGCTGGCCAGGCAGCGGCCGCGGCGGATTCGATCGCCCGCGGCGACGTCAACGTCCGGGTGAACGTGAAGTCGAAGGACGAGATGGGCGACCTGGCGAACTCCTTCACGGAGATGACGGCCTACCTGAGCGAGATGGTGGCCGCCGCAGAGGCGGTCTCGAACGGGGACCTGACGGCAAATGTCCGCCCGCGTGGCGAAAGCGACGCGCTCGGCAATGCGCTCTCGCGGATGGTCACCAACCTGCGGACGCTCATCGGCCAGGTGAAGGAAAACGCCGATAGCATCCTGAACGCGGCGGTCCAGCTGGGCGAATCGAGCGACCAGATGGCCGCGGCCACGGGGCAGATCGCCACGGCGATCAACGAAGTGACGCGCTCGGCGGTCTCGCTGAGCGGGCTCTCGCAGGATTCGGCGCGGGAGATCGAGCGGGTGGCCTCGGGCTCGCAGCAGGTTGCCGCCGGGGCGGCCACCTCGGCCGATTCGGCCGCGCAGTCGCGGCAGGAAGCGGTCGAAATGGGCGAGCGCATCCAGGTGGTGGCGACGGCCTCGAAGGAAGTGGCGCAGGCGGCCGAGGAATCGCGGACCGCGGCCCAGCAGGGCCAGCAGGCGGTCGGCCAGGCGGTCACCTCGATGGAGTCGATCGCGATGGCGGTCCAGCGGGCCTCGCGGACGGTGGACCAGCTGGGCGAATACGGCCAGCAGATCGGCGACATCGTGAAGGCGATCGACGAGATCGCCGCGCAGACGAACCTGCTGGCGCTGAACGCTGCTATCGAGGCGGCCCGGGCGGGTGAGCAGGGGCGGGGCTTCGCGGTGGTGGCCGAGAATGTGCGGTCGCTGGCCGAGCGTTCGAGCGAATCGACGAAGGAGATCGCAGACCTCATTGCGAAGGTGCAGCAGGGCACCCAGGAAGCGGTCGAAGCGATGGCCGTCGGCGTGCGGGACGTGCAGGAAGGCCAGCGCATCACCGAGGAAGCGGGCCGGGCGCTGACGAGCATCATCGGGACGGTGGAGCTTTCGGCGACGCGGATGCAGGAGATTGCGCGCGACGTGCAGGGGCTGGCCTCGGGTGCGGAGCGGATCATCACCTCGGCCGAAGGGATCGCCGAGCTGGCGAAGGAATCGGCGGCGGGCGCCGGCGAGATGGCCGCTGGCACAACGCGGGTGACCGAGGCGATCATCCAGGTCTCGGCGACGAGCGAGCAGACGAGCGCCTCGGCGGAAGAAGTCTCGGCTTCGACGGAAGAGCTCTCCGCGCAATCGGAGGAGCTTGCAGCGACCGCCAACCAGATGCGGGAGATGGCGGAAGCCCTGCAGAAGGCATCGGCCCGGTTCAAGCTGGCGTAGGGCGAAGGCGCACAGCGGAAGCCTGCCTGGAATGCACCGCCCGGGAGGGAATTCCCTCCCGGGCGGTGCCGTTGTCTGCGGTTCGGGTTGCGATGGTTGGGCCGGGGTGCGTGCGCGGACGAGCGCTATTGCACTGATCCAGCGGACCCGCGCCCGTGTGAACGTCGCACTGGGTCGTGCCGGGCGGCAGGCCCGTTGGCTTTGGGGGCAGGGGCACCGTGAACCGGCGCACAACCTGTGGCATACCCGGAGACCAGCACCGGCGTCCAGGTGGCAGGGGTGGCATGCAACTGCAGGGGCCCCGCTGACGGCGAGGCCCCTGCAGTTGGGCGAACAGGCTGTGCGAGGGTTAGCCGCGGCGGACTGCTGCCCAGCCCATGCCGGCGAAGCCGATGATCGCGAGCGAGGCGAGGCTCGCAATCCAGAGCGGGCTGAAGCCGTAATCGGTCCCGGCCGTGTTGCCCAGGCTCGGCACGCGCGGCGTCGGGGTGGGCGCGACGGCGGTCGGGGTGGCGGCGACGACGGTGAGGTCGACCTGGTTGAGCTCCCAGTTGCGCCAGGGGGCGGTCTGGGTGGCGAGCCGCCCGGCCACGTAGAACGAGACGATGGAGCCATCGGTGCCGCAGTTCGGGGCGGTCGAGGGGTCGAGCGCGGGCGAATCGACGGCGTAGCGCGCCTGGCCGCCGCTCATGAAGACGGTGGTCACGCCACAGGTGCTCGCGCCAATGCGGACCTCGACGACGGTGCCGGCCGGGGCAGGCGCGCCATCGATGGTGACGCTGCCGACGAACCGGGAAGGCGGGTTGGGCGGCGATTGCGCCAGCGAGACGGAGAAGCTGGCGAGGGCCAGGAGGAGGGCGACGGCCAGGGCAATGCCGGGCCGGGCGATGGTTCGTGTTGCGCTCTTCATGTGCTGGAGTACCCCTGCGTGCTAGTTGGCGAGAACGGTCCAGGTGGCGCCGCTCGAGCTGTTGATGGCGAGCCAGTAGGCCTCGCCCTTCGTGAAGGCCGTGAAGTCGTTCGCACCCGGTATGCCGGCACTCCCGGGGAAGTAGCCTTCGAACCGTTGCTGCGCGTTATTGTACTTGAAGATGGCGGTGACGATTCCGGAGATGTCGTTTGTTGCGGGATTTGGTGGCGTTTCCTGCCCGGCGAGTGTGGAAGCACCATTCGCCCCGGTCCAGTGCGTTGCCAGCGGCGAGGCCGGGACGTGGTGGCAATCGAGAATCGGCGATGGGTAGGGCCGGGTGGGCGGGGCGTGGGGCCTAGCGTGCCATGCCGTGGTATTCGGGGTTGGGCATCACGCCCGCGCCGCTCATCAGGCGGTTCGTGTAGTTGAACATCGCCGTCACTTCGATGATGTCCCAGGTGTCTTCATCGCTGAACCCGGCGGCGCGGAGTTCGTCGATGTCCTCCTCGCTCACGGTCACCGGGTCGAGCGTGAGCTTGACGGCGAAGTCGAGCATGGCCATCTGTTTCTCGCTGAGCCCGGCGCGCCGGTAATCGAGGGTGATGCGGTCGCCTTTCACCGGGTCTTTGAGCAGGGCGCGGACGGCGAAGCCATGGCTGGTAAGGCAGTAGAGGCACTGGTTCTGCATGGAGACGACGACCGAGATCATCTCGCGTTCGGCCTTGCCGAGGCCGGGCGAGGGTTGCATGAGGTCATCGAAGTGGGCCCACCACTTGTTCATGCGCGTCTCGCGCCAGGCGAAGGCGCGGAAGACGTTGGGCACGAAGCCGAGCTTTTCCTCGATCTGGGCGAAGAGTGCCTTCGTTTCATCGGAGAGCGAGTCGCGGTCGGCGATGGGGAACCAGGAGATGCGGTCGGTCATGCGCGCAGGGTCTCGCCCCGGGCGGCGGCGGTCAACCGGTAGGTCAGTTCACCGAAGGGTCGGCGGGGGCGAAGGCGAACATGGCGAGCCTGCCAGGCTGGCGGCGGAGGACATCGCGCCAGAGGGTCGCTGGTTCGGGGGTGAGGATTTCGGGTTCGAGGGGGTCGATCACGAACCAGGCTTCCTGTTCGAGCTCACCTTCGAGCTGGCCGGGCGACCAGCCTGCGTAGCCGGCGAAGAGGCGCACCGCCTCGAGACCGGGCGCGAGCTCTTCGAGGGGGCGGGAGAGGTCGAGCAGGGCGGTCCGGGCGGTGACAGCGTTGGGAGAGCCGGGAGGAAGCGGGTCCCGGTGGCGGCCGAGGATGAGGGCGGAGCTGGTTTCGACCGGGCCGCCATGGAAGACGACGCCGGGCGGGGCGGCGAGACTGCCCCCCCATTCGGGGAGGTGAAATTCGAGCGGTTCGAGTTCGAGTGGGCGGTTGAGCACGAGGCCCAGCGCTCCTTCATCATCGTGCCGGCAGAGGAGCACGACGGTGCGGAAGAAGTTGGGGTCGGTGAGCGCGAGGCTGGCGACGAGGAGCTTGCCGGCAAGGGATTCGGCCATGGGGAGATCATGGCAGAACGGGGGTCAGCCGCCAGTGGCGTGGCGCCGGGACCGGGCGCCATTCGGTGGTTCGAGGCCGGGGAAGAACGAGATGCCGAGCTTCGCCCGCCGGATGTAGGCGCGAAGCTCGACGCCGAGGACCTGGAGGAGCGGGATGGTCTCGCCGCACATGGCGCGGACCGGCTTCACGTGCTGTTCGGCAGCACCGGGAAAGGATTGCGCACGCCAGAGGAGCTCGTCGAGCTGCTGAAGCGACTTGAGCGCGCCGGCGACCGACTGGACGGCCTCGGCGGCGGCGCGGCTACCGGAGGGCGGGATGGCCGCGGAGGCGCAGGCGAGGTGGGCCAGCGCCGTGATCCCGGCATCGGCCAGCTGCTCGGCGAAGAGCCTGCGGCCACACATCACGCGGTTGGCCTGGAGGTCGAGACAGGCTTCTGAGATGCGGTGGGTTTGAGCGTAGGCCAGGAACGTCAGCGACTAAATATCACGCATGGGTGTGTATCCAGGGCACTTTGCCTGATCATCGGCGGGCGGGAAGAGTTCTGCAGTACAGCGTGTGGAAATTGCGCAACTCTGCCCTCATGCGGCGAGAAGGTGGCCGGGCGAAGCTTGTGGGTGCTATGGACGGTGAGCGCGAGGCAGGGGCAAGAAGGCGCCGAGACGGTTGTAGCTCAGCCCCGCGCAGGCACCGGCGGCTCGATCCCGAGCACGCCGCCGGCGGCCAGCGCACGGATTTCGGCGTCGCCCAGGCCGAGCTCGCGCGCGAGCACGGCGCTCGTGTGTTCGCCGAGGAGGGGCGCGCGGGTGAGCTCTGCCTGCGGTTCGCCCAGGTGGATCGGCGGCGCGAGGAGCTGGAACTCGCCGACGACGGGGTGCTCGATGGTGCGGATCATGTTGCGGGCGTTGAGGTGCGGGTCGTTGAAGATGTCGTCGGTATCAAACACCGCGCTGCAGGGCACGCCGGCGGCTGCCAGGTGGTCCATCGCTTCCCACTTGGTCCGCTGCCGCGTCCAGTTGGCGATGTGCTCCCAGAGCTCGTCACCGTGCTGGTGGCGGTCGCGTACCGTCGCGAAACGCGGGTCCATGCCGAGCTCTGGCATATCGAGCGCGGCGACGAGCGAATCCCACATGCGGGACGTGACGACCATGATGTAGAGGTAGTCGTTCGGGCCGCCGGGAGCGCAGGGGTAGAGGTCAGTGGGGACGACGGTGCGGTTGCCGCGGCGGGCGATGGGGCTGCCGCGCCATTCGCGCTGGGACATGGGCTCGCGCATGAAGTTGGCGATGATTTCCTGCATGGCGATTTCGACCACCTGGCCGCGGCCGGTGCGGAGCCGCTGGATGTACGCGGCGAGGATGCCAAGGGCGGCATGGACGCCGGAGCCGGTATCGCCGAAGGTGGCGCCGGGGCGCATAGGCGGGCCATCGGGCGGACCGGTGACGCTGAAGGCGCCGCCGGCGGCCTGGGCGATCATGTCGAAGCATTTGTATTCGCTCCGGGGGCCGCTGGTGCCAAAGCCCTTGATGGTGGCGTAGATGATCGCGGGGTTGATGGCGCTCACCACGTCGTAGCCGATGCCCAGCTTCTCCATCGTCCCCAGGGTGAAGTTCTCCACCACCACGTCGAACTTCGGCACCATCTTCAGAAACAGGTCCCGGCCTTCCGGCGTGTCCAGGGCGATCGCCACGCTTTGCTTGTTGTTGTTGAACGAAAGGAAGTAGAGCGAGTCCCTGCCGCTCCCCGCCACGTTGCGCCCCGGGTCGCCGACGCCGGGGCGCTCGATTTTGACGACATCGGCGCCGAACCAGGCGAGGTACTGGGTGCAGGTGGTGCCGGCTTCGTACTGGGTGAGATCGAGTACTTTGATGCCATCGAGTGCGGGCATAGACGGCTCCTCTGGCAGGTATTGGCGCGAGTGTACGGGTCGTGCGCCGGGCCGTCAGCACCCGCGAGCCGGGGCGCGCCGGTCATGGCGCGCTGGGATGCCTGTCGCCCGAACGCCGCCGCCTTTCGGGGGTCCCGTGTTTCGTGCTGGACGGCCAGCGTCCGTGGCATGCCAACGCCGCAGCGGGTCATGACTGACCCGCCCCGGTTCGCCCGCGACGCCGCCCCAGGGCGCGCCGGGCCGCCATCCGTCCCGTGCTCCGGGAGAGCGAGAAGGGGGCCGGATGGCCCCCTTCTCAGTGTTGGTCCGGGTCCCCGGATTACATGCGCTCGATGATGGTGCTGATGCCCATGCCGGCGCCGATGCACTGGGTGGCGAGGCCGTAGCGGCCACCGCTGCGGCGCAGTTCGTGGGCGACGGTGAGGACGAGGCGGGCGCCGGTGGCGCCGAGGGGATGGCCGATGGCGATCGAGCCGCCGTTCACATTGACGCGGTCCATCGGGATGCCGAGTTCTTTGCAGGACGGGATGACCTGCGCGGCGAAGGCCTCATTGAACTCCACGCGGTCGATCTGGTCGGCGGTGATGCCGGCGTGGCGCATGGCCTTCCTGGTGGAGGGGATGGGGCCAAGGCCCATGACCTGCGGCTTGACGCCGGCGATGCCGTAGCCGGCGATGCGGGCGAGCGGTTCGAGGCCGAGTTCGAGCGCCTTCTTTTCGCTCATGAGGAGGACGGCGCTGATCCCGTCGTTGGTGGGGCAGGAGTTGCCGGCGGTGATGCGCAGCTCGGAGCCCGTGGGGCTGACGATGCCCTTGACCGGGGGCAGCTGCGAGAGCGTCTCGATGTTGGTGCCGGGGCGGATGCACTCGTCGCGGTCGAAGACGATGGTCTTGCCGCGCTCGGCCTCGACCCAGTTGCCCTCGGCATCGAAGACGGGTTCCTCGACTTCGAGCGGGATGACCTCGTCCTTGTAGACGCCCTTTTCGTAGGCGGCGACAGCCTTGCGGTGGCTTTCGACGGCGAACTGGTCCATCTCCTCGCGGCTGAGGTTGTAGACCTCGGCGACATTCTGGGCGGTCTGGGTCATGGAGAGGACGGGCGAGTAGTCGAGGATCTCGTCCTGGAAGGGGACGCTGAAGTCATCGAAGTGGTTGGGGGCCATGTTGCGCTGCTCGGGGGTCTGTTCGAGGCGGCGCTTGTTGAACTCGGTGATGCGGGTGGTGGCGCGGTTGCCACCGCCGCCGCCGAGCTGGCGGCCCATGCGCTCAACGCCGAGGGCGATGCCGCATTCGGTTGCGCCGACCTGGATGGACTGGGCGATGCGGTGGAGGGTTTCCATGCTCGAGCCGCACTGGCGGTTGCTATCGAAGGCGGAGATTTCGGCGGGGAGGCCGGCCAGGCGGGCGATGGTATCGGCGCCGATGCCGGCGAGCTCGCCGGCGCCGCCAACGTTGCCCATGCCGATGTCCTCGACCATCCATGGGGAGACCTTCGGGTTGCGCTCCATGAGCGCCCGGACGATCTGGGCGCCGGCCTCATCGAGGCGGGTAGCAACCAGCTTGCCGCGTCCGCCGCGGCCGAAAGCCGAACGGACACCATCCACGATCACGACGTTTTGCAGTTCCAAGACAGGTTCCTTTGCGGTGTGCTGAGTCGCCGGAGGGATGCCCGCGGCTCGCAGTGGTTCGCATGATAGGACATCGGCGCGGTCTTGTGGATTTGTTGTGCGAAGTTCGCCTGTTACGCGCAGGGGAGGGTGGGCAGCCATTCGGCCGAGCGGCGGTTGGCGAGGCGCGCGCGGGCGTGTGCGGGCGGGCGGGCGCAGGTGCGCCAGGAGGGCTCGCCGCCGGCGCGGCGGACACCATCGATTCGGATGCCGCAGCGTTCGAAGGCGGCGAAGACGGCGGTGAGAGGGGCCCGGGGTTCGAGGTAGAGGCCGTCGGTGGTGCGGGCGGTGAGCCCGGCCAGTCCTTCGCGCTGGAGGTGTGCGGCGAAGCCCTGGGGGATGGCGGCGGCCTGCACGATGTAGCCGCGGGAGGCGATGCTGACAGGTGGGGTGCTCATACCGGACTGCTCCGTGGTGCTCTTGCCTTCGATATGGCGCGAACGCTCGCGGGGGTGACGGCAGCGAGGCGCGCGGCGGTAAAGGAATCGGTTACAGGGGGAGCGGGGGCGGGACGCGGGCCTGGTGCTCGCCGGGCAAGCGAGGCGTGTAGACTGCGCGCGCGATGGCCCGCCAGATCGAATATGGGTTGGGGAAGGGGAAGGTGTTCCCCCACGAGAATGCCGGGTCGCTGCTGCACCCGGTGCGGCGGCTCATCCAGTCGCCGGTGGCGGTCGTGCGCTGGATCGGCCTCGGCGGCACAGAGACGGTGCTCGAGCTCGGGTGCGGGCCGGGCTATTTCAGCATCGCTCTGCGCGATGCCACGCTGCAGGGGCGGCTGGTGCTGTTCGACCTGCAACCGGAGATGCTGGAGATGGCGCTACGCCGGGTTGGGGACCGGGAGAACGTTGCGGCAGTCGCCGGGAACGCGATGGCGCTGCCGTTCGCGCCGGGGACGTTCGATGTGGTGTTCATTGCGGCGGTGCTCGGCGAGGTGCCGGACCGCCAGGCGTGCCTGGAGGAAGTGCGGCGCGTGCTGCGGCCGGGGGGAAGGCTCGTGGTGAACGAGGTGCGGGGCGACCCGGACTACATCAAGGCGGGGGCGCTCGACGAGCTGTGCGCGGGGGCGGGGCTGGTGTTGCGGCGGAGGCGGAAGGGGAGGGTGCGGTGGACGTGCCTTTCGGAGTACGCGCCCGGGTAGGGGCAAGGCGAAGGGCGACGGGCGAAAAGTACGAAGTGCGGCCGGCGGTTGCCGCATGGGTGTGATTTCGGACGGCGGGGGTGTGGACTGGGAAGGGGAAATCTGAGGCGGGCCGGTCATGACCCGCTGCCGCGTGGGCGCCTCGAATGTCGTACCGCGCCGCGCGCCGCGGCCTTCGGGCGATCGGCATCGCAGCGCGCCATCACTGGCGCGCCTCGGATTGGGCAGGGTCCGTGCGGTACCGCGCGACGTGCCACGGCCTTCGGGCGACCGCCATCGCAGCGCGCCATCACTGGCGCGCCCCGGATTGGGCAGGGTCCGTGCGGTACCGTGCGACGTGCCACGGCCTTCGGGCGACCGCCATCGCAGCGCGGTGGACGGGGGAGGGTAATCCGAGGCGGGTCAGTCATGACCCGCTGCCGCGTGGGCGCCTCGAATGTCGTACCGCGCCGCGCGCCGCGGCCTTCCGGCGACCGGCATCCCAGCGCGGTGGACGGGGGAGGGTAATCCGAGGCGGGTCAGTCATGACCCGCTGCC
>CAZYLL010000025.1:0-36143 GCA_964648195.1 uncultured Anaerolineaceae bacterium | reverse complement strand
GTCGGCGGCAAGCGCAACCTCATCATCCCGCCGGACCTCGCCTACGGGGCGCGCGGGCAGGGACCCATCCCGCCGAACACGCCGCTCTACTTCGAAGTCGAACTCATCTCGGTCCAGTAAAGGGCAGGGGTCAGTCGCGGGCCCAGGCGCGGACCACGCGCTCGCGTTCGAAGGCCGCAATCTCGTCCGGGTCGTAGCCCAGCTCGCCGAGGAACTCACGGGTGTGCTGGCCCAACGCCGGCGATGACATGCGCGAACCGGTCTCGCCGCCGCTCATCTTCAGCGGGCTGTTCGCCATCTTCACCGGGCCGAGGATCGGGTGCTCGAGCTCGACGATGAGCTCGTCGGCGGCCACCTGGGGGTCGTCGAAAAGCTCCGCGGTCAGCTTCACCGGCCCGCTCGGCACCCCCGCCGCATCGAAGAGCGCCACCCACTCATCGGTCGTCCGGTTGGTGAACGTCGCCGCGATGAGCTCGCGGATGACCAGCGTCTCATCGGGGCCTAGCTTTTCGACGTCGAACTCGTCGCCTTCGAGCCGCGGGTCTTCGACTTCGAGGACACGCGCGGCCGCGCGGCGCAGCCGGTTGTTCAGGCAGGCCAGGGCGATATACGAATCCTTCGTTTCGTAGACCTTGTAATACGGGTTGTTCCGCCGCAGGACGTCGTGGCGGGCGGTCTGACCAACGACCTCGTCGATGCGGCGGCCTGCGGCCCGTGCCTGCGCGATGGTCGCGAGGAGCGCTTCGCGCGCTTCGCGGTCGAGCCGTTCGATAGAGAAGATCGGCCGGTACTGGATGGCAAGGCCGGCGGCAAAAAGGCTCGTCTCGATGTACTGGCCGCGGCCCGTGTGCTCGCGCTGGTACAGGGCGGCAGCAATCGCGTAGGCCATGAACATTCCCGCGGCCAGGTCGGTGGGCGAGGTGGTGATCACGGGGTGCGGCGGGCCGCCAGCGCCCTCGAAAGCCATGATGCCCGTGACGGCCTGCGAAACGAGGTCGAACCCGGGGCGCCCGGCATAGGGCCCGCGCGAACCGAACGCGGTGTTTTCGCAGTACACCAGGCGCGGGTTGACGGCCGAGAGCGTGGCGTAGTCCATTCCCAGGCGCTCGGCGACGCCCGGCCGGTAGTTCGCCAGGAGGACATCGGCGGAGCGAACCGCGCGATGCAGGATGTCCCTGGCGGCCGGGTGCTTCAGGTCGATGGAGATCGAGCGCTTCCCCTTGTTCACCCCCATGAAGCCGCGGCTCTCGGCGGGGGCCACCGGGGCGGTGTGGCGCCAGAAGTCGCCGTGGGGAGGCTCGACCTTGGTCACGTCGGCGCCAAGGTCAGCGAGCATCTGGCCGGCGAAGGGTCCGGCGATGTACTCGCTGAAATCGAGGACGCGGATGCCGGAGAGGACGCCTTGCATGGGGGTCATCCGCGGGGAAGGCCGAGGCCGCGCGTCGCGATGATATTCCGGTTGATCTCCGAGGTCCCGGCGGCGATGGTCAACGACACGCTGGAGAGGACGGTCTGCGGTACCTGGCCCTGCATCGGCGCCCACTGACCTTCGAGGAGCTGGCCGCGCAGCCCGAGGGTGGAATAGGCCACGCGCGCCATGCGCTGGTGCAGCTCGGTGCCCAGTGTCTTCGCCATCGAGGCTTCGTAGTTCGGCACCAGGCCCTGGCTCTGCATCCACGCGACCCGGTACGAGAGCAGGCGGCCGACCGCGAAGCTCAGGCCCACATCGGCGAGCGCGTGCCGGATGGAGGCGACGTCGTAGAGGGCGCCGTCTCGGGTCTCGCGGGCGGGCGTTCGCTTGGCATAGTCGACGACCTCCTCGTAGGTGCGCAGACCGCCGATGACACGTCCGATGCCCGAGCGTTCGAAGTCGAGGGTGGCGGTCGAAACGTACCAGCCGCGGTTGACCTCGCCGACGACGTTGTCCGCCGGCACGCGCACGTCATCGAAGAACACCTCGTTGAAGCCGGCCTGGCCCGTCATCTGGATGAGCGGGCGAATGGTGATCCCGGGCGATTTCATGTCGACCAGGAAGTAGGTGATACCGCGGTGCTTCGGGGCGTCCGGGTCCGTGCGGGCAAGCAGGATGATGTAGTCGGCACGCTGCGCGTTGGAGGTCCAGATCTTTTGGCCGTTGATGACCCAGGAGTCGCCATCTCGCACGGCGCGGGTCTGGAGCGAAGCGAGGTCAGAGCCGGAGCCGGGCTCGGAAAACCCCTGGCACCACGTGATCTCGTCTCGGGCGATTTTGGGGAGGAACTCGGCCTTCTGTTCGGCGGTCCCGAAGAGAATGAGGGTGGGTCCGACGCGGTCGGAGCCCATGGTCTGGCCTGGCGCGCGGTGGTAGGCCATCTCTTCGTTGTAGACGAGCTGGCGCATGTGCTGCGTGCCCTGGCCGCCATACTCGGTGGGCCAGGACATCGTGAGCCAGCCCTTTGCCGCCAGTTTTTTCGTGAACGATTCCCCCTCGCGGACCTTCGGGAGTTCCGCCTTGATGAAGGCGCGGACTTCGGAGCGGAAGGCCTCCTGTTCAGGCGTGAAACGGAAATCCATGGCGTCGGCTCCTCGGAGCGGGTTCGGCGGGTGGGCACCCCCGGCCGCTGCGGAGACTTTACAGGATGCAGACCCTCTCGCTCAGTCAGGCTCCTGGACAACGAGGACGGTGCCGGTGCTGCCGTTGACCGTGACGATATCCCCCGTACGGATCCGGCGTGTCCCCGAGCGGACGTTGACGACCGCGGGGAGGCCGTATTCGCGCGCGACGGTGCTGCCGTGGCTCAACGCGCTTCCCATATCAACCACCAGGCCGGCCGCGAGCGCGAACAACGGCGTCCAGCCCGCATCGGTGACCGGCGCAACCAGGATCTCGCCGGGTTCGAGCGGGGCATCGCTGGCGGGGTCGAGGATAACCCGGGCACGCCCCGTGACGATGCCGGGACTGACGGGTGTGCCGGTGAGAGTGTCGCCAGCGTGGGCGGCCTCCTCCCGGGGAATGGGGATGGGACGGCCGCGGAAACGCTCGGGGAGCACCACGTAACGGTTGCGCTCGTATTCGCGCTTCCGCCGGACCACAGCCTCGTCCAGGCTCGTTGTCACCTCGCCCGTCAGGACTGCCGCGATCTCCTGCGTGGAGAGGAAGAAGAGGTCATCGGGCTGGCGGATGACCCCGGCATCGACGAAGCGGCGCTGGATCTCGGGGAGATGGTAGTCGGCCAAACGCGAGGCTCGGACCAGGATCGACTTCGTGCGCTCTCGCAGGGCGACCCACTTCTGCGCGCGGGGAAGGAGCCAGCGGAACAAGCGGCGATTCAAGGGACTGAGCTTTGCGTCGATCTCCGCCGTCAGCCTCAGGCGCTCGGCTTCTTGCCGTGCCAGCACGGCGGGCGGCGAGTGGTCCTCGGGGATATCGAGGTACGACGCGACCATGCGCAGCACCGGCTGGTGATCCCGGCGCCAGGTGCGGGCCGAGGCCTCCATCTCGTTCACGCCACGGTGGCCGTGGCGCTCGATGAACGCCTCGAAGCGGTCGCGCCATGCGCGCGGAAGCGAGGGGTCGAGAGGGTCGAAGCCCGGGGCTGAGATGCGCGTCTCCATGCCCTCGGCGCGGCAAACCCGCGAGAGCTCCCAGAGGTCGAGGCCGATCTGTGCGCTTTCGACGCCGCGGAGCCCGGAGAACAGGACGGGCGCGAGACCCTCGGTCTGGTCGCCCAGCACGGGGCGGGCGAGTTCGGCGACGCCGTCGAAGCCGCTGCCCGCGATGCCGGTGACCCGCAGGTGCACGCGGGCCACTTTGGCGCCAAAGCGGGCGAGGCGCTGGCGCCACTGTTCCAGCTCGGCATTGCTGAGGTCCCGGCTCTTCAGGGCGCGCACCCGGCGCTCCATCGCCAGGGTCGCCTGTTCGGCGCGTTCCGCCTGCCGATCGATCCTGAGAAACATGCCGAGCATGCGCGGCGTGCTGATCGCCCGGTGCTTCCAGGTCTTCCAGCGGGAGAGGTCGTTCTTCCAGCTGTCGTCGATGGCGCCGCCCAGGTAGCGCTTCTCGATTGCGGCCTCGCGCATGCCGATCACCCGCGAGGCAACCAGGCGCGCTGCCTCCATATTCAGGAATGCGCGATTGTAGAACGTGCCCATGAAGAGCGGCTGCTCATCCCGGGAGAGCAACCCGAGCTCGTGGTAGTCCTGCGTGTAGGCGACGGGGACGGTCTGCTGGAAGGTGGAGATGGTGAGCGGCGTGAGCAGGCCCGGGAGGATCTCCTGGACGTTGGCGCTGGTCCACAGGTCAGCCTCGCTCGTTTCAGTGTCGAATTCGCTGCGCCAGCCGGGCACCCCGGAGTCCGCTCCCCCGGCCACGGTGATGGGCCGGGACTGGAGCAGCCACAGCTTCCGGCCGTGGTCGATGGCGAATTCGATGTCCTGCGGGGATTCGAAGAGGTCGGCCGCCCGCATCACCGCCCGCGTGACCGCGAGCAGCTCGACGTCGCTCAGTGCGGCAGGCTCCGCGCTCCGTTCGACGATCGCCAGCGAGTCGTGGTCGACGACAAACCGCTGGCCTTCGGCCTGTCCGCTGACGAGGGCATCGCCGAGGCCCGCCACGACCTCAATCACGACCCGGCCCCGATCCCCGGTCACCGGGTCGAGGCTGAACGCAACGCCGGCAGCCTCCGCATCGACCATCTTCTGCACCACGATGGCCATCGCCGGCCGCTCGGTCTTCCCGGCGCGGAGACGGTAAGCGCGTGCCTCCCCGGTATCGAGGGATTCGAGGCACGTCACGATGGCGCGGAGCAGGCCATCATGGCCGGTGACGCCCAGGACAGTCTCGTACTGGCCGGCGAACGACGCCGATTCGCTGTCCTCGTCGACTGCCGAAGAGCGGACCGCGACCGGTTCGCGCCCCGGCACCAGCGCGTCGAAGCGGCGGAGCAGGTCCCGCCGGAGCGACGCGGGCCACTCAGAAGGTGGCCCAACCAGCTGGCTTGCGACATCGACAGGGATGACGAAGCCGGGAGGGACGTCGAACGAAGCGCCGGTGAGGGCGCCGAGACTGGCGGCCTTGCCGCCGTACCGCGCCCGGTTGGTTGGATCGAGGCCCTTGAGCCAGGGAAGGTGCGTCATGCCTGGAAGCCCGCCCGTTCTGGTGGTGCTGGCAAGGGTAAGCACGAACGGGCGTTTGACAAATCAGAACATAGGTTCTACATTTCGCTGAGCTCAGGAAAGGAACCTTCCGCGATGCGCACCCTCTGTCTCCTGTTTCCCCGGCTCGGTGTCCAACTCGCGCGCCGGGAGAACCCCGGCCTCACCGGCCGCACAGTCGGACTCATCACCGGCGACGGCGATACCGGCCTGGTCAGCGTCCTGTCGGTGGAGGCCACGGCCGCCGGTGTGGAGACGGGGATGACGCCGGGACAGGCGCGGGAGCGCTGCCCCGCCATCGTATTCGTGCGTGATAACGCCGGGGCCTGCCTCGGTGAGCTGGAGCGCATCGCGTCCATCCTGCATGTCAGGGCGACAACCGATGTCGCGATTGTGTCGCGAGACGCAGTGGCGATTGGTTTGAGCGGCCTCGGCGACCGGTTCTCCGATGAGACCGCGGCGGCCAACGGCCTTGCGCAGCTGGCGCGCTCGTGGTCGGGCCTCGATGTGCGAGCTGGTGTTGGATCGACGGTGGAGGCGGCCCTGGCAGCGGCCCGCACGGCCCGGCGCTACCCCGTGATTTGCCCGGGCGATGGACCGGGCGAGCCGCTGCCCGTGATGCAGGGAGAGCTGAGCGGCTCGGTGCGATTGCAGCCGGGGCAGGAATGGGCCCGGGCCGGTGCGCTCCTCGACCGGCTGGCGATGGGCCTGCACGTGTATGGTCTGAGTTTCCGAGAGGCGCTCATCGAGGTGGAGCGCCCGTCCGGCTGTACGTCGCTTCGGGTTCGGAGCGACGCGCCACTCCACACGGCTGCGGAAGCGCTCGCGCTCGTCTGCGGGCGCGCTGGCGCCGGCGCCCTGGCGGGAGCCAGCGCCCTCCGGTTGGCGCTCATGCGGCTCGGGCCCCGGGTCCGGGTCGAGCCGTGGCGGTTAGCGGCAACGCGACGAGGCCCGGCGGCTCGCTGGCGGCCGCTGCAATTGGCGAGCTAGGTCACTCGACCACGACCGTGATTTCGAAGGTCTGCTCGGGCTCTACCCCTCGCTCCCACGAGCGGGCGTGCCTTGAGTCGCCCGCGCCCGTGATTGCCGCGCCCCCTGGCGCCAGGTTCGGCGTCAGAGGTGCGTGCAGGGTTGTGAGACCGGTTCGGCCCGAAGGCATGGCTCCACCACGTTGCGCACGGTCGCAGTCCCGGGACGGCGGAGGCTCGCCCGCATCTCGTTCAACCTGGCGCTCAGAAAAGGACATGCCCACGGGTGCCTGTGGGACCTCCGTTGCTACACTGGGAAGCCACGGCGGGCGACCGTTCGAACACCCACCTGTTGAGGAACAACGATGACCACGCAGACACCCGGCTCGGTCCTACAACCTGCCTACGAGCCGGCCAGCGTAGAGAGCCGCGTGTATGCCATGTGGGAATCGGCCGGGCACTTCCGCCCACGCGTCGACTTCGACCGTGAGCCCTACACCATCATCATGCCCCCGCCAAACGTGACGGGTGAGCTGCACCTGGGCCACGGGCTCGAAGATGCCATCACCGATGCGCTTGTGCGGTGGCACCGCATGCAGGGCGACCCGACGCTCTGGCTCCCGGGCGAAGACCACGCCGGGATCGCGACCCAAAACGTCATCGAAAAAGAACTCGCCAGGGAAGGGCTGACGCGCCACGACCTGGGCCGCGAGGCCTTCGTTGAGCGCACCTGGATGTGGGTGCGGAAATACCGCAGCCGCATCGCCGACCAGCACCGCAAGCTCGGGGCGAGCGCTGACTGGAGCCGGGATGTCTTCACCCTCGATCCCGGCATCGTGAAAGCAGTGCGGACCACGTTCGTGAACCTCTACAACCACGGGCTCATCTACAAGGGCCTGCGGATGATCAACTGGTGCCCCCGCTGCGAGACCGCGCTCAGCGACCTCGAAGTCGACTACATCGACGTGCAATCGAAGCTGTACTACGTGCGCTACCCCGTGATGGGCGAAGGAGGCATGCCGCTCCCCGCCTCGGTCACGGTGGCGACAACCCGGCCCGAGACGATGGTTGCCGATACGGGCGTGGCGGTGAACCCGGCCGACGAGCGCTACGAGGAGCTTATCGGCCGGCAGTTGCTGTTGCCCATCATCGGCCGCGACATCCCGCTTGTCGCCGATGAGCATGTGAAGCCCGAGTTTGGCACCGGCGCGGTGAAGGTCACGCCGGGCCACGACCCGAACGACTGGGAAATCGGGCAGCGGCACGACCTGCCCGTGATCGTCGCCATCGACCAGCGCGGCAACATGAACGACGAGGCCGGCCCCTACGCCGGGATGAGCGCGGAGGATGCGCGCGCCGCCATCCTTCGCGACCTGGAGGACGAGGGATTCCTCGACCATGTCGAGCAGTACACGCACAGCGTGGGGCACTGCAGCCGCTGTAAGACGGTGCTCCAGCCGTTGCCCAGCGAGCAGTGGTGGATGGCCGTGAACAAGGAGTACGAGCCAGGCCACTCCCTCGCGGGCGACGCCATCAAGGCAGTCACCGAAGGCCGCATACGGATCGTCCCCCAGCGTTTCGAGAAGGTGTACCTGAACTGGATGGAGAACATCCGCGACTGGTGCATCAGCCGGCAGCTGTGGTGGGGTCACCAGATCCCCGTGTGGTACTGCGAAAACGGCCACACCACGTGCCAGGTGGAGGACCCCGACGCGTGCCCCGAATGCGGCGGGACCTTGCGCCAGGACGAGGACGTGCTCGATACCTGGTTCTCGTCCGGGCTGGCTCCCCATGCCGACCTGGGCTGGCCGGAGGACACCGAGGACCTGCGCTACTTCTACCCCACCACCGACATGCAGATGGGCTACGACATCATGTTCTTCTGGTGCGCCCGCATGATCATGTTCGGCCTCTACAACATGCGGGAGCGCGGCCCCGAGGGCGCCGTCCCGTTCCGCAACGTCCTCTTCCACGGCCTCATCCGCGATGCCAACGGCGAGAAGATGACCAAGTCCCGCGGGAACGTGGTCGACCCCCTGGTCGTGGCATCGACCTATGGGGCGGATGCGTTCCGGTTCGCCGTCCTCACCGGGGCGACGCTTGGCGCGGACCAGAAGTACAGCGATGAGCGGATGGCGGCCGCCAGGAACTTCGCGAACAAGCTCTGGAACTCCGCCCGCTTCGTGCTGATGAAGGTGGGCCCGCGGGAAATCAAGCGCCCCCACTACCTCGATAAGGAGACGTTCGCCGTCGAGGACCGCTGGATCCTGTCACGCCTCGAGCAGCTGACCGGGGACGTCGATTCCCTGTTGAAGGCATACCAGCTGGGCGAGTGCGCCCGGCAGATCGAGGACTTCCTGCGTGGCGAGTTCTGCGACTGGTACATCGAGATGGTCAAGCCGCGCCTGGGCGCCGGCGACGAGCGGCCGCTCAATGTGCTGGTGCACGTGCTCGACCATGGCTTGCGGATGCTCCACCCGTTCATGCCGTTCGTGACCGAGGAGCTCTGGCAGGCCCTGCGCGAGCACATTGACGACGACATGCCGTCGCAGCTCATCATCGCGTGGTTCCCGAAGAGCGGTGCGAACTGGAAGGACCTTGCTGCCGAACAGGCAATGGAGCACGTCATCGAGGTGAACCGCACCATCCGCAACATCCGCGCCGAGAAGAAGCTGGAGGCGAGCGCACGGCCGCGCGTGATTGCGCGCGCCGATGGTTACGCGGGCGCGCTGCGTGAGACACTGGCGGCGACAAACTTCACCTCGCGCGTGGATCTCGAAGTGCTCGAAGCGACCGCGAATCTCCCGGCGGGCGAATGGGGCTTCGGGCGGGTGGCGGACACGGAGGTGGCGGTGGCGCTGCCCGAGGTGGACGCGGCCGCTGAGCGCTCGCGGTTGGAGAAAGAGCTATCCGAGGCGAGCGCGCACATGGAGCGGCTGGAGAAGCAGCTCGGCAACGAGACGTTCCGGGCGAAGGCGCCGGCGCACGTGATCCAGGGTATGGAGGGCACGCTCGCGGAGACGCGCGACCGGGTAGCGGGGCTGCGGGAGCGGCTGGCGGCGCTGTAGGGCGCCAATTCGGCGATGACCGGGACCACTGCACGGAATCCCCCGATGGGGGATACGATCGTCCTGGCGCAGGCTGGCATGATTCCGGTACCGCCCGGAGGTCTGTGGGCCTGACACGGGCGGCAGAGGATGGCATCCCGGATTGAGTCGCAATGAACTGACACCGAGGGAACGCGAAGTCGCGCGGCTCATCGCCGAGGGCAGGACGAACCGTCAGATCGCTGCCGAGCTCGTTCTGTCGCCTGTGACAGTGAAGACGCACGTTTCGCATATCCTCCGGAAACTGGATCTACGAAGCAGGCACCAGGTGGCGGCCTGGTACCGCGACCAGCCCCTGAAATCCCCCGGCGGGGGATTGAACCGCCCGGACGAAGATCGCCATAGTCCCGGCAGGTGGCGCGGCCGGGCGGAACGGCCAGCCACCGCAATCCCAACGCGGGGTGCGCCTGTGGGTGCCGTCATCATGAATCGAAGGTGGATCGGCTGGTCGGTGGCGGCGGGCCTGGCGCTGCTCGTTGTAGCGGGCGCGGGGTTCGCACTGGCCGGTGCAACCGGTGGTTCGGGCACAGGTGGGGCTGCTACCCAGTCTCGGGTGAGCGCGGACGAGACCCAATCTCCGAAGCCGTTGATGAATGTGTACCTCCCTCGTGACCCGGAACCGGAGCCATGGGGCGCCAAACCAGCGACGACCGAAATCCCGTCATCGGCGGTTATCTCATCCGGCGACCTCGAGATCCTTCAGCGCAGGGCATCTCCGGCCGAGCTGGCGGCGTTGGCAGACGGCGTCATCACCCGCGACGAATTCCTTTCAGCCTTCATGAACGCACATACGTGCACATTGGAGGTTGCCAGGGCCGTCGGGGGCGTGGACGTGCTCGAACCAGATCTGAGTGGCCCGGAGCCACGCTTTGGGGGCATGCGGTCGCAAGACCCCGCGGCGTTCAGCCGGGTCGGCGATGCGCACATGGATTGCGTCGAGACGTACTTCAACGAGGTCCTGGCGGCATGGGGCATGGCGACGGCGGAGATAGTCAACCGGCCGCTGATGGACGCGATCGGCCGTTGCCTCCGTGACCGCGGCTATACCGTCCCCGACGGCGCCAACCGGCGCCAGCTTGCCGAGGCCGTGGGCCAGCCGGGCGATGACATCTCCGACTTCTATGCCTGCGAGGAACATGCCAGCCGGTTCGTTGCCGGAGCTGGCTAGCGCCAGCCCGTGAGATGATGCGACCCGGGGCTGTAGAATCCGGGCACTGAGCGCGGGGGCCGGCATGTCTGAATGGTTCGATGACTCGTACGTTGGGAAGTACCTGGGGCGGCACGACTACGTTGCCGGCGAGGCGATGATCGCGCGGTATACGGCGGCGACGCGGGATGCGCACCCGTGGTACACGGGCGAGTCGCCGCTGGGTGGGCCGCTGGCGCCGGCGTTGCTGTTGCACAGCGAGCAGTACGCCTTCCGGCTTCGCGACTGGTACCTGCCGAAGCTCTTCGGGAACCTCCACATCAAGCAGGAGTGGGACCTCTTCCGTGCCGTGGCAGTCGGATCGCGGCTATGGACGCACGGGATGATCACCGACCGCTACATCCGCAAGGATCGCGACGTGGTGGTGCTCGAGTTCTCCGTCTTCGACGGCGAAGATGTGATGGTCGCCCGGGGGCGCTGTCACCAGTCGTTCCTGCTGGACGTGGACCCGGCGGCGACCGTGGTGGACAAGGGCCAGGCGGCGAAGAAGGCGCCACGTGCCGAGGAGCCGAAGGTCGAGCCGCTCGAAGTCTTGGAGCCCGTCCGCAAAGTGGCCGACCTGGAGCTGTGCATGGCGTTTTCCGGCCCGAACAGGAACTACCACAATGACCGGGAGGAGGCGAAGAAGCTCGGGTTCCCTGACGTGGTGGTGCAGGGCACGATGAGCACGACTTTCATCTCGCAGATGCTGACGAACCGGTACGGCATGGGGTGGATTGCCGGTGGGAAGATGTCGCTGAACCTGACGAACGTGCTCTGGGGCGGCGAAGCCGTGACGGCTCGCGGGGTCGTCCGCCAGGTCACGCCGGAGGGGCCACGGCGGCGCGCCCATCTCGACGTGTGGACCGCGAAGGACGACGGCACGAAGACGACCGTGGGGACGGCTAGCGCGCTGCTCGACTGACCACCGCCCGCCCGGCGCCGCGCTTGTGTTGCCCGCGTTCCACGCCCGGGGGATTGCGAAGGTGTTGCATTTGGCCCGGATTCGTGGCCGCGAGGTTGATCACGGGCAGGGCAGTGGTGCCTACTGGAAGGGTATGCCCGTTAGCGTCGACCTGATCCTAGCGAACCGTGCCTATCTCGACCATGAATCGCCCCGCTGGGCGGACTCTCCATCGTCCGCTGGCAGTGGTGGGCTGCTGGCCGCAGTCCGGCCGATCATCTCCCCATGGGACGGGTCGCGTGGGACCACCTGGATCGGCGCCGGGCTCGGCCGGTACGACCGCGAATGGACCGACGCGCGCGGGTTCGAGATACTCGAGACCAGCCGTGGGCCGCTCCGGCACCGCCGCCTGTTCTTTGGTTCCTCCACCTGGAGCGGGCACTATGCGGAGGTCGCGAACAGCTTTCTCTGGCCGCTCTTGCATCTCGTCCGGACCGACCTTCCGAAGGTGACCGGGTATTACCCCGAGCCCTCCGAGCCGGGTATCGCCGATTGGGCATCGTACGTGGCGGTCAACACGGCCTTTGCCGAGGCGGCCGCCGCGGAACCCACGGCGAGGACCGCCTGGGTCCACGACTATCAACTGGCGCTTGTTCCCCGGCTGCTCCGCGAACGGCGGTTCGGCGGACGAGTCGGCTACTTTCTGCACACCCCGTTCCCGAGCCTGGAAGTGGCCGGCCCGTACCTCCAGGGGCGCGCGGGTGAATGCTTCTGGGAGGTGGTCAGGGGGATTCTTGGCGCCGACGTCGCCGGCTTTCAGTCGTTGCACGACCTGGCGCGGTTCGTCGCGGCCGCGATGCGGCTCCCCGGTGTCGGCCTGGAGCGGGGCGGCCTCCGAATGGATGGGAGGTTCGTGCGATGCGCAGCCTACCCGGTGGGGATCGACATCGATGATGTGTTGAGTGTTGCCACGAGCGCTCCCGTCCCGGAGCCGGCAAGCGCGGCCCGGGCGGCCGGGCTTCCGCTTGTTGTTGGGCTCGAACGGGGGGACTTTACCAAGGGCATCCCAGAACGCCTGCGAGCACTTGTCGCGGCCTACCGCGCCGGCGCCCGGTTCGCCTACGTCGGGATCGCTGCACCGACGCGCGAGGGCGTGCGCGCGTACGAGGCCCTGGACGGGGCCATTGAACGCGAAGCGGCCCGCGCACGGGAGGCGGCATTCGCGGTCGGCTGTCCGTTTGCAAACGTCCGCGCCAACGTGGGCTGGCGCGATGTTGTCGCGCTGCAACGCGAGGCCGCCGTGGTGTTCACTTCCTCGCTTGCCGACGGGCAGAACCTGGTGCCGCTCCAGGCCGCCATCGCCCAATCGGTGCGGCCCGCGAGTGAGCGGGGAGTCATCATCACCGGGCGCGATGCGGGCGTCGCGAGTGCCTACGCCGGCTTCGAAGCCGACGGGCTGGCTGTCGTCGATCCCCTGGATGAAATCGCCATGGTTCAGGCGCTCTGCGCCGCGCTCGAAGCGCGCCCCGGGCGCATCAGCGACCGCTTGATTGCGGAGGTGAAGAGTCGGGACGCGCTCGCGTGGGCGACCAACTTCTTGAACGACCTGGGGGACGCATGTTGAGCCTCGATGCCATCGAACAGTATCGCACCCTGGCGCAGGCCCGCGGCCCGCTGCTCGTTGCCACCGACCTTGATGGGACGCTCGCGCCGATCGTGGCACACGCTTCGGAAGCCCGCGTGCCGCCGGGTGCGCTTGCCGTACTCGAGCGGCTGACCTCCGCCGCGAAGGTCGCCGTGATTACCGGGCGGGACTTGAACACGGCCCGCCGCATGGTGCCCGTCGAAGGCGTGGTGGTGGTCGGGAGCCACGGCCTCGAAGCATCATTCGATGATCCGCTCATCCCGGGCGTCGACCGGGTAGCCCTGAGCGCCGCCCTCGAGCGCGTCGAGCAACAGGTAATCTCCGCCGTTCCGAGCTCATTCCTCCACATCGAACGGAAAGCTATCTCCACAGCGTTCCACTACCGTGCCGCGCCCGACCTCGAACCGCAGCTCCGTCATGCGCTCGCGCCTTTGCCCGAGGGACTCCGCTTGCGCGAGGGGCGCATGGTGCTGGAAGTGATCCCCGATGCCCGGGGTGGGAAGGACCTCGCCCTCACCGCGCTCGCCCGGCACCTGCGTTGCCGGGCGATGCTGGTGATGGGCGACGATGCCACCGATGTCGCCATGTTCCGCGCCGCCATCGCCCTTGCGCGGGAAGAGCGCATGCATGTGCTCCTTGCGGGCGTTGCCAGCGGCGCCGAGACGCCAGCCGAAATTGTCGAACTGGCGGACGTGGTGTTGCGCTCGCCCGGGGAGGCCCTCGAGGGACTCGAGGCGCTCGCCCGCGCGCTTGGCGTCTGAGCGCAGCCCTTTCCGCGGAAGTCTCTCGATTATTCGCCGCCTGCGTTCGCGTGCAGGTCGTTCGACGTCTACCAATGATAGAAGGCATTGACGTGAACGATTTACCCCGTGTATAAGGCCGCCATCATTTACCTGAACGTGAAGGGGAGGCAATATGCCACGGGCGAATTACTGGAATCGCCGCATGTCCCGCAGGGGCACCCTTGCCGCTGCCCTCGGTGGCACCACCGGCCTTGCCGCCATAAGCCTGGTTGGCTGCGGCGGCGGCGATGACGACGAGACCCCCACCTCAGCAGCTGGCGAAACGCCGCAACCCACCCCAACCGCCGACCCGACGAAGGCCCAGCAGGTCCAGAGCTTCCTCTGGCCGCGCGAGGACACCACCGCCAAGGCGGTCAAAGGGGGAATTTTCCAGGCATATACCACCGCGGATGTCACCAATCTCGACCCCCTGGCGTCGCCTTCATTCACGGCGAACGTCGTGGGCTCCTGGGTCTACCCCCGCCTCCTTTCGTACAAGCCGGGGTATCGGGTGCCGGCCACCGGCGAGGTCCAGGGCTACCTGGCGCAATCGTTTGAGCAGCCAGAGCCGACCCGTGTCATCTTCAAGCTGGTCCCCAATGC
Organism: uncultured Anaerolineaceae bacterium; assembly: GCA_964648195.1. Lineage (GTDB taxonomy): Bacteria > Chloroflexota > Dehalococcoidia > Tepidiformales > Tepidiformaceae > Amarobacter. The sequence goes on along the minus strand of CAZYLL010000025.1, from coordinate 21,815 downwards.
GGTATGGCAGGATGCGGCGCCGTTGAACAAGCGCCAGATCGACGCCGAGGACGTGGTGTTTTCGTGGGAGAAGTTCGCCGCCAAGAGCACCTCACGCAAGGACCTCGCGAAACTGCCCGATAACCCCAGCGGCCCCGTCGAATCGGTCAAGGCCATCGACAAGACCACGGTGGAGTTCAAGCTGGCGTTCCCCTACGCCCCATTCCTCAGCGCGATGGCGTACAGCCGCTACCTCCAGATCATGCCCCGCGAGAGCGAGGCCGGCGGCTACGACCCGCGCAACGAGACGCGCTCGGGCGGGCCCTGGATCCTCCAGAACTACCAGCGCAACGTGACGTTCCAGTACCGCAAGAACCCCGACTACTGGGATGCCAACAACGTCTTCCTCGATGGCTTCGACATCCCGATCATTCCCGAGTACGCAGCCGGGATGGCGCAATTCCGCGCGAAGAAGATCTGGGCGTTCGCCGTTCGCCAGGAAGACGTCATCCAGACGAAGAAGGATGTCCCCGAGCTCGCGGTCGATGCGAATGCGTTCGGCCGCTCGTGCTGGCTGCTGTACTTCGGCCTGCAGCCCGGGTCCCCGTTCCTCGACCCGCGCGTGCGTGCCGCGGCCTCCATGCTCATCGACCGGGACCTGTGGATCGACACGTTCAACAACGTCTCCGCGTTCCAGAAGGAGGGGTACCCGACCGACGTCCGGTACCACAGCCATATCTCCTCGGGGTGGGAAGGCCTGTGGGTCGACCCCAGGACCGATGCAATCGGCGCTGGCAAGAAGAACTTCGCCTACAACGTGGCCGAGGCGAAGAAACTCCTGGAGGCCGCGGGGTTTGCAAACGGCATCGAGACCGACATCGCCTGGATTTCGACTGGACAGTACGGGACGACGTTCCCCAGGCAGGCCGAGGTGTTCAAGGGCATGCTCGAGGAATCGGGCCTCTTCAAGCTCAAGCAGGTCAACCCGGACTACCAGACCGACTACCTGCCGAACTACTACTTCGCGAAGGGCAACTTCAAGGGCATCGCCGTCGGCGCATCGACGCAGTACCCGGAGGTCGACCAGTTCCTGTTCAGCTACTACCACTCCAAAGGGGCGCGCCAGAAGACGACGTTCCAAGGGGAGAACGGGGATACGAAGCTCGATGGCCTGATTGAGTCACAGCGCCGGGAGCTGGATGCCGGCAAGCGCAAGACCATCATCCAGGACATCCAGAAGCACATGGCCGAGACCATGCCGGTCATCCCCTATCCGGGGCAATCGCCAACGTTTTCGCTCTTCTGGCCCTGGATCGGAAATGCTGGCGTCTTCCGATCGTGGGACGGCGAATCGGCGCGGAACACCTACGAGACCAGACTCTGGTTCGACAAGAGCAAGTACACGGGCTGAGCCACAACCGTCCCGGAGGAGACAGCAATGGGCCGATACGTGGTGCAGCGGCTGGCATTGGCGGGACTGACGCTGGTGCTGGTCTCGATCATCGTCTTCACGCTGCTGCGGGTGGTCGTACCGATCGTGTACGGCGATGCGGTCGACATCATCGCGGCAGAGTATGGGCGAACCGACCCGGAACTCGTGCAAGCGCTGAAAGACGAATACGGCCTTTCGGCGAACCTGCCCGTCCAGTACCTGGAGTGGGTGGGAGCGCTTATGCGCGGCGACCTGGGCGAGTCGCTCTTCAACGGCCGGCCGGTTTCGACCGAAATGAAAAACCGCCTGGCGGTATCGTTCGAGCTCGGGCTTGTCGGGCTGGTATCCGGTGTGCTGCTCTCGGTGCCGATGGGCGTGGCGGCGGCAGTCTTCCAGAACCGCTTTCCCGACTACTCGCTGCGGGCATTCGCCATCCTGATCGACGCGATGCCGGGCTTCTGGCTGGCGATCCTCATCATCACGTTCGGGTCGCTCTGGTTTAACTGGGCGCCACCGTTGAACTTCAAGTACATCCACGAAGACCCTGTGGCGCACGTCAAAATCATGCTCCTGCCGGCGCTCCTCATTGGCCTGACGCCGAGCGGGTCGCTGGTGCGGCTCGTGCGGACACAGATGCTCGAGGTGCTCCGCCAGGACTACATCCGGACGGCCCAGGCGAAGGGCCTGCCGGCGCGCACCGTGGTCTTCACGCACGCCTTCCGGAACTCGCTCCTGCCGGTGGTGACGGTGGTTGGCCTGAGCCTGCCGGGCCTGATGGCCGGCACCGCGATTTTCGAGGCGATCTTCTCGCTGCCCGGGATGGGCCAGTACCTGGTCTCGTCGGTCGGAAACCTCGACTACCCGGTCATCATGTCCACGAACATCATCTTCGCGGTCATCATCGTCCTTTCGAACCTGGCCGTGGATGTCTCCTACACGTTCATCGACCCGCGCGTGAGGTACTGAGATGGCAGGACGCGTGTCTCCGAAGGCGATCGATTTCGGGCCACGGGCGGTTGCCGAGCGGCCGCTGGTGATGCGTGCCGCCGGGCGCTGCTGGTTCTTCCTGCGGCGCCAGCCACTCGGGGCCTTCGGCCTGCTGATCGTGCTGACCCTGGTGGCGGCCGCAATTTTCGCCGGCCAGATTGCACCGTACGACCCTGACCAAATCCACCTTCGCAACCGCCTGGCCGGTCCCGGCGGCGAGTTCTGGCTGGGGACCGACGCGACGGGGAAGGATACCTTCTCGCGCCTGGTCTACGGGGCGCGGATTTCGATGATGGTGGGCTTCGGCGCGGTCGCCATCGGCACCACTGGCGCCGCCACCCTCGGGATCGTGAGCGGATTCCTTGGGGGCTGGACGGACAAGATCATCCAGCGGTTCGTCGATGCCTGGCAGGCGATGCCCGGCCTCATCATCCTGATCACCATCCTCGGAATTGCGCGCCGCATGCCGAACGTCAACATGCTGCTCGCGATGGTGCTGGCCATCGGCCTGCTGGGGATCGCCGGGAGCTCGCGGGTGATCCGCGCGCAGGTGCTCACCATCAAGAATCAGCCCTACGTCGAGGCGGCCCGGTGCATGGGCGCGGGCAACCTGCGGATCATCTGGGCCTGCGTTGTGCCCAACGTGTTCCCCCTCATGCTTGTCAGCATGACGGTCGCGCTGGGCGGGGTGATCCTGGCCGAGGCCAGTCTGAGCTTCCTCGGGTTCGGGCCCGCCGGCGAGCCATCGTGGGGCCAGATGCTGAGCGTGGATGGCCGCGAGTACATGCGGACCCAGCCCGGGCTGGCGATCTGGCCAGGCGTGTGCATCGCCCTGGCCGTGTTCGGGTTCAACGTGTTCGGCGATGCCCTGCGCGATACCCTCGACCCGCGGCTGCGCGGGTCACGCTAGCGCCCCCGGGGGTGAATCGAAAGGCGGCCCCCGGAGGGGGCCGCCTTGTTCCTGGTTTGCGGGGAAAGGCCGGTTCAGCTTACCAGCGTGCCCAGGATGCGCTCGACATCCTTGAGCGACCCCTGGGGCATGCTGATTGACGGGAGGTCGACGCCCAGCTGGCGGCGCTCCTCGATGCCGGCCGCGACGGTTTCGAGGTCGCCAAAGATGGCGGTCTCCTCAAGCATCCGGTCGCCCATGGCAGCCATGAGCTCCGGGTTGGTCCCGAATGGCGGTGGCTTGTGGGTCTCGGCAACCTTGCGCATGGCTGCCACCTCCTCGCCGAAGCCGTTGCGCGTCAGCATCTCATGGTAGAAGTCGCCCATGTTCGTGACATACCACGAGATGGGGCCGGCGGCCTGGAATTTCGCCTTCTCGATGTCCGGGTTGATCACGACGGTGAGCGAGGCGACACACTCGACCGCATCGCCCGGGCGCCCGGCGGCACGGGCCGCCTCCGCGATGCGCGCCTTCCCCTCCTGGAACCTGGACTTCGGCCAGTAGATCGGCATCCAGCCATCGGCGACGGTCGCCAGCGAATCCATGCTCTTCGGCGAAATCGAGGCAACGTAAATCGGGATGTGCTTCCGGACTGGCTCGAAGAGGAGCTTGAAGCCACGCTGGAGCTTGAAGATCTCGCCATCGTAGAAGACTTTTTCGCCGCTCATGATCATGTTGATGATCTCGATGTATTCCTTCGTGCGCTGGATCGGCTTCGAGAATTTCTCCCCGTGCCAGTGCTCGATGACGCGGGCGCCGGAAGTGCCCAGGCCGATGATCATGCGGCCGCCGCTGAGCTCGTCGAGTGTCGCGAACGTCATCGCGAGCACCGCGGGCGAGCGCCCGAAGACCGGCGCGATGCCAGTACCCAGCTTGATCTTCTCCGTCTCGAGGGCGGCCTGGGTGAGGAGCGAAAACTGGTCGCGTCCCCAGGTCTCGGCGGTGAAAACCGCTTCGACGCCGACTTCCTCGGCGACTTTGATGCGCGCGATGGTCTCGCGGTTCTGTTCTGGGCTGCCGGTGAACCCGACACCGACGGCAAGCCTCTTGGGCATGCAGCACCGTACCAAGTGGAGAGATTATCCGTTGCGTGAAAGGACGCTGGCAGACTAGCAAACCCCACCGGGGGCGGCAAACCGGAGATACGGCCCGCCCGGCCGCCAAAGATCCGCATTCCGTGGGTTTTGCGTATCGCTGGTATTGACGGGCTGTATGGGCCACCGGTATACAGCACGGCAACCCGGATGGCGCATCCGGGTCAAGGGGGGATCGACGATGCAACGGGAGAACTACTGGACGAGGCGTGTCGTCCGGCGGCGGATGCTTGCCGGGACAGCAACAGCAGCCGTTGGGGCTGGCGCCTGGGCGCTTGCCGGCTGCGGCGACGATGATGACGACGGCGGTGGAGCAGGCGATGCCACCCCAACTACGGCCGGCGTGCAACCAGGCACGCCCACCGCTCCGACTCCGACCCCGGCGGGCGAAGTCATCAAGAAGGACGGGATCAACAAGGCCCGGCAGAATGCCATCTTCGCGACCATCAACCCGTACGGCGGTCTCGATAGCGGTCTGCTCTGGGGCTTCACGATCTTCGATCACCTGTGGTACACGCCGCTCGATACCGGCATCAGGGAAAACTTCCTCGCCACGAGCATCGAACAGCCTGACCCAACGCACTTCACCGTGGTAATTGGCGAATCGTTCTTCCACGACAAGGCGCCCGCGAACGGTCGAAAGGTCACTGCCCAGGACGTGAAGGCAAGCTTCGAAAGCGCCGCCCGCCAGACCAAGATCTCCAACAGCTCGTGGTGGACGCAGACGCTCGACACCATCACCACGCCCGACGAGAAGACATTGAATTTCACGCTCAAGCAGGTCGACGCCTGGACCTTCAGTTCGACCAACGGCGGCAGCCCGATCGCGAGTTCGATCCTGCCCCAGGAGATCGCAGCCGCCCCCGGCTTCATGGATAAGGACCTGGTGGGCAGCGGGCGGTTCCAGTTTGTGAGCCACGAAAACGGCACGAACTTCAAGCTCAAGCGGCACGAGAAATGGCGCATCGCCGGCGAGCCCTACCTCGCTGGCGTCGAATACAAGCTCATCCAGGAGCAGGCGGCCGCACTGGCAGCCTTCTCCGCCCAGGAAATCTACGCGGTCGGCCTCAACAACAAGCTCGAACGCGAGGACATCAAGAGCAAACACGGCGACAAGGTCGTCATCGATACGGACGACAGCCGCTCGGTGTGGATCCTTCAGCCGCGCGGCGATGGCCAGTGGGCCGACCCACGCGTCATCCAGGCAATCAGCTTCGCGATCGACCGGAAGCAGCTGATCGAGCTGATGAACTTCGGCGAAGGCAAGCTGAGCGGGCCGGTGCCGCCCGCGTTCGGCGAAGCGTTGCCAACCACGGAGATCGAAAATACCTGGGGCAAGCACGACCCTGCCGAGGCGAAGAAGCTCCTCTCGGCCTCCGCGTTCGATACATCGAAGGAGTACTCGATCAAGTACCCCACGCTCGGGGACCGCTATCAGCAATTCTCCTCCATCGTGAAGTCGCAGCTGGAAAAGAACCTCGGGCTCAAGATCAAGCTCGTGCCGGAGGACTTCGGACGGTGGTTGAGCCAGTCGCTGTACGGCTCGGACTACGACGGGTTCGTCGCCTATCCGTCGCTGTCCTACGACGATCCGAGCTCCTACATCGGCCCCTACGCCAAGACCATCGGTGGGCGCCCCAACTGGGCAGGGTATGCCAACGACGAAATGGACGCGGGCGTGCAGGGACAGAAGCGGATCCTGGATGACAAGCAGCGGCGGGCCGCGGTCCAGGACCTCCAGCGCAAGGCGTGGACCAACGGCGCACCGTTCATCCCGACCTTCATCGCCATCACGAACACCGCAACCTGGGGGTTCGTGAAGGGGCGCGTCACCGGCCGCGGCAGCTATGGGGCCTTCAACGGGAAGGTCTACATCGATAAGGGCTGATCGAAGCCGATGCGCCAGTACGCCCTTCGCCGTCTCGCCTACCTGCCCATCATCATGGTCGCCGTCTCGCTGGTGACCTTCTTCACCCTTCGCCTGCCGTGGGCAACCGACCCCGTCCTCCAGTACGTGAACCAGAACACGACGCTGGAACAGGAGCAGGAGATCCGCCGGGAGCTGGGGCTCGATAAGCCCATGCTCCAGCAGTTCGCCATCTGGATGGGCCAGGTCGCCCGTGGCGACATGGGCGAGACGTTCCGCAGTAACCAGCCGGTATGGGAGGAAATCAAGCGGCGGCTCCCCGTGAACCTGGAGATCCTGGTCCTTTCGGTGTTCTTCAGCACGCTTTTCGGCGTCGCCTTCGGGGTCATCACAGCGGTGAAACAGAATTCCCCGGTGGACTATGGCTTCCGCGTGTTCGCGGTGTTCGGCCAGTCAATCCCGGACTTCTTCCTGCTCATCCTGCTGATCGTGCTGCCTTCCATCTGGTGGAACTACTCGCCACCCGTCGGCGGGCACGTCTCGTTCTTCGATAACCCGTGGGAGAACCTGCGGCTCTACGTGCCACCCACGCTCCTTCTCGGTGTGGGCGGCGCCGCGGCGATGATGCGGCTGACCCGGTCAACACTGCTCGAGGTCTTCCGCCAGGACTACATGCGGACGGCGAGGGCGAAAGGGCTGGCCGGCCGGGCCGTGGTGCTCGACCACGGGCTACGGAACTCGCTGATCCCCATCATCACGCTCATCGGGGGCCAGGTGACCGCGCTCTTCTTCGGGTCGCTCATCCTCGAGCAGATCTTCTCCATCAACGGCCTCGGCCAGTTCTTCCTGGTCTCGTCGATCACCGCCGACTTCCCGGTGATCCAGTTCCTTGTGCTCTACACGGCGCTCATCGTGATGCTGATGAACCTGGCGGTCGACCTCTCCTATGCGCTCATCGACCCCCGGGTGAAGTACACCTGATGGCCGCCCGGATAGCCGCGCAAACGTACAGCTGGGGCGCGGTGCCCCGGCGCCCGGGCCCCGGCCGGCGCCTCTTGCGGACCGCCTCGCAGCACCCGGCCGGTGTGTTTGGGCTGCTCGTACTGGTCCTCTTCGTGTTCGCCGGCGTATTCGGGCCATCGCTTGCCCCATACGACCCCGACGCGCTGGCCGTGGGCACGCCCCTCGCGGGCCCGTCGTGGTCGCATCCCTTCGGCCTGAACCAAAACGGCCAGGACATCTTCAGCCGGATCATCGCCGGGGCGCGCATCTCCCTCACGATCTCCGCCGCGGCGATCTTCATCGGGGCGACGATCGGGTCGTTCCTCGGGATCCTGGCCGGGTATTACGGGCGATGGATCGACTACCTGGTGCAGCGTTCGGGCGAGGCGTTCGCCGCGTTCCCATCCCTGGTGCTCTATTTCATGCTTCGCGCCGCCCTCGGGCCGGGCATGAAGGCGATCATCGCCGCCATCGCTATCGGTGCGCTGTTCGGCGGCAACCGCGTGCTGCGCGGGCAGACCATCATCGAGCGGAACCAGGTCTATGTGGAGGCAGCGCGGGCCATGGGCTGCTCGGAATGGCGCATCTTCTTCCGGCACGTCATGCCAAACGTGTTGCCGCTCGTGATCGTCCTGATGAGCGGGGCGCTGGGGGCGGCCATCCTCGCCGAATCGGCGCTGGCGTTCCTTGGCCTGGGAGTGGAAGAAGCATCGTGGGGCCGCGACATGAGCGGCAGCAACCTGTCCATCGCCAGGACCGGCTACTGGCATGTGGTGGTGTTCCCGGGCCTGGCGATTAGCCTGGTGGTGCTCGGAGCGAACCTCCTGGGCGATTCCCTGCGGGATATCTGGGACCCGCGCCTCAGAAGGTAGCCGAGGGACGCCTCGGGAGCTCGCCCTCGACGAATGCGCGGACCATCAGGACCAGTGCGCTGACTACTGCCACCAGCAGCGGCGTGGCGAGGAAGACCCACGTTCCGAACGAGCGGTCGTTGGTCGCCCAGAGCGCCCCCAGTGTGAGGCCCATCCCCACAAGGACGCCACCGCGGTAGACCACCTCGGACTCGCGGCCGTCGCGGTATTTCAGGCCAGAAACCCACAGGGCGATGGCCGGGAAACCCATCGCAGTCAGGTAGATGAGCCCGACGGCGATGGCAAAGAGCCAGCCCTGCCCCGTGGCTCCACCCACAACATGGAGCGCGAAGGCGGCCGCGAACGCGGCGAAGGTGAGTCCGAGGCCCCGTGCCGCCTGCATCATCCCGAGGATACCACCCCGGAGGTGAGCGAGCGGAGAAGAGCTGTGCCGGTTACGGCGGCGGTCTCCGTTCGCAGGGTGTACGGCCCGAATGCGGCCGGTATCGCGCCGTGCCGGGCGAGATTCGCCGACTCTCCCGGGGAGAGGCCCCCTTCCGGGCCGACCACGAGCGCGATATGCCCGGTCTGGGGCAGGAGCGGGCCGAGGTCCGCCGGATGGCGCCCATCGCGGTCTGCCACCACGATGGCGCCGCGATGGCCCGCGAGCAGTCGTTCGAGGGTCGCCGGCGGCTCCACCACGGGGACAAACAGCCGGCCCGACTGTTCTGCTGCTTCGATGACGATCCGGCGCCACCGTTCGATCCTCGATGCGGAAGGGGTGTCGCCTCGCTGGGTGAATGCGGTGATGGCCGGCCGGATGATGTCGGCTCCAGCCTCAACGCACTTCTCGATCGCCCACTCAAAACGGTTGGCACGCACCAGGGCGCACCACGTCTCGATGACTACCGCCGACGGCGCTCCCTGGCGGGCGATTTCGCCCACTTCGGCCAGCACGCTCCCTTTGGTGACTGCCGACACTGCGGCTGACCACTCGCGCCCGTCGCCAGCGAAGAGCAGGAGCGGATCCCCGGGCCGGACCCGGAGGACGGTCGCAAGGTGGCGCCCGGCGTCGCCATCGATGGTCACCGGGCCGTGGGCGAGCCTGTACGGCAGGTAAACGCGCGGGACGTGGCTCACGCCTGCAGCTTAACAGCGCTCAGGCGGCTGTTTCGCTCTGGCGTTTGAGGCCCTCGGCTTCCAGTCGCAGGTTCTCCCGGATGCCGCGTCCGAGGATCGGCTTAAGCAGCGCGGCAGCGATGCCGCCAATCTCCACGGAAAGCACGACCCGCGCTCCGCCCGGCGCGGCGTCGATGACGTGCCCGGCGACGGTCCTGGCTCCGCGGACTCGCGTCTCCCACGTGAACGAGCGAGTGGGTGCGGCCTCCGTGACGGTCCATGTCGATTCGGGGGTTCCCCTGGCCCGGACTGCCGCCGCGGTGCCGGCGCCAAACGGGCCATCGGAAAGCTTCCTCACCGAGATGATGGAGGGAGTCCAGTCGGGCCAGCGTTCAATGTCAGCCATCACCTGCCAGACACGCTCGGGCGTCGCGCTGATGTCGATCGAATGTTCCCAGCGGGGCATGCGGTGCTCCTGTGGTTCGAGTCTCCCTGCGGGCACTGGTGCCCTGGTGGTTCCGATGTTGCGCTGGAGGCCGTGGTAGTTCCGTGACGCGACACACAGAACGGGCCGAAGGCCGGAGTGCCGGCGCCAAAGGGCGGGCTCCGCTGGCGCCGTGAAGGAATTTGTTCCCGCGCCCGCGGCGCCGGGTCAGTTCACGCGCCGTTCAACGCCCTTCCAGTACTGCTCCCGGATGACGAACTTCTGCAGTTTGCCGGTGGCGGTGCGCGGCAGGCTTTCGACGAAGTCGACGCTTGTCGGGCACTTGAAGTGCGCCAGGTGCTCGCGGGTGAACGCGATGATCTCCTCCTCGGTGGCGGTCGCGCCCTCGCGAAGGACGATCAGCGCCTTGGGCGTCTCCCCCCACTTCTCGCTGGGGACGCCGATGACAGCGCATTCGAGCACGGCCGGGTGCTTGTACAGCGCGTCCTCGATTTCTGGCGAGGAGATGTTCTCGCCGCCGGAGATGATCACGTCCTTCTTCCGGTCGACGATGTTGATGTTGCCGTATTCGTCCCAGACGGCCAGGTCGCCGCTGTGGAAGTAGCCGCCGTAAATCGCCTTTGCGGTCTCTTCGGGCTGCTCCCAGTAGCCCTTGAGCACGACATTGGAGCGGGCGCAGACCTCGCCGATCGTCTTGTTGTCTTTCGGCACGGGGTTGCCGTCGTCGTCGAGCACCTGGATGTCGACGCCGATGGCTTCCACGCCAGCGCGAGCACGGCGGGTGTAGTCGGTGCCGTCGGGATTGTGGAAGTCAGGGCCTGAGACGGTGAGGATCGGGGCGGTCTCGGTGAGGCCGTAGATCTGGATGAACTCCCAGCCCAGCTCCTGTTCGAGGCGCTGGATGAACGCCGCTGGCGGCGGGGCCCCCGCGACGGTGAAGCGAGGGCGCGTGGTGATGGCGTAGTCCGCCTTGTCCGGGAAATTGAGAATGGTGCTCAGGACCGCCGGCGCCATGCAGGCGAAGGTGATCTTCTCATCCTGGATGAGCCGGTAGATATCAGCCCCGGCCACGGCGCGGAGCACGACGTGCGTGGCCCCCATGGCGGTCAGGGCAAAGGGCCCACCCCAGCCGTTGGCGTGGAACATCGGGAGGGTCCACAGCTCGCGGTCCTCGTGGCGGATGCGCAGGTGGGCGATGAAGTTGTAGGCGTTGATGTAGACGTTGCGGTGGGTAAGCATCACGCCCTTGGGGCGCGCCGTCGTGCCAGAGGTGTAGTTGATCGACGTGACGTCGTTCTCATCCTGGTCGACGTGGGGCGTCGGCGTTGTGGGCTGCGCGCCAGTGAGCTCGTCCCAGTCGGTCCAGCCAGCCGGGGTTGCGTGGCCCGGGCGCGGGTCAGCGACGATCCAGTGCTCGACCGTCTTGAGGTTCGGCCGGATCTGGTCGATCACGCGCGTGTACTCATAGTCGACCAGGACGGCCTTCACGCCGGCATGATTGATGATGTACTCGTGGTCGGCCGCCACCAGGCGATAGTTGAGCGGGACGAGGATGGCCCCGATCTGGGTGACGCCGTAGTAGCTTTCCAGGAAGTAGTGGCTGTTCGGGCTGAGGATGCACACGCGGTCGCCCTTCTCGATACCCAGGGCGAGGAGCGCGTGGCCGAGTTGATTGCAGCGCTCCTGGTACTCCCGGTAGGTGAAACGCCGGTCGCCGTCGATAATCGCTTCCTTATTGGGGTAGAGCTTCGCGGCGCGGCGCAAGAAATCGTTCAGCAACAGTGGTACTTCCATCGCAAGTCTCCCCCCGGAATGTGAGGGAGGATTCTAGCAAAGGAGGCGCGGGAGGCTAGCCCGTGGTACCAGCGGCTCCATCTGCGAACCGCTGAACCGCCTGGCAGAGCGCCTCGACACCGCGCCGTGGAACGGTGACCAGAGGCAGGGCCGGCGGCCGGCCCTCCGTGTACACCTGCGACACGCGATGGGGCAGCTCGGTCGAGGCCCAGACAACGAGAAGCTGCGCCCAGGCAACGTCAGGGGCCGCCCGCCGTTTCGTGGGCCGTTCGTTGCGGCCGTCGACGATACGCCACTCGATGGGAGCGCCCGCCGTGAGGGCGCGGAGCTCGGCGTGGGCGTTACCGCTGCCGCCGATGAGGAGGATGCGGTGGATGCCGGCCCGGGCGCACGCATCAACCATTTCCCGGCCGGCGCGGCGGGTGTTGGAGCCGCCACAGACGGAGCAGCGGTCGCGCGCGGCCCGGACGACGGGCTTCACCGCGTCGCCAGCCGCCGCGAGGCAGGCCGTGCTGGCGCAGATAGGGGTGACGCCGGCCCAGAGAGCTTCGCGGGCGCGTTCGAGCTTGTGGTTGGCGATGCGTTGCTTGCCGGCGCGGGTCAGGCCAGCGGCGGCGAGGACAACACGCGCCTCGATGCGGCTGGCGGCATCGAGGATGCCCTCGCTCGCGAGCCAGTCGTCGATGTCGGTATCGGCTGCCACGAAGCCTCATCCTACGCGGGCCGTCGCGAGAAGGAGTTACGTTGCTACCCTACCGGGCGGTAAACATGTATCCTGCGATGCACTTGCGGGCGGAGTGTGCCCCGCCGCAGCCAAATTCAACTCCGGAGAACCGCCCGTGAAAGTACAAGTGAACGCCGACATGTGCGAGGGCCATGCGAAGTGCGAGAAGGCCGCGCCCGAAGTCTTCAAGGTCGGCGATGACGATGTGAGCGTGGTGCTCGTCGACGACGTTGCACCGGAGCTCGTCGAAAAGGTCGAGCGCGCCATCCGCATGTGCCCGCGACAGGCGATCTCCTGGGCCAACTAGCCCTTCGCGCTGGTGCGCCCGCCAACGGGTAATTCCAGGTCCGAGTCGCGCGCGCCACCCGGTAAGTTTGCATAAGGAAGCAGAGATGAGTGCCCCCACCCTCAACCTGAGTGATGTCAACCTGAACGACCCCGAGCTCTTCCAGCGCGAGGGTTTCCACGAGGTGCTGCGTGTGCTGCGGCGGGAGGCCCCGGTCCACTGGACCCCGCCCGGCGATGTCGCCAACGGGTTCTGGTCGATCACGAAGTACGAGGACATCCGCTATGTCTCGCGGAACCCCGAGCTCTTCATTTCGAGCAAAGGGATCGCAGGCCCCGGGGTCCGGCCGGAGTCGCTGCAGAACCTCGGTGTCGACCCGCAGCAGCAGAACGCCGGCGCCAACATCAGCATCATCGGGATGGACCCGCCCCGGCATGTGAAGATGCGGCGGCTTGTGAACAAGGGGTTCACACCGCGCGCCGTGAACGCGATGGAGCCGGAGATCCGGCGGATCACGAACGAGATCCTGGACAAGATCGATGGCCGGGAGGAGTTCGACTTCGTGCTCGAGGTGGCGAGCCAGCTCCCGCTGGCGGTGATCTGCGGGATGATGGGCCTGGAGCAGAAGGACTGGGCGCTGATGTTCGAGTTGACGAACAAGGTGCTCGGCTCGGGCGACCCGGAATACCAGACGGAAGTGCCGGAGGAAGAGCGCGGGACGAGCGCGGCGGCGCGGGCGACCGCGATGCGGGGCGTCGCCACGATGATGGAGTACTTCCGGAACGTGCTGGAAGACCGGCGGAAGAACCCGCGCGAAGACGACCTCCCCACCATCCTGCTCGAGTCGGAGATCGACGGCGAGAAGCTCTCCGAGGGTGACCTGCTGGCGTTCTGCTTCCTGCTCATCCTGGCGGGCAACGAGACCACGCGAAACGGGATCTCGGGCGGCCTGCGCGTGCTCTGCGAGCACCCGGAACAGAAGGCGAAGCTGATCGAGGATGTGTCGCTGATGGATTCCGCGGTCGAGGAGATCCTCCGCTGGGTTTCGCCGTTGCATCACATGGCACGCACCGCGACGGCTGATGCTGATATCCGGGGACAGCGGATCAGGGCCGGCGACCGGCTGCTCATGTGGTACCCCTCGGCGAACCGCGACGAAGAGGTGTTCGAAGACCCGTACCGTTTCGATATCACCCGCACCCCGAACGAGCACCTGGCCTTTGGCATTGGCGAGCACTTCTGCCTCGGCGCGGGCTTCGCCCGGCGCGAACTGAAGGTGATGTTCGAAGAGCTGTTCCGCCGCTTCCCGGACATCGAGCTCGCCGGTGAGCCGGAGCGCTTGCGCTCCAACTTCATCAACGGGACGAAGCACCTGCCGGTCCGGCTGAACGCGCGGCGGTAGGAGGCATTCGCGGGCTACTGGCGCGGGTGAAGCTAGTTGCCGTAGGCTATCGACCGTACGGTAAATAGCCTCGGTATTCTCCTCCTTACCCACCAAACACACGGAGCCAACGCGTGACCACCGAAACCACCCTCAGCCTGGCGGACATCGACCTGAACGACGAAGAGCTGTTCGAGCGGGGCCTCGCACACCAGGCGTTCAAGATCCTCCGCCGCGAGAACCCCATCAGCTGGACGCCGGCGACCGACGAGGTCAAGGGGCATTGGAACCTGGTCAAGTACGAGGACGTGCTGCACGTCTCCCGCCATCCCGAGATTTTCAGTTCGGAACGCGGGATTGTGCAGTACGAACCCGTGAACGCGGATGACGCCTCCGCTGCCGCCGCCGGCAACGGCAAGATGATCATCACCATGGACCCGCCCCGCCACGTAAAGATGCGGCGCCTGGTAAACAAGGGCTTCACGCCGCGGGCGGTCGCGCTCTGGGAGCCGAAGATCCGCGACACGACGAACATGCTGCTCGACCGCATCGCGAAGAAGGGCGAATCCGACTTCGTCCTCGACATCGCCTGCAACATCCCCCTCGCGGTCATCTGCCAGATGCTCGGCGTGCCGGAGAAGGACTGGGCGTTGATGTTCCAGCTCACCAACAAGGTGCTGGGCCCCGGTGATCCGGAATACCAGACCGATGTCCCGGAGGAGCAGCGCGGGACCCAGGAAGCGGCGCGCATTACCGGCAACATCGGAACGATGCAGATGTTTGGCTACTTCGCCCAGGAGCTGCAGGCGCGCAAGACGGCCCGCCGCGAGGACATCATCAGCCTCCTGGTCGATTCCGAGCTCGAAGGCGAGCAGCTTACTGACGAGGACATCCTCTGGTTCTGCTTCCTCCTCATCCTCGCCGGCAACGAGACGACCAGGAACGGCATGTCGGGCGGGTTGCTCACGCTCTGCGAGCACCCGGACCAGAAGGCAAGGCTCCTGAACGACATGTCGCTCATTCCTTCGGCAATCGAGGAGATCCTGCGGTGGACCTCGCCGGTGACACACATGGCGCGGGTGGCCCTGCAAGACACGAAGATTCGCCACCAGGAGATAAAACAGGGCGAGCGAGTGGTCATGTGGTACCCCTCGGTGAACCGTGACGAGGACGTGTTTCCGGACGCCGATGTGTTCGACATCACGCGGAGCCCGAACGACCACCTGGCGTTCGGGATCGGCGAGCACTTCTGCCTTGGCGCCGGCTTTGCGCGCCTGGAGCTGCGAGTGCTCTTCGAAGAGCTATTTCGCCGGTTCCCGGATATCGAGCTTGCGGGCCCGCCACAGCGCCTTCGCTCGACGTTCATCGGCGGCATCAAGCATCTCCCGGTGAAGTTCACGCCCGAGCGGTAGCTGCCAGCCGCATCGGGAGGACGAAGACGGAGAGGGCTCAGGTGAGCCCCCTCCGTCGCCCCTATGCAGACCTCGGAGGCGCGCCTACCTGCCGGCGCAGAGCGCCGCGGGATCGCCGTGGTAGGCGAGGATGGTGTATGCGGGGAAGCAGATGCCGCGAGTGGCGCCTTCCGCTGCACCCGGTTTCTCGTCGCCCCCGATGCCGAAGAGCCCGCCCAGGATCCCGAGATCGCTCTCCTCGCGGACGACCTGCCAGTCGTCCCCCTCGAGCCCGGCGAGGCGGGCCGCCTCCGAATAGGCGGCTTCGCGGTTTGCCGTCCCGTCGATGAGGCCCAGCTCCTCGGCGGTCCTGTTGTCGTAGACCAGCGCGCCGATGCGGTCGCGGATGGTGGCCTCGGGGATGTCGCGGGCCTCGGAGACGTGGCGCACGAAGTCGGCGTAGGCGTTATCGACACCCTGCTGGAGGACGCGCCGCTCCTCATCCGTGAGCCGACGGTATGGCGCGCCGATATCCTTGCCCCTGCCAGCGGTGATCGGCTGGAACTCGATGCCCTCGCTGGTGGTGACACCACCCCCGAAGAGGCCGCCCTCCGTGGCGATCAGGCCGTTCCAGTATTCGAAGGCGCCCATGGTGACGCCAATGCTGCCCAGGAGGCTCCCGTGGTCTGCGAGGATACGGTTGGCGGGCGCCATCGCATACATCCCACCCGATGCCGAAATTCCGGCCACAAAGGCCAGGACAGGCTTGCCCGTGCGCCGCTGGTACTCCCGGACGCCATCGGCGATCGCGATGGAGCCGAAAATCGTGCCGCCCGGGGTCTCAAGCTCGAGGATGACCCCGTTGATCGACGAATCCTCGGCCGCCTCGATCAGTTTTTCTTTGATGGTGTATCCGTAGACGATGCCGAGGCTGCCGAAAAGCCCCCCGGCGTCGTCCGGCTCTTCGCCGAGGATCACCCCGCGGATGGGGATGGAGAGCAGCTTGTTCCGGCTGCCGTCGTCGCCATACACAAACTTGTAGCCGTCGCCGTCGTCGTCACCGGTCACGGCAGCGAGGATCCCGGCGAGCACAAGCAGCGGGATGAACAGCGCAAGGACGAGCCCGGTGCCGAAGCAACCGGCAGCGACCGTGCCTTTGAGGGCGGTTCGCCAGACCATCCGCCAGGTGCCCTCGGGCTGGGCGCCGATGCCCGGGGGCGGGTACGGCCCGCTGTACCAGGCCTGTTGGGGCGGAGGTGGTGGGGCCGCCGGCGGGATTGCGGCGGAAGGTGGGGGCGCGGGCTCCTGGGAAGGCGTGGATTCCGGGGTGTCGCTCAAGCTGATCGCTCCCGGGCCGTGTTTGCCGCGAGGCGCGGCGGGCCCGGGGGCAGCGTAGTTCAGGGCCAGCGTCGAAGGGAACTGGGGCGCGCGTTCCGCCCGCGCCCACTGCGCTAGCCGATTTTGCCCGCGTGGCGTGCCCACCGGTACTTGGCGGCCAGCGCTGCCACTGGCCGCTCTGCGGCGTACGGGTAGGCAGGGACGCCCCGCGCTTCGAGGTAGCGGCATGCTTCTTCGACCTCGACATCGCCCACCAGGGAAGCGACCACCGGCTTGACCTTTCCGGCGGCGCGGGATTCGTCGAGGACTTCGCCCAGGAGCCTGGCGAACACCATTGGCGGCGTGATGATGGTGTGCCAGTAGCCGAGGATGAGCGAGTGGACGCGGTCGTCCATGAGCGCCAGGCGGATGGCTTTGCGGTAGGTCTCCGGCGGTTCGCCGCCGGTGATATCGATGGGGTTGCCGTAGGCGCCGAACGGTGGGATCAGCTCTTTGAACTGGAGGCCGAGGTCATCGGGCACCTCCATCAGCGTGAGGCCGTAATCGGCGCACGAGTCCGAAAGGAGCACGCCCGATCCCCCGGCGCCGGTAACGATGAGGACGTTTTCGCCCTTCGGCGCCGGCAGCATCGAGAGCGCGCGGCTCCAGTCGAGGAGGTCTTCGAGCGTGCGTGCCCGGACGACGCCCGCCTCGCGCAGCGCGGCATCGTAGATGCGATCTGCCCCGGCAAGCGCTCCGGTGTGGGATGCGGCGGCGCGCGCTCCGTACGCGGTCCGGCCGGCTTTCAAAACCACGATGGGCTTCTGCTTCGAGACGCGGCTGGCGGCATCGACGAACGCGCGGCCGTCCTTGATGTCCTCGACATGCATGGCGATGACCTGCGTGTTCGGGTCCTCGCCGTAGTACTCGATGAGGTCATCCTCATCGAGGTCGCTCTTGTTGCCGAGACCCACGATTGCCGAGACGCCCATGTTGTGCGAGCGGCTGAAGCCGATGATGGCCATGCCCACGCCGCCGCTCTGCGATGAGAGGGCTACCGTGCCGCGTTCGGTGTATGGCGTGCAAAACGTCGCGCAGAGGTTTGCCGGCGTGTAGTAGTAGCCGTAGATGTTTGGCCCCATCACACGGATGTTGTGCTTTCGGGCCACCGCGATCAGGTCATCCTGGAGCTGGTGTTCGCCGATCTCGGCGAATCCGGAGGGGATGAGGATGGCGCCCGCGACGCCTTTGGCGCCCGCCTCGTCGAGGGCGGCGGCCACGCGGGCGGCAGGGACAGCGAAGACGGCGACATCGACATCCCCCGGTATCTCCATGATGGAGCTGTAGGCGGCGAGTCCCTGGATTTCGCCGCCACGCGGGTTCACCGGGTAGAGCTCGCCCTGGTATCCCCCATCGAGGATGTTGCGGACAACCGAGTACCCGATCTTGCCCTCTTCGTTCGACGCGCCGATCACCGCGATCGACTTCGGCATCATGATCCGGCGCATCGAGGCCAGCACCTCGTCGCGGGGTGGACGTGGCCGGCCGTTGCGCTCACCGGCCCGCAGGGCGATGCGCGCATCGACGGCGAGCGCGCCGTCTTCGTAGACGATCACCGGGTTGAGGTCGAGTTCATCGATCTCGGGGAGGTCCGTCACGAGCGCGGAGACCTTCTCGATGATCGCGGCAACCGCATTGGGGTCGGCGGGCTTTTCGCCGCGGGCGCCCCGGAGGATGGCCGCGCCCCGGATTTCCCCCTGCATTTCGCGAGCCCGCGCAGGCGAGACCGGGGCCAGAGCGAACGTCACATCCTTGAAGCTTTCAACAAAGATGCCGCCGAGGCCGAACATGACCACCTTGCCGAACGTGGGGTCGGTGACAGCCCCCACGATGACCTCGCGGCCGGGGCGGGCCATCTGCTGCACGAGCACACCATCGATACTGGCGGTCGCATCGAATTCCCGGGCCGCGCCGACGATGCGGCCGTACGCCTCCCGCACGGCTGCATCGTCCTGCAGGCCGAGTGCGATGGCACCGGCATCGGACTTGTGGGCGATCTGGCTGGAGAGCACCTTCAGGGCGACCGGGAAACCGATCTCGGCCGCGGCCGCGGCGGCACTGGCTGCATCCGTGACGACGCGCTCCACCGGGAGTGGAAGGCCATACGCACGGCAGATCTCCCCGGCCTCATCGGCGGTGAGATGGGTACGGCCGCGGGCAAGGGCCCCGGCAATGACTGCGCGCGCGGATTCCCGGCTCATAGCTACCTCACAGGGGGTTCGGACTTCGTGGCGGACAAGCGAGTGCCGGCGCTATGGGAGCCGGCACGAACGGAATCTAACGTAACGGAGCGCCTTTCGCCAATCCGGGCGACAGGAGAAGGTCACCCGGCGCCACCACCGGGGCGTGCTTCGAGCACCCGGCGGATTTCGCGCTGGCGTTCGATGCACGGGATTTCCAAAGCATGCCGGTCGTGCCGGAAGCCGCAGCGGAGCTGGCCCACGAGGTAGCGCCAGCAGAACCGTACACGGCCGAGCTCGCGTACCTGCCCGATGTGCAGGACCTCGTGAGCGATGAGGGCGAGGCCCTTCGCCGTGCCAGGCTGGAAGCGGCCGCCCCGGAAGATGACCACCGGTGCGAAGGTGATGGCGCTCATGCCGATCACCCGGGGAAGCCAGCACCACGGGCGGCCGGTGACGACACGGGCAACGCGCAGGTCCCGTTCGGGGACGAATTCGCGCAGCATGATGATGGTCTGCTCATCGAGGCGCACGGGTATGTTCTACCACGAACGCGAGAAGCCCCCGCGGGAGGCTCCTCGATGCATGTGTGGATGGGAGTGGGTTAGAGCCCGCGGTCGACCAGGTACGAGCACAGGTCGCTGATGCGGCAGGCGTAGCCCCACTCGTTGTCGTACCAAGCGGCGACCTTCACCAGGTTGCCGCCAACCACATTCGTGGAAAGCCCGTCGACGATGCTGGAGCGCTCGTCGCCCTTCATGTCCATCGAGACGACGGGATCCGTCGTGAACCCGAGGATCCCCTTCATCTTCTCGGCGGCCGTCTCCTTGAGGATGTTGTTCAGCTCCTCTTTGGTGGTGTCCCGTTCGGTGAGGGCAACGACCTCGACGATCGACACGGTCGGAGTGGGGACACGGTAGGAGAGGCCATCGAGCCGGCCGTCAATCTCCGGGATGACGAGCTTCAGGGCCCGGGCGGCGCCGGTGGACGTGGGGACGATGTTGAGCGCACCGGCGCGCATCTCGCGGAGGTCGCTCCCGGCAGCCTTGTCGAGGATCTGCTGCGAGTTTGTGTAGCTGTGGATGGTCGTCATCTGGCCTTTCACGAGCCCGAGATTGTCCACAATCACCTTGACCACCGGGGCGAGCCCGTTGGTCGTGCAACTCGCGTTCGAGATCACGTGGTGCTTCGCGGGGTCGTACTTCTCGGCGTTCACACCCAACACGACGGTGACGTCCTCGTTCTTGGCAGGGGCGCTGATGACCACCTTCTTCACGGTGTCGCGGCGGTGTGCGACGGCCTTCGTCGCATCAGTGAAGAAGCCGGTGGACTCGACGACGATTTCGGCGCCTACGGATCCCCACGGGATGGCGCCCGGCTCGCGCTCGGCGAATACCTTTACCGCCCGGCCGTCGATAACGAGGCTGTCGCCCTCGGCCCTCACGTCCTTGTCCCACCGGCCGTAGTTGCTGTCGTACTTCAAGAGGTTCGCGTTGACGTCGGTCGCGACGAGATCATTGATGGCGACGACCTCGAGCTTGCCGCCGTAGCGATCCGTGATCGCCTTGAAGACCTGGCGCCCGATGCGCCCGAACCCGTTGATGCCGACTTTGGTCGCCATGTGAACCCCGCGGGAAAGAGATACCAACAGCCTACCGGTCGGCGCGGGCCTAGGCCAGCTTCACCGCCGTGCCCGAGGCCGTGATCATCAGCATCTGGCCCCCGACCGTCTCATAGTCGATCTTCACCCCGACGACGGCATCGGCGCCCATTTCGGTGGCAAGCTGCACCATCTCGGCGATTGCCCCATCGCGCCCCTTGCGGAGCTCTTCCTCGTACTTGCCAGAGCGGCCGCCGACGATGTTGCGGAAGCCGGCCGCGATGTCCTTGAAGACGTTCACGCCAAGAATGACTTCGCCGGCGACGAGCCCTTTGTATTCGCTGATGGTCCGCCCTTCGATGCTGGGCGTGGTGGTGACGGTGACACTCACGCATCGTCCTCCTGCTGGTTGATGCGACCAGTCTAGCCAAACGCGGCGGTTGGGGGTGTTTCGCGTCACCGGTTGGCCCCCCGGCGTTCACCGAGGCATAGCCTGTGAGAGTCGATCCATACGTGGAGACTATCGATTCGCTGAAATGCATCGGAAACTCGCCCTACCTGCCCGGCGCCGGGAGCGAGATGCTGTGAGCCAGAACGAAGAAGGAGAGCCGCCGTGAACCGCCGCATGGTCATCTGTCCATCCTGCGAGCTCCGCTTCCTCTCGGCGCGGCAGCGGACGTATTGCCCGGGATGCCACCAGCTGATCGAGCCCGAAGCCGCCTCCTAGCGCATACCCGACCACCAGCGCTGCAGGTGCGGCAAGACGTCGCGGGGCGAGGCGATAGCCCCTTCGCCGGGCCCGCCTGCACCGGGCGACCACGCAGAGCCAAACACCGCGGCCCCTGAGTGTTGCACCGCCCGGCAGTCGAGCGTTTCAGGGCTGATGAACGCGGATTCGCCAGGATCGCATTCGAGAAAGCGAAGACATTCGGCGAAGCGCGCGGCCGGGTCCCAATCCTCGCCTTCCCGCGTTGCGGCCACGATCGCGAGGAACCGGTCGAGACCGGTCGATTGCGCCTGCTTCATGACAACCGCGTGCGGAAGGCGGCTGATGCCCGCGATGTCGATGCGTTCGCCGCGCATGGCATCGAGCGCCATGGCCGCGCCCTCGTGGACCAGCAGGCGCTTCATCGCGCTGCGATGGAACATCTCCCGGCAGAGCCCTTCGCAGCGGACGCTATCTGCCGCGGACGGGACGAGGATCGCAAGGGCGTGACGGAACGGCCTGGTGTGGTACTCCTCCACGAGCTGGGCGGCCTGGACGCGCTGGCCGGTCACGCTCACCACCGCTTCTTCGATGGTGTACCGCCAGGCCGGGCGAGGGTCGATGAGCGCCCGGTCGAAGTCGAACACGACA
>CAZYLL010000024.1:0-36854 GCA_964648195.1 uncultured Anaerolineaceae bacterium | reverse complement strand
CCGAAAGCTCAGGGCTCCGGCGTTGGCGAGCCGAGCGCGCTGTTCACCGCGTCCCGGGCCTCGCGGAAGAGGTCCAGACCTTCCTCGAATGTGTTCGGGAGGAAGGCGAGGACCGTCGGGGCGGCGTCGAGCAGGGCGGTTGCGACCGGCGAGGCGTCGATGTCGTCGCGGAGGTCGGGCTCGGGGTAACGGACGAGGACGATGAGGACGACCTGGCAGATGATGACGGCCTTGAGGAAGCCGAATGCGCCGCCGGAGAGGCGGTCGAGCACGCCGAGGTTCAGGATTTCGGCGGTGCGCTTGAGGAGGTGCGCGCCCACCTGCCCGAGGATGATCACCCCGGCGAAAATCGAGAGGAACGAGAGCACCGCCGCGAGCGTGTCGTTCGTGACGATGGGTTCGACCTTGGGGTACATGTCGTCGTAAAGGATGCCGGCGATGGGGATGGCGAGGACGACCGCCGCGATGGAGACGAGCTCGCGGATGAAGCCGTTGGTGTAGGCGCGCCAGGTGGAGAACCCGATGACGGCGAGGAGGACGAAATCGAGCCAGTTCACGTGGGGGTCAGGTTGGGGGGCGCGGCGGCAATGCTCAAGGGCGCGTAGCCGTCGGGCGCTGGCCGTTACCGGTTCAGCTTGAGCCGGACAAGCGCGAGAAAGGCCGCGCCGCCAAGCAGCGCGTAGCGGCTGCCGGCCCCCGAAGCGCCGGGATGGCGCGCCGGGCCGCGACGGCAACGAGGCCCCTATGGAGTGAAGCCGACCTTCCACCGGTCGCGGAGGATGGACCCCGGCTCGCCGAAGGTTAGCCGCACGGTGCCCAGGAGTTGGTCAAAGTAGCTGAAGGCGAAGCTCACGAAGGAACTCGCCCCCTGGCCGGCATCGCCGGTAGGCGACGTGCCTGTCTCTGTCCCGCTTCCCGACGGCGGCACGATCGTGCCATCGGCAAGCCTCAGCGTGAACCCGTTCGGATCCGGGTAGTACCCGGTCATCGTGATTGCGATCCGTCTGACACTGGGATCGGAGAACCAGAGGCCCGTCACCTTCAACGGGTCCCCACCGGATGCAGCGACGATGTCGTTTGAGTCTACGGCTGCCCTCTCGCCCCGCTTTCCGGTGACGCCTTGCCGCGAGAGAACCGAGTCAAGGCGGATGTCAACCCAACGCGCGGAACTCCCACCCCCAGCGGGCGAGGCGATGAACTCCGTGAACTGGATCTCCAGGGGTGTGCCGAAATCGGTCGGCGGGAAGGACTGCGCCTCCCGTTTCGAGGGCGACCTGGGCGTTCGTCTTGCCCTGGCCACCAGCGCGACCACCTCGCGCTCTCGCGGGCTCAGGTCCTGGTCCATCGCTCGAACCTCCTCTCCCTCCCGCTCACGGGAGGCATGGTGGTCAGACCACGAATCAGTTGAGGCTTCCATCACAAGGACGTTAAACGCCGCCGGAATGTTCCGCCGCGGCGAGGGCCCCGTCCGTGCCTGCTGCGGCCCATCCCAGCTTCGACGTAAGCGCCCCGAAACGGTATACTTAGCCTAGCGATTTCCCCGCCCACGTTCGCCGGAGCCCGCCCCCTTGTCCATCGAGCCAACCTCCAACGTCCGCCCCGTCCAGATCGAGAACGAGATGCGCACGAGCTACCTCGATTACGCCATGAGCGTGATCGTCTCGCGCGCGCTGCCAGATGTGCGCGACGGCCTGAAGCCCGTCCAGCGCCGCATCCTCTGGGGCATGTACGAAGGTGGCGCCCGGGCAGGCACCGCCTACCGCAAGTCGGCCGCGACCGTCGGCGATGTGATGGGCAAGTACCACCCCCACGGCGACCAGGCCGTCTACGACACGCTCGTCCGCATGGCGCAGGATTTCTCGCTGCGCTACCCGCTGGTCGACGGCCAGGGCAACTTCGGCTCGGTGGATGGCGACCCGCCAGCGGCGATGCGGTACACCGAAGCGCGGATGTCGGCCATCGCCGAGGAAATGCTGGCCGATATCGACCAGAACACGGTCGACTTCGAACCGAACTACGACGGCCGCCACCAGGCGCCGGTGATCCTGCCATCGCGGCTGCCGAACCTGCTGCTCAACGGCTCCTCGGGCATCGCTGTGGGAATGGCCACGAACATCCCGCCGCACAACCTGGGCGAGCTGGCCGATGCGATCTCGCTGCTCATCGAACGGCCCGAATCGACGCTTGATGACCTGCTCCAGGTGGTGAAAGGGCCCGACTTCCCCACCCACGGCATCGCACTGGTGGGCAAGGATAGCGCGCAGGTGCGCCTCGCCTACGGCGAAGGCCACGGCAAGGTGACCATGCACGCTCGCACCCACGTCGAGGAATCGAGCCGGGGCCGCACCAGCATCATCGTCACCGAACTCCCCTACCAGGTAAACAAGGCGCTCCTCGTGGAGAAGATCGCCGACCTGGTGCGCGATAAGAAGATCGACGGCATCGCCGACCTGCGCGACGAATCCGACCGGAACGGCATGCGCATCGTGATCGAGCTGAAGAAGGAAGGCTCGGTCACGCAGGTGAAGAACCTCCTCTTCAAGCACACGGCGATGCGGACCAGCTTCTCGGTGAACATGATGGCGATCGTCGATGGCGCGCCACGGCGGCTGGGGCTGAAGCGCGCCCTCGAGCTCTTCATCGACCACCGCCGCGAGGTGGTGCGCCGCCGCACCGAGTTCCAGCTCGAAAAAGCGCGCGAACGCGAGCATGTGCTCAACGGCCTGCTGAAGGCCATCGAGATGCTCGATGCCGTGATCGCGACCATCCGGGCCTCGGAATCGGCGAATAACGCGCTCGAGCTCCTGCAGGGCACGGGGCTCGTCCAGGCGGAGCGGCTGCCGGCGAACAGCCCGGCGGCACTGCGCACGCTCACCCGCCGCAACCCGTTCGATTTCACGGAAGTCCAGGCGCGCGCGATCCTCGATATGCAGCTGCGCCGGCTGGCCGCGCTCGAACGACAGGCCCTCCTGAACGAATACGAAGAGCTCATCAAGAAGATCAACGAGCTCGAAGACCTGCTGGCCAACCCGCGCAAGATCGACTTCCTCATCCGCGACGACATGCAGGACCTGAAGAAGAAGTACGGCGACCCGCGCCGCACGGAGATCGTGGAGGCCGACCCGGAGGACTTCCGCGAGGAAGACCTCATCGCCCACCAGGACAGCGTCATCACCCTCAGCATCCGCAATTACATCAAGCGCATGCCGCTGGAGGAGTTCCGGCGCCAAAAGCGCGGTGGCCAGGGCGCGCGCGGCGCACCCACCCGCGAGGAAGACGCCGTGATGAAGCTGGTCGTCTGCGATACGCACGACAACCTGCTCTTCTTCACCGATAAGGGGAAGGTCTACCACCTTCGCGCCTACGACGTGCCGGATACGAAGAAACAGGCGAAGGGCCTCCCAATCGTGAACCTGATCGACATCGAGCCGGGCGACCGCGTCACCGCGATCCTGGTGATCAAGAGCTACGACGCCGACTACATCCTGTTGGCCACCCGCCTGGGCGAAATCAAGAAGACTTCGCTCAAGGACTTCGAGGAGGTCCGCCGCAACGGCAAGATCGCGATGGACCTGGAGCCGGACGACCAGCTCATCGCGGCGCGACTCGCGACGAATGAGACCCACGTGATCCTCGTTTCGAGCGAGGGCCAGGCGATCCGCTTCAAGATCGACGACCTCCGGCAGGCCAGCCGGACGAGCGGCGGCGTCCGCGGCATGAAGCTCACAAAGGGCGGCTACGTCGTCGGCGTCGAGACCCTGGACGACGGCGACCAGCTCCTCATCATCTCCGAAAAGGGATTCGGCAAGCGCACCCGCGTGGAGGAGTACCCCGTGCAGGGCCGCGGCGGCCAGGGCGTGAAAACCCTGAACATCACCGAGCGCACCGGCAAGGTCGCCGCCTGCCGCATGGTGCGTCCCGGCCAGGACCTGATGCTTGTAACGCGCGAGGGCATCGTCGTGCGCACACGCGTCGACCAGATCAGCCTCATCGGCCGGAACACCCAGGGCGTCACCGTCATGCGCGTGGCCGAGGGTGACCAGGTGGCGAGCATCGCAGCCTTCACGATGACCGACCAGTCGCCGGCGCGCCGTGCGGCCGAGAACGGCAACGGCAACGGGCCAGCCGCAGCCCAGGTGCTGAATGAGACGATCCCCCTGGAGCTGGACGAAGAGGGCGACGATTAGCGCCGGGGCGGGCTGAACGCCATGTCCTCGGGTGTGCTTTTCGGGCTTGCCGCTGCGCTCGCCTGGGGCGGCGGCGACTTCCTCGGCGGGTGGAACTCAAGGCGGCTCCCCGCGACCACTGTGGCCTTCTGGGCGCAGACCAGCAGCCTGGCCATCCTCCTCGCCCTCGTGCTGGTGGTGCGGCCCGGGTGGGACGCGACCGCTTTCGGCTGGGGGTTCGCTGCCGGGCTCTTCACCGGCTTCGGCGGCGCCGTGCTCTACCGGGGCCTGGCCACCGGGAACGCCGCCGTGGTGGCTCCCCTCTCTTCGCTCGGGGCGGTCGTGCCCGTCGTGGCAACGGTGGTGCGGGGCGAATCGCCCGGCGCCGTGGCGTGGGCCGGCATCGTACTGGCATTGCTGGGCGTCGCCGTCGTGTCGATCCCGGTCGATGGCGCGAGCTTCCGGAGCAACCACCACCTCGGGCCGGTACTCATGGGGCTCGCCGCCGCGCTGGGGTTCGGCCTCTTCTTCCTGGTCGTCACCGAAGGCACCGGGGAAGGGCGCCCCGAGCTCACGGTGGTGCTCGGGGCACGGCTCGGCGCCGCGGCGCTGATTGGCTCCACAGCCATCGCAGGTGGCATCCGGAAGCCCGGACCTCTCCTCCCGGGCCTGGTGGCGCTCGGCGTGATCGAGCTCTCCGCGAACGGCGCCTTTGCCCTGGCCAGCACGCGCGGCAACCTGGCCGTCATCTCTGTGCTGGCATCGCTCTACCCGGTGGTGACCGTGGCGCTTGCGCGGGCCTTCACGCACGAACGGCTGACTGCCTCGCGCGTGGCCGGGGCGGCGCTGGCCCTCGGCGGAGCGGCGCTTGTCTCGGCGAGCTAGCAGAATGGGGCGAACGGCGTGGTGGTTTCCTTGCCCGAGGCATCGATCGCGACCACCCGGAAGTTCGTGCCCGCGCGGGCGCTCACCCCGGTGAGAGTGCCCGTCCACGTGTTACCGCCTGTGTTTTGCAGCTGCACCTGGTGGTTCGCACCGCCCGAAGCCGTGAAGTAGACAGTGGCGGAGCCCATCGCGACATCGTCCGTGATGATCGCCGTGAAGGTGACGCCGAGCGCGGTGGACAGGCACTGTCCCGTGATCGACTGGACGACCGGTGGCTGGCCGCCGCGCGTGGCGGTCACCTGCACGGTGAACGAGTTGTTCGGGCCCTGCACGGTGACCTGGCCGTAGTAGACGCCTTCGCCCGCGGGCAGGAGCCCGGAGTCAACCCAAACGGTCACGGTGGCGGCCGAACCGCCCGCGATGGTGCCACCAGCCGGCGATGCCGAGAGCCAGGCCCCGCCGGAGAACACCTGGCTTCCGGTCGAGAACGTTACGTCGCACGGCGCTTCGTTGGTCACCAGGAATGTCGCGACACCGCCCGCCGGGATCTCGAGTGCCGTGGTGGAAGGCAGCAGGACCGGGAAGCACGGCGCCTTCGTCGGGGTCGGCGTTGCCGTTGCGGTTGGGATGGGCGTGTTCGTTCGCGCCGGCGCCGGGGTGGGGGTGTTCGGGACCTTCGTCGGCGTGGCGGCCGGTGGAGGCGTCGGCGTCGCCGCCGGGCTGGCGCTGCCCGCGCCGGCCTGGGCGGTCGAGCCCTGGGTCGGGCTTGCTGACGGGGTGCTGGCGGGCGAGGGAGTGGACGTTGGCGACAAACCGGGCGCAGGGGTAGCGGTTTCGACCGGCGGTGGCGTCGAGCCGGAGCCGCCGGGCGAGGGGTCGGCCGGGATGACCGCTCCGTCGTCGCGGGTGAGTGCGATGGGGCTCTGCGGGATGACGAGGAGGGCAACAAGGACCGCGGCCAGCGCCGCAAGACCGGAGCCCACCTTCAGGAAGCCGCGGCCACCCGCGCCACCACCGGCGGCCGCACCCGCGCCGGGGCCGCCGCTCGCGCCCCCGGCCGCGCTGGCCATCACCGCGGGGCCGGGCCATTCCTGCATGAGCCCCTCGAGGATGTGGGCCTTGACGCCCGCCGGCGCGCCGATGGCGCCGAAGGCCGCGAACGCCGCCAGCGGGGCCAGCTTCTTCCTGCGCTCTTCGCACTCGCTGCATTGCGCCACGTGCCGGTCGACGAGCTTGCGGGTTCCGGGCGACATCCCCTGGATGTCCGCCTTGCTGAGCACGGCATCGAGGCTGGCGCAGTACTGTCGCCCGGTCTTGAACATGATGAAGGCTCCGATCGCTTCCTCGACGGCCTTCTTCAGACGGTTCAGCATCACGTAGCCGTTGTTCTTCGTGACACCGAGCACGTCAGCAATCTCTCCGCTATCGAGCCCCTGGCGCAGGTGCAGGTCGAGCAGGGTGAGCTGCCTGGGGTCCAGACCGGCGGCGGCCTCCCACACGAGCGAGGCAATGGCGCCTGCCTCGGCCGCTTCTTCAGGGTCGGAGAAGCGGTCGGGATCGACGGCGTCGAAGCCAACCTCCTCGCCGTCGCTGTCCTCGAAAGTAAGCGGCCGGGTGCGCGAGGCCTTTTCGAGCCGGTTCAACGCGGTGTTGCGGGCGATCGTGAAGATCCAGCTCTTGAAGCTCGCGCCCTTCTGGAGCCCGCCGAGCGCGTTCATCGCCTTCAGGAAGGTGTCCTGGGCGATGTCCGCCGCTTCGTCGCGGTTTCGCATCATGCGGGCGACGAAGTCGTAGACGGAATCGAAGTAGCGGTTGTAGAGCTCGGCGAAGGCGTGCTGATCGCCTGCCTTTGCGAGCTCGACAAGGCTCGATTCAGCGAGCTGGTCCATGCCACTCCCTTGCCGCGCCACCGCGCGCCACCGCGCGCCGGGTCGCCCCGGTTGGTCGAAGCCCGCCAGGCCGTCGAAGCGTGCAGGCTTCGAGGGTGCGACAGGCAGACGCGGAGATTCTTACACAGGCCGCTCATCGCCGGCGCCAGCGGCTGCAGGACCGCCGTCTCAGGCGGCAGCGTGGACCAGGGCGCCTGCCGCCACGCGGGCGTACTCGCGTGAGCCTCCCGGCCCGCTGCGGATCGCTCGGTCGAGTTCGCGCGCCATGGCGGCCAGGCCGATGGGATCGAGCGGAGGGGTCTCATCGGGAGCCGGCAGCCCGCTGCGCCGCATCACCTCCGCCAGCTCGCGCCGGGCGAGCGCGCGCGAAAACGGCGTGGTGGCCGGGTGGATGGCGACGTAGCGAAGCGCCCGCTGCGCGGTCTCGTATTCGCCCCAACCGGCAAGGATGAGCGCGAGGCCGCGCGCCACCGAGAGCACGTTATTGGTGAAGGCGAGCGAGATGCTCCCGTGGAGCGAGGCGAGCAGCTTCTCAATGGCCCCCTCCTCGTTGCCAGCCTGGCGCTCGAGCATGCCTTCGCCGCGGTCGACTTCGGTGATGCCGGTGGCATCGCCCGAGAGCTGGAAGTGTCGGCGGGCTTCGGCGTGCATGGCGCGGGCTTCATCGTACCGGCCCAGTCCGGTCATGGTGTCGGCCAGGTAGACCAGCGCGCTCCCCATGCCCTGGGGATCGTTGATCTGCTTCCGCAGCAGGTAGGCCTGCCTCTGGTGCTCGGCCGCGCCAGCGCGGTCGCCTGTGGCGCAGGCGGCGAGCCCTCGCTCGAGTTCCACGAAACCGCGCAGCCAGATTTCGCCCGCCGCTTCAAGGATCATCGCGGCCTGGCCGGTCAGGCGCATGGCCTCTTCAAGGTGGCCGGAGGCGGCGCCTTCCGGGGTTGGCCGATAGACGTTGAAGCCCGCGGCATCGGTTGTAACCTCAATGCTCGCCTCCCGGAGGCGGGCGCACCCGGCGAGCCACGACGCGAAAGCGACACCGATGCGGTCATCGCGCTCGTGCGCGCGCCGGAGGGCCGCCGATGCGGCGGCATGTGCCTCGCTGTACTGGCCAGCGCCCAGGCGCAGCGCCGCGACCGCTGTCAGCGGGTCGGTTCCCATGCCCGGGCCCGGTTCGGCGCCCGATTCCGCGAAGAGCCGCCGGGCGCGTTCGATCGTCGCGGCGGCCTCGCCGGGCCTGCCGATGCGGAACAAGGTCCAGACGTAGTGCGTGAGCAGCGAGGCGAGCACGGGCTTGCCCGCATCGCCGGCAGCTTCGAGCGCCTGGATGGCCATGCCCCCGATCTCGTGCGCCTCGAAAAAGCGCCCGCGGAAGGTGAGGTAGGCGAAGAGCGGGTAGCGCGCCTCGTCGATCAGGTCGATGCGGCCGTTCGAGCAGGCCCATCGCCAGGCCGCCAGCACGTTGGCGAACTCGGCATCGATGGCAGCCGTCGCTGCGACCTGCCCATCGCCTTCGAGCGCGGAGATGCGCGCGGAGAGGAAACGCCCGTAGTAGGCGGCGTGGGCCGCCTGCAGGCCCTCGCGGCCGGCCTGGCAGCAGAGAAACTGG
Source organism: uncultured Anaerolineaceae bacterium (assembly GCA_964648195.1). Taxonomy (GTDB): domain Bacteria; phylum Chloroflexota; class Dehalococcoidia; order Tepidiformales; family Tepidiformaceae; genus Amarobacter. Next base: position 28,311 of record CAZYLL010000024.1, on the reverse strand, counting down.
CGCATCAACGGGTGGAGCGCGAAACGGCCACCCGCACATTGCACCAGCGACCGATCGGCGAGTGACCGGAGGAGCGTGAGCGATGCGCCCGCGACGGCGCAGGCGGCATCGCTCGTGAACCCGCCCTCGAACACGGCCAGGGAACGAAGCACGTCGCGCTCGCCTTCACCCAGGTGGCGCAGGCTCTCCTCCATCAGCGCGTTAATGCTCTGGTGGCGGGCCGGGGTATCGGGCAGGTCGACCTCGAGTGCCGAGACATCGGACCGCACCAGGGCGGCGACCTCGGCGATGCCGACGTAGCGGGTGAGCGCCGCGGCAAGCTCGATGGCGAGCGGCATGCCATCGACCATGCGGCAGACTCCAGTGACCGCATCGAGTTCCTCCGCCGGGATCTCGGCGGACGCCTCGGCCTGGCGGGCGCGCTCGATGAACAGGCGGGCGGCTTCTGGCAGCTCGCCGTCCCGTGGTTCGATCGCCAGGCCCCTGGTGTGGTAAACCCACTCCTCCCGGAGGCCGGCGACCGCGCGCGAGGTGGTCACGACGCGGACGGAGGGCGCGCCAGCGAGGAGTTCCCGGAGAAGATCCCGGGCGGGCTCGATGACGTGTTCGAGGTTATCAAGGACCAGGACCAGGTCGAGCCCGGCCAGGTGCCGCACGAGCTCGGCGGCGGCATCGGTTGTCCGGGGCTTGTAGCCGATGGCGGCGGCGATATCGGCGACGAACGTGGCGGCCGTCGACGTTTCGAGCGCGGCGAACGCGACGGTCCGCCCGGCGGCTGCCAGGCGGGCGGCGAGCTCGATGGCAAGACGAGTCTTCCCCATGCCGCCCGCTCCGGCGATGGTCAGGAGCCGCGCATCGCCTTTGAGAAGTCCCGTGAGCCGCTCGATATCCGCTTCGCGGCCGATGAACGACGAGGCCGGGGCCGGCAACGGCTGGGACGCGGACAGGCTCGCCGGCACGGCGCCGGCCGGGGCCACCGGGAGCGGTTGCTCTTCGAGCGTCCCGAAGAAGCGGTAGCCCCGGCCATGCACCGTCTTGATGTAGCGCTGCGCCTGCCCGTTATCGCCCAGCGCCTTGCGTGCAGCCATCACGCGGCTGTTGAGGGCTGCCTCGGTGACATAGCGCTCGGGCCAGACGTGGTCGAGCAGCTCCTGCTTCGATAGGGCGCGGCCAGCGTTCTCGACCAGGAAGGCGAGGACCTCGAACACCTGGGGCTCCATGGGGACGGGGCGGCCGTCGTGGCGGAGCTCGAAGCCGGGCACATCGAGCTCAAACCCATCGAAAACGTAGACCCCTCCCCGCACCGATACGGGCACTGGTGCGGTACTCATGTGCCGCAGGGTGACACGTGCCGCGCGGGGCATCTGTGAAACCCGGCACAGAACGGCTCAGCCTTTGGACCGAGGAGGGATTGCAAATTGGCGGCCGCGGCCGCGGCCGCGGGTTACGCCAGGCGCTGGCGCTCGTTCCACCACCCGGTGATGAACCCCACGCCGTAGGAGACGTGCATCGTCGCCATGGCAGCGAAGGTCAGCACGGGGTTGGCGCCGTTTTTGGCGGCGGCCCGGCGCGCCATCAGGAGCCCGCCCCCGGCGTACGCCAGCCCGAGGAGGCGCAACAGCCAGCGCGCCTTCGACGAAAACCTCCCGAGCAGCCACAAGGCCGGCCCACCCGCGACCATCGCGGCGGGGGCAAAGTGGCGCGGCTGCAGCGGGCGGCCCCGCGCCAGGAGCGTCCCCTTCGCCGCGCCATACTCCCGGTACTGCCTGGCGAGCGCCCTGAACGTGCGCCGCGGGTAATAGGTGCTGCGGATCGCGGGCGTGAGCCAGATCTTGCCACCGGCTTCGATCAGCCGGGCGTTGTAGCTGTCCTCGTCGGCGCCGTCCACGGTCTCATCGAAGCGCCCGACCACCTCCCACACCTTCCGGTGGTAGCAGCCGAAGGGCACCGTATCCACTTCGCCCTCGGTCTCGGCGTAGCGGAACTTCGCGTTGCCAACGCCGAACGGCGAGGACATCGCGGCGGCGATCGCGAGCCCGGTTGCGCCCTGCCCGATGGTCTCGATGGGGCCGCCCACGCAGGCCGCTCCTGTACGCTTGAGGGCCGCCACCGATTCGCGAACGAAATCCGGGCGGACCTTGCTGTGCGCGCCGATGATGATCCAGCAATCGCCCCGGGCCGCATCCATGCCAGCGTTCAGGCCGGCGACCGTGATGCGGCGCGGGTTATCGACCAGTTCGAGCCGCCGGAAGGGAGACCGGTAGCCGGCAATCAGCTCGCGCGTGCGGTCGGTGCTGCCGCCATCGGCAACGATCACTTCGATGTCCCCGGCGCCGTAGTCCTGGGCCGCGAGCGAATCGAGGAGGGCGACGATGTAGCCCTCCTCGTTCAGGCAGGGGATGACAATGGAGACGAGCGGGCGCTCGGGAAGCGTGAGCGGCGCATCATCGAGCCGGCCAGCGGCGGTGGGAGTCGTCATCGCTTCACCCTAGCAGGGGCGGGAATGCGGTCAATCTGCGGGAGGGACCGGCTCGCCTGCGAGGATGGCACGCGCGACCGCCTCGACGCGCGCGGCGATACGGTCGCGGGCGTGGTACTTCGCCACCCAGGCCCGGCCCAGTTCCCCCGTGGAATCCCGTTCGGCCGGCGCACTGGCGAGCCGTTCGATCGCGCTGGCCATCTGGGCAGCGGTCGAGACCGAGACGAACGGCGGTGGCTCGGGATAGGCGGCCTGCTCGTTGAACCAGGTGACCACGGGGCGGCCGCAGGCCATCGCCTCGAGCTCTGCCATGCCGGCGGAGCCGAGCTTCATCTGGCCGGCGGCCAGGGCATGGCGGTTGATGAGCTCGGGGAGCTTCCAGCGCGGGCGGGGGTCGACGAGCGTGACATTCGGAAGGTCCGCAAAGCGCGGGGCATATGTCCCCCTGGCGTAGGCGGTGAAGTGGATATCGGGGCGCCGTCCGGCCAGCATGCGGCAGGCTTCGAGGATCGTGCCCGCGCCCTTGATTTCGGTCAGGGCACAGCAGATGAGCACCCCGGTCTGTTGCGACGGGGGGGAATCCGGCGAGAAGCGGTCGAGGTCGATGGGGTTGGGCAGGAACTCGGCATCCGGCCGCTGATCCCGCAACAAGGGCCACAGGTCCGGCGTGGCATAGAACACATGACCGGCGTGGGCGAGCGCGCCCCGCACCAGTGGGCGGGTCCACGCGGTCTGGTCGCGGACGTCGCTGCCGTGGCAGTGGAGGATGTAGGGGATGTGCCCGAGCCGGCCAACGTTGCCCAGGTAGGCGTAGTGGATGTGGGCCAGGTCGTATCGGCCGCGCCGCACGCGCCGGGCAAGGTCGAGCCAATCGAGAGCGCGGAGTGGCGCCGTCACCGGTTTCACCGGGGCGGGAAGGCGGGCGCCGAAGAGCCGCGGCTGGAAGAAGCCGACCTCGTGGCCGAGCGTGCGCAGCCCTGCGGCGATCTCGGTGGCCACGGAGGCGATGTCGTTGATTTCGGCGATACGCATAGCGGGGGAGGCGCATGGGCGCCTAGAGATCGGATGAGCCCCGCGCCTGGCTGAGCCACTCGACAGTGTAAATGGCGATGAGCCCGAACACGACCGTGACAGCAATCGCCACCGCGATGCGCCCCAGCATCGACCCGGCGAGACCGCCCGACGAGCTGTAGGAGGCCGTCACATAGCTCTCGGCGCTACCCACGGCAACCTCCGCGTTTGCCAGGCGGACATACGACTCGTCCTTGGTCTGGCGCTTGCCCCGCGCCTCATCGAGCAGGCGAAGCGTCTCGGAGTCGAGCCTGCTTTCGGCAAGGGCGACGGTATCGGTGGCAAACACCTCAATCGCGGCTTCGAGGGAAGCCTGGCGGGCGGTCAGGGCCGCGGCGGCATCGCCCGCGGCGACCGGCTGGCCGAGGATGCTGCCGGCGACGGCGGCCGCGGCCGCGGGCGAGATCCCGGCGATCGACTTGAGCGCGCCTTCCACCTCGGCGAGCCCGCGCCGGAGCTGCGCCTGCTGCTCGTAATCGGCGGCCGACGGCGATATGGTGCCGCGCGCATCGATCAGCGGCGGGAGGTAGATGCCCAGCGGGTCCGTCTTTGCCTTCAGCCGCGCATAGACCTCCTCGTATTGTGCTGCGTTCTCCTCGGCGACTTTCCGGCGGCGTTCCACAAAGCGGGTGCGCCAGAGCCCATCCTGCGTGGTGTATTCCGTGATGAACACATCGACGAAGGCCGCGCGGTAGCGCTCCGCCTCGGCCTTCACCGGGTCGGAGATGGAGACGGTGAGGACGCCGCGGGAGATGCCATCGGCGACGGAGATGGGGTTCAGGCTGATCGAGAAGCGGCCGAAATCGAAGTCCTGATCGCCGATCGCCTCGCGCACCTTTTCGCGGAAGCGCGGGTCGCTGGTCATCTCCTGGGCCTCATAGATGCGCAGCCCACGGTCGCCGCCGATCACCAGGTCGTGCACGGTCGTATCGAGGGTGAGGGAAGCGGTTGCCGTGCTTTCGCCGGTCAGGCTGCCGATGAACAGCGCAGCGAGAATGCCCAGGACCGCAAAGGGGACAAACAACCAGGCCCGCCGGCGGAGAATGGTAAGGTCACGTTCCAGCCCGCTGGTTCCGGTCGGCATCGGGCCGTATCGTAGTTGCCACGCCAGACGGGGGTCAATTGTGAATCACGTCACGAGGTGGACTCGGGCCCGTGCTTGACCTGGCCTTCATCGTGGCGGTGCAGGCCCTCCTCCTGGCGGCGATCATCATCCTCCGCGAGCCGAAGTTGCTCGTCCCCTGCGTCATCCTCGGGCTGCCGGTGGAGTACCTGCAGACGCAGGCCCTCGATGTGCTCGGGCAGAGCGGCGCCGGCGGCGCCATCCGCACGATGCTCAACCCCGGGAAAGCAGCGATGGCAGCGACCGTCGTGGTGGCCGCCTGGCGCTGCCGCCACGACCCCGCGCGTCTCATCCCCAACTCCAGCTTTCTTATCCCGGTCGTCCTCTTCGCCGGGGTGATTACCCTCGGTGTGGGCTGGTCCGATACCCAGCGGCCACCGAACGCCGTGCTCAACCTTCCGCTCTACGTGGCATTCGTCTTCGCAGCGCCCACGCTCATCGAGAACCGCCGCGATATCGAGCGGATTGTGGCCGCCTTCTTCATCGCGGCCGCGCTGCTCTCGGTGATCGCCATGGCCCAGCGCATCCTCGGCGTGTTCCAGTGGCGCACCATCCTCATCGAATCGGACGACTACAGCTACCGGTCGAATGCCACCTTCGCCGACCCGAACAACCTTGCCCGCTTCCTGGTGATCACGATGGCGCTGGCGATCGGCGCCATTCTGGCGACGGGCCCACGGCGGATGACGGTATACCTGGCGGCGCCGGCGCTGGTGTTGAGCCTCCCGGCGCTGATCCTCACGGCCTCGCGCTCAGGCTGGCTCGGGTTCGTGCTCGCAACCTCCCTGATGATTCTTTTTTCTCCGATCGCGGGCTCCACCAGGCTGCGCCTCCTCGCTGGCGGCTCCCTCGGGATTGTGGTGCTGCTGGGGTTGCTGGCGTTGCAGGGCGGGCCGGAATTCGAGCGTGTCCGCACGCTGACGCTGGGCACGCAGGTTCTGGGCCAGCGGGAGTTCCTCATCCGGGCCGGGTGGGAGATGTGGAAGGATAACCCGTTCATCGGCGTGGGCACGGGCAGCTACCAGAACTCGCTCATCCACAACTACCTGTGGGTCATCCCCTGGTGGGCAAAGACCACCCTCTCGCATACGTCGTTCGTCAGCCTGATGGCCGAGGGCGGCATCGTCGCCATCGCGATGTTCGGCTTTGTGGCGGTCCGCGTGGCCAACGCGAGCTGGGCCGTGTACCGGCGCGAAGCGGAGCCCTACGCGCGGCTGCTCGCGGCCTTCTGCACGGTAGCGCTCATCGAAATCCTCTTCCAGAGCCAGTCGGAGGGTCGGCTGTACGAGGAGCCCTACCTCTACGCGATCTTCGCGCTCTTCATCGCCATCGAGCAGGGCGCCGCGCGCAAGCGCCGGGCATTGGCCACGGGCCACGCCCGGGAGGGCGCCGGAACGCGGATGGATGCCAGCCTTCGCGCCAGCGCCGCGCCAGCCGAGCCCTCCGCCGGGATCCCGCCCGCCCCGGCCTGAGCCAGCGCACCCGTTCGCGGTACGCCCCGGCCACAGGTACCATCCGGACATGTATACGGTGTTCGCCGGCGGCGTCGGCGCTTCGCGGTTTCTCCAGGGGCTCTGCCAGGCGGTCGACCCGCCGGCCGTCACGGTCATCTCCAACACGGGCGACGATGTCGAGATGTTCGGCCTCCATGTATCGCCCGATACGGACATCGTCATCTACGCGCTCGCCGATGCCGTGAACCCCGAAACCGGCTGGGGACTCCGCGGCGACACCTTCGCCGTCATCGACCAGCTGCAGCGCTTCGGCTACGAGCGCTGGTTCAACCTGGGCGACCGCGACCTGGCGATGGCCCTCCACCGGACGCGCCTCCTGCGCGAGGGGGTGCCCATGCACGAGGTGGTGCGCGGGCTGGCGAAGGCCTGGGGGCTCACCTGCACCATCCTGCCAATGTCGGACGACCCGGTGCGCACCATGATCACCGGCCCGGAGGGTGAGTTCGCCTTCCAGGAGTACATGGTCCGGCTCCGCACCGAGGTCGACGTGAAGTCGATCCGCTTCGAAGGCGTGGAACGCGCGCGGCCCGCGCCCGGCGTAATCGAGGCAATTGGCGAGGCGCGCGCCGTCATCCTCGCGCCGAGCAACCCCTTCGTGAGTATCGGCCCGATCCTGGCGGTGCCGGGCGCCCGCGAGGCGCTCGCGAACACCCGCGCGACCCGTGTGGCCATCAGCCCCATCATCGCCGGCCAGGTGGTGAAGGGCCCTGCCGCAAAGATGATGACCAGCATGGGCTACGAGGTCTCGGCGCTCGGCGTGGCGAAGATCTATCGCGGGCTCATCGACCTCTTCGTGCTCGACGTGGAGGACCGGGCGCTCGCTCCCGCGGTCGAGGCGCTGGGCATGAAAACGCTCGTGGTCGACACGATGATGACGAGCACGGAGCGCAAACGTGAGCTCGCGCGCGACATCCTGGAGGCGCTGGAGGGTGTGCGATGAGCGATTTACCGATCCTGGTCCCGGTCAACGGCCTGGACCGGGCGAAGGGCCGCCTCGCCAGCCTGCTCACTCCCGAGGAGCGAGTGACCCTGGCGCTGGTCACGCTCGAGACCGTGCTGCACGCCGCCGGGCCGCGCGCAATCGTGCTCACCCCCGATGAGCGCGTGGCGGCCCACGTGGACGGGCGAGCCCGTGTGCTCCGCGAGGACCCGGCGCTTCACGGCCTCAACGCCCAGCTCGAACACGCCATCGAAACCCTCTGTGCCGAGGGCGCGGTCACCTCGCGGCTGCTCATCCTTCATGCCGACCTCCCGCTCGCGACGGCAGGGGCGATCGAGACGCTCGAAGGGCTGGACGCCGGCGAAGGGACGGTAGTGCTGGTGGAAAGCCCCGACAGGGGCACGAACGCCATGTTGTTGCATCCGCCGGGGCGGTTCCCACTCGCCTATGGGCCGGGCAGCTTTGCGAAGCACGCCGCAGCCGCACAGACCGCGGGGATGACCGTCGTAACCAACCACAACCGCGAGCTCACGCTCGACCTGGATACCCCGGACGACATCCGCGAGCTGTTGCGCGCGGCGCGCGGGCGGCAAGGGGCCGCCGGCCGCTACCTTCAGACGATCGGCGTCGAAGCGCGCATGGAGCACGCCCGTTGAAGTGGGCGGTCGCGCTCCTGGCCGCGTCCCTGGCACTCTCCGCCTGCGGAAAGGCCGCCGACCCGGTGCCTCCGCGGCCCACGCCCACGCCCACTATCGCCGCGAACGTGACCGCTGGGCCGCGGAACGTCACCGACATGATCGGGCGGCAGGTGCGGCTTCCAGAGGAAGTCCGCGCGGTGGCGGTGATGAGCCCATCGGCGGGCGAGTTCGCGGCGGCGCTCGGGCTCGAAATTGCCGGGCGAACCTCGGACACGCCGGAGGCGCTCGCGCCCGGGGCGAAGGTCACCGGCTCATCGCTCTCGCCGGACTTCACCGCCATCGCCGCGCTCAAGCCGGACCTGGTCATCGCCGACGCAACCTTCCACAGCGGGCGCACGCGCGACTTCGAGAAGTTCCCCTACCCGGTGTTCGTCATCAAGGCCATGAACTACGGCGCCGTACTCGAGACGCTCGACGCGCTCGGCGATGCGACCGGGAGGGCCGACGAAGCGGCCCGCGCACGCGCAGAGATTGAGTCGCGTGCCGGGGCGGTGCGCGCCCGGGCGCGCCAGGCCGGGAGCCCCCCGAGGGTGCTGCTGGTGACCGGGGGCGGGCGCGACGTGTTCGGTGGGGGAGCCGCGACCTATGCGGGCAGCCTGCTCGAGTTGCTCGGCGCGGTGAACGTGCTTGGCACCGCGCCCGAAGGCGGGCCTATCGCCGGTTTCGGCGTCATCGAGGTCGCCCAGGCGGCTGCCACCAGCCCGGATGTGGTGCTCGTGTTGCCATCGGGCCAGGGCGGCCTGGCCGGGCAGATCCGCTCAGACCCGGTATGGGCCGGGACGCCGGCGGTCCGCAACGGCCGCGTCCACGAGCTGGACGTGGCGCTCTTCTTGCGGGCGCCGGGGCCACGGGTGGCCGAGGCGCTGGAGACGCTCTACAGGTTGCTCTGGCCGGGATAGGCCGCGGAGCGCGAAGGCGGGCGTCCTGTTCCAGGGCGCCCGCTGGCGGTGTTCTCGACGAAGAAACGCGTGGGCTAGTCCACGCCGTCCTTGGCGACCTGCGGCGCGGTGTTGCGCGTGGTGAGCGCGGGCCCAAGGTTTACCAGGTCCTTCTGCGCGGGGCCGGGACCGCTCCAGGTGGCGGTATCGGTGGAAAGCCGCTTGGCGCCGACGAAGTAGAACTGGACGGTCCGGCCGGCCTGCCCACAGCCCGGAATCTGGGCGTTGGCGACGACATCGACGACGTAGACCACCCCGCTGGAATCGTTGAGGGTGGCACCATCGCCGCAGACCTGCGATGAGGATCCATCGCTCACGATGGCGATGACGGCCTGGCCGGGCCCGATGCCTGCAGGGGCCTTGCCGTAGTAGGTGGTCGGCGGCGGGGGCGGAAATCCCTGGGCGGTGACCAGTGCGGGGATGCTGGCAAGGGCCGCGCCGGCGGCGCCGATACCAAGAAGAAGCGCTCGTTTCATGCTGCCTCACAGGTGGGGCCATGGCGCCCCATTGCCTGCAGCGTAGAAGTGCCTTCTTATGCAGGCAAGGCACTCAGCCGCATTGTCTGATGCTGCCTGCAACTGTTTACTGATAGTTTACAGCGGTGCAAAGCCGGAGGAACGATGGCCTTGATCGAACGGGCTCGCGCGCTCCTTGCGCCAGTCCTCCGCCCGGTGCGGGCGCGGATGAGCTTCGCGGGGCGGGCACGACGTAAAGCTCGCTATTTCCGCGACGGCATCGAAGGCATCGCGGCCGAGCTGCGGACCACTGCCGGCGCGCACGATCGGATACTGCGGGAGTTCGGCGCGGAAGTCGGCGCCGATGTCTCCATCAATGGACCGTTGATCATCGTCAACGCCCCGGGCAACTTCAGCCGCCTTCGCATCGGAAACCGCGTGCATCTCGGCGCGGAGGTGCTGATCGATTTGGCCGACAACGTGATCATCGAGGACGACGCCACGCTCTCCATGCGTTCCAGCCTTGTGACCCACATCGATGTCGGCCCCGGCCCGTTGCGCGAGCGGCGGCCCCGCGAGCAGGGGCCCATCCGCATCGGCCGCGGCGCGTACCTCGGAACCGGGGCGACGATCCTCCACGGCGTCACCGTTGGCGAGCAGGCGACCATCGGCGCCCACGCGCTCGTCGACCGCGATGTCGCCCCCGGGGCTACCCTCCTGGCGCCGCGCGCCCGCATCGCGGAAGGTGGCCACAAGTGACCGCGCAGCCGCCACCGGAGGCGAAGCGGGGTTCGATCCTCATCCTCGGGCTTCCCTACTTCGGGCGGCTGCTGGCGCGTGACCTTTCCGGCCTCGGCTGGAACGCCCGGTACATGGATCACCCCGGCCGCGACGCCGGCGGTTGGGCAAAGGTGGCGAGCGCGGCCACCCGCGCCGCGATCGTCTACCTCATCGGCAGCCGCATCGACCGGGGCTCGCCCCAGGACAACCTCCTCCGCTTCCGCCGCAAACCCGTCGTGATCCACTGGGTGGGCACCGATGTCCAGTTCGCCATCGAGGAGCACCGCCGCAACAACGTCTCAGTCCGCATCGCTGAGCGCGCCATTCACTGGTGCGATGCCCCGTGGCTCGTCGATGAGCTGCGGACGGCCGGGGTGCGCTCGCAATTCGTGCCACTTCCAATCCCGATCGACGAGGGACCGCCACCAGCTTTGCCCGGGCGCTTCTCGGTGCTCCTGTACTACCCGGTGGACGACGAAGACCGCAGACTGTTTGATGCCGGGACCCTTCTCCGGCTGCCGGCGGCGTTCCCGGAGGTGCACTTCACGCTGGTGCCTTCGCCACCCGAAACGCTGCCCGGACCGCTTCCTCCCAACCTGGACGCCCGCCCCTGGGTCGAAGACATGGACGCGCTCTACCGCGAGACGACCGTGCTCGTGCGCCTGACGTGGCACGATGGCCAGTCGTTCATGGCAGCGGAGGCGCTCAGCCGTGGCCGTTATGTCATATGGACGCAGCCAATGCCCGGCGCCATCCAGGCCGCGGGCTTCGAGCAGGTCTCGGCCGCGCTCCGCAGGCTCGTCGAGCGCCACCGCGCCGGCAACCTCCCCCTCAACGCCGAAGGGCGCCGCGCGGCGCTCGACCGCTACGGCGGTGGCGGGCCCCTCGCCGAGATCGACGAACGGCTCCGCGCCCTGCTGCCCGGCTAGGCAGCCATCGCAATTTCACGATAAACTGGTACCGCCGATGAAGACGATCGAAACCCTGACCGGCGAAGAAGAGCGCGCCGCCGCCATCTTTCGTGCGCTGGGCAACCCCGCACGCGTGCGCATCGTGACTGAGCTGAGCCGCAGGCAGGCGTGTGTGACCGAGCTGCTCGACGTGCTTCCGCTCGCCCAATCGACCGTCTCCCAGCACCTGAAGGTGCTGCGCGAGGCGGGCATCGTCCGCGGAAATGTCGAAGGGCCGGCAGCCTGCTACTGCCTCGACCCGGACGCGATTCGCTGGCTGGTGAAGTTCTGCACGGATATCTGCTGCCCGCCTGGCGGCGGCGGCGATGCCTGTGGGCCCGATACGGACTGAGCCAGCGGAAGGCCGGGATGCCGCCCGCCCGCTGTGCCGGTGCTCCCCGGCAGGCTACGGTAGAACGCGATGAGCGCCTGCAACCCTGAAGACCTCGCCCCGCTCGAAGTGGCGCTGCTGGGCGTCCTTTCCGTCGGGCTGCCGCCATCGCGGGCGGCCGGGAGCGACACCTTCCGGGTCGACCACGTGACGGCGGAGGTGCACTCGCTCGCCACCAGCGGGATCCGTGGGCAGCACCTCGACGCGGGCGGCCTGAAGGTGACTCCCGAGTTCCGGGCTGAACTCCGGGCGGCCATCGCATCGCTCACCGAAAAGGGGCTTGTCGTGGCGCCGGCAGCCGGGATGCCCGCCGCGGCCGGCGGATTCGAGGCCGGCCTCGAGGTCGACCTGGTCGACCCCGACGAGCACCCGGCCGTGCTCGACCGGTATCTCGCGCAGCTGTGCATGGAACAGCTGTTCAACATCGCCGCGGTATACCCGTACCTGATGGAGCGCTACGCCGCGAGCGGCGAGGTCTGGCGGCGGCTGCGCGAAGGCGGCTACGCGCGGGATTAGCCCCGCCCCGGCCGCCCCCGGTGGAGGACAACCGGGCCTGCGCTCCGGCCCTCCGCGCCAGTCCGGCCTTACAGCTCCTGGCACTCCGGACGGGTCTGGAAGAGCTCATCCAGGCCCTGCGGGTCGTACTGATCGAGCGCGTTGAACGAGTCGGCGACTTCGTCGAAAGCGCCCTCCACGCGATCAACAAAGCGTTCGAGGTCGGCCGTGACTTTCGCGAGCGAACTCGCATCGAGCCCCTCGGCTTCCTTGATCAGGCCATCGAATACCTTCACCAGGTCGTTGCTCGCATCGACGAAGATCCGATGGATGGCTTCCCCGTCCTTCACATCCGGCGCCTTCAGTGCGCGGATCTCGCGCTGAAGGGTCACCGTCTCCGCCCGGCCATCCTTGAGGAACCCGACCAGGAGGTCCTTGAGGTCCTTCGCGCTGCTCGCGTTATCGGTCTTCGATTGGAGGCTCTGGTTCGCCGATTCGAGGGCGTTCACCCAGTCCGTCAGCGAGGTGCAGATGCCCGCGACCCACTTCTCGTTGGTGGTCTTGGGCGGCCCGGCTGTGCCCGTGCGTGTGGGCGAGGGCGCTGGCCCGGTCGTCGAACCCTCGTCCTCGCTGAAGATGACCCGCGCGCAATCCGGATCGTCCTCGATGAGCTCGATGATCTCGTCGACCTCGGGGTGATCCTCGGCGACATCCTCGAGGCGGCCGCGGAAGTCCGGTTCCTCCACCTCATCGAGGATCTTCAGGAACTCCTCGACGAAGTCGGCGTCGTCATCGATCTTTTCGACGAGCTTTGCGACCTCGTCCGTCTTCTGGTCGTTTTCCTTGAACTGCGCCTCGAACGCCTTGACGACCTTGTCGCCGCCCTTGATGTCGGGCTCGCCGATCTTGTCGAAGGCCGAGCGGAAGTCCTTCTGGATCTCCTTCTGCTCTTTGGTTGCGTCGGCGAAGGCTTCCCTGGCGCCTTTCGTATCGGTGAAGTCGACCTCGTCGAAGGCAGAGCTGGCGTTATCCCGCGCCTCATCGAAATCAGCGGCGGCCTCGCACAGCGAGTCCACCCACTCTTGGGCGTTGACCTTTTTCGCGCCGCCGCCGCAGGCAGTGATGACCGCGGCGAGCGGGAGTGCGGCCACCAGCAGCATCAGCCGTCCCGTGAGGGCCCTTGCAGGCATGGGTACCTTCCTTGTCACGAATTCGACCATTGTGCGAGCCCGCCCCTTCAGCGGCAAAGCTCCCATGCACAGCATCGGACCCCGCGGGCAGGGCCCGCAGGTGGGGACAATCTCACGGGTGGAGTATTTCGCGAAGGACCGCGCAAACCTCGTCGACTTCCGCGTCGCTCAGGCCAGGGTACATCGGCAGGCTGATCTCGCCCGCAAAGAAGCGCTCGGCCACCGGGAAATCGCCCTCCTGCCAGCGGCCGAGCTTCCGGTAGGCCGTGTGGTAGTGCAGCGGGATGAAGTGCACCGAGGTGCCGATGCCCCGCCCGGCCAGCTGCCGGATGACCTCGTCGCGCGGGACCGGCGAACTTTCCCGCACGCGGACCATGAACAGGTGCCAGGGCTGGCGGTGCTCCTCACTAAACGCCGGCAGAATGAGGTGCTCTTCGTCGCGCAGGTTGGCGAAGTAACGCTGGGCGACCCGCGTGCGCTCTTCGATGAACGATTCGAGGCGGGCCAGCTGCGAGCGCCCCAGGGCCGCGGCGATATCGGTCAGGTTGTCCTTGAAGCCGAACTCCTGGATGTCGTAGCGCCAGCTGCCGCCTGCGTCGTAGCGGTTCCAGGCGTCCTTCGACATGCCGTGCAGGGTCAGCCTGCGGACGCGCGCGCTGAGCTGTTCGTCATCGGTGGCCAGGGCGCCGCCCTCGCCAGTGGTCATGGTCTTGTTCGCGTAGAAGCTGAAGGCGGCGGCATCGCTGATGCTGCCGATGGGGCGGCCCCGGTAGAGCGTGCCGATCGCATGGGCCGCGTCCTCGAGCACCTTCAGCCCGTGGCGCCGGGCGATGTCCATAATGGCGTCCATGTCGCAGGGCTCCCCGGCGATGTGCACGGGCAGGATGACGCGGGTGCGGGGAGTGATGGCGCGCTCGATGAGCTCGGGGTCGATGTTCGCGTCGGCCTCGCGGACATCGACGAGGACCGGCGTGGCGCCGCAGTGGATGACCACATTGGCCGTGGCGGTGAAGGTGTACGGCGTGGTAATCACCTCATCGCCCGGGCCCAGGTCCCAGGCGGCGAGCGCCAGGTGCATGGCCGCGGTAGCCGAATTGACGGCGTTGACGAACCTGGCGCCGGTGTATGCGGCCAGTTCTTCCTCGAGTGCCTTCACCTGCCCGGCAGTGGTGAGCCAGCCGCTGCGCAACACGCCCTCTACGGCGGCGATATCGGAGTCATCGAGCTCGACCTTGACGAAAGGGATGCGCTGTTCGGCCATGGGTGAAGGGTAGGGCCGGGCGCGGCCAGTGGCGAGCATCCTCGCGCGGTGCACCCTGGCGCACTTCGCACTTCGTCGTTCGTATTTCGCATTCCGGGCGTGGGGCGTCGCAGCGCGCCACCACTGGCGCGCCCCGGATGGTTTCTCTTTCCTCTCCTGGACTCACCAGGCCGGGGGCGCGCGGCGGCGGCCATGGTCCCGGAGGAACAGCGCCACCAGCAAGGCTCCGAAGAGGAATCCGCCGATGTGCGCGAACCACGCCACCCCCTGGGAAGCCCCCGCTGCCTCGGTGATGGTCGCGTAGCCCGAGAGCAGGTTCTGGAGGAACCACAGCCCGATCATGATGAACGCGGGGATCGGGATGGGGATGAAGATGAGGATGAAAAACGGGATGACAACGTTCACCGTGGCGTTCGGGTACCAGACGATGTAGGCGCCAAGCACCCCCGCGACGGCGCCACTCGCACCCAGCACCGGCACCACGCTGCCCGGCTCCATCACCCCCTGGATCAACGACGCCATCACCCCCGAGGCGAGGTAGAACAGCAGGTAGCCGGCGTGGCCCATCCGGTCTTCGACGTTATCGCCGAACACCCAGAGGAACAGCATGTTGCCGATGATGTGCAGCCAGCCGCCGTGCATGAACATCGAGACCACGATGGAGAGGATTGCCTGCCAGCGCGCCTCACCGGTGAGGCTCGATTCGCCGCTCACCGTATCGAAGAACTCCTTGGGCTGGAACGCCCACGTGCACACAAAGCGTTCGGCCTCGGAGGGGCGGGTTTCGAAGCCGTAGCACACGCCGTTCGTCTGCTCCTGGAAGTCGCGCAGCGCCTGGCGGTTCGCCGGAGCGATGCCCGTCGAGAGCCCCAGCATGAAGATGAAGAGGGCCAGGTTCGCCAGGATGACCCCGTAGTTCACCCACGGCACCCGGCCCGACCGCGGGCTATCGCCGACCGGGATCACGAAAGGCCGGCCAGGTGGGAGGTTTCGTTCAGGCGGACCACGTAGAGACGCCCGCCGCGCTCCTCGATCTCCGTGAGCCCGCAGTTGGCGACATCGATGCGGAAGACGTGGCTTTCGGGCATGCCGAGCACAGCCGAGATCATGCAGTTGATCGCCGTCCCGTGGGAGACCACGAGCACCTCGCGGCCGCGGTGCGCCGCCACGATGCGTTCGAGCGCCCGCTGCGTCCGCTCCCGCACCTCGGCCACCGATTCGCCGCCGGGCGGGCGCCAGGCGGGGTCTTCCGCCCGCATGAGCCCGTACTGTTCGGGGTAGCGCCTGCGGATGGCCGATTCGCGCTCGAGCTCCCATTCGCCGTAGTGCAACTCGCGCAGGGCCGGGTCGGGCCGGGGGACCAACCCGCGTTCGCCCACGACAAGCGCGGCGGTTTCGATCGCCCGGCTGAAGTCGGAGCTGCAGGCAGCGGACAGGTCCGCGCGGGCGAGGCGGGCGGCCAGGGCGCGGGCCTGTTCGATGCCCAGCTGCGTCAGGCTGGTCTCGGCGTGGCCGCAGAAGCGCCCCTCGCGGTTGGCCACCGTCTGGCCGTGGCGGGCAAGATAGACGCGGGTGACTCTGGCCACGGCCTACAGCGTACATGCCGGGCGGCCGAAGCGCGTGTGGGCTATCCGCACGCGAGCTACCGGCCGATGATCAACCAGGGGTCCGAAATGGAAACGGCCGGGAACCTTCCCGCGGGGACCGCGAAGCCGGCGCTCGTCCTGGGCGGCGGTGGCGCCTTCGGCGTCATCCAGGCGGCCTACATGCTTGCCGCGTGGGACCTGGGCTTCCGTCCGCAGGTGGTGGTGGGCACCAGCGTGGGCGCGCTCAACGGCGCCTGGTTCGCCCTCCATGGCGACCGGCCGGCCGAGCTCTTGCGCATCTGGCTCACGCTCGACCGGCTGGCGCTCGTGCGCTGGCACCCGGTCAAGATCGCCGCGAACCTGCTCCACCACCCGCAAAGCATCGCCTCGAACGAGGTCGTGCCGCGGCTGGTGCGCGAGCACATCAGCGGCGCGCGCTTCGAGCAGGCGCGGATCGAACTGGCCGTAGTGGCAACCAACCTGACGCGAGGCGAAAAGCACGTCTTCCATACGGGCAGGATCGCGCCCGCAGTGCTCGCCTCGACCGCCATCCCCGGCGTGTTCCAGCCGGTCAGCATCGGCGGCGATTTGTACGTTGATGGGTGTGTGACGGCCACGGTGGACATGGCGACCGCGGCCGAGCTCGGGGCCACGGAGATCCTGGCGATCGACCTGACGCCGCCGCCCCAGCTGGCGCGGCCGAAGACAGCCCTGGGCGTGCTGCGGCAGTCGTTCAGCATCCTGTCGACGGCGACGACGCGGGCGGTGGAGGCATGCCTTGCCCGGCAGATGCCCGTGCGGGTGATCCGGCCGGACCTTTCGGGCAATTCGCCGTGGAAGCTCGAAGACAGCGCCGGGGCGGTGGCGCACAACCTGCGGCTGGCCCACGAGGGCCTCGCCGGCGTGTTCGACCGCGATGGGCACATCGCGCCGGAGGGCACCTGCTGGCTCGAACCTGCCGGGGTGGAGACAGGGGCGCCGCCTCCGACAGGCCCGGGGCGGTTCTTCGGGCGGGCGGGGCTGCGGAAGGCGGGGTAACGTCCGCCTCGGTGCGGGAAATCGCCGCGTAAATTGTCGGTAAACCGTCGCGAAGGGGTCCCGGGGTGGGTTCCCGGTTAGCGCCGGGCGGGCTAGGGTGACCATAACGCGGCGCTGGGCGGGGAAAACCGGGCCGCGGGGTGCGTATGGTTCGACGCCTGGTGCTGCTGGCTGCGATGGGCGCGGTGGCGGCCGGTCTGCTGACGATGACGCTGGGGGCGGTACGCCCGGCGCCGGCCGAGGCGTTGACGAACTGCGACACGAACACGGCGGACCTCGACGCGTCCGAGATGGAAGTCATTGAGTTGTTCAACCAGGCGCGGGCGCAGAACGGGCTTGCCCCGTACAGGATCTCGCCGAACCTGAACCGGGCGGCGGCATGGAAATCGGCCGACCCATCGGCCTCGGGAAGCGCGTTTTCGCACACGGACTCGCTGGGCCGAATGCCAAGCCAGCGCGCACAGGACTGCGGTTACGGCGGAGGAGCCGCGGAGAACATCGCGTGGGGGTTCGGGAGCGCCCAAAGCGTAGTCAACGCGTGGATGAACTCGCCAGGTCACCGGGCGGCCATTTTGGGCGGCTACAAGGTGGTTGGTGTCGGACGCGTGGGGAGCGCCTGGACCGCCAATTTCGGCATGTATGACGACTCCGGGCAGTCGGGCGACACCGGTGGCAGCTCAGCCTCTGGACCGGCAACGCCTACCCCGTTCCCACCAACGTCGACACCTGCTCCAACCGCAATCCCAACGCCGCCCCCTATTCTCCGGCGGGCGTCGATCCCGATGATCGCCGCGGAATAAACCGTTGCGTTCGGGTTTCGCCAGCACGGCCTGGATTCACGGCACTCACGCTTGAGGACGATTTCTTCGGGAACTCCCTGATACCACGCGGGTAAAGACCCACATACCATGCGGTCAACTTCCGGGGTGCGAGCCTGCCGGTGGGGCCCACCATGTGCTGCGGCGCACCCTGATGGGGGCATTCATGGGGCAGCCCATCCCGGCCGGCGATGCAGGAGCCGGCCTTTTTCCGGGTCCGCGCGACGCCAGGGAGGCGATCGTGGCTGCCGGCGCCCTCGAAAACCTCGACGATTCCCTCCAGCGCACCGTCGAGGTCTTTGCCGGGCGCTTCGGGGCCGACCTGGCCGTTCTCGGCGTATTCCGCCACCGGCCCATGCTCTTCTCCTGGCCCGCCACCGGCCCCCTCTCCGCTGCCGTGCTCTTCCCCGGGGCCACGCCCGGCTCCGATCCCGGCTATGCGGCCGTGGTCGAGTCCGCGGACGTCACGATCGACGATGACCTTGCGCTCGCCCCGGCGCTGACCGCATCTCAGCAGGCGGCCTACGCCCAGGGCATGCGCTCGGCCATGCGGGTGGCCCTCCGCGATGCACGCGGCGAAACCTTCGGCTTCGTGGTGGTGATGTCCGGCGAACGGTGCGCCTTTTCGAGCGCCATGGCCGGGGAGTTCGCCGGGCTCGCAGCGCTGGCCGCCTCGCACATCCAGCCCTCGCTCCTTCGCGAGCAGATCGCGCGCGAGCGGGCGCTGCTCGCCGAAGAGAGCCGGCTGCTGGCCCTGGCCGTGGAAGCGGAGGACGAGGCCACCCTCGTCCGGGCCATCGCGGACGGCATTCAGCAGGCGCTGGGGTGCGATGCAGCCCTTGTTTTCCTGGGCGGCCGCTCCCCCGGGTCGCCGCACCTCGCGAGTGCGCCCGCCGGGTTGCTCGACGAGGGCCGGTGGCAGCGCACGCAGGCCATCCTCTCGAACCCCGGCAACGCGCCCCTGCTCGAGGACAACGCCGACGGATGCCGGGTCACGCGCGACCTTGCGCTCGACGCCACCACGCCAATCGAGCGCTTCCTCCTCGAAGAGCTGGGGATGCGGTCGCTGCTCTCAGCAGTGCGATCGTCGCGGCTCGGCGGCCCTAGCCTGGGGCTGGCGGCGCTGCGGGCGGTGCCCGGCAGCTGGAGCGCGGCCGAGCGGGCCTTCCTCGGCCGTCTCTCCCGGCTGGTGGAGCTCTCGATCGAGCGCGTGCGCCGGGGCGAACTGGCCGCGGCCCAGGCCGTGAGCCTCCAGCGCCAGACCGAGCTCGCCGAGGTGGGCGCCGGGCTCCTCACCACGCTCTCCGGAGCGGAAGACCTTGAGGCCGCCTGCACCACCATCTCCGAGCGGCTGCGCGAGTTCTTCGAAGCCGACCACGTCGCCTTCGGAACCATCCACTTCGAACAGGCCCGCCGCGAGATCCTGGGGTTCAGCTCCGAGGTGATGTCGCGCTCCGAACTGCCCGAGAGCGTGCCGCCTGAGGACCTGGCGGCCTATGCCCGCATCCTCGGCGGAGAACCGCAGGTGCTCGACGACATCAACGCCTTGCCCGGTCTGAACCCGGGCGCGATCCCCGCCCGGGATGGCGGCATCCGTTCGCTGATGCGCGCGCCGTTCCAGCTTTCGGACGGCGCTACCGGGCTCGTGACCGTGGGAAGCCGCCAGCCTGGGCGCTACACGGCCGACGACGCCGGGATGCTGGCCGGGCTCTGCCGGCCCGTGGGCATCGCGATCGACCGCGTCCGCCTGCTGGCCCGGATGGCGGAAGCCTCGGAGGTGCTGGAGGCGAAGACGCGCGTTCTCGCCGCGCTCGGCCCGGGCGCCACCATTGAATCGGCGGGGCAGGTCTTCGTGGAAGAGGCGCGGCGCCTCTTTCACGCCGACCACGCGGCCCTCGCCGTCATCCGCCGGGGACGGGTCGCGGTGCTGGCCGCCTCGGGCGACGCGTTCAGCTCCGAGGAACTGCGCGAATTCGAAGGCGAACTGCCCGGCCTGCAACGCGACTACACCGCGATCACCGATGGCGGGCCGCACATCATCGGCGATTTGCTGAACCATCGCCGCGTGGCCGCTGAGGATGCGCTGGTCGCGAAGGGGCTGCGCTGCATCATGCGGGTGCCCATCCACGAATCCGATGGGCGCCTTCGCGGCGTGGTGAGCGTCGCCACTCGCCGGCCCCACGCCTGGGACGTCGATGACCTCGCGGCCTTCGCCGACCTGGCCCGGGCGCTCGGGCTGGTCGCCGAGCGGGCAGCGCTCTTTGCCGCCGCTGCAGAGCGGTCGGCGCGGGTCGAGGCGCTGATGCAATTGCTGGGCACGTTCCGCCTGGACGCGGCGCCCGAGGAGGTCGCCCGCAAGTTCGCCGCCCGCCTGCTGGAGTACCTTCGCGCCGACACGGTGCTGGTGCACGCCTTCGACCACGAAACGGGCGTGCGCCGCCTGATCGCCCTGGAAGGCGATGCCCGCCGGTTTACTGGCCAGGGCAACGTCGGCCTCGGGGAGTCGGCGAGCTTCCGCGGCATGGTGGAATCGCCAGCAGCACTGTTCGATGCAGCCAACCCGGCCGCCGCGCCCGCATGGTTCCGCGAGGCGGCCGAGAGCATGCGGCTCGGCTCGGCGGTGGCTGTCCGCCTGGAGGCCGATGGCCAGGTGGTGGGGATGGTGGCGGCCGGGGCCGCTGCCCGGGGCAGGCTCGGCGCTGGAGCGCTGCACCTGCTCACATCGGTCGCCGGGCCGCTTGCGATGATCATCGAACGCGCCCGGGTGGTCACCTCGTTGCGCGAACAGACGCAGCGGACGCGAGCCGTCCTCGACATCCTGGCCGCGCTCGGCCCGCGCGAGAGCATCGAGGAGGTGGCCGCTCCCATCGCAGAGGCGCTGCGATCCATGTACTCCGCCGACCATTGCGCCGTCTCGGTGCTGGACGACGGCCGCGCCACCCTGGTCGGCATCGATTCCGAAGTCGCCCCCCGGGAGCCCGGCCACACGGTCGAGGTGGCGAAACTGCTGGGGCCCGTGCCCCCTGCGAGCACCGTTGTCCACGTCTTTGCCGACCTGGCCGCGGCTGGCGAGGAGATCCCAGAAATGAGCGCCGTTGCCCGCGACAACGGCATGCGATCGAGCATGCGCGTGCTGGTGGGCACCCCGGCCGAACCCCTAGGGCTGGTAACGGTGGGAGCGCGTCAGCCCGGGCGCTACACCGAGGCCGATGCGCGCCAGCTCGCCCAGATTGTGCAGCCGCTCGCGGTGGCCATCGCCTACTTCCGCGGGCGGCAGGAGGCCGAACACCGGACCGGGCGGCTCGAGACCACCAACCGCATCCTCACCCGGTTGAGCGCCGGGGGTACGCCCGAGCACCTCGCCCGGGGCTTCCTCGCCGAATGCCGCCACCTCTTCGATGCCCGCCACGGCGCCGTCCTCACCTTTGATGCGGGCCTGCGCACGGGCCGCCACCTGGCCATCGATACCACCGTGGCGAGCGTCGCCGAGGGCATGGAACTCCCGCTCGAACAGCTGCACGCGGCCCGGCTCATCCGCCACGCCTCGCCCCAAATCATCGCCGATGTGCGGTTCGAGCCCGCCCTCCACGCGCGCCACCACCGGCTCATCGCCGCGGGCCTCCACTCGGTCATCCGCGCGCCACTGGTGGTGCACGATACGGTGCGCGGCGCCGTCTCGCTCTGGGCCGAGGGTACCGGCCGCTTCACCGTCGAGGATGCGGAACTGCTGGGCACGCTCACGCGGCCGCTGGCGCTCGCGCTCGAAAAGGCGGCCGCGCTCGAATCGCTGGGCGAAAGCGAGCTCAAATACCGCTCGCTGGTGGCCCAGGCCGAGGAGATGATCTTCCTCTTCGATTCGGTGACCCACCGCCTGCTCGATGCCAACAACTTCACCGCCCGCGCCCTCGGCTACGAGGCCCACGAGCTCACCAGCCTGCGCATCGATGACATCGCCGCGCTCACGCCCGAGGAGCTCGCCACCAGCCTGGCCACCACCCTCTCCGATGGCGAGCTGCACATCGCCGATTCGCAATTCCGCCGCAAGGACGGCTCGCTCATCGATGTCGACGTCGTCGAATCGCTGGTGGCCTACGGCGGCAGGCAGGCCATCCTCGTGCTCGCGCGCGATGTCTCCGAGCGCAAGGCGCTCATGCGCCAGCTCGTCCAGAGCCAGAAGATGGACTCGCTCGGCGCGATGGCCGGCGCGGTCGCGCACGATTTCAACAACCTGCTGACCACAATCCTCGGGTTCGCCGGGCTGCTCAAGCGCTCGCCCAACATGGATGCGGAGGAGCGCGAAAACCTCGCCCTCATCGAGGACGCCGCCAGGCGCGCCGCCGACCTCACCGGACGCCTCCTCTCGTTCTCCCGCGGCGGCCTCGTCCGCTTCGGGCGCGTCGACCTGCGCACCGTGATCGAGGACACGATGTCGCTTGCCGAGCCCACCCTTCACGCTTCCATCGCCACCACGGTTTCGCTGCCCGAAACGCCCGTCTTCGTCGAAGGCGATGCCGGGCAGCTCCAGCAGGCGCTCACCAATATTGTGCTCAATGCGCGCGATGCGATGCCTGAAGGCGGCCGAATTGCCATCACGCTTGCGGTCGAAGGCCCAGTGGCCGTCGTCACCATCGCCGACAACGGGCCCGGGATGGACGAAGAGACGCGCATGCGCATCTTCGAACCGTTCTACACCACGAAACCCGCCGGCTCGGGCACCGGCCTCGGCATGGCCATCACCTACGGGATCATCCAGGGCCACCACGGCGATATCTCCGTCGAGAGCCAGCCCGGCCAGGGCACCACCTTCACCATCAGCCTGCCGCTCTACCACGACACCGCCCCGGACGGACCGGTGGACATGTTCAATGCTGGCGAAGGCAACCTCGTCCTCGTGGTCGATGACGACGCAATGGTGCGCCGGACCACGACCGCGACGCTGGCCGAGCTCGGCTACAACGTGGTCGAAGCGCCGGGCGGCGCCACCGCGGTCGAGATCGTGCGCGCCCGGCCCGACCGCTTCTCGGTGGTGCTGCTCGACCTGGTGATGCCGGGCATGACCGGCAGCGAGACCTTCCGGGCGCTCACCGCCATCCGGCCCGACCTGCCGGTGGTGGTGTGCACCGGCTACGCCGCCGATTCGCACATCGATACCGACGTGAAGCGGCGCATCGCGGGGCTGGTGCAGAAACCGTTCACCGCCGAGCGCCTCGCCCGCGCCCTGGAAGCGGCCGGCGCACGCCCCACGCGCCGGCGGTAGGCGACCCCAACCGGCCGGACCGCGACCGGCAGGGAGCGGCGCCTCACGCACACACGGACGGCGTCGAGTCAGCCACCCCACGACACCCCACGACTGACTTGTCTCACGCTTCCGCGGGGCGCCGGTGGCAGGCCACGGCGCCGCTCCCTCCCGGTCGCGGCTCGGACAGCGGCGAGACCACGGACAAACAGAAAACCCCGCCGAAGCGGGGCTTTCTGTTGTGAAGTGAAGTGCGGTCGCTGGTTAGCGGCTGCGGCGGGCGACGGTCGCCCCACCCACGCCGAAAGCGAGGGCGCCGAGACCGAGGGCGATGAACAGCCAGGTGGCTGCCGCATCGCTGCCCGTGGTAGCGGTGTTACCCGTTACCGGCGGCTTCGGGGTCGCGGTCGCGGTTGGAGTCGGCGTGGTGTAGGTCAGGTTCACGGTATTCAGCTCGTAGTTCTTCCACGAGCCAGTTTCCGCGGCCTTCTTCCCGCCGATGTAGAACGTGACCACTGCGCCATCGACGCCGCAATTCGGGTTGGCACCCGGATCGAGCGCCGGCGAATCGAGCACGTAGCGGGCTTCGCTGCCCGACATGAACGTGGTCGTCACGCCGCAGGTCGCGTTCCCGATCCGCGCCTCGATGGTGGTGCCGGCTGCTGGCGCTGCGCCATCAACCTTCACCGTGCCCACGAAGCGGGCCGGGGGATTCGGCGGCGACTCTGCCGAGACGGTGCCAGCGTTGAAGGCGCCGGCGAGCCCGAAGAGCGCTACGCCGAGAACCGCGGCCAGCCACCCGCCACCGAGCAACTTCAGAACGTGCGTCATTGTTTGCTCCATTCCTGTCTGTACGGCCAATTCAACCTGCAACCCTCACGCTTCCCCGGCTTCCCCCTCCCAAAGGGAGAGGGAAACCGGTTCCGCGCTAAGGACTGGTTAGTTGACGTTGGACGCGACGGTCCAGGTGACGGACGACGGTCCGGTGATGGCGATCCAGTAGGCGTCGCCGGTCTTGAGGCTGTTCAGGTCGTTCGCGCCAGGCACGTTCACGCCCGACGGGAAGAACCCGAGCCACTGCTGGGCCGCGGCGTCCCAACCGTAGATGGCCGTGACGCTGGCGGAGATGTCGTTGCCACCCGGGTTCTTGCCGGAAGTACCGGTGCCCTTGATGGCGTCGTTGACGGAGATGGCGTCAGCGCCAACCCACGTGATGAGGCTCCAGCGGAAGTTCAGCGTGTAGCTGTGCGTGTTCGTCAGATCGATGACCCGGTCGAACCCGATGTTGCCTTCGTCGTCGTGAGCGATGGTCAGGACGTTCAGCACGCCGAGGAGGCTGTTGCTGACCTTGATCCAGGCCTGGCACTCATCCGTCTGGCCCTCAGCCGCGAGCGGGCTGAGCGGGAATTCGAGGATGCCCGTCGTCGACGGCACGTTGAGCGCCACCGAGTAGGTCGTCACGCCAGTGGCGAACTGCTTGCCATCGTTGATGACGCCGCCGCCGCTCTGGCCAATGATGATGCCTTCGCCGCTATCGATGAGGAAGTCGACGTTCTCATCCGGGTCGCCGTTGTAGCGGGCGCCGAGCGAGCTGAAGTCAGTCTTGTCGTCCTCGGTGGTCAGGACGCTGTGGAGCAGCACCGCGCCAACCGGGTTCGCGCAGAAGCCGTCGCGGTCCATCGCATGGAAGACGATGTACTTGTACTGGTCGGTCTCGCCCTTCTCGACGGTCACATCCTTGTAGCCGCCCCAGGTCCAATCGACCTTGGCCGCGTTGGAGAGCACCGGGAAGTGCTTGCCGCGGAAGTCCGGGTAGTCAACGGTCGCCGTGATGGTGCCGGTGCCCACCTTGTCGCCGCGCTTGCAGTGCTTGCCACCGGCCAGGACGTTGGTCTGGCAGGCGGTCAGGTCGGTCTTGAAGTCGCCGTTGGCGGCAACCATGAACTCGCCGTGGTTGTCGCTGTAGACGACCAGGTCGCGGGCGATGGTGCTGTCGCCGTAGGCGGTGCGGATGATCGCGAGCTCGGAAGTGTCGGTGCTGGTGAGGCTGTCACCGATGCCGGCGCTGTTCACGCCGATGCGGACAGGCTTCCAGAACTGGTAGGCGCCGTCGCCACCCCAGCTATTCCAGAAATAGCCACCACCCGCGGCCACGGCCGGGATGTACGGGCTTTCCGGGATCTCGCTGTAGTAGAACGGGTTCGGGTAGATCTGGGAGGTCGTGTTCGGCGTGCCCAGGTAGTACACGTCGGACTTGATGACCTGCTTGATGAAGCCGGTGCCGCGAATGGCGACGCTCACCAGTGCCGGGGGCATCGGGGCGTCCCACATGTCCACGTCGCCGTCCTTCCAGGCGGTGTCGCGGACGTACGGGCTGCTGTCGTACGGGGCGTTCGTGCCGAAACCGTCGGCGCTCAGGCCAACGATATCAAGCGCGCTGTACGGGCCCACGAACGGGATGCCGTTCGTCTTGAAGATACCGGTGCCCGCGGCCGGGGCCGAGGTCAGGGCGGAGCTGAGGACGAGCAGGTTGCTCGAGCAGGAGCTGACCGTCGCGGCGGTGGTGCCAACGTAAATGCTGGCGCCAGCGGTGAGCGACGAGCAGGTGGTCACCGCGATGGGCGACGTGCTCGAGCCGGTGCCGGTGTTGCCCGTGGCAACAGCCGCCACCTGGATGAGCCCGTTACCGAGCGGCGTCTGCAGGGCGCGGCCGCCGTTCTTGGCCACGTCCGGGTCGATCATGATGTCGTAGTACGGGCGGAACTGCTCGGCGGTGCCGATGGCGTTGGTGCTGCCATCGCCATCGCCGGGGCCACCGGCCAGCAGCGGCCAGTCCTGCGGCATCACCCAGCGGTCGGCCGGGAGGACGTTCAGCGGGTTGCTATCGTCGCGCGGGCGGCCCGAGGGGTTGGCGTTGGTGAACCAGCCGGTGACGCGGCCACGGACGAGGATGTCCTTGGAGACGTTCCACTCGGCGGCGTTGTCGGCGTCGTCCTTGCTGGCGTCCCACGGGTTACCGGGGGCCCAGTCAGGAGCGGCCGAGCTGTTGTGCGTGGGCTTCGAGACCTGCGTCGCCAGCGACACGTTGATCGTGTTGATCTTCATGTAGTAGACGACGAAGGCGACCTTGGAGGCGGGCGACTCGTTGACGAAGGCCTCGATATCGACCTGGCCCTGGTCCTCGGACTCGTAGACCGCGACGCTGATGCACGGGTCGACCCACTCTTCCGAGCCCGTCACGTAGCCCCAGGCCTCGTCGGGGTAGGTCTCGTACATCGTGCCGCCGGGCACGAAGTTGCCGGGGCCGCTGCCCTTCACATAGTGGACTTCCAGTTCCCGCTGCGCCGGGCAGACGTTGTTGGCCGGAGCGTCGAGCGCCCAGTTGTGCTCGAGGACGACGCGCTGGCCGGCCCAGGCGAGGAAGACGTGCTTCGCCGGGATCTGGGCGGTGAACTCGAACCGGACAAGCTCCGTGACGGTGATGCCGGTGCCGCTACCGAGCGGCCCGGGCTCGCTGCCGGTGATCTGGATCGTGACGACCTGCCCGGGGGCGCAGCCATCGGGGTCGAACGTAATGACGGGGCCACCCGTCACCAGGCCCGCGGCGTTGAGGGTGGTCACACCGGAGGCGGTGCCGGTGAGCTGACCGCATGAGCTGCTGCCGCTGGCGCGGCTCCACGACCAGTTGACGCCGGCAAGGGCCATCTCGCCGCTCGCCGGTTCGCGCTGCCCGGCGCTGTTGGTGTGGTGGCCGCGGAAGATGTCCGTGATCGTCACGTTGTTGCCGACGTACGACCCGGAAACCGGGTCGAGCACGAGGCCGAGCGTCTTGGTGATGACCGGGGTGGTGGTGCTGTTGCCGGCGGCGGTGCCGCTCGCGCCACCCGACAGCGTCACTTCGCTATCGACGAGGCGGTTCCACTCCTTCACCAGGGTGGTGTTGGGGGTGCCGTCGTTGGCGTCGCCGTCGTTGTCGTTGGCATCGCCGTCGCTGTCCCAGTGGGCGCTGTAGTTCAGGCCGTTGGCGCCGACGTAGACGATGTTGATCGACTGGTCGCCAGCGTCGAGCGAGACCCAGCTCACGCAGGTCGCGTTCAGGAGGCCAGCGGTCGTGGTGGAGTTGGTCTGGCCAGTGGCCGTGCCGTCGCCGAGGAAGATGCGAACGTCCGAGAACGTCGGGTCCGTGTCGGCCGTCGAGTCGTAGCCGCCGCCGTTGGTCACCTGGATGTTCGCCAGGGTGATGCCCGGGAGGGCAACGGCGACCGGGGCGACGTCACCCTGGAACGGAGCAGATGCCCCGTCGAGGACGCCGTCGTTGTCGAAGTCGATGCCCGTGTTCTGGGCGACAGTGCAGACGGTGTGCCGCGAGTTGCGGACGTTGGTCTCAATGTCGCGACGGGTGATGACGCCGCTGAAGGCGCCGCCGGTGGTGTCGGACATGTGCCGCAGTTCCGGAACCGCGAAGTTGGCCGCGGTGAGGCCGATAGCAGTCGTCGAGCAGCCAACGCCTGCGGCGTCAGTTGCGAGGTGGGTGCTGATCGACACCGAGCCGCCGACAGTGTTGTCGTCGGTGACAACCACAATGTGGGTGCCCTGAACGCTGGTCGCCTGTGCGTCAGGTGTGGTGCTCACCGTGTTGAGACCCGTGACCGTCTGATCGGGGGCCGAGAAGAGCCGGTTGCCACCAGGGGCATCCGAGCAGTAGGTCAGCCCGGCCGGGATGGTGAAAGTCACGGTGGCTTCGCCGCCAGCAACAGTGCTGGTCGCCGCAACGGTCACGCCGGTAATGGTCAGCGCGCCGACGGAGCCAGCGAGGGTTGCCGCGATCGGGCTTGCGTCCTGATCAACGATGGATCCGGAAGGGTTACCAGCAACTGTGCCGGAAGCGCCGGCCGCGGCCGTCACCACCATAGCGTAGTTGGTGAGGTTCGCAGTCAGCACGGCGGCTGAAGTGCAGGTGAGCGTGCCGGTCCCGGCGCCGCCGCCCGCCCACGCGACACCGCCCGCCGGAGTGGGACATGTCACCGCGGACGTCGCGTTCTGGAGGCCGGCGGGAAGGTTGACTGTCATCACGACGACGCCGTTCGTGTTCACGCCGGTCGTGGAGGTCGTCATCGTATACGTGATGGTCTGGCCCGGGTTCACGGAACCGCCACTCGCCGGCGACTGCGCCAGCGAGATAGTCGTCGTCGGCAGAGCCGCTTCCGACTTGTTCCACTGAGTGCCCAGGGTTGCCATGACCGCGAAGGCGGCGAGTATCGCGAGAAGCCACGCGATTCGCTTTCCGCCTACCGTCTGAGCAATTTCCTTACTCAAAATTGTTTACCTCTCCAGTCAATTGGGGCTGT
>CAZYLL010000023.1:0-37274 GCA_964648195.1 uncultured Anaerolineaceae bacterium | reverse complement strand
GACGTCCCCGCCGCCAGATCAGCGCCATCAAGGCCCTACTTCAACACCCTGCTAGCACCGCGCCCGGTTGCCATCCGCCCACCTGCTACCATGGTCCCGTGCAAGCACAGCACGGCACTGCTCGCGGCGCGCTCCTGGCGGGCCTCCTCCTCACCCTCCTCTTCGTTGTGGTCGAGGCGGTCACCGGGTATCTCGCAGGGTCACTGGCCCTCGTCTCCGATGCTGGCCACATGCTCGCCGATTCCGCGGGCCTCCTTCTCGCCCTCGCCGCGACGACGCTCGCCCGCCGCCCCGCCGATTCGCGCCGCACCTACGGCTACGCTCGCGCCGAGGTGCTTTCGGTCCCGCTCCATGTCACGCTTCTCGTCGCCATCGCTGGCTACATCCTGTTCGAGTCGGTTCATCGCCTCTCCGGCGATCCCCCGGCGATGGATACCGGCCCGGTCATCGCGGTCGGCGCCGCCGGGCTCGCGGTCAACCTCCTTGTCCTCCGCCTTCTCCACGGCTACTCGCACGACAATCTCAACATCCGTGGCGCGGTCCTCGAGGCAATGGCCGATGCGCTCGGGTCCGTTGCTGTCATTGTCTCCAGTGCCGCCATCGCCCTTGGCGCCTGGCGCGGTATCGATACGCTCGTCGCGGTCGCCATTGCCGCCATGATCGTGCCCCGCGCCGTCACCCTCCTGCGCCAGGCCGGCTCCATCCTCATGGAGAGCGCTCCCCGCGGCCTTGAGCCCGAAACCATCGCGGCCGCCGCCACCGGGGTCCGTGGGGTCGTCGCGCTCCACGACGTTCACGTCTGGTCCATCGCGCCCTCGTTCCCGGCTCTGAGCGCCCATGTCGAACTCAACGACGCCGGCTGCACCGAGCACGTCCTCACTGACCTCGCGACGCTTTTCCGCGAACGTTTCGGCATCGGCCACGTAACCCTCCAGCCCGAGACGCCCTCCCTCCACGAAGCGATTGAGTGCTGCATGAGCCCCGATGCCGGCCGCATCGAGCTCGCTGCTCACTCCCACCGCGCTGGGGCCAGGTGAGTCAGCGCCGTCGCTTCAGCCGCCGCACGTTCATCGCCGGCGGTGTAGCCGCCGCTGGTGCCCTTGGCGCTGGTGCCGCGTTTCTCGCGGGCCGCCCCGGCTCCTCGGCCCCGGCCGGGCCGGCCGGCACCCGGTCGCCCGCCGATTCCTCATCACCGTCCTCCACGCCCTCGCCCACACCGACCCCGCTCCCCGGCGGCGGCACCATCCGCATCGCGGCCGCCCGGCGCTTCAACTTCGACACCTTCGATGCCCGGCGCACCGGCGAGCCTTCGGTCGTTGAGGTCCTCGGCCGCACCCACTCCCGCCTTGTCGAATGGACCGACTTCCAGGCTCCCACCCTTGGCCCGGGCCTGGCCGCCCGCCGGGAACAGCCAGATGACCGCACCCTCCTCCTCCACATCGACCCCGCCGCTCGCTGGCACGAACGACCCGGGTTCGCCGCCCGCCCCGTCACCTCCGCCGATGCCGTCGAACATCTCCTTCGTGCCCTGGAGTTCGCCCGCTCTGGCACAGCCCCGCTCGCCCAGCGCTACACGGGATACGCCTCCTTCGACAGGGTCGACTCGCCTGCCTCCGGTGTGGTTCGCATCCAGTTCTCGGCGCCCGACCCCTTTGCGCTCGAAACGCTTGCCGGCGAGTTCGCCCTCGTCCAGTCCCCCGAGGCGGTCGCCGCATTCCAGGCCGCTCCATCTCCTGTCGACGATGCCCTGGTCGCGGGTTCGGGCCCCTTCCTCTTCGAAGGGACCCGCGATGGCGCCCTCGTGTTCACCCCGGCTCCCGCCGGCCATGCGCCGCCCCCGGTGTTCGACGAGCTCCACGTCTCCGAGCCATACGACCTGGTCGCCCGCTTCAACGAGGGCGAACTCGACGAGGTCATCACTCGCGATCGGCGCGACGCCGCGTCGATGCGCGTTACCGGCCGCACAAGTGAGTTCCCACGCTTCGAGCGCGAAATCGTCATGTCCTCCCTCGATGCTGGCGCGCCGCCCTGGAACATCCCCACCCTCACCTCCGCCCTCAGCGGCGCACTCAACCGCTTCCGCCTCGCGGAGGAGCTCTTTGGTGGGCGCGCCTCCCCATCCGGCCCGGTTCCACCGGTCCACTCCACCTTCACCCTCACCGAAGGAGCGCTGACCATCTATCCCGGCTACCGCCGCGACCCCGCCGAAGACGCCCGTGACGCCCGCCAGCGCTGGGAGGCTGCTGCTGGCCCATCGTTGGGCACCATCACGATCGATTTCCCGAGCGTCTTCGACCCGCTCTACAGCGCCAGCTCCATCGTCACCGGGATCCTGAACGACGTGCTTGGCGACCAGTTCCGGCCCGCGGTCGAGACCTACGCGACCATCAGCCGGCGGGTCCTGGACGGCTACTACGGCAACGGCCGGGCTGCCTTCTGGTTCGGCTGGGGACCGCCTATCCCCTCACCCGACCCCCGCCGCGCCTTCATCGAACGCTATCGCGGCCTTCCCGGCCTGCCGGACGCTCTCTCCTTCGATGCAGCGGCCACACTCCAATCCGGCCCGCGCGATCGCACCGGGGTCCAGGACCTGCAGCAGGTGGTCATCCAGGCCGGTTTTGGCGGAGTCATCCCCTGGGTCCAGCAGCGCTCGGAGCTCTTCCGCCGCAACGGCCTTTCTGGCCCCTGGCCGTCGCCGTTCTGGGATCAGCATCTCGACTCCGCCCGCTTCGTGCAGCCGTAACCTACCCGCGCTCCTCCGCCGCCTGGGCCTCGTCCAGGGCTTCCATCAGGTGCAGCACCCGGGCAGCGATGCCCGCTTCCGCCACCGCCGCGTTGTACTGGAGCTGACACCCGGGGTTCGCCGTCACCACCATGTCCGGCTGTGCTTCCCGGAAATGCTGCGCCTTCCGCGCCCGGAGCTCGGCCGACATCTCCGGCTGCACCAGGCCGTACATCCCCGCTGCCCCGCAGCACACATCGGCCCCTGGCGTCTCGACGAGCTCGCACCCCGCGATGCCGCGCAGCAGCGTTCGCGGTTCCTCCCGGATCCCCTGCGCGTGAGCCAGGTGGCATGCGTCCTGGTACGCCACGCGCGCTTGCAGCCGCCCACCGCCGGTTGCACCCAGCGCCACCAGGTACTCGCTTGGGTCTCTCACTCGCGCCCCGAATGTCCGCGCTCGCTCCGCCCACTCCGCGTCCCCGGCCAGCAGGTCCCCATACTCCTTCATCGCCGCCGCGCACCCGGCTGAATTCACCACCACGGGCAGCTCACTGCCCTCGAATGCCGTGATATTCCTCCGTGCCAGCCGCCGCGCGAACTCCAGGTCGCCGTCATGCGCGTGCAGCGCCCCGCAGCAGCCCTGGCCCACCGGCGCCTCGACCGCGACGCCAGCCCGGGCCAGCACCCGCCCCGTGGCGCGGTGCACGTCGCCGAAGAGCTCGCCCATCACGCACCCGCTGAAGAGCAGGGCCCGTTCCCGTACTTCACCCGGCTGCGCGAGAGCCTCCCCCGGCCGGAACGGCCGCCCCGGGAGAGCGGGCAACTGCCGCTCCCCGGCCGCCAGCCTCCCTGCAAGCCGCAGGAGACCGCGCCGGCGGACCATTCCCCGCAGCCGGGACCCTGCATACCAGCGAAGGAGCCTCATCGTCGCCGCCAGCACCCGGCGGCGCGCAACCACGTTTCGAAGCACGAACCGCCGAAGCCGCCGCTGTGCCCGCCCGCCCAACGCGGCGGCTCCCAGCTGCGCCCGCGCCCGCTCCTGGATGCGCCCGTACGCCACCCCGCTCGGACATACCGCCTCGCAGGCCCGGCATTGCAGGCACAGGTCCCAGTGCCGCGCGATCGCCGGCGTCAGCTCGCTTCTCCCCTCGTCGATGAGCCTGGCGAAGTGGATTCGCCCTCGTGGCGACTCCACCTCAAGTCCCGTCACCAGGTAGGTCGGGCAGCTGCTCAGGCACAGACCGCAGTGCACACACCGGCTCAGGTCCTCCGGCGAAGGAGCTTCTGCCGGGAGTGGCCATCGCGCTTCAGATCCCACCGATAAACCTCCCCCGGTTGAGCCGTCCCGCCGGGTCGTACGCAGCCTTCGCCCTCCGCATCACCGTGATCGATGGCGGCGCCTCTCCCCACGGGTCGAGGAGGGCTTCGTAGCTCGCAGGCATCCGCTCGACGATCACCGAGCCACCCGCCGGCGCCAGCCACCTCCGCAGCGGCTCCACCACACCCACCACCTCCCGCGCCGACGGGGCCTCCCCCTTCCTCCAGGTTGCTTTCACCGCCCCGGTCAGTGGCCTGACCGTCAGCACGCCGGGCCGCAGCCTGCCGATCCGCAATGCCACCTCCCCCGCCTGCCCCATCGTCGCGGCCGCACGGATCGTCAGGATGTCGCGATCGTCGAACCCGGCATCCCGCGCGAGTTCGTACCGATCGGGGGCGGCCTCTCGTACGGGCCTCCCCTGGCAGACCCTCTTCAGCGCTGCCGCCGCCGAAACCTGGGAGCGCACCAGTAGCCGGCACCGGTCCCGTTCTTCCAGCACCTCGGCCACTTCAGGGCGCGCATCAGCAGCCGAAAGCGCCCGGGCCAGCTCGATCCCCGATGCTACCTCCGGCACGTCGACTTCCAGGTCGACCGTCTCCCGCAAGGGCAGCACGCGCAACGCCACCTCGGTGATGACCCCGAGCGTCCCCAGCGACCCGCACCACAGCCGCATGAGGTCGTAGCCCGTAACGTTCTTCACTACCCGCCCGCCTGCCTTCACCAGCTCGCCATCAGCCCGGAGGACCGTCATCCCAAGCACGAGGTCTCGCGGCAATCCGTAACGCGTCTGCAGCGGGCCACCCGAGCCCACCGCCAGCGTGCCACCGATGGTCGCCTGCCCGGGGCGGGGAGGGTCGAGCGGCAAGAACTGGCCATGATCCCGCAGCTCACGGTTCACCGGCTCGATCGTCAATCCCGCGGGCGCGACCAGTGTCAGGTCCTCCGGGGCATGGTCTATCCTCCCGCCGAGCGCCCCGCCCACCTCGACCAGGGTGAATGGGCTCTCGGGCGCATACCCGAGCCCGAGCCGCGTCCCGCCGCCCACAGGCGACAGCGTCTGCGCGCCGGGCTGGCGCACCAGGGCTCGCAGCTCCTCCAGCGTCGCCGGCCTCACCACCCGGTCCGCCGTTCGCCCACACACGGCTGCGCTACCCGCGCCTCCGCCAGGCGGCTCCCTTCCCCCTGCCCCGTCAGACATAGGCATCCGGCCCCGCGGCCCGAACAGCGGCCGCCTGATGCGCCATCTCGCCACACCCGGTCCCGGCAGGCAGCAGCTTGCAGGGGTTCAACCCCCCCGTGTTCCCGAACACGCCTCGCAGTCGCTCCATGTTCTCCAAATCTGTCTCGCCGTACAGCCATGGCATGAACTGCCGCTTCTCCGCCCCGATGCCATGCTCTCCGCTTAGCGCCCCGCCCGCATCCACGCAGGCTCGCATCACCTGCGCGGCAGCATCGAGCACCCGCTCCGTCATCCCCGCTTTTCGTTCATCGAACAGGATGAGCGGATGCAGGTTCCCGTCGCCGGCGTGGAATACATTGGCGATCGGGATGCCGGTCCGCTCCCCCACCTCGCCGACAACCCGCATCACGTCAACAAGCTTCGACCGCGGCACCACTCCATCCACGATGTAGTAGTTCGGGGCCAGCCGGCCCAGGGCGGGGATGGCGTTCTTTCGCCCCTTCCACAACAGAGCCCGCTCCGCGTCGCCGATCGCGATCCGCACGTCGACCGCGCCACGTTCCAGGCACTCCGCCCGCACCCGTGCTGCTTCCGGATCGATCACCTCGGGCAGGCCATCGAGCTCCACCAGCAGCACCGCGCCCGCATCCGGGGGGTACCCGCACTGGAAGCCTGCCTCCGCCGCGCGCACGCAGAGCTGGTCCATCATCTCCATCGCTGCCGGGATGATCCCGGCCTCAATGATGCTCGAAACCGTCTCGCTCGCTTGCTCCACCGTGTCGAACGCCGCCAGCAGGGTCACCACGCAGGCCGGCTTCGGAAGCAGCTTTACCACTACCTTCGTGACGATCCCCAGCGTACCCTCGCTCCCGATGAACGCCCCCCGAAGGTCATAGCCGAACGAATCGGCCACGCGGCCACCGAGCCACACCACCTCCCCGCTCGCGGTCACGACTTCCATGCCCAGTACGTGGTTCTGCGTGACACCGAGAGCCAGGCAGTGGGGCCCGCCGGCGTTCTCCGCCACATTCCCCCCGATGCTGCACGCCTGTTGAGAGCTTGGGTCTGGCGCATAGAACAGCCCGGCCGGGGCCGCCGCCTTCGAAATGTCCAGGTTCGCTACACCCGGCTCCACCACCGCCACCCGGTCGATGGGGTCGACCTCCAGGATTCGTCGCATCCGCCCCGTGCTGATGACCACGCCCCGTTTCGCCGGGACCGACCCGCCGCTCAGGCCGGTGCCCGCGCCCCGCGGCGTGACCGGGACACCCAGCCGGTTGCACGTGCGCATGACCGCGGCCACCTCGTCGGCCGTCGCGGGCAACACCACCGCGTGAGGCGTCGCCTTTTCTATCGTCCCGTCGAACTCGTAGACCGCAAGCTCCTCCGGGCGCCACAGCACATGCTCGCGCCCGACCGCGCGCTCGAGCGCTGCTATCAGCTCACGACGCGTCGGCATCGGCGGCCCCGGCCATCTGGCACTCCCGGCACAGGCCGAAGATTGCGAAGTGGTGCATGTCCGGCGCGAACCCGAAGTCCTTGAGCAGCGAGGTCTCGAGCGGCTGCAGGTAGTCGTGCCCCACCTCCTGCACGTGTCCGCAGCTCGAACACACCAGGTGGTGGTGCGGTTCCTCCGGCGCCCACTCGAACAACACATCGCCAGAGCCCATGTCTGTCGACGTCGCCAGCCGCATCCGCTTCAGCACATCCAGCGTCCGGTACACCGTGCTCACATCGACGAACGGGTACACCTCGCGCACCTGCTCGGCGATCTGCGCTGCGCTCATGTGTCCCTTCGCATGCCGCAGGACCCGGACGATCATCAGGCGCTGCGGGGTCATCTTGTGGCCCGCCCGGCGCAATAGTTCCGCGGTTTCTTCTTCGCAGGTCATCCAGTCGTCAGTCTACACGCGCCCCGGCACAGGCTCTCGCGCTGCGCCGCCCGCCCCCCCGCGCCGATTCTCAATGTGTGACCACGTCCGCCGATGACCGCTGGCTTGCTGATGCCCGCGCGCGTGCCGCTGCCGGGTCGTGGGAGCGTCATCCCGGCGAGATCTTCGCCGAGCTGCGGCGACAGGCTGCCGAGCGCCCGCCCGGGCCACCCGGGCCCCGCTGCCCGTATTGCGCCGGCCACCCGGAGCTGGTGACCTTCCAGCGCTATGAGCTCCAGACCATCGACCCGCTGCGTTTCTGTGGCCAGTGCTACGGCTTCTGGGCCGTGGGAGACTCGCTATCCCGTGGCGTCGCCGATCCCGGTTACGGGCACCCCGCGCTCGAACAGGCGCTGGCGCCCCGGCGCTGCCGCGCTTGCAACGGCCGCCTCAAACCAGACAACACCTGCCGTTCCTGCGGCCAGGCGCTGCCCGCGCTGGAGTGCCCTGGCTGCGGGAAGCCGATGGAGCGGTTCGAGAAACGCGGTGTCTTGCTCGATCAGTGCGCGCCCTGTCGCGGTACCTGGTTCGACATTGGCGAAATCGTCGCCGTTTACCAGCTCACCCCGCACCAGGGGCTCGCCGCCTCGACCGTCGATGAGCATGCCACCGGCGATGAGCCCCCCGCCTGGGAGATCGCCCTCGGCCTGGTGAGCCGAATGCTTCTGCCCTTCCTCCCATTCTGACCACCCGGCGGCGGAACCGGGAGGGGCCGCCTACCAGATCCCGAGCTGCATCTTCACGTCGTCGCTCGCCATCGTCCGCGGGTCCCAAGGTGGGCTCCAGACGATCTGGACGTCCACATCCTTCACCCCGGGCAGTTCCCGGAGCTTGGCATACGCCTCCCCGCGGATGATCGGGCCCAGCGGGCAGCCGGGGCTGGTCAACGTCATGGTCACCAGCACATCCCCGTCTTCGTACTGGACGTCGTACACCAGCCCGAGGTCCACAATACTCAGGTTGATTTCGGGGTCGTTCACCTCGCGCAGCTTCTCCATCAGCTGCTCATGCGTTGGTGCGGTTGTTGCATCGGTCATGACTGTGCCTCCTCGGCTGCTGTGGTGGCCTGCCGGAGCCCTTCCTGGAGTACATTCCAGCCCAGGAGCGCGCACTTCACGCGCACCGGCAGTCTGGCGACGCCCTCCAGGGCCTCGAGGTCGCCGATTTCCGCGTCCGGCGCCGCGCCGTCGATCAGCATCGCCCGGACCTTCCCCATGACCCGCTCGGCTTCTTCTATCGAACGCCCCTTGATCCGGTCGGTCAGCATCGATGCGCTGGACTGGCTGATCGAACAGCCCTGCCCCCAGAAGCTCACGTCGCGAACGGTGTGGTCGTCGATTGCCAGGTCGAGGTGGATTTCGTCGCCGCACACCGGGTTCACTCCCTCCACGCGCTGCGTGGGCGCCGCCAGCTCCCCGCGGTTCCGCGGCCGCCGGTAGTGGTCGAGGATGATCTCCCGGTACAGGTCATCAAATTGCGGCTCTGGTACTGCCATCCCCAAACACCCGGTTCACGTGTTCCAGGGCCTCCACCAGCACGTCGATGTCGTCCCTATCGTTGTAGATGCTAAAGCTTGCGCGGCTTGTGGCGGGCGCCCCGAGGTGCCGCATCAGCAGCTGCGCGCAGTGGTGGCCCGCACGAATCGCTACCCCATGCCCATCGGCGATCGTCGCGATGTCGTGCGGATGCGCGAGGTGCATGGCGAAGCTCACCACGCCGCCACGCTCCTCTGCCTGTTCCGGACCGTGGATGGTCAACCCTTCGATGCTCCTGAGCTGCTCCATCGCATAGGCGGTCAGTGCGACCTCATGCGCGCGGACCGCCTCCATCCCGATGCGCTCGAGATAGTCCAGCGCCGCCCCAAAGGCCACGACGTCGGCAATGTTTGGTGTCCCCGCTTCGAACTTGTGCGGCACGTCTGCCCAGGTCGATTCGTCCCGCCGCACCAGCGCGATCATGTCGCCGCCACCCAGGAACGGCTCCATGCTCTCCAGCATCCCGGGCCGCGCCCAGAGAACCCCCACGCCCGTCGGCCCCAGCATCTTGTGCGCTGAGAGCGCGAAGAAGTCGCACCCCAGCGCATCCACATCAACCGGGAGGTGCGGAGCGCTCTGCGCCCCATCCACCAGCATCACCGCGCCGGCGGACCTCGCCATCGCCGCGATCTCGGTCACCGGGTTGATCGTCCCCAGTACATTCGACATGTGCACCACGCTTACCAGCTTCGTACGTGGACCGATCAGGCGTCGCGCCTCGTCGAGGTCCAGCTGCCCACCGGGTGTGATGCCCACATATCGCAACACTGCCCCCTTCCGGCGCGCCAGGAGCTGCCACGGCACGATGTTCGAGTGGTGTTCCATCAGCGTGAGCACGATTTCGTCCCCCTCGCCGACGTTCGCATCGCCCCACGCCCGCGCCACCAGGTTGATGGCCTCAGTCGCGTTCCGCGTGAACACGATGTTCTCGGGGTGCGCTGCACCGAGGAACGCCGCCACCTTCACGCGCGCACCCTCATACTGCTCGGTTGCACGTGTCGCCAGCGTGTGGATGCCCCGGTGGATGTTCGCGTTCGAGGTTTCGTAGTAGCGCACCAGCGCTTCGATCACCTGCCGCGGCTTTTGTGTCGTCGCGGCGCTATCCAGGTACACCAGCCGCCGCCCGTTCACCTGTTGCGCCAGGATCGGAAAGTCCTTGCGAATCTCGCTGGCGTCGAGCACCTGAGCCTTCCCACCCTGTCTCATCCCTGGTTCCCCTGAACCTCAACTTCCACGGTGCCGTTGTGTACCCGGACAGCGTACGTCCTGACCGGACGTACTGCCGGCAGGCACAGCGCCCGGCCCGTCGTTACATCGAAGCGCGCGCCGTGTCGCGGACACTCAATCTCGCTGCCATTGAGCCGCCCCTGGTCGAGCGGCCCCCCGTCGTGTGTGCACATGTCGTCGATGGCGTACAGGCCCGTCCCGGTGTTGCAGAGCGCCAGGCGTTTCCCTCCGGCCTCAACCACCGTCGCTTCGCCGGGAGCCACATCACCGTCTTTCCCCACTTGCACCCACGCCATCACGCTTGCTCCAGCTTCGCTTCGAGCTTCGCCGTGAGGTCGTCCCGCAGCTCTCCGTCCGGTATCCGGCCCAGCACAGCCTCCAGGAACGCGCGAACCAGCATCGCCTCCGCATCCCGGTACCGGATGCCCCGCGCCTGGAGGTAGTACAGCTGCTCCCGGTCCACCGGCCCCGCCGTCGCACCGTGCGATGCCCGCACGATGTTGCTTGTCAGGATCTCCAGCACCGGGTCGCTGTCCGCCTTCGCCGTTTTGCTCAACAGGAGGTTTCGGTTCTCCTGGTTCGCGTCTGCGTTCCTTGCGTGCAGCCCCACGCGCGTCAGTCCGTAGTACACCGCCTGCGACGCATCTCGCAGCGCCGACTTGTACAGCAGATCGCTCCGCGTGTCCGGCCCGACGTGATCTTGCAGCGTGTAGAAGTCCGAATGTTCGTTCCCGGTGCCATACGCAACACCGAGCAGCTCGCTCGCGGTGCCCCGCCCCTCAAGCGTCGATTCCAGGTGGCCCTTCACCACCTCGCCGCCGAGCACCATGTGGAGATTGCGGAACTCTGCCCCTTCCGCCCGGCCGAGGAAGCGCTGCTGCAGCAGCACCTTCGTCTGGCTGCCCCAGCCGTGGACCACATAGTGCGAGACCTGCGAGCCGGGGCCCGGGATGATTTCCGCAACCGGCAGCGCGACCACCACCTCGCCTGTCGAGATGTACTCCTCTACCACGCTGACCCGGCTGTTGGCACCTGTCACGATCAGCGTGTGCGGCGTGCTCAGGCCAGCCTCGTCCACCCGCCAGTCGATCCGGATGGGCACGGCCACCTCCGCCCTGGCAGGCACGTTCACCAGTACCCCTTCGCCCAGCATGGCGTAGTGCAGCGCGGCCAGGCGGTCGGTTTCGGGCGCCACCGCCGTCCCAAGGTGCCGGGCGATCACTTCCGCAGCGGTCCCCTCCGCGTCGCTGAACCGCGTGGCGAACCCACCCGCATCCCGCGAGATGCTCACACTCGCATCGGCCAGCCGCGTGTCCGGCGTCAACCCGATCCGCGACACGTCGTAGTACTTCCACGGCCGCTGGGCCCGCGGCTCCGGCCAGTCCAGCTCGGTCGCAAGTTTCGCCGCTCGCGCGCGGAGCGCCGCCTGCCATGGAGCGTCGTTCCGTGCGCGCCCGGCCGCCTCACTCGCGGCCGTGAAGTCGAGTCGCTGGTCAACCACCGCTGTCATGCGCTACCTCTTGCTCTTGCCCTGCCACCCCGCGCTGCCACTAGTAATCATTTCCCTGTCGCAGCGCCCGGATGTGATTAATCTCACCCGAGTGGTAGAGGTTGTGTTCGATCATGGTGGCGATAAGCCACCGTGTTTCCTGCAGCTCTCCCTGCGGGCTCAGCCGCCGCTCGTAGAGCTGTCCATCATCCGTCAGGCTCTCGATGCAGGCGCGAAACTGCCGGTTCCCTTCACGCACCCATTCCAGCCATTCCTCCGCCGGCGCCTCGGCCGCGGGCCCCTGCACCGACCCCGGGATGTTCCAGTGCTGCGACCTGTCGCCCCAGCCCTTGCTCGCATACACCCGGATCGCTCCCCCGAGCTCCTCCAGGAGCTGCCGCACCGTCCGGTTGCCACCTTCCGGTGCCCAGTCCCAGTCGCCCGGGTCCATCGAAGCGACGTTCACCGCCAGGGCATGCCAGTTGCGCGCCGGCGTCGCCGGATCGCCTTCCAGCGAGCGGTCGAACGCGTAGAGCAACTGTTCAATCCCCGAACGGCCCATGGTCTCCTCGTCGCTCCCCGGCTTAACCGACGGCCCCTTCCATCTGGAGCTCGATAAGCCGGTTCAGCTCCACCGCGTACTCCATCGGCAGCTCCTTCACGATCGGCTCGACGAACCCGTTGACGATCATCTTCGCCGCCGTCTCTTCGCTCATGCCCCGGCTCATCAAGTAGAAGAGCTGGTCCTCGCCGAGCTTCGAAACGTACGCTTCGTGCTGGATGCTCACGTCCGGCGCGTCGATCTCCATCGTCGGGTACGTGTCCGACCGCGAGTTCTCGTCCAGGAGCAACGCGTCGCAGCGCACGTTCGCCTTCACGTTCTCACAGCCGTCATACACCTTCAGCAGGCCCCGATAGCTCGTCCGGCCACCGTCCTTGCTCAGCGACTTCGAGATGATGGTCGAGGTCGTGTTCGACGCCGCGTGAATTACCTTTCCGCCCGCGTCCTGGTGCTGCCCCGCGCCCGCGAACGCCAGGGAGAGGATCTCCGCGTGCGCGCCCGGCTCCATCAGGTAAACGCTCGGGAACTTCGTCGTCAACTTCGAGCCGAGGTTTCCATCCACCCACTCCATCACCGCGTTCTCATACGCGACCGCCCGTTTCGTCACCAGGTTGAACACGTTGTTCGACCAGTTCTGGATAGTCGTGTACCGCACCCGCGCGCCCTTCTTCACGATAATTTCCACCACCGCGCTGTGCAGCGAGTCCGAGCTGTAAATCGGCGCCGTGCACCCTTCCACGTAGTGAATCTGGCTGCCCTCGTCG
Source organism: uncultured Anaerolineaceae bacterium (assembly GCA_964648195.1). Classification (GTDB taxonomy): domain Bacteria; phylum Chloroflexota; class Dehalococcoidia; order Tepidiformales; family Tepidiformaceae; genus Amarobacter. Next base: position 24,546 of record CAZYLL010000023.1, on the reverse strand, counting down.
GCGATGATGAGCGTCCGCTCGAACTGGCCCATGTTCTGGGTGTTGATGCGGAAATACGCCTGCAGCGGGATATCCACCTTCACGCCCTTCGGCACGTAGATGAACGACCCGCCGCTCCACACAGCGCTGTTCAGCGCCGCATAGCGGTTGTCCGCTGGCGGCACCACCGTCCCGAAGTACTCCTTGAAGATGTCCTCATGCTCCCTCAGCCCCTGGTCCGTGCCGAGGAAGATTACCCCCAGCTTCTCCAGGTCCTCGCGGATGTTGTGGTACACCACCTCCGAGTCGTACTGCGCACCCACGCCCGCCAGGTACTTCTTCTCCGCCTCCGGGATTCCCAGCCGGTCGAACGTGTTCCGGATGTACTCCGGCACGTCCTCCCACGAGCGCTCATCCCGGTCGGTTGCCCGCACGAAGTAGTGGATGTCGTCGAAGTCGAGCTCCTTCAGCATCTCGCTGCCCCACGGCGGGTCCTGCTTCTGCCGGAAGATCTCCAGCGCGCGCAGCCGGAACTCCCGCATCCACTGCGGCTCGCCCTTCATATCCGAAATCATGTTCACGATGTCGGCGTTCAGCCCCTTGTTCGCCTTGAACAGGGCCTCTTCCTCATCGAAGAACCCGTACTTGTACTCCGAAACGATGGATTCCGGTGCCGTCGTCATCGCAACCTCCCTCAGGCCTTCGCAGCCGCAGCCGCCTCGAACTCGTCGTACCCGGAAACCTCCAGGTACTCAGCCAGCTCCGGGCCGCCCGAACGCACAATCCGCCCCTCCACCAGCACATGCACGAACTGCGGCTTGATGTAGTTCAACAGCCGCTGGTAGTGCGTGATCAGTAAGAGCCCCATCTCCGGGTTCATCAACGCGTTCACGCCTTCAGCCACCGTCCGCAGCGCGTCGATGTCCAGGCCCGAGTCCGTCTCATCCAGCACCGCCAGCGAAGGCTGCAGCATCGCCATCTGCAGCATCTCGGCCCGCTTCTTTTCGCCGCCGCTGAAGCCGTCGTTCACATAACGCCGGGCGAAATCCTGGTCCACCTTCAGCAGCTCCATCTTGGCGAACAGCTGCTCGCGGAACTCCCGGATCGGCACTTCCTTCCCGCGCACCGCGTTCACCGCCTGCCGCATGAAGTTCACCAGCGTCACGCCCGGGATCGCCACCGGGTACTGGAACGCCAGGAACAACCCCTGGCGTGCCCGTTCGTCCGGAGCCATCTCCAGGATCGACTGTCCCTTGAACAGCACGTCCCCGCCCGTGACATGGTAATTCGGGTTCCCCATCAAGACGTTTGCGAGTGTGCTCTTCCCCGATCCGTTCGGGCCCATGATCGCGTGCACTTCGCCCTTGTTGATGGTCAGCGACAGGCCTCTGAGGATTTCCTTGTCGCCGATGTTGGCCCGGAGGTCCCTGATCTCCAGGAGAGCTGTCATAGCTGCGTTCTCCTTATCCAAGTTCGATGATCTGCGGCTGGCCAGGCCCACCGCGGACCAGGTACTCACACAATGGCGCTCCATCGACAATCCGATTGAGCTGTTCGACATCCAGCCCCAGCAGGAGCTCGATCGCCATCCGGTCCGTTTCGCACGGGAGCGACGAAATCTCCGCCGCCCGGTGGTACGGGCAGGTGCTGTTCACCAGGTGGAAGCCGTCAGCCTCCGCCCGCCACGCTTCGAGAATCCCTTCCTTCCGCAGGCTCGCCGTCACCTGCGCGATCACTTCCTCGATCGCCGCGCTATCCGGAATCTCCTCGCGGTGCTTCGATGCGAGCGACTCCGCCACGCTCGTCATCACCGCCGCGATCACGTCCTCGCGCTCGCCAAGGCTGCGGAGCATCCGCTCCAGCAGATCGGCATACGCCGGCGGGATCGACTGGGTCGCCTTCTCGGTCGGAAAGTACGCGTGGTATGGCCGCCCGGTCGCCTGCTTCACGGCCCGGGCATCGATGAGCCCGTCGGCACGCAGGTTGTCCAGGTGCCGCCGCACGGCTGCCACGGTAATCCCGAACTGCCCGGCGAGCTCCTCTGCACGCACTCCGCGGTGCTCGCAGACATACTCGAGGATCCGGTCGCGCGTTCCTTGCACGCCCCCAGTGTACGGCCCTTTGGCGACTTTAGCTACTTTCTTGTTGCAAATGTTTCGCGTCGCCCCGCCAATCCTCGCCCGGGCCCGCCGCCGCCATCTCGTCGCCACGCATTGCCGCGCGCCCGAACTCCGCCCCCAGCAGGACGATCGACCCGGCAAGGAACACCACAAACAGGATCACCAGCGCCGTGCCGATGCCAGTGTAGATCGCCTGGTCCTGCGTGAACGCCGTGAAGCTGAAGATCAGCGCGATCACGTTCTTGAACGCCTCGAACACCACCGTCGCGAAGCCCGCGCTCACCAGCGCCTCCCGCCAGCCCACCCGGTGCGAGGGCACGAACCGGTACATCAACACGAACGTAGGAAACGAAACCAGGGTCGGAAGGAAGACTCCCAGCAGCCGTGTCGCCGTCCCCGCGTTGATTTCGATGACGCCCAGGTCCCCCGCCCGGTCGATTGCGACCCGGCTCGCCGCCGTCAGGCCGATGGAGAGCACAATCAACAGCCCGACGCTCGGCACGAGCGCCAGGTCCAGGAGCTTGCTCCGCCAGAACGCGCGGCCCTGCGGCATGTGCGTTGTTGCGTTGAGCCCCCGGCGCAACGCCGAAAAGATCCCGCTCCCCGACCAGAAGAGGCCGATCGCGCCAAACGATAGCCCCGCCAGGCTGAACTCGCTGGCCCGCCCCACGATCTGGTCGACATCCTGCCGCACCGAGGCCGTGTCCTGGAGCGCGAACTGCTCGAACACGAAGTCGACGATCTGCTCCCGCTCCACGAACGCCCCGAAAATCGATAACGTTACCAGCGCCAGCGGCACCAGCGAGAAGATCGCGTAGTACGCGATGGCCGCCGCATAGATGCTGCAGTTATCCGACGAGTAGAACTGGAATGTCCGCACCACCACACCGGCCGGCCGCCGGATGAACCCCGGGAGAAGTCCTCGCGCCCCTTCCAGCCATGCCCGCCAGTCGAGAGCGCCCGGCCGGCTTCGCGTCGCCATCAACCCATTCTAACCACGAGCGCCGTGCCGTCCCCTCGCCAGCTCTGCCAGCGCCCGGTGCCATTGCGGCCCAACCACGTCCCATCCAAACCGCGCTGCCGGCCCTTGCAGCATCTCCCTCGGTGGCAGGGGCCTCGTCAACAGATCGCGCAGCTTCGTCCGCAGGTCTGCCTCGCCCTCGAAAAGGAGCCGGTCGTGGAGCTCCCCCGGCACCAGCACCGGGTAGTTGTACCGCCGCGGGGCAATCGGCACACACCCGGCCGCCATCGCCTCCACCATCCCCACCCCGAAGAACTCGTGGCGGGTCGTGCTGATCACGATGTCGCTCTCCCACAGGAGCTTCCCGTATGCCTCCCGGCTCCCTGCAAATCCGAAATGCACTACCCGCTCTCCCAGGACGTCCCTTGCTTGCCACATCGCCTCGCTCGGGTTGTCGCCCTCCTCTCCCGCGATGGCCACGCGGAACGGCACGCCCTCACTGGCAAGCGCGCACACCACCCGCGCGAAGAGCTCGGGCGCTTTGTCGAACTCCCACCGGTGATTCCACAGGATCGTCCGCGGGCCGGTCTCATCGCGCTTGCGTTCCAGCTGCTTCAGCCAGTCCAGTTCGACTCCCACCGGGAGCACCACGCTTTTCGCCGCGATCTCCTCGATGGCCCCCGGCAGCAGCCAGTTGTTCGGCTGCCCCGCGAGTGTGCGCAGCGCGCCGAGGAAGTCATCCCGGTGGAACGCCGAGTTGAACCCCACCACGTCGGCGGCAAGCGCGCTCAGGTAGTTCACCTGCCCGAACCACGAGTTGAACTTCGTCCCGCGCAGCCGCGGATAGGTGAACTGGTTCTCGTGGAAGTACGCCATCACCGGCACCCGCTCAAAGCGCGGCCGCGTGAGCGCGAGGAATACCGGAAGGTCCAGCATGTCGCTCACAACCAGGAAATCGAACGAATCCTCGGCTTCGCCTGCGCGCCCCGCCAGCTCCTGCGCCCCACGCCGCATCCGCCGCCGCCACTCACCCTCGGGCAACGTCAGCAGCGCGAGCTCGTGTCCCCCGTGTGCCGCCAGCCCATCGAGAAACGCCCGGTGGCTTCCACCATAGAACGGCTCCACAAACAGCCCGCGAGCCACCCCGGCCTCAATCCGCCCCTGGGCCCTACAGATGCCCGAGTTCCGCCAGTTTGAAGAGCGCGTCCTCGAACTCCCGGTCATCCGGGTTGATCGCCTTGTACTGGCTCACGCAATGCCCCCCGTACTTCTCCACCAGGTACCAGTCGTCGTCGATGATGAAGTCCGGGTACGGCTGCACCCTCGGGTCCTTGTCGAACATCCCGTCAACCCACTCGCCCAGCCCGTGCAGGCGCACCACGCGTTCGACGTGTGCCAGTCCCGAAGCCGACCACACGAACACGTTGTGTCCCGCCGCCTTCAACCGCCGCATCGCCTCGCGCGCGCCCGGCCGCAGAGCGTTCGTGTGCTGGTCGATGAACACCAGGGTGTGGTCCACATCGAAGAAAATGTTCACGGCTCCAATACTACCCGTTGTCGATGTGGATGGGCGCGTCCACATAGCGCACCTCGGGCCGCACGCCGTACAACGCCTCCAGCCGCGAGACATGCTCCGGCGTATGCAACGCCTCCGCCGCCTCCCGGGTCGCCCACACGTAGAAGCCGCCATGCTCCCGCCGTTCATCGTCGTACCAGTACGTCTTGGCGATGAGCCCCGCCATCCCCCGGTACTTCGGCGCCGTCGAATGCGAGACGGCCTCCAGCCGCCCGCGATCGTACGTTTCGGGGCCGTGCCGGAACGTCACAATGGTCGCGATCACGCGCGCAGCCTACCGTGGCTCGTCCCCGAGTGCGAGGACAAACTCATTCGTCCGGGTGACTTCTGTGCTGCCGCTTTCCGCTAGACTGGTTGCCATCGCCTCTTCCCCCGGAATGCCAAGAATGCCAAGGAGGACAGCCCGACCATGACAACTCCCGCCGGCGCGCCCGCCACTTCGACCGCTCCGGTCGCCGGGTCAGGGCCGCTGATCTCGCTGGTCGCCGCCGGGAAGGTCTACCGCACGGGCCGCCTCTCCCACACGGCCCTGCGCGGTATCGACCTCTCCATTCAGCCGGGCGAGATGGTTTCGATCGTCGGGCCTTCTGGCAGCGGGAAGTCCACAATCCTCAACCTCATTACCGGCATCGATAAGCCTACCGCCGGCACGGTGACCGTCGATGGCCACCGCCTGGACGCGCTCAGCGAAGAAAAGCTCGCCGCCTGGCGCGGTCGCCGCGTCGGCATCGTCTTCCAGTTCTTCCAGCTCCTCCCAACACTCACCGCCCTCGAAAACGCGATCCTCCCGATGGAGCTCGCCCGGCTTTTTCGCCCCCGTGAGCGTTCCGAACGCGCCCGCCGCAACCTCGAACTCGTCGGCCTCGGCGACCGGCTCGACCACCTGCCCTCGGAGCTTTCGGGCGGGGAACAGCAGCGCGTCGCCATCGCCCGCGCGCTCGCCTGCGAACCTGTCCTCCTCGTCGGCGACGAGCCCACCGGCAACCTCGACTCAGAATCCGCGGCCCGCGTCTTCGACCTCCTCGCCGGCCTCAACCAGCGCGGCGTCACCGTCGTCTACGTGACCCACGACCGTGACCTGGCCCGGCGGGCGCCCCGCACCATCGCCATCCGCGATGGCATGATCGCAAGCGACGGATAGCAGCATGAGCGTCCTCTACCGCAAATCACTCCAGGACATCGCCCGCCGTCGTGCCCGCTCCTTCTTCACCATCGCGACCATCGCTGCGGCAGTCGCAAGCCTCTCGATGTTCGCGCTCCCGGCCCTCATGGACCGTGCCATGCAGTCCCGTATCTCCCACGACCGCCTGCACGATGTCCGCGTCCGTACCCTCGACCTGGAGCTCACGCCTTCCGACATCGAGGCGCTGCGCGCCATCCCCGGCATCGCGGAACTTGAGCTCCGCACCACGTACTTCACCCAGGTCCGCGTTGGCGAACGCCGCGACGACGCCCTCCTCGTTGGTGTCCGCGACTTCGCGGACCAGCATGTCAACATCGTTGAGCTCCAGTCTGGTACGTCCCCCACCACGGGCGCCGCGCTCAGCGATGCCGAGAACGGCCGCAGTGGCCGCCTTCGCGCCGGCCAGGCCACAACCGTCGAGGTGGAAGACAATTCCGGCCAGCTCCATCCCATCACCCTCACGGGAGTCGGCCGAACGCTCGAATTCTCCCAGGTCGCCCTCGAAGGCGCGGTCGTCCTCTATCTCCCGCAGGAATCCGTCAATTCCATCGCTGGCGCCCGGGGCATCAACTCCCTCGAAATCCGCGTCACCAACCCCGAGCGCGCCATCGAGGTCACCCGTGCGGTCCAGGAGTGGCTCACCGCCAACCACCCCGAGGTCGTTTTCACCAACCTCCCCGACACCCGTGTTGCTGGCACCTGGCCCGGCCAGGATGTGTTCAACAACTTCAGCACGCTGTTCTACGTCGGCGCCATCATCGCCCTCGTTTCTGCCGTCGCTCTCGTGTCCAACACCATGACCACCATGGTCGCCGAACAGCGGCGCGAAATCGCCATCATGAAGGCGATCGGCGGGCGCCGCCGCCAGGTTGGCCTCTCCTTTCTGCGCACGGTGTCGCTCCTCGCCATCGCCGGTTCCGTCCTTGGTGTCGCCCTCGGCATCCCGCTCAGCAACGTCCTCGCTCGCTTCGTCGGCGCCGAGTTCCTGGGTGTCACCCCCGGCTGGAGTGTCGTGTGGGCGGTGGTGGTCATCAGCCTGCTCGCCGGTATCATCGGCACCACCACCGCAGCCGTGCCGGCCATCATCAGCGCCACCCGTCTCCCCGTGCGCGAAGGGCTCACTTCCGCCGCCTCTCCACCACCCGCCAGCGCCACCCGCATCCTGCGCGCAATCCCCCTCCCATCCACGGGCAGCATCGGCCTCCGCAACATCGTCCGCCGCAAGACCCGGGCGCTCGGTACCGTCGTCCAGGTCGGTCTGGCCGTTGGCGTGGCGCTTGGCTTCCTGGCTCTCGGCGTTACCGTCTCGAACCTCACCGCCAGCACTTGGGACACCCTCAAGTGGGATGTCATCATCGCCCAGAGCTCCAACATCCCCCTCGATAACCGCGCCGGCCAGGTCCTCCGCGACCTCGACGGCGTTACAACGGCACAGCCGCTCCTTTACAACAACCTCATGGTGGGTGGCGTTCAGTACGAAAGCTGGGGCATCGGTACCGAAACCCGGCTCTACGACCCCGATATCGTCGCCGGGCGCTGGCTCGAGCCCGCCGATGGCCAGTCCCGCGCCCGCGTTGCTGTCATCGGCCGCGCGCTCGGGAACAAGTACGGCGTGGGCGTGGGCGATAGTCTCAAAGTGACTTCCGCCCGGGGCGATGTCGACCTGACCATCGTCGGCATCGACTCACGGCTCATGAACAACGGCACCACATTCTTCCTGCCGTTCGAGACCTTCCAGGACATCCTTGGCCGCGCCGATACGAATGCCTTTTGGCTCGTCTCCGAACGGCAGGACCCTGCTTCCATCGACCGTGTCGCCGCTGCTGCGGAGGATGCGCTCGAAGCCGCCGGCTTTCCCGTGGCCACGGAGATCCGCTACGTCGAAAAGGAAGCCAACCTGGCCAGCAACCGGACCCTGGTCAGCGTGCTCGCGGTCATGGGCATCCCGATCGTCGCCATCGGTCTTATCGGCCTGGTCAATATGATGACCATGAACGTCATCGAGCGGACCCGCGAAGTGGGCATCCTCCGCTGCATCGGAGCCAGCTCCCGCGACATCACCCGCATCTTCCGGGCCGAGGCCCTCGCCGTCACCACCGCCGGTTGGCTTCTCGCCGTGCCGGCAGGCTGGGCGATCGGCAAAGCCCTGGTGGTTATCGTTAGCGAACTGTTCGACTTCGGAGCGGTGCCCTACACCTACCCGTTCTGGTATCCGCCCATCGCCTTCGTGCTCACGCTCGTCCTGGCCTCGCTCGTCGTCATGCCGCCGCTCCGGCGCGCTGCTCGTTTTCGCCCGGGGGATGCCCTGCGCTACGAATAAGCCTCCAAACCAGGCTCCGCCTGCCTACACCTCGACGACGTCGAGGCCCCACACCGGCCGGAACCGCCACGTCCGGATACCGGCCACCTTGATCTTGTGCTTCTTCAGCAGGGCCTTCGTCTCGGGCACGTGCCCCATCGGCACATACAGGAAGAGATCTCCGATCTTCGAAAGCGGCTTCCATTCCTTCAGCGCGGTCTCGTCGGTCAGCGTGTCCGCCGTTTCGACCTCGGCCATCATCTGCAACCACACACCCGGCCGCCGCACCACCACGATATCCGGGAACAGCTCCTTGCCACCCTCTTCGCCAACCGACATCCGCGGCTTCGGAACGTTCACGATGGTCTCGAGTTCCGGGTGCTCGGGGCCGGGGAACGGGAACATCACCTTCGCGATTTCGGCGATCGCCCCCTCGCGGCGCAGCTGGCTCAGGTACTTCACGGTCACGCGGCTACTCCTTGGAACGGCGCGGTCGTACCGAATTCTATGTTCGGGCCCCGGTTGGGTCGAACCTCATGGCCCCGCCGCCGCAACCTCTGGACGCACCAAATTCCGGAATTGTCCGAAGTTCGCCCGGAACTTTTCCGCCAGGCCCGATTGCACCCGGTCATACTCCTCCGGGTCGCTCCACATCTCGCGAGGGTTCAGCAGGCGGCTGTCCACCCCGGGCGCCGTTACGGGCACCTCGAACCCGAACACGGGGTCGCGCCGGAACTCCACGTTACGCAATCCATCGTTCAGCACCGCCCGCACCATCTTCCGCGTCTCCTGGATAGCGATGCGCTTACCCACCCCGTATTTGCCGCCTGTCCAGCCCGTGTTGATCAGCCACGTCTCCGCACCGGTCATCCTCAGCCGCTGTTCCAACAGCTCCGCGTAGACCGTTGGGTTGAGTGCCATGAAGGGCGCGCCGTAGCACGGGCTGAACGTCGTCTCCGGGTCGGTCAGCCCCATTTCTGTCCCGGCAAGCTTGCAGGTGTACCCGCTCAGGAAGTGGTAGAGCGCCTGCTCCGGTGTCAGCCGGGCGATCGGGGGCATCACCCCGAACGCGTCCGCGGTCAGCAGGATCACATGCGACGGGTGCGGGGCCACCTGGTCGGTGTACACGTTGCGCAGCGAGGCGAGCGGGTAGCTCCCTCGCGTGTTCTCGGTCACCGAATCGTCGTCCAGGTCCACCTCCCGCGTGTCCTCATCGAAGATGACATTTTCCAGGATGGTCCCGAACTCGCTCGTCTGTTCGAAAATGTCGGGCTCCGCGTCCTTCGAGAGCCGGATGGTCTTCGCGTAGCAGCCACCCTCGATGTTGAAGATGCCGTGCTGCGTCCAGGCGTGCTCGTCGTCCCCGATCAACAGCCGCTCAGGGTCTGTGCTGAGCGTCGTCTTCCCCGTGCCCGAAAGCCCGAAAAAGAGCGCCGACCTCCCCGTGCGCGGGTCCACGTTCGCGGCCGAATGCAGGGACAACACGCCATCCAGCGGCAGGTAGTAGTTCATGGCGGTGAAGACCGACTTCTTCATCTCTCCCGCGTACGCCGTTCCCGCGATGAGGATGATCCCCTCGGTCAGGTTCAGGGCGACCACCGCATCGCTCCGAACCCCGTCCGCCTCACCATCCAGTTGCAGGAAGGGGCAGTGCACGATCGTGATGTGCGGTTCATGCTCGAGAGGCTTCCGCTCCGATGGGATGAACATCGTCCGGGCAAACAGCGAGTGGTACGCCTGCTCGGTGATCACCCGCACGCTCTTCCGGTGGTGCGGGTCCTGGGCGACCACCGTGTCCTGTACATAGATCTCCCGCCCCTTTAGGTAAGCGATCGCCTTCGCCCGCAGCCGCTCGAAGGTGTCGACCGGGATCGGCTGGTTGTGCTGGCCCCACCACACGTGCTCGGAAATCTCCGGCGTGCGCACCACGAACTTGTCCTTCGGGCTGCGCCCGGTCCGCTCGCCGCTGAACACGGCGAATGTCCCGCCCTGGAGCAGCTTCCCTTCGCGCCGCCGGACCGCGTGTTCGTAGAGCACCGGCACGGAAAGGTTGTGATGAACCTCCGTTGCATTCGACATAATAATAGCGGCGAGGTTGCCGGTCGCGCTGGAAATGCCCATGTCCCCCTGCTGTAAGGCCAGTTGCCCCAGGCGAAACAGACTACCCTGAGTCAGTGCTTCTGTGAATATCTCGGCAGCCAGCTATAGGAAACACTGATGCATCGGGCCATCATCAGCGGCGCCCACCACCTATGCCGCCACCCCGGCCGGGTTCCCTGTCACCAGCTCCATGAGCGCTTCCACCTGCTTCGCCAGGTGCGCCCAGTCCGGCGCAACAGTCCGCGTAGTCCCTGCCGCCGGGGGAACCACATAGCCAGGCAGCAGCCCGTTCGCGCACACATACCGGTCGGCCGCCGAAACACAACCGGCAAGCGAGACCTCGTTTTCTAGCGGGTGATGATGCCGCGCAATCGCCTCCTGGATCGGTTCCGGCAGGTTCCACTTCCGCGCCAGCCGGCCGCCGATCTCCGCATGGTTGAACCCCAGCAGTTCCTGTTCGACCTCCTCGAGGGTGACCTCCCGCTTCATCGCTTCCGCGACCGCCTGATCGACCCCCGCAGGGTCGGCATAGAACATGGCCAGCCTCCCCATGTTGTGAAGGATCCCCGCAGTAAACGCGCTGGGTACGTCCAGCCGCCGCGTCTGGCCGGCCAGCTCAGCTGCTTTGAACGCCACCGCGATGGAGTGCCGCCAGAACGTCTCGATCCGGAACAGGGCGTTCAGGGCGTCCGGCGCATACGCGCCTGCGATCGCCCCGCTGATGGCCATGTTGCGCGCCTGCACAAAGCCGATCGTCACCAGCGCCTCCTGCACCGACGTGATCTCACGGCTCCGCCGGTAGGCCGCTGAATTCACCACCCGCAGCAGCCTCCCGCTCAGGCCCGGGTCCGATGACACCACCAGCGCAAGGTCGCTTGCCGAGGACTTCGGGTTCTGCGCCACCTCCATGACTCGCAACGCCACCGCTGGCAGCGGGGGCAATGCCTCCACCGCCTCGATCATGTCGACCCGTCCTCGCGCGGGTGTTCCCTGTCCTGCCTCGACCATGGTGAGCTCCCGATCCGGGATTTTCCCCCGAGTGTCTCCCTCACCCCGGCCCCCTCACATCGGGGACACCCCTCGTTCCGCGCCTGGCCCCGCCTTACGCCGGTCCGGGGCGCGCTTGCTCAAAAGTGTTCCTGGCAATGCGGCTTGATGTGCCAGTTGAACACCCGGTCGGCGAGTGCCATGGCGCGCTCGTCGCCACGGATGCGCCCGGCACGCCAGAGCGCCCCCGCGCTCCCGCCTCCGAGGTACAGGTTGGCGAGCTCCTCCGGGCCAAGGACCAGCCCCGGCGCCGACTCGCTCCGGCGGCAGACTCCGCCCTCCGGGCTCGCCTCCAGCTCGAACCTGCCCCCCGCTCCGTCCAGGAAGCTGTCGCGCACTTCAAACACCACCTTCCCCTCGGCCCCGTACTGCCGCGCGCTGAGCGCCTTCTCGATGTCCACGATTCGCAACCAGATGCCGTCGAGCCGCCTCCGCTCCGTCCGCCTGGCATCCTCCAGCATCCACAACACCGGTTCGTCGCTCCCGGCGCTCTCATACGAAATCGTGCTTACCAGGTCCAGCCCAAGCACATAACGCCACAGCGCGGCGTAGGCGCGAACGTGCTCCACGAAGCACTCGCTTACCAGCACGCTCCCTTTCGGGATCCAGTCCTCGAAGTCTCCCTTGCGCCGATAGATCAGGTACCCCCGGATGACGCCGTCTTCCTCATACACCAGGTAGTTGTTCGATCCGTAGCCACCGCGATAGTCCGGGTGATCCCGGAAAACCCGCACTTCCCACCACTTCTCCGACCGGCTCACCGCGCCGGGAGTGAGGGTGCGCATCGCTTCGTGCGCTGGTGGAAGAGCAACCCGCGCCTCATCGGCCGAAATGAGCCGCACCCGGCCCGGCGCGAGCACGCTGTCATCGCGCAGCGCCCGGTACTCGTGCGGAATCCGCAGGATCTCCATCTGCGTCGCCACCCCATAGCCGAACCGGCCGTAGATCGCCGATTCCGAAGCCCACAGGATCGCCAGCGCCTCGCCGCGTGCGCGCACCTCGGAAAGCTGCCGCCGCATCATCCCGCTCAGGATGCCCCGCCGCCGGTGCGTCGGCTTCACCGAGACCATCGTCACCCCCGCCGTCGGCATCGATGCCCCGCCCGGGATCGTCATCCGGTAGCTGAATATCCCCGCCGTTCCCACGATCTGCCCGTGGTCGAACGTCGCCAGCGACCGGTCGGCCTCGAAGATCTGCCGCCCCGCCTCCAGGTGCTCCGGGTTGAACTCGCTGCCGAACGCCAGCCCCTGGCAGCGCCGGAACTCCTCCAGCTCCGCATCGATAATGCTTCGAATCTCGTATTCCACGTCACCCTCCGGGCGCGCATCGTACCGGCTCCCGCCCCATTCGTCGGTGAACCGTTACGCACTCAACGCGAGGGATCGCGCTACAGCGGGATGTTCCCGTGTTTCTTCGGCGGGTTCCGGTCCGCTTTGTTCTGCAACATTTCCAGCGCCCGGATGATCTTCGACCGGGTCTGCCGCGGATCGATGACATCGTCGATGAAGCCTCGTCCCGCCGGAATGTACGGGTTTGCGAACTTCGCCCGGTACTCGTCGATCAGCTCCTTGCGTCGCGCCTCCGGGTCCGCGGCGTTCGCGATCTCCTCGCGGTACACCACGTTCGCCGCCGCATCCGGCCCGGCGACCGCCACCTCTGCGGTCGGCCATGCGTAGTTCATGTCACCGCGCAGATGCTTGCTCGACATCACAAGGTACGCGCCGCCATAGCTCTTCCGCAGGATCACCGCAATCTTCGGCACCGTCGCCTCGCTGTAGGCGTACAGCAGCTTCGCGCCGTGCGTGATGATCCCGCCATACTCCTGCCCGAGCCCGGGCAGGAACCCCGGCGTATCCACCAGCGTCACGAGCGGGATGTTGAACGCGTCACAGAATCGCACAAACCGCGCCGCCTTCCGGCTCGCATTGATATCGAGCGAGCCCGCCAGCTGCGCCGGCTGGTTCGCCACGAAACCCACCGACCGGCCCCCCATGCGCCCGAAACCGACCACGATGTTCGTCGCGAAGAGCTCGTGGACTTCCATGAAGTCGCCGTCATCCACCAGCCGGTCGATCACCTCCCGCACGTCGTACGGCCTGTTCGGTTCGGCGGGCACAATCGAAAGCAGGTCCTCATCCGCACGGTCAGGGTCATCCCCCGAAGGCACGATCGGCGGGTCTTCCGCGTTGTTCGAAGGCAGGAACGACAGCAGCCGCCGCACCTCGGCCATCGTCGCCTCTTCCCCTGCGATGGCGAAATGCGCCACCCCTGAACGCGATGCGTGCGCATGCGCGCCGCCCAGCTCGTCGTGGGTCACCTCTTCGCCCGTCACCGCCCGGATCACATCCGGACCGGTGATGTACATCTGCCCGCTGCCCTCTGTCATGAAGATGAAGTCCGTCAGCGCCGGGCTGTAGGCCCCACCGCCTGCCGAAGGCCCCATGATCACGCTGAGCTGCGGCACCACGCCGCTCGCCAGCGTGTTCATCGCAAAGATCTCCCCGAACCCACGCAGACTCTCCGGGCCATCCTGGATCCGCGCGCCGCCCGAGTCGATGATCCCGATAATCGGCGCACCCGTCGTCATCGAGAGGTCCATCACCTTCAGGATCTTCTCCGCCACGGCCTCGCTCAGCGAACCACCCACGACCGTGAAGTCGTAGGCAAAAACGTACACCGGCCGCCCCTCGACCTTGCCCCATCCCGTTACCACGGCCTCGCCCGGCGTGTTGTCTCCCCCGCGCGCCCGCACCAGCATGTCCAGCTCGTCGAACGTCCCTGGGTCCAGCAGCAGGTCGATCCGCTCCCGCGCCGTCAGCTTGCCGCGCGCGTGCTGCGCCTCGATGCGCTTCGGGCCGCCACCCTGGGCCACCTTCGCTTTCAGTTCGACAAGTTGCGCGAGCTTCTGCTCGGCGGTCAGCTGCTCAGTCATCTCGGGAGCCTCTCAAGAACCCGCGGCAAGGCCGGCGGATGTTGGGGGTGTGGATGGCGCGTCCATCCCGGCGCACGCGCCCGGGTTCCTTCACCTGCGCCGTCCGAAATGTAGCATCGGCCCCACCATGGCGCCACGAAAAGCAAACCCCTGCCGTGTGGCAGGGGCCGGGAATAGTCCTGGTGGAGACGAGGGGACTCGAACCCCTTACCTCAGCGATGCGAACGCTGCGCTCTCCCAGATGAGCTACGTCCCCACAATGCAACGGACCGCTCCATCGTAGGGAGCGGCCCGCAGAAGGGTCAACCGTACGGCAGGCCTACGACCGGTGCGACGATCCCCGCCCGATCCGGTAGCTCGTCTCGCCCGTGAACTCCCGCTCCTTCCCACACTTCTTGCACCTGCCTGGTGTCAGCTCCCCCCGCGGCGGTTCCAGCACCCAGTGATGAATGCAGTCCGAAACCATCTGGAGCGCCTCAGCCTTGGACATGGTGCAACTTCCCCCTCGATCGTTCAGTTGTCGCTTCGTTGGCCAGAGGCTAACTACCCCGCCGCCAGCCTCGCGCAGTGTAGTCCCAGCTATAGACCCTTTCAATCGTTTATCTCGATTCGTCCAGCATGCCCGGCAAAGGTGTAATGACCATCAGCCCGGCTGCCACATCGATGCGCTGCACCACATCCCCGATCGCCGGGATCAGTACCTCGGCCCTCTCAGAAGCGGCTACGTACACGTCGTTCGCACCCGTCTGGATCACTTCCACCACACGACCGAGCTCACCCCCCTCGTCCGTCACCACCCGCAACCCGATGATCTCGTGCACGAAGAACGACTCCGCGTCGTCCCGTAGCACCTCGCTGTCGGCCGCCTCGATCAGCTCCCCCCGGAATCCTTCGACCATCGTTCGCGTCGTCAGTCCGCTCAGCCTCACAATCCACTGGTCCTGGTCTGGCCGCGCCTGCTCCACAGTCCGCCGTTCCCCGCCAAGGTACACCGGCCGTCCCCGTTGCAGGTTCCGGGCCGTCGCGGAAAACGCCGCCACGCGCACTTCCCCGCGCAGCCCGTGCGGGCGCAAAACGCGCCCGACGGCTGTGAAGCCCGGGCGCGGTTCCTTCGGTGTCGTGATGGGGTTCGTCGGGCGCGGTGCACGCCGCCGCGGCTGTTCCGCGTTGGTTCCTTCGCTGCTCAGTCCCCGATCTCCAGGTTCACCCGCACATCCTCGCGTACCGCCGCCACCTTCACCATCGCCCGGATCGAGCTCGCAATCCGCCCGCCCTTGCCGATCACCTTGCCCCAGTCATCCTCGGCAACATCCAGGCGCACCTTCACATGGTCCCGGTCGCCCGTTTCGGTAACGCGCACCTCGTCCGGGTGATCGACCAGTGCCTTCGCGAGGTACTCCACCATCTCGGCCATCATGCTCGCCATCGGCTACTCCTCGGCAGCACCTTCCGCCTCTGGTTCGGCAGCCGCCCGCGCCGCCGCCGGGGTCTCGCCCTTCGACGCCTTCGCCCCGGGCTGCTCCGCCTTGGCCGCCGCCCCGGCCCGAACCACTTTCTTTTCGATCACACCGGCCCGGACCAGGATCTTCTCGGCAGCCTCCGAAGGCTGGGCCCCCTTGCCGATCCACTCCTTCGCCTTTTCCCCGTCCAGCTTCACCACCGGTGGGTCGCTGTGCGGGTCGTACGACCCCAGCGTCTCGATGAAGCGCCCATCGCGCCGTGCCGGCTTGTCCGCGACCACCACGCGGTAGTAAGGATGGCGCTTCTTCCCGATGCGCTTCAGCCGAATCCGAATCATGTCTTCTCCAAACACACGCCCGCGCTCCGCGGACGGACTACGCAATTCCCGCTACCGTACAACATCCCCACGTTATATGCAGGCTCCCGCCTAGCGGAACATTGGCATCTTGCCCGTGGCCAGCGTCTTCGCAATCTTGCGTGCCTCGAAGAACTGCTTGAGCAGCTGGTTCACCTGGCTCGGGTCGGTCCCGCTCCCCCGCGCAATCCGCTTCCGCCGCTTCCCATCGATCTTCTCCGGGTGGCGCCGCTCCCACTTCGTCATCGAAAGCACAATCGCCTCGGCGTGGTTGAAGAACGAGTCATCGATGTTGTCCACGTCGAGTTGCATCTTGATCCGGTTGAATCCCGGTAGCATGCCCACCAGCTGCCCCAGCGGGCCCATCTTCCGCACCTTCCGGAGCTGCTCGATGAAGTCCTGGAGGTCGAATGTCCCCTTCTTCAGCTTCTCGCTGAAGCGGTCCGTGTCCTCCTCTCCCATCGTCTCTTTGGCTTTCTCGATGAGCGAAAGCATGTCGCCCATCCCAAGGATTCGCCCGGCCAGCCGGTCCGGGTAGAACGGTTCGAGCGCGTCCGCCTTCTCCCCCATGCCGATGAACTTCACCGGCACCCCGGTCACCGCCCGGATGCTCAGGGCTGCACCCCCGCGTGCGTCGCCATCCATCTTCGTCAGGATCAGCCCGGTCGTCCCCACCCGGTCGTGGAATTCCTTCGCGGCCGTTACGGCATCCTGGCCCGCCATCGCGTCGGCCACGAACAGCACTTCCTCCGGCTGCAGCTGCGCCCGGAGGTTCGCCACCTCCTCCATCATCTCCTCGTCGATGTGCAGCCGCCCCGCAGTGTCCACGAGCACGTGCGTCGCATTCATCCTCCGCGCCTTCTCCAGGCCGTTCGCCGCTATCACCGCCGGCTTCGTCGCGGTGCCCTCCTCGTGGTACGGGATCTCCAGCGACTTCGCCAGCATGACCAGCTGATCCACCGCCGCTGGCCGGTACACGTCACAGGCGATGACCAGCGGCCGCTGCCCCTGCTTCTTCAGCAGGTTCGCCAGCTTCGCGATGCTGGTCGTTTTCCCCGACCCCTGCAGGCCAACCAGCATGATCACCGTCGGCGGACGCGAAGCTGTCGCCAGCTTCGGCGCTTCGCCCCCGAGGATGTCCACCAGTTCGCCGTGGACGATGTCGACCACCTGCTGCGCCGGCGTCAGGCTGCGCAACACCTGTGCCCCGAGCGCTTTCTCCTTCACCCGCGTCGTGAATTCGCGCACGACCTTGAAGTTCACGTCCGCTTCCAGCATCGCCATGCGCACTTCGCGCAGCGCCTGGTCGAGGTCTTCCTCGGTCACAATCCCGCGCGAGCCAAACTTCCGGAACGCGCTCTGGAGCTTGTCGGTCAACGAATCGAACATCGCCTTCCAGTGTAGCGAGCCCGGCCCCCTCCGGCGAAGCGCCGCCCCTAGCCGATGCCGGGATTCGAGGGCGCTGTCCCGATGACCCCGGCAGCCGCCAGCTCCGCAACCTCCGCCTCGCTGATGCCCAGCAGCCCCCGCAGAATCTCCTCGTTGTGTTCGCCAAACAGCGGGGCGTGCCGCCGGGGCTGCGGCCGCGCCTCCACAAACTGCCACGCGCTCCGCGGCTGCTTCCAGGCGCCCATGCGAGGATGCGGCAACTCCACCCAGAACCCTCGTGCCTCCAGGTGCGGGTCCTCATGAATCACTCTTGTGTCCAGCACGCGCCCCGCGGCCACGCCGGCTCCCGCGGCTGTCTCGATCGCCTCCTGCGCGTCTCTCTGCTCACACCATCTCGCGATCCGCCTGTCGATCTCGTCCGCCCGGGCCTCCCCGCCGAGCCCGCCGAGCTCCTCCACCATCCCCGTCGCCGCGCAGAGGCGCTGCCAGTCGCCGGCTGTCCGCAGCGAAATGGCAATCCACTGTTCCTCTCCGCGGCAGCGGTACACACCTTGCGCGAAGTATCCCGGGTGCCGGTTGCCCCGGTGCCGCGGGACCTCGCCCCGCAGGGACGCGGCCACGAACGCCTCGCCAATCATCGTCGACATCACTTCCCGCTGGGCCAAGTCGATAAACGCTCCCTCACCAGTCTTGCGCCGCTGGATGAGCGCCAGTACCACCGCCGCCACCGCCGCCTTCCCCGCAACCGGGTCGCCATACGAGATCCCGGTCTTGAAGGGCACGCCGTCGTCTCCGTACCCGGTCATCGAGGCCAGCCCGCTCATCTGTTCGATGATGGGCCCAAACCCCACATAGCCACGCTCCCCCCCGGTCTTCCCGTACCCGGCCATGCTCACCAGCACAATGTCCGGCCGCGCTTGCCGCAGCACCTCGTACCCCAGTCCCAGGTTGTCCAGCACGTCTGCCCGGTAGTTCTCCATCACAACGTCGCAGTGCTCCACCAGCCGGAGGAACGTCGCACGCCCCCGCGCGTCCGCCAGGTCCAGCGTCAACGACTTCTTGTCGCGGTTGTAATCGTTGAAGTAGTACGAGCTGTTCCACGGGTCGGGCGCCCCGGGCTGCGGAATCAGCGTGCGGATGTTGTCCCATGCCCGCGGCGACTCGATCTTGATGACCTCCGCACCCATCTCAGCCAGCACCCGCGTCGCAAACGGCCCGGCCCACATCATCGTCAAGTCCGCAATGCGTATCCCGTCGAGCGGCAACCGCTTCATCGCTCTTCCCCCAGCCAGTCGCGGATCACGGCGGTCGTGTCGGCCCCCGGCTCATGCAGCGCGCCCGGGTTCCATGGCAGGCCGAGGAATGGCCTCCCCGGGACCCGGGCCGTCCCACCTGGCGTTGCCACCTCGTCGAAGAATCCGCGCTCGCGGAGCGTTTCGTTCGCCAGCAAGTCGTTGGGCGTCTGGACCGCCCCGAACGGCACCTTGTACGCCGCTCCGAGCTCCAGGATCTCCGCCCGCGTCCGCTCTCCGAACCACGAATAGAACTTCGCCTGCAGCTCATCGTCGTGGTTCGGCCGTTCGAGCGGGTCGCGAAAACGGTCTTCGTTCAGTTCCGGGTCGCCGACGACTTCGAACAGCGCCGGGATCTGGCGCTCCAGCGCGCAGACGCCCGCATATCCATCGGCGCACGGGTACAACCCCCAAGCCGCCCGCACGTGGTTCCCGCTCCGGATGCTCGCAACTCCCTCGTAAGCCCCGCGCGGCCCGTACAGCTCCAGCATCACGGCCATGCACTCCTGGAGCGAAATGTCCACCCGGTCGCCTCCGCCCTGCACGAGCGCCCCGAGGTAGGCTGTCACTGCTGCCCCGAAGCCGTTCAGCCCACCGAGGTACAGCGCCTGGCTGCCACCGGTCACCAGCGGCTCACGTTGCGCCAGCCGGTAAGCGACATAATCCCGCCCATCGCGAACGACGTAATGTTCGTCGCTTCATATCCCGCGTACGGCCCGTCCTGCCCGTACGGAGTAATCGAGACCACAACCAGGCCCGGCTTCTCGCTTCGAAGGGCCTCCGGGTCGAGCCCTACCCGCTTGAGCGTCCCGGGCCTGCGATCCTCAACCAGGATGTCTGCCGCGAGCGCCAGGCGCCGCACGGTCGCCGGGTCTGTACGCACCCGCCGCTTCCCCGCGAGCAGGTACACCTCTTCGTCCGACGTCAGTTTGCCCGGCACGCCCTCGGTCCTCGCCACGTCCGCGCCGAACCCGGCCATCCACCTGGTCGCGAATGCGGCCGGGATGCCTCCTCCGATCTCCAGCACGCGGACACCTTCGAGCACTCCATTCCCCATGGCGGCGGATTCTACGCGCGTGCCGGGCCGGTGGAAGCCGCGAACTACGTGAGGAAGGCGTCTCCGAAAGGCTCGCGGGGGACGTCCTGTCCTGCGTTCACCATGTGACGGGCCAGCGGGCCCAGACTCTCGAATACCGTCGCCTGGATCTCCTCGTCGACACCCGCCTCCTGCCATGCCTCCCGCATGTACCGGAGCCAGCGCCCCGCCGCCCGCTCATCGATGACGAACGGGAAGTGCCGCCGCCGGAGCCGCGGATGGCCGTATTTCGAGCTGTAAGAGCGGGGACCGCCCAGCCATTCCTCAAAGAACAGCTTGAGCTTCTCCTTCCCGGGCCTCAGGTCTTCCGGGTAGATCGGACGCAGGTGCTCGTCGCCCTCCACCCTGCGGTAGAAGGCTTCCACGATCGCCGACACCGTCTCCCGCCCGCCGGCACGGCGGTAGAGCGTGGCAGTCTCGATCCTCTGCTCCGTCATACGAACGGCTCCAAACCGGGGCCTTTCGCTGGGGCCATCCCAAACAAAACCGCGCCGCCAACGGCTGCCGGCAACACGCTAGTGCTTCCCGTGGAGCAGGCTCAGGAACTCAGCCCGCGTCACATGCGATTGCTTGAAGTCCCCGCGCATCGCGCTCGTAATCATGCGCGAGCCGGGCTTGCGGACGCCGCGCATCGTCATGCACAGGTGCTCTGCCTCGATCACCACCCCGACCCCGTCCGGCTTCAGCACTTCCATAATCGCTTCCGCGATCTGGCTCGTAAGCTGCTCCTGGATCTGCGGCCGCCGTGCATACCCCTCCACCACCCGGGCCAGCTTGCTGATGCCAACCACCCGTCCGTCCGGGATGTAGCCCACATGCGCCTCACCGTGGAACGGCAGGAAGTGGTGCTCGCACATGCTGTAGAACGGGATGTTCCGCAGGATCACCATCTCGTCGTGCGCCACCTCGAAGCCGACCCGCAGGTGCTCGCGCGGGTCGCTCCCCAACCCTTCGAATATCTCCAGGTACATGTCGGCGATGCGCCGCGGCGTCTCCTGAAGTCCTTCGCGCGCCGGGTCGTCGCCAATCGCGCTCAGGATTTCGATCACCGCTGCCTTGATGCGCTCGCGGTCAGGTGCAGTTCGTGTACTCAAGTGCCCGGCTCCCCCCATGCTCCCTCGATCCTAGCAGCCGCCCCGCGGACGACGCAGCGCCCCGGCCCACACGGCCGCGCGTACCATCTCTCCATGCCCTGGTATGGCTGGGTCGCCGCTATCCTCGCCGCGCTCTTCCTCGCCGCAGCCGTGTCATACGTCGCACTGCGTGCCTCCGAACGGGGCCGCCGCTTCCTCGCCCTCCCCCCATCCGGCCGCATCCGTGCCGGCCGCGCTCTCCTCCGGGACCGCGCGATCGGCCGGGCCCCGCGGCTCGTCCTCATCGCACTGGTCGCCTATCTCGTCTCCCCGCTCGACCTCGTCCCCGACTTCATCCCCATCCTCGGGCAGGCCGACGACATCGCCATCGTGATCGCCGCCGTCGCGCTCCTCATCCTGCTCATCCCCCGCGACCGCTTCGAGGCGGCGTTGCGCGAAGCCGAATCCGCTTCAGCCCGGCCCGAATAAACTCCGAACCTGCGGAAAAACCCCGATCGCTTTTGCGCAGGGCCCTATCGGCCGCCGGATTGGGGCCATACTACCATCGGGACATGCCTCCCGAGGTTCTACCTTGAGGATGGTCCGACGGCCGCCGGTTTCTGTGGTGCCGGCATTCCGTCGCCCGCGGCGGGTGGGCAGGTGAGACGGCCCCGGTCCCCCATTCCGAGGTTGTGCCCCCCGCCGCTGCCCCTACGTCCGCTCCAGTAGCCCCCGTGTCAGTACTTCCAGGTCGCCCGCCAGCGACGGGTCATCTTCGCGGCCCTGCCACGGCCCGATCCCCAGCGACGCCGTCATGTAGGTCGTCACGAGCATCCGTACCGTCGCATCCACGGGAACGCGCCGCAGTTCGCCCCGCGCAATCCCCTCCGTCAGCAATTCCCAGAACTGGTTGTAGAGCCAGACCGCCTGCTCCTCGTCTACGGGCCGGCTCCGCGCTGCCACCTGGAACATCGCGACGAGGATGCGCCGGTTACTCCGCAGGTACTCCGCCAGCGAATCCAGCGCCCGGCAGACCCGCTCGATCGATGGCGTCCGCTCGTCCACCGTCGCGAAGTACTTGGACAGGGCTTCGTTGCGCGCCTGGTGCAGCACCTCCCGCAGGATCTCCTCCTTCGAAGCGAAGTACCCGTACAGCGTCCCCACGCCCGTATCCGCCAGCTCGGCGATCTGCTGGATCGACGTCTCTTCGTACCCGTGCTCGTGGAACAGGCGCGTTGCCGCCGCCACGATAGCCGCCCGCGTCCGTGCCTTCCGCCGCTCCAGCCTCCCTGGAGCGCTCGCCGTCTGTGTCATCCTGGCTATCCCCTCGAACGATAGGAGCCGGGATTCTCTTCCGAACCGGAACCCGCCTTCCTCGACTCCGAATGCTATTATCCTTCTGCCCGCCCCTGGAGCATAGGCAGGGAGAAGAGAGGAGGGAGAAGGGAGGAGTCCCCCCGCCCCCGCCCCGGCGCCCTTCGCCCTTCGAACTTCCGCCGCCCACCCTGGCGACAATCGACAATCGACAATCGACGATCGGCAATCCCCCCGGCCCCGCCCCGGCGCACTTCGTCCTTCGCACTTCCGCCGCCTCAGCGCCTCCCCAGCCGCCGCGCCGCCTCCTCCAGCGTCTCCTCTGACTTCGAGAACGTGAACCGCACCAGCCGGTTCCCCCCGTCGCCCTGGTAGAAGCTCGACCCCGGCACTGGCGCCACCCCCACGCGCTCGATGAGGTGGAGCGCAAACGCCGTGTCGTCGCCTTCGAACCCCAGCCCCGAAAAGTCCGCCATGATGTAGTACGCCCCCTGCGGCTGGTGGCACGCGAACCCTGCCTCGCGCAGCGCCCGCAGCAAGATGCCGCGCTTCCGCGCGTACATCGCGGTCAGCTCGGGGTAGTACGATTCGCCCTGCTCCATCGCTACCGCCGCCGCCTCCTGCAACGGCGCCGGCGCGCCCACCGTCAGGAAGTCATGCACCTTCCGGAGCGCGTCCGTCAGTTCCGGCGGCGCAGTCATGTAACCCAGCCGCCAGCCGGTCACGCTGAACGTCTTCGAAAGCCCCGAAATCGTGATCGTCCGCTCGTACATCCCCGGCAGCGTCGCCATCGGCACGTGCACGTTCGCGTCGTACACGATGTGCTCGTAGATCTCGTCCGTGATGCAGAGCGTGTCGAACTCCTGGCACAGCCCCGCGACCATCTCCAGCTCCGCCCGCGTGAACACCTTCCCGCTCGGGTTGTTCGGCGTGTTCACGATGATCGCCCGCGTCCGCGACGAAAACGCCGCCCGCAGCTCGTCCGGGTCGATCGCGAAGTCCTGGCCGTGGAGCGTGACGAACACGAGCCGTGCCCCGCTCATCGCCGCATCGGGCACGTAGTTCTCGTAGAACGGCTCGAAGACGATGACCTCGTCGCCCTCTTCGACCACCGCGAGCATGGCGCACATCATGGCTTCGGTGGCGCCGCAGGTGACCGTGATTTCGCGGTCGGGGTCCAGGTCGAGCCCGTAGAAGCGCTTCGTCTTCGCCGCGATGGCCTTGCGCAGCCGGGGCGACCCCCAGGTGATGGCGTACTGGTTGATGTCGGCGTTGATGGCGTCGACCGCCGCCTGTTTGATGAAGTCCGGCGCGGGGAAATCGGGATACCCCTGGGCCAGGTTCATCGCCCCGTGTATCATCGCCAGCCGGGTCATCTCGCGGATAACCGACTCATTGAAGACCGACGTGCGGCGGGCGATGTGGCGGCGGGGGAGGGGGGCGGAAGGCATGAGCGCGATTGTAGAGGGAGGAGGGAGAAGGGAGGAGCGGCCCCGCCCCGCGCCCTGCCGCCATTTCCGATTGACGATTTCCGATTGCCGCCGCGTCGAACCACCCGGACGGACGAGCCGCGACTGTGAGGAAGCGCCTACCCCCACCCCCACACCACCCGTCCGAACCGCGACCGGCAGGAAGCGGCACCCGACTCCGACCCCCACGCCCCGCGGCG
The DNA here is from genome assembly GCA_964648195.1 of uncultured Anaerolineaceae bacterium. Lineage (GTDB taxonomy): Bacteria > Chloroflexota > Dehalococcoidia > Tepidiformales > Tepidiformaceae > Amarobacter. The sequence continues at coordinate 700 of CAZYLL010000023.1, read as the reverse complement.
GCCAACCCCGGTGCCGGCACGTCTCGGATCCCCTCTCCCGCAGCCGCGGGAGAGGGGGCAGGGGGGTGAGGGCACGTCGGCGAACTTCGCACTTCGTCCTTCGAACTTCTCCCCGGTTCGGGGCCGGGTTGGGTGCGGCGTTGGGGTGCCCCTCCCGGGGCTCAGCGGGGGCGGGGCCACTCCTCCCTCCTCCCTCCTCCCTCCTCCCGTCTTTCCGGTTTGCGAACTTCGCACTTCGCCCTTCGAACTTCCCGGGGTACCCTTTCGCCCATGTTCCGGAAGAACCTCGCTCTCCTCATCCTCGCCGGGGCACTCGCGCCCGTGGCCTTCGCTGCCTGTGGCGACCGTGACGACGCCACGCCGGACACGCCGACGGCCGCCGCCACCGCCACCGCTACCACCACCACAGGACCGGTTACCTTGAAGAACCCCACCACCACGCCCAGTGGCCTCCAGTACGAAGACATCGTCGTCGGCACCGGCGCCAGCCCCCAGCAGGCCGGGCGCGTCACCGTCCACTACACGGGCAAGTTCCTCGATGGCAAGAAGTTCGATAGCTCGGTCGACCGCGGCCAGCCGTTCACGTTCGTCATCGGAGTCGGCCAGGTCATCAAGGGCTGGGACGAAGGCGTCGCGACCATGAAAGTCGGCGGCAAGCGCAACCTCATCATCCCGCCGGACCTCGCCTACGGGGCGCGCG
>CAZYLL010000022.1:0-37457 GCA_964648195.1 uncultured Anaerolineaceae bacterium | reverse complement strand
CCGACGTTTACGTGGGGCTTCGTCCTCTCAAATTTCGCCTTCGCCATTGTGGTGGATCCTTTCTCGGTGGAGCCCGGGTGGTGGTGGGTTAGACTGCCGCCTGCTTGGTGAGCGTGGCAGCGATGTTCTTGGGGACTTCTTCGTAGTGGTCGAACTCCATGCTGTAGCTGGCGCGGCCCTGGGTAAGGGAGCGGAGCTCGGTGGAGTAGCCGAAGGTTTCGGCCAGCGGGATCATGGCGTGGACGATCTGGGTTTTGCCCATGGAATCGCTGCCCATGATCATGCCGCGGCGCGAGTTGATATCGCCGACGACCGCGCCGAAGTATTCCTCCGGGCAGCGGACTTCGACCTTCATGATCGGTTCGAGGATGACGGGGCCGGCCTTTTTTGCCGCCTCCTTCACGCCGATCGAACCGGCATTCTTGAACGCCATTTCGGACGAGTCGACCGGGTGGTAGGAGCCATCGACGAGGCTCACCTTCACATCGAGGACGGGATAGCCGGCGAGGATGCCTCCCTGGAGGGCTTCCTTGGCGCCCTGGCCGACAGCGGGGATGTACTCCTTGGGCACGGCCCCGCCGACGATCTTGTTTTCGAAGACGAAGCCCTGGCCGCGTTCGAGCGGTTCGATTTCGAGTTCGACGACGCCGTACTGGCCGCGGCCACCCGACTGGCGGACGAAGCGGCCTTCGGCCCGGGCCGGGCGGGTGATCGCTTCGCGGTAGGACACCTGCGGGCGGCCGACGTTGGCTTCGACTTTGTGCTCGCGCTTCATGCGGTCGACGATGACTTCGAGGTGCAGTTCGCCCATGCCAGAGATGATGGTCTGGCCGGCCTCCTCGTCGAAGGTCCAGTGGAAGGTGGGGTCTTCCTCGGCCATTTTGCTGAGGGAGGTGGCGAGCTTGTCCTGGTCTTCCTTGCTCTTTGGCTCGAGGGCGACGCGGATGACGGGCTCGGGGAACTGGATGCTCTCGAGGATGATGGGGGCATCCTGGGTGCACAGGGTATCGCCAGTGAAGGTCTGCTTGAGGCCGACAGCGGCGGCGATGCCGCCAGCGCCCATCTCCTGGATTTCCTCGCGCTGGTTGGCGTGCATGAGGAGGAGGCGGCCGATCCGCTCGCGCTCGTCCTTGGTGGAGTTGTAGATGGTTTCGCCGGCGCGCAGGACGCCGCTGTAGACGCGGATGTAGGCGAGCCGGCCGACGTACGGGTCGGTGACGATTTTGAAGGCGATGGCTGCCAGGGGCTCGTCGTCCGAGGGGCGCCGCTCGACTTCGCCGCCATGCTTGGGGTCGACACCCTTGACCGCGGGCACGTCGACGGGGCTGGGAAGGTAGTCGACGACGGCATCGAGCATGAGCTGGACGCCCTTGTTCTTGAGGGCCGAACCGCAGAGGACGGGGTGGGCGAGGTTGGCGAGGGTGGCGCGGCGGACGGCGGTCTTGAGCTCGTGTGCGCCGATGTCGTGGCCTTCCAGGTAGCTGATGGCTATCTGGTCATCCACGTTGCCGATGCCCTCGATGAGCTTTTCGCGGGCCTCGGCGGCTGCCTGGACGAGGTGGGCAGGGATTTCGCGGCGCTCGGGCTTATCGCCCTTTTCGCCGCCGAACCACCACCAGCACTGCTCGATGAGGTCGATGCAGCCGTCGAACTCCGCCTCGGAGCCGACGGGGATCTGAAGCGGGACGGGGTTTGCGCCAAGGCGGTCGACCATCATGTCGACGGTCCGCCAGAAGTCGGCGCCGGTGCGGTCCATCTTGTTGACGAAGGCGATGCGGGGGACGCCGTAGCGGTCGGCCTGGCGCCAGACGGTCTCGGACTGGGGTTCCACGCCGGCGACGGCATCGAAGACGACGACGCCGCCATCGAGGACGCGGAGGCTGCGCTCGACTTCGGCGGTGAAGTCGACGTGGCCGGGGGTATCGATCAGGTTGATCTGGTGGTTGTTCCATTCGCAGGTGGTGGCGGCAGAGGTGATGGTGATGCCGCGTTCGCGCTCCTGCTCCATCCAGTCCATGACGGCGGCGCCTTCGTGGGTCTCGCCGATTTTGTAGGTTTTCCCGGTGTAAAAGAGGACGCGTTCGGACACGGTCGTCTTGCCCGCGTCGATGTGGGCAATGATGCCGATGTTCCGGATGCGTTCGATCTCAACAGTGCGGGGCATGAGTCTCCTGCGGCTTTCGCTTACCAGCGGTAATGGACGAAGGCACGGTTGGCCTCGGCCATGCGGTGGGTGTCGTCGCGGCGCTTGATGGCAGCGCCGGTGCCATTGGCGGCATCGAGGAGCTCGTTGGCGAGCTTCTCGCTCATGGAACGGCCGTTGCGGTTGCGGGCGGCGGTGAGGATCCAGCGCATCGAGAGAGCGAGCCGACGATCGGGGCGGATTTCGACGGGGACCTGGTAGGTGGCGCCACCAACGCGCCGCGGCTTGACTTCGAGCACCGGAGTGGTCTGGCGGACGGCCTGCTGGAAGACGTCCAGCGGATCGCGGCCGGTCTGGTCCTGGATGCGGCTGAACGCGCCATAGACGACGCGCTCGGCGGTGCTCTTCTTCCCGCGGGTCATCACCTTATTGATGAGGATTTGCACCGTCGGGTTGCCGTAGCGCGCATCGGGCGGCGTCGGTCGCTTCTCGGGTCGGTTGCGTCGGGCCATGGATCAGGACTCCGGTTTTCGAATGGTTCGGCGGCCTACTTCTTGCGGCCGGTGGGCTGGGCATTCTTGCGAGTGCCGTACTTGCTGCGTCCCTGCTTCCGGTTGTTGACGCCGGTCGCATCGAGGGCGCCGCGGACGATGTGGTAGCGGACACCGGGGAGGTCTTTCACGCGGCCGCCGCGGACGAGCACGACGGAGTGCTCCTGGAGGCTGTGGCCCTCGCCGGGGATGTATGCCGTGACTTCGATGCCGTTCACCAGCCGGACGCGGGCGACCTTGCGGAGCGCGGAGTTCGGCTTCTTCGGCGTCTGGGTGCGCACCTGGGTGCACACGCCGCGCTTCTGGGGGTTACCTTTGGCGGTGGCCTTGGTGAGGCGGCCGGTGTGCGAGTTGAAGCTGAAGAGCAGGGCAGGCGCGCCTGACTTCCTGGTCTTCGGGGTGCGTCCCTTGCGGACAAGCTGGTTGATGGTCGGCATTGCTGCTTCCCCTGCTTTTCAGCGGATTTCGTGCGGCCCGCCGGGGCGGGTCGCGGGTGCCGGGCCAGTGGCCTGCGGATTCTGGGCACGAAAACAGGCCGAAAAGCCTGTTCGTGAACGGCGCCCCGAGCTCGTATCGGTCTCGAGGCCGTCTTCAAGCACTCAGCTTCGCGACCTGAGCAAACTCAAACAGTTCGCCAGTCAATAAGCGCCGAAGGAAAAGAGTAGCACAGCGCAAAGTGCTGTCAACTTCGCGCGGGCATGGCTCTGCGGGTTGATTATGACGCGTCGCTGCTTTCGCCAGCCCCTGTTCCGATGAGCGTATCGCCCGGCCCCGATGGGTCAGTTACAGTGCAGGGCCGTGGAACACCTTTCGGCCGCGGAAGCCCGTCACATCGCCCTTGAAGCCCAGGGCTTTGGCATCCCGCGCCCCCGGCGTGCAACCCGCGACGACATGCGCGATGTGGTCGCCCGGCTGAACCTGGTCCAGATCGATTCGGTCAATGTCCTCGCACGAGCCCACTATCTGCCCTTCTTTTCGCGGCTCGGACCGTATCCGCAGTCGTGGCTCGACGAGCTTGCCTATCGCGACCGCGAGATGTTCGAACAGTGGGGTCACGAAGCCTCGCTCATTCCCATCGAGCACTATCCGTTGTTTCGTCACCGCATGGCCCGGGGACATCGGTGGTGGAGGCGGGTTCCCCCGGATCGGATGGCGAGGTTCGAACGCCTGATTGATCAGGTCCGTGACCGCGGCCCCGTAACCGTTGGCGACCTGGAGACGGAGGCGCGAAGGCAGGGGTGGTGGGAGTGGAGCGAGGTGAAGATGGGCCTCGAATGGCACTTCGCTCATGGCCGGCTGGCGGTGCGCGGGCGGAGGAACTTCGCCAGGGTCTACGACCTGCCCGAGCGGGTGTTCGACCCCGCTGTCCTCGACGGGCCTGCGCTCGACGAAGCCGACGCTCGCCGCGAGCTCGTCCGGCTGGCCGCACGCTCTCTGGGTGTAGCCACGGCGGCCGACCTCGCGGACTACTACCGCATACCCGTCACCTCGGCCCGCCAGCACGCAAACGAGCTCGTGGGTGCGGGCGAACTCGAGGAGGTTCGAGTGGAGGGATGGCGCCAGGCGGCCTACCTCGCGCCGCTGGCATCGGCGAGGCCGAACGCCGGCAAGGCGCCCGCATTCCTGAGTCCATTCGACCCGCTGACGTGGAACCGTGATCGGACCGAACGGCTGTTCGGGTTCTTCTATCGCATCGAGATCTACACGCCTGCCCCACAGCGGGTGCACGGCTACTACGTGCTGCCGTTGCTGATGGATGGAGAGCTGGTGGGGCGTGCGGACCTGAAAGCCGACCGGAAGGAGCGCGCCCTGCTCGTGCAGGGCGCGTATGCCGAGCCGGGGCGCAACCGGCGCCGGGTCGCCGCGGGCATGAACCGGGAGCTGAAGGCGATGGCCCGTTGGCTGGGCCTCGAACGCATTGTGGTCGCGGGCCGGGGCGATGTCGCACCGCTGATCGGGGCAGGGCCCCTATGACACCCGGAAAAGCTCGCCAAGCGGGGGTCCCCAAACCGCCACCCAACCGTCCGGGGGAACACCTGCGACGCCCGGTGGGCGGGACCGTTACTTGGTGTAGGCGGCCTCCTGACCAAAGGACGCCAGGCGACATTGTCCTCCCCGTCGCACGGGGGCGTCCGCGCGAGTGGGCGCCCCCACCCCCAATCCGGCGGACGTGGGGAAACCTCTTTTCCCGAAGCGCGGATTCTGGTTCCCTGTTCCGAGTCCCCTGTTACCATTACGAGCGGTGGTGGAGGATCTCCTGGGACAGGAGTGCGTGTGACGCAGGAAGAATTTTCGGCGGTGTGCCCATATCTCGGGCTGGCGGACGACGCCGATTCCCACGCGACTTACGCCACAGAGGCACATCGCTGTTATCGGCTCGCCAGCCCGACGCGCATTGCGGCGCCGCACCAGGAGAGCTACTGCCTGGGCGCCAACCATGTCACCTGCCCGGTCTACCTGGGCGAAGGCGTGCCGGGGGCCGAGCAACGGGCGCCGCGCCCCCAGGCAGCGGTGGCTCCTCCCCCGCCGGAGACGGTGAGGGGCCCGAGAGCAGGATCGCGCCAGGCGTTTGGCGGCGGGCGGGCCGGCGCTGCCCCGGCCGGCGGTCAGCGCCCGGCGCGCCGGCAGCCGAGCGCCGGCACGCTCGGGCCGCGGCCACGCTCTGGCGGCGTAAGCATGCCGGTTGCCACCATCGGGCTGTTCGCGCTCGCCGTCGTGGTCATCGTCCTGGCGTTTGCCATCCAGCAGCTCGTCGGCGATAGCGGCGGCGGTGACCAATCGCCAGCCGACGCCGTGGCAACCAAGAACGCGCTGAACCAAACGGCGACGGCGCAGGCGGCCGGCAGCGGCACCGCGCAAACGCCAACTACACGGACACCGGGGAATGGCACCCCGGGGACCCCCGGCACGGCCGCTACCGGCACGCGCCCGGCGACGACGGGGACTCCGTCGCCCGGGGCGACCAATGGGGCGGTCAGGCGCTACACGGTGAAGGATGGCGACAGCTGCTTCGCCATCGCGATCGCGAACGACATCACGCTGCAAGAGCTGCTCCAGGCCAACAAGCTGACCGAGGACGACTGCACCCGTCTGAAGGTGGGCCAGGAGCTAATTATTCCCTAGCCAGGCCGAAGTCCCCGGTCCGCGGCGGAAGCGCAACGTCGCGGTGATGTTCCGCGACCCAATTGAGACGGGCGCCCCAGTGATCCGGGTGGGTCAGCCAGCCATGCTGGCGTTCGTCGACCCATTTCCAATCGGCCCAGCAGAGGAGCGCGAGGTCCAAATCGCGGCGGGCGAGCCTCCGGATTTCGCGCATCACGGGCGTCCGGCGGCGCTTGCGCTCCTCGAACTTGTCGGCAAGCAGTACGACCTTGGCGATCATGGGCATTTCGCGGCTGCCGATGGTGTGGTCCCGCACGGCGGCGAGCGCCTCGTCGTCGAGGACGCCGAACCGTTCGCGCAGGACAGCGGCGGCAATGGGGCCGTGGAGGAGGACGGGCTCGAGACGATCCGCCGCGGTGAGCGGGAGCCCTGCCTCCCCGGCGAGGCGCAGCTGTTCCCCCGGTGGGAAGGAGCGGAAGAGGTCGTGCCCCCAGACAGCGAGCTCGACGCGCTCGGGGTCGAGGTCCCAGCGGGCGGCGAGGTCGAGCGCCTCCACAAGGACGCGCTCCACGTGGCGGACGAGGCCTCCCGGCCGGGTCTGGAGCTCGTCGCGGACCGCGGCGACCTGGGCGGCGAGGCCGCTCATCAGCCTTCGGGGCCGAGGACGCGGCCGCCCAGCAGATGGAGGTGGAGGTGGTGGATAGTCATGCCGGCGGCATCGCCCACGTTGAATGCGAGGCGGTAGCCGCTCTCCCACACGCCCTCGACGCGTGCTACATCCTTGGCCAGGATGAACAGCCCGGCCAGCATCTCGGCATGGTTCCACTCGAATTCGCGCGCGTTATCGACGTGCATCTTTGGGATGACCAGGCAATGCACGGGCGCGCGGGGGTTGATATCGCGGATGGCGAACGCGTGCTCGTTCTGGGCGATCTTTTCGACCGGGATTTCGCCCCGGTTCATCTTACAAAAGAGGCAGTCCTGCATCTGCATGCGGGGATTGTGAAGCGGTGCGGGTTCGATGTCGATGGGTTGCCTACGCGAAGAGCACGTGCGTTTTGAGGAAGGCTTCGACCGACTTGTAGAAGGCGTCGATCGTCTCGCTCTTGCGCCAGCCGTGGCCCTCGCCTTCGTACACGTGGTATTCGTGCGGGACGCCGCGGGCCCTGAGCGACGCGACGATCGTATCGCTCTGCTCCCGCGGGACCACACGGTCGATGTCCCCCTGGAAGACCGCGATGGGGTCCTTGATTCGATCCGCGTGGAAGATGGGGGAGCGTTCGCGGTAGACGGCGGCGGCCCCGGGGAGCGGGCCAAGCATGGAATCGAGGTAGCGCGCCTCGAACTTGTGGGTATCGGCGGCGAGCGTGAACTGGTTGGCGACGCCGAACATGCAGATCGCCGCTTTGTAGAAGCCGGGGAGCTCGACGAGCGATTGGAGGACAGTGAACCCCCCTGCGCTGCCACCCATGATGACGAGACGGCCGGCATCGGCGAGACCGCGGCGGGCGAGGTCCTGGGCCCCGTACTTCGCGTCCTGGACGTCGTAGATGCCCCAGCTTCCGCGCAACTTCAGCATGTATTCGCGGCCGTAGCCGGTGCTGCCGCGGTAGTTCGGGAGGAGAACCGCGTAACCCCGCGTGGCGAAGAACTGCGCATTTGGCGCCCAGCCTGCGACGACCTGGCTGGTGGGGCCCCCATGGACGAGGACGATGAGGGGCGGTGCGCCTGAACCCTCGAACCGCTCACTCGCGGGCGGGTAGTACAGCCCGTGGGACTGTTCGCCATCGAACGACGTCCATGACACCGGCTCAGGCCGGGAGAGCGCCGCGGGCCGGACGGTCTCCGGATCGCTCCTGCGGCGGACTGAGCCTTCGCCGGCAGGTTCGGCGAGGTCGAACACGACGACGCGCGGGGGTTGCTTGCCGCCGCTGGCGACGACTGCGACCCTCTCGCTGCCCGGGGCGCCTGCGGGCGCGCTGAAGGCGGTGTAGCCCGGGTGCCGCCCGGCAAGGCTCGCAACTTCTCCACCAGGCGAGATGGCGATGAGCTCGTGGAAGCCGGCCCGCTGGCGCACGGCCACGATCGTGCCCGAGCCAGTGAAGTCGAACGTGCGCATGCCGTGGCTCCAGGCGGGAGCGCCGTGCTCGAACTCGCCGCTAGTGAGCTGTGTCACCGCACCGGAAGCGAGGTCGCGCCGGTAGAGGTGCCCCCAGCCCGACTCGTCGGAGACGTAGACGAGCGAGGCGCCGTCCGGGGAGAAGGTTCCCTGGAAGATCGATATCTCGCTCCCGCCGGCAACCACCTCCGAAGAGACGATCTCCGGCAGGCCACCTTCGGGGAAGGCCAGGTGTGCGACGCGGAGCCCGGTTCCGTCCCAGGGCATCCGGGGATGGTCCCACTCGACCCAGGCGAGGCGGTCACCGGCGGGGTGCCAGGAAGGCTGCATGTAGAAGTCGCGTCCTTCGCCGAGGCGCCGGGGCCAGTGCCTGCCCTGCGAGTCGACGATGGCAATGCAATCGACGTCCTCATAGGTTTGGACATAGGCGACCCAGCGGCCATCGGGCGAAACGACGGGTGTCGAGGCGGCGCCGAAGGCAGGAGTGATAGTCCGGGCAGTGCCACCAGCCAGCTCCTGGCGGTAGATGCGCTGATCGGCCTGGCCGACGAAGTAGGCGACGCCATGCGCGAGGGTGAAATCGCCGCCGCCGTAGCCGACGAAAGCGCGCACCGAGATATCGGAGGTCAGGTCGCGGCTTGCCTGCTCGCCGGCCCGCTGGGTGACGATGACGCCACGGTCAGAGCGGCCTTCAACCCAGGCGAGTGTCTGGCCGTCACTGTCCCAAGAGGGTTCGTTCAGGCGGAGCCCACCGGCCAGCATGCCGGGGGTGACGGGACTGGGCCAGAGGCCGTACATGCGGTGTTCGCGGGTCATGGTGCGGGGCTCCGTACGAGGGTGTGGAAATTGTGGCAGCGATGCAGTGTGGCGGCCACCGTCGCAGGCGGTTCGGGGAGTCGAGCCGGTACTTGCCCGGGAACCCCGGACGGAGCTCAACTGCCGCCCGGCTTGGGCGCGGGAGGCCGCCGTGTCCACGCTGCCGCCGTGCTATCTGCCGGGGTTGATGCGCCGGGAACGAAAATGGCCCGCACCTCGTGGGTGCGGGCCGTTCGTCTTTGCTGGTGGCCGCGAGCTATTGAGCGGTGGCGACTTTCAGCGCCTCGCGGACGCGAGTGAGGCGTTTCTTCAGCCGGTCGATTTCAGCCTGCTTCTCCCATTCGCGCCGGAAGCGCCCCTGGGGAGAATCAAACGCCTCGAGGCGTTCGCGAAGGACGATCGTCGCGAAGTCCTGCGGATACATTTCTCTGCTCCTTTCGACAATGCACAGGTTTTCTCGCATCCACCCGGGATGGCGAGGAGTGGAACCGGTGGACTGCCAGATTGGAGAGCGGTTCGGGCGGCCCGTGCCCGGGCGCCCGGCTCTCGGGGCTGAGCTACTCCAACGCCTGCGGGGTTAGTTTATGGCTGCGACTGGAGTTGCCGCTCCGCGCTTGCGCACGGATTCGCCGGTTGTATTTCCCCCGCTCCGCCCCGCCCGGGCGGATTCAGCGACAAATCACTGGATCCAGTAAGCCACCATCCGGTTGTGCCGTCAACCGTGTCGCTTCCCCTGCCTTGACCTGTGATCGCCGGGCGGCGATGGCTCGTACCATCAGCACACAGCACATCGCTCCATGGGAGGCTGACGATGCTCACGGCTGGCACAACGGCTCCTGACTTCACCGCTCCGCTCGACGACGGTTCCAGCTTCACGCTCAGCGCCTCGCGCGGGCGCAAGCACGTTGTGCTGTACTTCTATCCCAAGGACTTCACTGCTGGCTGCACCGCGCAGGCCTGCTCGTGCCGCGATAGTTACGGCGCGATCGCGGCGCACGACGCGATCATCGTCGGCGTGAGCAGCGATGGGGCCGACTCGCACGCCTCTTTCAAGGAAAGGCACGGTCTGCCGTTCCCGCTGGTTGCGGACCGGGACGGCTGGCTGCGAGAGCGCTACGACGTGAAGGGCTGGATCCCGTGGGTGCCGCCACGTATCACCTACGTGAGCGACAAAGAGGGGGTCATCCGGGCGGCCATCCGGCACGACTTCCGCGTAAGGGAGCACGCCCCGGAAGCCGTCGCGATGCTGGAGCAGCTCGCCGGCGTGCCGACGGGGATTAGCGCTTGCGGGCGATGACGCCGCGGGCGGCTTCGGCCAGCCGCTGGGGCGTCAGACCGAAGTAGCCGAGGAGCTCGTCCCATTTTCCGCTCGTCCCGTAACGGTCGACCCCAACGAATGCGATCGGGGTGGGAATCTCCTCGGCAAGCACGCGCGCGACCTGGGTGCCTAGGCCGCCATGGGTCTGGTGCTCCTCGGCGGTCACGATGGCGCCAGTCTCGCGAGCAGCGGCCAGGACGGCCTCGCGGTCGATCGGCTTGATGGTTGCCATATCGAGGACGCGTGGGGAGATGCCTTCGCTGGCGAGGATCTGCGCGGCCTGGAGCGCGACCCCGACCATGATGCCGCAGGCGATGAGGGTGATATCGGTCCCGGGCCGCAGCAGGTTGGCCTTGCCGAGCTCGAACCGGTAGCTGTCGTCGTAGACTGCGGGCACCTTCGGGCGGCCGGTACGGACGTAGGCCGGCCGCGCCGTCTTGCCCACGGCCACGATCGCCTGGCGGGCCGACTCGAAGTCAGCAGGAACAACCACGTCGAACGGGATCAGCGAGGTGACGAGGGCGAGGTCTTCGATCGCCTGGGCGCTCATCCCGTCTTCGCCGACGGTAATGCCGCCGTGGCTGGCCACGCATTTCACGTTGAGCCCTCCGCGCGGCTGGGCGACGGACGTGCGGAGCTGGTCGAAGCAGCGGCCTGGGAGGAAGGCGGCAAAGCTCGCGATGAAGGCGGTCTTCCCTGCGGCTGCGAAGCCAGCGGCGATGCCAACCATGTTCTGTTCGGCGACACCGACCGAGAGCCAGCGTTCCGGGAATTTCTCCCCGAACTGGTAGCCCATGGTCGAGACCGAGAGGTCGGCATCGATCGCGACGACGTCGACGCCCTGTTCGACGAGCTCGATGAGCGCGAATGGGTACGCTTCGCGGGTTGCGGCGGAGGCTGGCGCCAGGGTCATGCGAGCCCTCCTTCAATCTGGGCGAGCGCCTGTTCCAGCTGTTCCTTCGTCGGCGCCTTGCCGTGGAAGCCGGGATTGTTCTCCATGAAGCTGACGCCCTTTCCCTTGACGGTGTGGGCGACGACCACACGGGGGCGTTCGTGAGGCTTTTCGGCCTCGGAGAGGGCCTGGTCGACAGCGGCCATGTCGTGGCCGTCGCATTCAAGGACGCGCCAGCCGAAGCCCGTCCACATCTCGACCGGGTGGGTCTTCATGATGTTGTCTGCGAACCCGTCGTTCTGGATCCCGTTGCGGTCGACAAGGGCGACGATGCGGTCGCCCAGGTCGAAATGCGGGACGGCCATCGCGGCTTCCCACACCTGGCCCTCGTTGAGCTCGCCATCGCCCATCAGGACCCAGCAGCGGTAGTCGCGGCGGTCGAGGCGGCCTGCGAGCGCCTGGCCAATAGCGAAGGAGAGTCCCTGGCCGAGCGAGCCGCCGGACATTTCGATGCCGGGCGCCGCGGACATGGAGGGGTGGCCCTGGAGGGGGCTACCAAGGCTGCGGAAGCCGCTGAGGAGCTCGGGGCTGAAGTAGCCGCGCTCGGCGAGGACGCTGTAGTAGAAGGGCGTGGCGTGGCCCTTGGAGAGGATGAACCGGTCGCGGTCGGGCCACGAAGGGTTCGCCGGGTCGCACCGGAGGTGATTCCAGAAGAGCGACACGCCGAGTTCGACGGACGAGAGGGAGCCGCCGGGATGGCCGCTCTGCGCCTGGTAGACCATGGTCACGATGTGCTTGCGGACGCGCTTGGCGATATCGCGCAGCTCGTCGATGGAGACAGGAGCGAGTGAGGTGGGCATTGGCGCAAAGGATATCGCGGCGCCGGGTTGCGCGGTAATCAGTGCGCCTGGAAGCAGGACTGGATGGAGGCGGCAGTCTCGACGGATCCGCGGAACTCACCAACCTCGGGGGCTGGCGCCTCGCCGCGAATGAACTTGAAGAATCCCTCGGTGTTGGTCTTCAGGTACACATCGAAGTCGCTGCTGCCGTTGCGCCGGGGGAGGATATGGCCGTCGGTGATGTCGAAGGTCCAGGTGTTGCAGCTGTCGCAATCCGAGATCTCGACGGTCATGCGGGCAGTCAGGTCCTCGGCGCGCGACGGCTGGAAGGAGAACGCGGGAATGACCCGGAGGGCAAAGTCGTGGCTGACACTGTTGCCGACCTTGTCGACGGTGATGGTGTCGACATACTGGCGCCCCCAATCCAGGAGGGCGAGGAGGATGGGCCGGACAGCCCAGCCTTTTTCGGTGAGGGTGTACTCAACGCGCGGCGGGAGCTCCCGGTAGTAGTCGCGCCGCACCAGGCCTTCCGCTTCGAGGCGCTTGAGCCTATCGGAGAGGACGTTAGGCGACATGCCGGCGCAGCTTTCGAGGATGTCGTTGTAGCGGTGGAGGCCGGCCATGAGGTCGCGGAGGATGAGGAGGGTCCAGCGGTCGCCGAGGATATCGAGAGTCTGAGCAATCACACAAGGGTGGTTGTAGGACTTCCGGGCTGTGTCACTCTCAGGGCGTTGGGCCATGGGTGCAGGCTTCCTTGGTCCCGGCGAGGTAAAGGATGTGTGTCAGAGGCTAGCGCTGTAGCTATTGACACGATAGTGCCGGATGCTATTATTCGGGTACGGCCGTTGCTACTGATTTGCTAGTACCAGCGGTCACCGAAAACAAGCGTAGCCGACCGCCGCGAGGCGAGTCAACACGAAAGGATTGGTCCACCCCATGGCACAGGCCACGATTGAGTCGCCCCAGGCGAGCGCCCCGGACCACTTCCACCGGTGGCGGATTGAAGAGCCGAACGGCCCGCTGAGCCGCGGCGTCTGCAAGGTTTGCGGCGCGGAGAAGCAGTTCAAGAACTGGCTCCAGGACGGCGACTTCATCACCAACGAAGAGCACCGCGTCGCCAGCGCTGCCTGATTCAACCTTCCCCACCCTGGCGCGACCTCTCCCGCGCCGGGACATGCAAAAGGGCCGTCACGCCACCAGGTGACGGCCCTTTTGTCTGCTCCGCGGAACCGGGCCGCCGCATCACGCTATCGGGGCTCATGGGAGGCTGGAGCAACGATCGCTCGAGTTCCTATCGAGCTTGAGGTTCGAAACCGGCTGAGCCCCCAAAAACCAGCCGGCTCCTAGATGATCGCCTGGCCTTTGAGGCGCCCGAACTCGTCGTTCCCGAGTCCCAGCAGGCCCAGGTAGACCTCCTCGTTGTGCTCACCGAGCATGGGCGCCCGGCCCCGCACCGTGCCCGGGGTGCCGGTCAGCACTGGCACAACGCCCGGCTGGAGGAGCGGGCCGTGGTCGACGCTATCGACGGTGATGACCTGGTGCCGGGCCGCGTAGTGGGGGTCGCCCACGATGTCGCTGGTGTTGTAGACACCGGTGGCGGGGACACCGAAGCGGTCGAGCGTCTCCTGGCACTCGTGGAGGGTGTGTTGCGCCACCCAGGCGCCGACGATGGCGTGGATGGCCGCGTGGTTTTCGAGAAGGTTGCGCCGCGGCGTGAAACGGGGATCGGCGATCAGTCCCGGCTGGCCCATGGCATGACAGAGCTTTTCGAACGACCGCCGGGTGGTGGCGTTGACCACCAGGAAATGGCCGTCGGCAGTCTCGAACTGCTCGGCGGGCACGACTCCGGGGAAATAGTTGCCGGAGCGCTGGCGATCCTGGCCGCTGAGGCCGTAGTTGGCGGCGTGGGTCCCGCTCATCCGCCAGACCGCCTCGTACAGGGCCATATCGACATCCTGCCCCTGGCCGGTTAGCTCACGGGCGCGGAGGGCCGCGAGCGCACCGAACGCGGCGAAGATGCCGGCGCCGTAATCAGCGATGAAGTACCCGGGTCGGACCGGCGGGAGGCCGGGGTAGCCGGTGACGGCGGTGATCCCGGCGAACGCCAGGGCCACACGGTCGAACCCGGCGCGGTCGCGGTAGGGGCCTGTCTGGCCGTAGCCGCTGATGCGGACCACAACCAGCCCGGGGTTGGTCTCGCGCAACGCCGCCGGACTGAGCCCCCACTTTTCCAGGGTGCCGGGGCGGTTGTTTTCGACGAGGACATCGGAGACATCGCAGAGACGGCGAAAGAGCGCGGCGCCTTCGGGGCGGGTGACATCGAGCGTGACGGACTTCTGGCCCCGGTTATCCTGGGCGAACGAGACGCTGCCGCGGTTCGCGTCGCCGGTTCCTGGCGGTTCGACCTTGATGACCTCGGCGCCGAACTCGCCGAGGAGGGTGGAGCAGAACGGGGCGGCGAGGATCTGGCCAGCATCGATGACGCGGATCCCGGAGAGCGGAAGGGGCGCGGATGGGTCGTTCATGGTGGATGGGGATAATACGGCCCATGAGACCGGAACGCCCTGTCGCTGGTGCGACGTTTTACGATCGCGTCTACGCGTACGTGCGGGGTGTCCCCCGCGGGCAGGTGGTGACGTACGGGCAGGTCGCTCTCGAATTGGGCGCGCCGGCGGCGGCCCGGGCGGTGGGGTACGCCCTCCACCACCTTCCCGGGAGTACTGATGTCCCCTGGTGGCGCGTGGTGAACGCTTCCGGAGGCATCAGTCTCCGGGGGCGAGGCGAAGCCGCTGATGTACAGCGGCAGAAGCTCACGCGCGAAGGCGTGGTGTTCGGCCCCGGGGACCGGGTCGACCTGCGGCGTTACCGCTGGGTCGGGCCGGCCGGCGCGGATTAGTGCGCAGCGGTCTCGGCCCGCTCGTCGGCGGCGCGGTCGCGCCCGCAGAGGGTGATGAGCTCCTCGTGGTATTCGAACCAGGCGGTGTGGTAGCTGTCCTTCAGCGGGGCTGCAAGCATCGTCCGGTCGCCGGCGCGCATGGCATCGAGGGCGGCGCGGAACCGGGGACTGTAGGTGCGCAGGCGGGGGACCTCGGCACAGACGCTCTCCAGGAGCGGCTCCAGCCCGGCGTGGATGGCGGCGACACGGTCGACGAGCGCCTGCCATTCGGCGTCGCCGGGGGTGGCCGCCTGGGCGAGCTGCCATTCGCTAACCAGCGCCTTAAAGGTGTGGTTGAGCCCCATGAAGCGTGCATAGCAGCCGGCCATGACGGACGCATCGAGAGCCGCGCGTTCGGCCTGGAGTTGTTCGCTGACCCAGCTTCGGCCATCGGGGGTGAGCATCATGCCGCGTGGGGTGGCGCGGAAGAGCTCGGGGTTGCCATCGACCAGATACTCGATGCGATGAAGTGCGGCCGAGAGCGCGGCGGCGGCACGGTCGGGGGTGCACAGCCCCTTGAGCTGCACGGTTCGGGCGAGTTCGAGGAGGGTGACGTCGGCATCGCGCCCGGGTTCCGCCGGCTCTACGGGTGCGCCGGCCTGGACGCCGAGCTGGCCCGCCCAGAGCCGGAGGGTCCGGACCTCCGGGATGTCGGATGCTCCTTCGGCCACGCAATCGCCGGCGTAGAGCACCCCGGAGGTGCCATCGACGGTGACAACCTCGCCTTCGGCGAGGAAGTTCCCTGCGATCTCGAGGCCGGCCGCGCGGACGAGCGTGCGTTCCAGGCTCGTGACGGCAGGGATGGCCCAGCTGCGGGCGACGACCGCAGCGTGGCTGGCGACGCCGCCAAGGGTGGTTACCAGGGCAGCAGCCCCAACCATGCCATGAACGTCTGAGGGTGAGGTCTCCTCACGGGCGAGGACAACAGCGATGCCGCGGGCCGCAAGGTCGGCTGCCCGGTCGGGGTCGCAGCAGAGCACGCCGGTGGCGACACCCGGGGAGGCAGCCAGCCCGCTGGCGAGCGGCCGCGAACCCGGGGTGATGGTGCGGAGGGCAGCGATCTGCTGGAGGACGTTGGAATCTACGCGCGCCACCGCTTCCTCGCGGGAGAGGGGGAAGGCAGGGTCTTCGGCCATGGCAACCGCGATGCGGACGGCCGCCAGCGGGCTGCGTCGGCCGATGCGCGTCTGGAGGATGTAGAGGCGCCCTTTGCTGACCGTGAATTCGACGTCGCACATGTCGCGGTAGTGCCGTTCGAGGCGATCGAGGACCTGGAGCAGCTCGGCGTATACGCCCGGGAGCTGCTCCCTCAGGGCATCGAGGCCACCGACCGCGTGCGTCCCGGCGACTACGTCCTCTCCCTGGGCCCCGGCGAGGTAGTCTCCGAACGGTCCGGGGGCGCCAGTCGCCGGGTCGCGAGTGAACACCACGCCAGTGCCGGAACGATCGTCGAAGTTGCCGAAGACCATGGCCTGGATGGTGACAGCGGTGCCAAGGTCCTCGGGAATGTTTTCGCGCGCGCGAAAGACACGGGCGCGGCCGGAATCCCAGGAGCGGAAGACCGCCTCGGCGGCCGCGCGCAGCTGGTCGATTGGTGCTTCGGGGATGCCGCCGGCCGGGGCGGCGAGCGCCCGGACGCGCTCAGCGGCGGCGAGCATGCCTTCGACCGAACCGTCGTTGGCTGCTGCCGCGGCCAGCCCGGCGGGCGCGACGCCGCAGACGATCTCGGCGTACATCCTGCAGAAGCGCAGCCAGGTATCGGCCGCGAAGCGGGGACTGCCGGTGGTCCGGGCAAGGCCATCGCGCACCGCCGGGGTCATGCCAACGTTGAGGAGCGTATCCATCATGCCGGGCATTGAGACCGGGGCGCCCGAGCGGACGGAGACGAGGAGCGGCCGTTCGGGATCGCCCAGGCGGCGGCCCATGCGCTCGCCGAGGCGGGCAAGGTGCTCATCAATCGCGGCATCGAGGCCTGGCGGCCAGCCGGAGACCCGGTACTGCCGGCACATGCCGGTGGTGATGACGAACCCGGGCGGCACGGGCAGCCCGAGCGCGCGCGTCATCTCGGCCAGGCTGGCGCCTTTTCCGCCGAGCAGCTGTTCCGGAGCGACATCCTCCGGGAGGGCGTCGTCGAAGGCGTAGATCGGCTTCATCCGTGGAGCCCCTGTCACGGGAGGGCGAGGATGGTGACGGTGCCGGCGTCGCCGTTGACCAGGACGGTTGCGCCGTCAGGGATCCGGCGGGTCGCGCCGGTGACCGAGGGGACGCAGGGGATGCCGAGTTCGCGGCTGACGATCATGGCGTGGCTCTGGGCCGCGCCCACATCGACGATGACGCCGCCAGCGGCCACGAAGAGCGGAGTCCACGATGGGTCGGTCATTGGCGCGACGAGGATTTCGCCGGGCCCGCAGGCGGTGGGGTCGATGGGGTCGAGGACCACGCGGGCGATGCCGGTCACCTGGCCCGGGCAACCCTGGAATCCCTGGAGCACATCGCCGACCTTCACGGGTTCGACGGTGGTGGCGCCCTTCGGTGGCCAGGTCGACGGGTCGGGCTGTGTGCCCCAGAACACGAACGGCTCCTGGATAGCGGAGTACTGGTCATAGAGCGCCTTGCGCTGGCGGATGGTGTCGCGGAAGGGGGCGGGATCGGCGAGCCAGCGTTCCACTTCATCGGCCTTGAGGAAGGCGAAATCGCCGGTGTCGTCGCACATCCCCGCGGCAACCATGCGCTTGCCGATGGTGTGGAGTGCCATGCGCGCTTCCTGGACGAGTTTGATGGCGTTGGTCTTGGTCCGTTCGCGGCCGGCCTGGAAGAGGACTGCGGAGCGTGCGGCAGCGAGGAACAGGCCCTGGTTTTCCGGGTCGCCTTCGAGCATGGCGGCGATTTCGCCGACGATCCGCTCGCGTTCAGCGGCGAGCGAGCGATTGCGCAGCGAGGGGTCGGCCTCGGGGCCGGCCAGGCGCATCCGGTCGATGGCGGCGAGCGCGAGCTCGGGCTTTGTTTCCCAGGTGTGGTTGCGGACTTCCCACTCCTTGGGGCCGCGGGCGCCATACTTGCGAAGGAAGGTCTGGAACTCCTGCAGGAACGCCTGGCCGCCGGGGCCCGCGGCGGCTGCACGGTCGAGAAGGCCTTGAACGCCCGCATCGAACGCGGCGGAGAGCGCCGGGTCGGCTGCGACCTTCCGGCCGAGCTGCCACATGGCAAGCGACGGTGCGGCCGATTCGACATCGCCAACGCCGGAAATGATCCGCATGGCGTCGTCCGGGCGGCCGACGGCGGCACAGACCTGGCTGAGCGCACCCACCGGCACCGTGCTCAGGAAGGTGACGAAGATGTGTTCGCTGAAGAAGCGGCGGAAGTGGGTGAGGAGCAGGCCGCGGGTGTAGTTCCAGAGCTCCTGGTTGGACATCGCCTCGAGGTTGGGCCGGGCTGCCCGGAGAGCGTCAGCGACCCTTTCGCCCTCGGTGGGGATATCGAGGCGGTCGAGGGTCAGGGCCCACTGGAAAGTCTCCCCCAGGGCGGCGGTTCGCTGTTCGTTGTGGTCGCCGGGGGCGGGTTCGTAGGGCGGCACGCCAGGCTGGGCCCCGAAGAAGAGGTCGTCCATGGCCTGGGCCGAAAGGCCGGGGGCGCGTTCCCCCAGGATGCGCGTGACCGAGGCGTTCAGGTAGCAATACGACCCGAACACGCCCAGCGTCTCCATCTCGCCGGGCTTGAATTCGTCGTAGGTGAAACCGCCCATGCGCACCAGCGCATCGCGCCAGGCGCCTTCGGTGTGCTCTTCCATGAGCAGGCTGAAGGTGAGCGGCATCACCGGGTCGGGGAAGACTTCACCAACGTTTGCGCGCGTCCAGAGCGGGAACCGCTCGCTTGGGCGGCTCCCGACAATCCAGGGCTCCATTTCATGTCCCTCCAGGAATTGCGGCGTCCCTCCGCAGGCGCCGAGGGTACAGCGAGAGCGCGCCAAATCCAAGACGCCCGGCCAGACGGCCGCCAAACCGCCGCCGATGTTACGCTGCGGATGTGCCAGTTCCCGACTCTGTCCGCCGCGCGTTCGCCGAAGCTTTCGGCGTGCCCGCGACTGTCATCGCGCGGGCGCCCGGCCGCGTCAACCTGATCGGCGAACACACCGACTACTCCGGCCTGCCCGTCCTGCCGACCGCCATCGACCGGGCCCTGCTGGTGGCTGCGGCCCCGGACCGCGGCGGCGTGGTCGAGGTCCGCTCGGAAGCATTCGAGGGCACGGCCCGGCTTGCGCGAAGTATCCCCGACGAGGGCATTGGCGCGCCCTGGCATGGATACCTTGCCGGAGCCCTTCGGGAACTGGCGGCGGTAGCGCCCGGCCACGGCGCGCAGCTCCTGATCACCGGGGACCTGCCATCCGGTGGCGGTCTCAGTTCGTCCAGCGCGCTGACCGTGGGCGTCATCGCCGCGCTGGCGGCAGCGTGGGGCGCGGAACTCCCGCCGGAAGAAGTGGCGCGCCTCGCGACCACCGCCGAACGCCATGTCGGCGTCGAAACCGGCGGGATGGACCAGCAGGCCATTGCCCTCGCCCGGGCGAATCACGCCCTCCGGATCGACTTCCTCCCGCCCTCAATCCGCCATGTGCCCATCCCGGAAGGGCTGAGCTTCGTCGTGGCGTTCTCGGGCCAGGAAGCGCCGAAGGGCGGCGCCGCCCGCGACGCCTACAACGAGCGGGTGGTCGGCACGCGGGCTGCCGCCGTGCTGCTCGCGCACCACCTCGGTTTCGAGATCGAGGACGATCCGCCACTCCTGGCGCACGTGGCCGATGTGGACGTGGTCGACGTCCTGGTCGATGAGTTGCCGGAAAAAGCCTCTGCGCGCGACGCGGCGCGAACCGCGGGCGTGGACATCGCGCGGCTGATCACTCTGACGAACGGCGAGTTCGACCCCGGACTGACGCTTTCGGTCCGCCGGGCGGCGCGGCACGTGCTGAGCGAGGCGGCGCGGGTCGAAGCGGCGGAGCGTGCGCTCCTGTGTGGTGACCTCAAGGGATTCGGCGCGCTGCTCAACGAATCGCACGGGAGCCTGCGCGACGACATGCGCTGCAGCACGCCGGCCCTCGATCGGGTGTGTGCCACGATGCGCAAGGCCGGGGCGCTGGGCGCGCGGCTCACGGGCGCGGGCTTCGGTGGGTACGCGGTTGCGGCCGTGCCGCGGGGGATGGAAGACGCTGTGATTGCGGGCGCCATCGCGGCCACCGGCGGACCCGCGTTCACGGTCGTGCCTTCGGACGGCCTGCGGCTCCTTTGAGCGCGGCAGTCGAGCAGGCGGTGCTGCTCGCGGCGGGCCGTGGCACACGCCTGGGGGATCTCACGCGCGAGACCCCGAAGCCGCTCCTCGAGGTTGGTGGCGAACCGATCATCGTCCGCATCCTCCGGGGACTCGCCGCCGCCGGCGTTCAGGACGTGACCGTGGTTACCGGGCACCTGGCGCAGGCGCTGGAAGCCGCGCTGGGCGATGGGGGCCGATGGGGCCTCACCCTTCGCTGCATCCGGCAGGAAGAGCTCGATGGCACGGCCCGCGCGGCCGCGCTCGCGAGGCCGTTCCTCCGCGGTGGACCCTTCTTCGTAGGCTGGGGCGATATCGCCGTTGAAGCAGGGAACTACTGCCGGGTCGTTGCGGGCGCTCGCGAGACCGGCGCGGCCATCGCCGTCAACGAGGTCGATGACCCGTGGGTCGGTGCCGCGGTGTACGTCGACAACGCCATGCGCGTGCTGCGCATCATCGAAAAGCCGCCAAAGGGGACATCCACCACTCGCTGGAACAACGCCGGGCTCTCAGTCTTGCCGCCAGCCATCTGGGACGAGGTCGAACGGCTCGATCCGTCCCCGCGGGGCGAGTATGAGCTGCCTCAGGCTATCGCTGCGTTCGTGGCGGCCGGCCATCCCGTGGTGGCAGTGCCGATCGAAGGTCCATGGTTCGACATCGGCACGCCGGAGAACCTGGCGGAGGCACGCCGGTACTTCGGAAGTTGAGGCGGATGTAAGGTGTCGGGACGAACATGCTGAATCTTCCCTGGGACCTCTGGCTCAACCCGCGCGACCTCCCCGGGGGCCTGGACCTCGAAATGGCGTACGACGCCGCCACCTCGCGCCTGCAGCTGACGCTGTCCAACACCGGCAGCCAGCCTCTGCACCCGGGCGACGTCCGTGTCGTGGCGGAACTCGACTCGCCGGCTGCCGGCGGATGGCTCTGGCTGCACGGCCGCTACATGCAGACCGACGCGATCGTGCGCAACCTTGGCGCCCCGGTGGCCGAGGGCTACGACGGGCGTTATGTCCGGGAGCGGGAGGCCGGCAGGACGTACGTTAGCCGTGAGGTCGCGACCATCACCCTGCTGGCGAAGGGGTCGCCGGTGCTGCTTGTGGGGTGCCTCGCGATGGACCGATTCTTCTTCGACATCGAAGTCGACGTCGACGCGGAGGAGACCCGGGCCGAACAAGTCTCGCTGGTGTTCGACCTCGACGGCGTGGTGCTTGCGCCGGGCGAGCGGCTCGCACTCCCGCCGGTGCTCCTCGTCGAAGGGCACGATGCGCTCGACCTGATCGAGGAGTACGCGGACGAGGTCGCCGTCGAGATGGGCGCGCGCGTGCCGGAGCACGTGCCCACCGGCTGGTGCAGCTGGTACTACTTCTACAACCGCGTGAGCGAGGCAGACGTGGTGGCGAACCTGCAAGCGATGGTCCGCGAGGGCCACCCGGCCGAGTACGTGCAGATAGACGACGGCTACCAGGCCCACACCGGCGACTGGCTCACACCCAATGCGAAATTCCCCTCCGGGATGAAGGCGCTCGCCGACCGCATTCGCGAGGCGGGTTACAAGCCCGGGCTCTGGCTGGCGCCGTTCGTGCTCAACGAGCAGGCGGCAGCGCTGCGGGAGCACCCGGACATGGTCTTGAAAACGCCGGCCGGCGAGACCGTCTTCGTGCAGACCTGGCTGGGCCGGTGCGCCATCCTCGATTGCACCAACCCGGAAGCTGAAGCGTGGCTCCGGGAAGTCGTGGGAACGGTCGTGCGCGAGTGGGGGTACGAGTACCTGAAGCTGGACGCCTGCAGCTACGCGGCGAGCCCCGCATCCCGGGTGAACTACCACGCGCCGGGGACGACCGCGGCCATGAACCTCCGGCGCGGGCTCGAGATCATCCGCGAGGAAGCGGGCGACGAGACGTTCTTGCTTGGCTGCACCTGCCACTTCGGCCCGGCAGTAGGGCTGGTCGACGCCATGCGGGTCGGACCGGACGTGAAGGAGACCTGGGCGGCAGGCCCCACCCCCTCGGTGAAACACGCCATGCGACTGACGCTCCAGCGCAACTGGATGCACAACCGCTGGTGGGCGAACGACCCGGACTGCCTCATCGTGCGCGAGACCGATACCGAACTGAACGAGGCGGAGACGCGCTTCCTCGCGACGGGCATTGCGCTCAGCGGCGGTATGGTCGTCGCGAGCGACGACCTGCCGCGGCTGTCCCCGGAGCGCCTGGAGATGGCGCTCGCGCTCTTCCCGCCCCCGGGCGTGGCTGCGCGCCCGGTCGAGCCTTCGGATGGCCCGGTGCCACGCGCGTGGCGGGCCGAGCTCGGCGAAGGCCGCGCGCTCATCGGCATCCTGAACTGGGACGACACGCCAGTCTGGGTGCCCTGGGGAGAGCTGCTCGAGCCCGGCGAAGTCGCTTTCGACGTGTGGAACAAGCGCATGCTGCCGATGGGCGACGTGTACCTGCGACCGCACGAAGGGGCGCTCTGGCAGGTCACCGGCCGCGGGAAGACGCCACGGGTGGTGGGCGACTCGGGGAGCCTGGCCTACCACGGGCTCTACCAGCGGCAGGTCAGCGGCAGGCTGCAGGTGCGCAACGACGGGCAGCGGTTGCGGACGCTTGCGATCCAGAACCGGGGCCAGGCGTGGGAAGTGGACCTGGCGCCGGGCGAGATGCGCTGGTTCGATTAGCCGCCGTACTTCACTCCAAGCTCTTCCAGTGTGAGGACCTTCGATTCGCGCTTCAGCACCGCATGGGTGACTTCACCCACGACGCAGCTGTGGTCGCCCAGGTCGACCTCGCCGACCATCCTGCCTTCGACGAAGGCCGGTGCGGCGCTGATGACCGGGGCGCCGGTCTGGTGGCGCTCGATGGCCTGGCCGTTGATGGTGTCGCCTTCGACCGTCGTGGGCTTGAAGAACGCGTACCCGATGTCGCCCTGGCCGGATTCGAGGAACGAGAGCGCGAACTGGCCGCTCTCCTTCAGGAGCGCGTAGGCGCCGCTGTCCTTCTTCACGCCCATCGCGATGAGCGGAGGCGTGAATGAGGTCTGGGTCACCCAGTTGATGGCGGCGGCAGACACCTGGTCGCCCTTTTGGACGCCGAGCACGTACAGGCCGTAGGGGATCATCCGCAGGATCGTCTTCTTTGCGGCGGCGGTTTGTTCGTCCATTGGGGCACCTCGGGGCTGTGGTTTTGGAACCGATTGTACCGAAGGGCGAAGCCCGAGGTGCGGCGTGCGCCGGCACGAGGGGCGGGCTAGGCTACGGGCAGGTGAAACGTCCGGTAGGGCGAGATGAGCTTGAAACCCATGCGCTCGTAGACTGGGCGGCCCATCTCCGACGCCTGGAGCGCGGCCATGTCGCAGCCGCGCGCTGCGCCGGCGGAGACGGCCTGCCAGGTCATTGCCTCGCCGTAGCCGCGCCTGCGGTGCCCGGGAAGCGTCGCCACGTTGTAGACACCGGCGACCCCTCCAGAGCGAATCAAGGTCGCAGTGGCCACAGGCTCGTCGCCCACCGTTCCCAGGAACAGCTCGATACCGGGTTCGAGGAGGATCGCCGGGGGGAAGACCCCTTCGGCCAACGGCATCGGAAGTCCGAAGGCGTGCGCCACCACGCGGGAGAACGCTGCCAGCTCCCGGGGGGCCGCGACCCGCTGGATGGTCAGACCAGCAGGCAGGGGCGGCGCGGCCAGCGCCACCGATGCCATGCCCGGCACGGTATCGGAATAGGGCATGCCGAGTTGCTCGCAGGCGGCCTCGGCCGCTTGGTCGAGACCTTCGCGGATGCGCACGACAAACGGCGCACGACGCTCCGCGAAAAAGTCGATGGCGCGGCCGATCTGGTCGACGGGGTTTTGGAGCGGCCGGGTGACGAACGCGATGTTGAGGTGCTGGACGCCGAGGCCGAGGTCGGTGAGCAGCAGCCCGCCGTCTTCGCGGACTGCCCCACCCTCCATCAGCCGGGCGAATGCCCGCCACGAATCGTAGTAGTTCGCATCAGTGCGGAGAGCCACGTCCATGGCGCGAGAGTATGCGCCATCATCCGCCCGTTTGCGCAGCCGGGCGGATGATCCTGCGGCCCCTTCGCCTTGCGCACTTCGCCCTTCGCCCTTCGCCCTTCGCACTTCCAGTAGACTCCTCCAAGCACACCACCGGGGGCACGCATGGCGAACTTCGTACGCTTCGAACGCAAGGACGGCACCACCGCCACGGGAATGCTCGAGGACGGCGCCATCCGCGTCGTCGCCGAGCCGATCTGGGACGGCCCGAAGCCCACCGGCGAGACGGTCGCTCTCGAAGCCGTGAGGCTGCTGCCGCCGTGCCAACCCCGTTCGATCGTGTGCGTGGGGTTGAACTACTCGAGCCACCTGCAGGGCCGCCCCGCCCCGGACCCGCCGACCCTGTTCTTCAAGCCGCTCTCGAGCATCGCCGGACCCGGTGATGCCATCGTCCTCCCGGAGGGCTGCGGTCGGGTCGATCCCGAGGGCGAAATCGTCATCGTCATCGGTCGCAAGCTGAAGAAAGCCAGCCGTGCCGAAGCCCAGGCCGGCATCTTCGGCTATACCGCCGGGAACGACGTCTCGGCGCGGGAGTGGCAGCAGAAGGATGGCCAGTGGTGGCGCGCGAAGGGCAGCGATACCTTCGGTGTGTTCGGGCCCACCATCGCCACGACCATGCCCCACGACGCCCTCGAAGTCGTGACCCGCGTCAACGGCGCGGAGGTCCAGCGCGGCCACTCGACCGAGCTCATCCGCGACATCCCGGAGATCGTGCGCTATGTCAGCGCGGTGATGACCCTCGTCCCCGGCGACCTCATCTACACCGGCACCCCCGGCTCGCCGCCGGCGATCAAGAGCGGTGACGTCATCGAAATCGAGGTCACCGGCGCGGGCGTGCTGAGGAACCAGGTCCACTAACTTCGAAAGACGACGTTCGAAGGACGCGGAATTGCCGATTGCCACCGTGAGGCGATCCGACTTCCAAGCCGGAGACCGGCCGGAAGCCAGCGAACTTCGTAGCCGGGAGCTAGTCCCAGCGGGCCGGGAGCTTGAGATGGGTCAGGTTCTCTTCGCCCACTTCGCGGACGATGGCGTCCCAGGCGGCGAGGTCCCATTCGCCGACGAAGGTGTACGACGAACCACGCCGTCCGGCGCGCGCTGTGCGCCCGATGCGGTGGATGTACTCCTCCGGGTTCTGGGGGACGTCGTAGTTGATGACGTGTTCGATGTCGGGGATATCGAGCCCCCGCGCGGCGACATTGGTGGCGACGAGGAACTCGAGCGCGCCGGAACGGAAGTCCGCCATGACACGATCGCGCTGGGACTGGCGGAGATCGCCGTGGATGGCGCGTGCTCCGACGCCTGCCGCCTGGAGTTGTTCGGCAAGGCGGTCCACCCCGATCTTGGTGTTGCGGAAGATGAGGGAGCGTCCGAGGCCGCGCTCTTCATAGATGTAGCGCAGGGCTGCAAGCTTGTCGCGCTCGGAGACCTCGCAGAAGAACTGTTCGACGCCCCCGGCGGTGCGCTGTTCGGGGTCGACTGCCACGCGGTTGGCGCGGCGCATATGCCGGTACACGAGCCGGCCGATGCTTTCGGGCATGGTGGCGCTGAAGAGCGCCGTCTGGCGGGCCTTGGGCACAGAGCGGAGGATGTAGTCGATGTCGCGCGCGAAGCCGATGTCGAGCATCTGGTCCGCCTCATCGAGGACAACGAAGTGGACGGCGCCGAGCTTGAGGGTGCCGCGCTTGAGGTGGTCGATAACCCGGCCGGGCGTGCCGACGACGACATGACCGCCCTGGTGCAGGCGATCGATGTCGGTCTTGACGCGGCTGCCGCCGACGAGGCCGACCGTGGTGAAGCCGTAGAACCTGCCGAGGTGCTCCATCACGTCGCGGACCTGGTTGGCGAGCTCGCGCGTGGGAACGAGGACGATCGCCTGGACATCGCGCCGCCCGGTGTCGATTGCGCGGGCGAGGGGGAGGCCGAAAGCGATGGTCTTGCCGGTGCCAGTCTGGGCCAGCCCGACGACATCCTCGCCTTCGAGGAGGATGGGGAGGGCTTCGCGCTGGATCGGCGTCGGGCCGGTGAAGCCGAGGGCTGCGATCGCGGCGAGGCCGGTTTCATCGACGCCGAGCTCGCGGAACGAATCGGCTAGCGGGACGAGCGGGGGAGGGAGGGCCGCACCATGGGCCGCAATGGGGACGCCGGGCGAGGCGGCGGCGGTGCCGCGGCGCTTGCGGCCCCCCCGCGAGCGCCGACGGCGCGGTGCTTCGCCGGCGGTCGTAGCGTCGCGGTGCGGTTGAGTTGCGGTGGCAGCCGCGGGGAGCGCCCGGAAAGCCGGCGAGGCGGGCGGCGAGGGCTGCGGGCTGGCGGGGACGGGGAGGGGCGCACCGGCATGGCGGCGCCGGAACGGGCGGGAGAGGGCGGAAATCAGCGGACTCAGAATCACTTCCTGGTTATCGCCGGGAGGATTGGGGCATGGCGCCCGGCGGCGATGAGCAAGGGCCGGGCAAGCGTGGAACCGGGACGCCGCCCGGTCGCGCGCAACGGCGCAAATACAGACCTGCGTGGGTGCACAATCACCATGACCTTCAGGTACTTAGCCTATCACAAACAAGCGCGGCGGGCGCGGCGATCTACGGCTTCACCTGCGACATCAGTGCCAGCGTGTTTCCCTCCGGGTCGGCGAAGAACGACATCCATTCCCCGGTGCCATCATCGTGGCGGTGGATGAGGTGCGGCTCGCCCCGGAACGGGACGCCTCTTGCGCGCAGTGAGGCGGTGGCCGTGTGGATATCGGACACGCTGAAGTAGAGGACCGAGTGGCCCATGCCCTGGGCCTCAGGCAGCGCATCGATGAACAGCCGTGTGCCGTCGCAATCGAAGAAGGCGAGCTGGCCAAAGGCGTACAGGTGCTTGAGCCCCAGCGTGTCGCGGAAGAACGGGACCGCGGTATCGATGTTCCTGACGGCGTGAGACACCTGGCCGATGTGTCCGAGGGCGATGGCCGCGGGTTCGGCGGATGACATGGCAGACCTCCTGTGGCCGAGGTTTCGGGGCAGCCCGGGCCAGTGGCGCATGGCCTGACGGTCGGAAAGCCCCAGCTTTGCGCGGATGTTTTCGAGGTGGAACTTGACTGCGTCGAGGGTGGTGCCGCGCAGCGCGGCGATGCGGCGGTTGGTCATGCCGTGGCGGACCATGTGGAGCACTTCCCACTCGGCAGGGGTGAGCACGTCTCCCGAGGGTGGCCGGCCTGGCGGGCGCCGCATGGCAGGCATGATATTGCCTCGATGGGGCGGATTTCCCTCCCCCCGGCTACGCGCCGGCGCATCCATGGCTACAATGCGCGCGCACTGGAGGGTGCTCGATGAAGGACCTGCGTACCATCCTCTACGAAGTCGACCGCGGTCGGGCACGAATCACGTTGAACCGGCCGGAGAAGTTGAACGCCCTATCGCTCGAACTGCAGGAGGAGCTAAACGAGGCCCTGTGGGAGGCTGACAACGACACGAATGTGCATGCCGTCATCCTGCGGGGCAACGGCCGGGCATTCAGCGCAGGGTACGACCTCACGCCTCTGGCGAGCCGGCGTCCCGCTCCCGGAGGGGACCAGTACACGGCGGTGTACCGGGGAGGCCGGACGTTCGATGACGACGCCTGGCAGCTGGAGCGCGCCCAGCGGCTGAGGATGGCCATCTTCGACATGCACAAGCCCGTGGTCGCCCAGGTCCACGGCTATTGCCTGGCTGGCGGGACGGATATCGCGCTGCTGTGCGACATCATCATCGCGGCCGACGATGCCACCATCGGGTTCCCGCCCGCGCGGGCCATGGGCTCGCTGCCGAACCAGATGTGGGTCTACCACTGCGGCCCGCAGTGGGCGAAGCGGCTGTTCTTGACGGGAGACACCATCACCGGCGCCGAGGCGGCGAAGATCGGGCTGGTCCTGAAGTCGGTGCCCGCCAACCTGCTCGAGCAGGAGGTCGAGGGGCTCGTCGATCGGATGGTGATGATCGACACGGAACTCCTGAGCGCCAACAAGCGGATCGTGAACGTCGCGCTCGAGCTGATGGGGGCACGGACGATGCAGCGGTTTGGGGCGGAGAACGACGCCCGGGCGCACCTGGCGCCCAGCGTGCGCGAATTCGGCCGGATCGCTGCGGAGCAGGGGCTGAAGGCGGCGCTGCACTGGCGCGACGCGAAGTTCGGCGATGGGCGAGCGCGCGTGGAAGGCGCCGAGATCCGGGACGAGCACGGGCGGCTGGTATGACGATTAAAGCGACGTCGCTGTTGTCCATCCTGGCGATCTGGGTCGCGAGCATCGCAGCGGTCGCTGTCAACGGGTCGAGCTGGTGGCTTCTGATCTTCTCGATGTTGACCACTGGGGCCGTAGGGGCGTCGGCCTGGCGGCGGCTGGGCATCTCACGGTTGATCGCCATCGCCGGCACGTGGGCAGCCACGGGCGTGGCGGCCGGGAGCGACTCCGGCGCCACGTGGGTGAGCATCTTCGCCTTCCTCACGACGGGGGCGGTGGTGTACAGCACCATGCGGCGAGACGCGTGGTTGCAGGGGCTAGGAATCGCCACAGCCTGGGCCGCGGTTGCCCTTTCGGTGGCGGAGCGCAGCAACGGTGCGTGGATGTGCATTTTCGCTTTCCTAACCGCGGGGGCGGTGGCGAACAGCCATGGCCAGATGGGGCGCGGCCTGGCGGCGATCGTGTGGTGGGGGGCGACCGGGCTGATTGTGTTCGTCGCAGGCACGGGCTGGGCGTGGCTGAGCGTGCTGGCGTTCTTCCTCACGGCTGCGTCGATCGGGTTCGGCGGCTTCTCGTTCCCGAAGGGGCTGGAGTGGGACCTGTGGGACCGCGACGACGACGGTGAGCGCGTGAAGGTGGTGCGCTAACATCGATGGCGTGGGCGAACGATCTGAACGCGATGACGATGACGCCACGCAGGACCTCGGGCCCGATGAGCGCGACCGGGACCTGCTCGATGGCAGCTGGGAGGCGGAGTACTACTCCGGCCGTCAGAAGGTTCGAAATTGGAACGCGGCCATGACCGGCGTGGCGCTGCTGGTGGTGGCGGCCATGGTGATCCCCACTGTCCTGGCGATCCTCCGATGACGATGGAACTCGACGGCCGGGTGATCGCGCTTGTGTGCCGCGGGAGCGAGGCGGACCGGGCCATCGCTGTGGCGCTGGCAGAGGCGGGGGCAAACCTTGCCGTGGCGACCATCACCCGGGCGAGGGACGAGGAATTTTCGACCGCATCGATCGCGAATGAGGTCTGGGCTGTTGGCCGCGAGCAATTCAACCGGGTGATCGAAGCGGCCGACCCGGCGGAAGCGGCGGCGTTTGCCGCCGAGGTGTGCGATCGGCTGGGCCGGTGCGATGCGCTGGTGGTGGCGCCGGGGCCGCTGCCGGAAATCGCCTTTGACGAGCTATCCCGCGATGAGTGGGACCCGCTGGTGGAGCGCACGCTGACGGCGTGGCTTTTCTGCGCTCAGGCGTTTGGGCGCGCGATCGAGCGTGGAGGGGGCGGCGTGATGGTGATTGCAAATGAGCCAGCGGACCAGGGGCCATCGAGCCAGGCGATCGATGCGGCGCTGGCTGGCGCAACGGGGGGCATGCGCGTGACTTATGCGTCCCGCGGGGTGCATGTGATGGGGTGCGCCCCGGGTAACGCGGCCGCGCGGATCATCGCCGTCCTCTCCTGAATTGCGTTCGTGCGACCGGCGACCGGGAGGGCGTAGCGGGGCCTGCTGGCCCGCGATTGGCCCATTTCCGCAGCTGTTGCTCTAACTGGAGTCTTAATTTTCTTAAGACAGATATTGACTTTCTTGAAGTATGAGCCGATATTAGCAACAGACCGGTGGGAGGCGCCTGCGTCAGCCACCCCAGGGAGGAAGAATATGGACCTCGACACACGCCTGTTGATCGAATACCCGGACCTCTACATGCGGAGCCGCCTCGCCTCGGCGCGGGCGTACCAGTTCGGGACGGGCTCGGCCACGGTCGCTATGATCGCGGCCGTGGCGGCGGGACTCAGGCGGCTTTCGACCCGAATCGAGGCCTGGGCCCGTGGGACAGGCCAGGAAGTCCCCGAGTGCAGCCTGCCGCGCGCCCATTCGGCCCGATAGGAGAAGACGAGCATGGCCCGGTTTGTAGGAGCATGCCCCAGCTGTGACAGCCCCATGGTGGTGCGGCGGCTGGAGTGCCCCGCGTGCGGCGTCGGCGTTGATGGCCGGTTCGATGCCGGGCCGCTGGCGCGCCTGAGCCGGGAGCAGCTCTCGTTCGTGGAAACCTTTCTGCGCGCCCGGGGGAAGATCAAGGATGTCGAGGAAGAGCTCGGCATCTCGTACCCGACGGTGGTCGCGCGGCTGAACGACGTGCTGGTGACGCTCGGATTCGAGGCGGGAGAGGACCCGCGCGAGGCGGAGCGGCGGCAGCGCATCCTGGATGAGCTGGCGGCCGGCCGCCTGAGCGCCGCGGAGGCCGCCGAACAGCTCCGCGCACTGGGAGCCCGCGATGGCTAACACACCGGAGGAGATCCGCCGGGCGCTCGAAGAGGCGAAGCGCGCGCGTGAAGACGCGGAGCGGCTGCGCGAGGAGGCCCGCCGGGCTCGGGAGGAGGCGCGGCGCCTTCGCGATGAGGCGCGCCGCGCGAGCAGGGAAGCGAGCCGGGAAGAGCGGCACCGGCCCGACCGGCCTACACCACCCGGGCGGCCGGGCGACGATAGCGGCGAGTCGAGCGGGATACGCTCGGAGCACAGGTTCGCGCTCGACGGAATCCGCCACGTGGTGGTCGATACGACCGCCGGCAAGGTGACGGTGCGCCGCTGCACGCAGGAGGAGACACCCGGAGCGGTCTCGGTCGGGAGCAAGACGGCGCCGGGGCTTGAGGTGCGGCGGGAGGGCGACCGGCTGGTCATCGAAGTGAAGCTGGTAAAGGGGTGGCTGTTCCGGCGCCGCCAGGGCGCGACGACGGTCGTCCGGCTGGATGGCACGCCGCTGGAGAGCCTCCGGCTGGACAACGGTTATGGCGAAACGGAACTCAACGGGGTTGCGGCGGAGGAGATCCGTGTAAACGTCGGCGCGGGAAGCGTGCAGTGCATCCAGACGCGAGGGCACCTTGATGTGAACGTGGGTGCGGGGAAGGTTTCAGTCCTTGCCCATTCCGGCCTGGCGCGTGCCGATAGCGGCACGGGGGACGTGCTGCTGGACATCGCGGAGGTAGCGCCGGGCGACTACCGCGTGGATGTCGGGCTCGGGAGGGGCGAGGTGCGGTTTCCGGCGGGGGCGGCAATTAACATTCGCGCATCGAGCGGCATTGGCAAGACCAGGAGTGAATACCCTTCATCGGGGGAGGATGCGCCGACCCGGCTGAAGATCAACAGCGGGATCGGCGAGGTCATCGTGAGGGCCCGCGAAGGAGCGGCGGAGGCGAGCCCCGGCGTGACACCCGCAGGGCAGCCTCGACCCCAGCGCGGCGCCAGGGCGGCCTCGGAACGGCGGCGCGAGGCGGAGGAGCTGCGTGTGCTGCAGCTGCTGGAGCAGGGGAAGATCTCTCCGCAGGACGCCGCCGACCTGATCGCGGCGTTGCGCGGTTCGGCGCCGCCCGATTTTGGGGAGGACGAACCCGACGAGCCTTAACGGTGGCCCAGGTAACCCAGGCGGATTGCGGCCTGCTCGAGCTGCTCGCGGAATCGCGGGTGGGCGATCTCGATAAGCATGGTTGCCCGGTCGCGGATGGTGCGGCCATGGAGGTTGCGCGCGCCGTATTCGGTGACCACCCAGTGCACATCGCCACGCGTGGTCACCACTCCTGAGCCGGCGAGGAGCTCGGGGCAGATACGGGATACCTCGCCGTTCTTCGCCGTGGAGGGCAAGGCGATGATGGGCACGCCGCCTTTCGAGCGGGCCGCCCCCCTTATGAAGTCCACCTGCCCCCCGATGCCGCTGTAGAAGCGCGGGCCGATGGAATCGGCGACCACCTGGCCGGTAAGGTCGACGCTCAACGCTGAGTTGATCGCAACCATCCGGTGGTTGGCGGCGATGACCTCGACGTTGTTGGTGTAGTCCACGGGGTGAAATTCGATGGTGGGGTTGTCATCGACGAAGTCGTAGAGCGCCTTTGATCCGACGGCGAAGGCGGTGACGACCTTGCCGGGATGGACGGTCTTGCGTGCCCCGTTGACGACTCCCGCGTGCAAGAGCGTGAGCAGTCCGTCCGTGAACATCTCGGTATGGACACCGAGGTCACGATGGTTTCGCAACTGGCGGAGGACGGCATTGGGGATTGCGCCGATCCCCATCTGAAGAGTTGCGCCATCCTCGATGAGGGCAGCGACATGCAGGCCGATCTCGTTCGCCTCGGGGCCGGGAAGCTGGTGTACCGCGATGGGGAGGTCGTCATCGACCTCGACGGCGAGGTCGATCGCGGTGGCCGGCAGGGCGTGGCCGCAGGTGCGCGGCATGCGCGGGTTGACCTGGGCCACGACGATGCGAGCGTTGCTGGCGGCCGAGAGCGCGCAATCGACGGACACGCCCAGCGAGCAGTTGCCCTGGGCATCGGGAGGCGTGACGTGGATGAAGGCGACATCGAGCGGGAGGGAGCCGCCAGGTTCGAAGAGCGCGGGGATCTCCGAAAGGAAGACGGGCGTGTAATCGGCGCGGCCCTCCTGGACTGCCTGGCGGGTGTTGGGGCCGATGAAGAGCGCGTTGTGCCGGAAGCGATGTTCCATGCCGGGCTCGGCGTATGGGGCCGGGCCATCGGTATGGAGGTGGACGATTTCGACGTCGCGAAGGTCGGTGCGCAGTTCGACCAGCCCGGCGATGAGAGCGTGCGGGGTGGCCGCGCCTGCGTGGATGTAGAGGCGGTCGCCAGACTTGACGACTCCGACGGCTTCATCGAGCGAGACGAATCGCATGTGGACAGGATGGCTGGAGGAACGTGAACAGGGCAACCGCAGGGGATGCGTGGTGACTGCGCGAGGTGGCCGAGTCCTCGACGATGGCCGGGTGACGTCAATCTTCTGGTACCGGCGAGACCTGCGTGTGCACGACCTCCCAGGACTCCAGGCGGCGGTGCGGGAAGGGCCGGTCTTGCCGCTGTTCGTACTCGACGACAGGCTCCTGCACGGGCGCTGGCCCTCTGCGAACCGCGTGTGGTTTATGCTCGAATCGCTCAAGGTGCTCGATCAGCAGCTACAGGAACGGGGCGCGAGCCTGCGTGTACGTCGCGGACGACCCGAGGAAGTAGTCCCCGCGCTCGCACTGGAAGCCGGCGCGGAGGCCGTGTTCGTCAGCCGCGACTACAGCCCCTATGCGCGGAGGCGGGACGAGCGAGTTGCTGATGCGCTCGCCGACCGCGGCATCGCCTTTCATGCCTGGCCGGGGACGCTGGTGCATGAGCCAGAGGAGGTGCACACGGACGCCGGGCAGCCGTACGCTGTCTTCGGGCCGTTCTTCCGCAAATGGCGGCAGATCCCGAGGCGGGCGGTTTCCGGGAGCCCGGCCTCAATCGAAACCGTCGCGGGTGTCGACCCCGGGCGGTTGCCGGCCATCGGGGAGTTCGGATTCGAGGAGATAGCGCCGGGCACCATTGCGGCGGGGGAATTGGCAGCGCGCGAGCGGCTCGACGCATGGGCGGGCGGCGGGATCGCGGGCTATGCGAGTCACAGGGATTTCCCGTCGAAGGGGGCGACCTCGCGGTTGAGCCAGGATCTGCGCTGGGGGCTGGTCTCGCCCGTGGAAGTCGTGGAGCGAT
Source organism: uncultured Anaerolineaceae bacterium (assembly GCA_964648195.1). GTDB lineage: Bacteria > Chloroflexota > Dehalococcoidia > Tepidiformales > Tepidiformaceae > Amarobacter. The sequence continues at coordinate 3,700 of CAZYLL010000022.1, read as the reverse complement.
GCGGCGGATACGCCGCGGATTCGGAGAAGCTCATCGCGGAGATCGCCTGGCGCGAGTTCTCGTACCACCTGCTCTGGCACTACCCGCGAATCGTGCGCGAGCCCTTCCAGCGCCGGTTCGGCGGGATCGCGTGGGATAACGACGCGGAGCGGCTCGAAGCCTGGCGGGCCGGGCGCACCGGCTATCCGATTGTGGACGCGGGCATGCGCGAGCTGCTGGCGACAGGGTACATGCACAACCGGGTGCGGATGATTTGCGCCTCGTTCCTTGCGAAGGACCTGCTGGTGGACTGGCGGGTCGGTGCCGCCTACTTCATGGAACACCTGGTTGATGGCGACGTGGCCAACAACACGGTTGGCTGGCAGTGGGCGGCATCGGTCGGGGCGGATGCCCAGCCTTACTTCCGGGTTTTCAACCCGCGCGCGCAGGGGGAGCGCTTCGACCCCGGGGGCGACTATACCCGGCGGTGGGTGCCGGAGCTTGCCAATGTGCCGGGGGAGTACATCCACGAGCCGGGGCGGATGCCGGCGGACGTTCAGCAGGCGGCGGGATGCCGCATCGGGGTCGACTATCCCGAGCCGATTGTGGACCACGGTATGGCGCGGGAACGTGCTCTTGCAATGTTCGCCGCGGCGAGCAAGCAGCCAGGCGCCAGGTGACGCTAGGTAATCTGGTTGATCGCGAGAGATGAGAGACCGAGGAATAGGGCGAATCCAACCACGTCGGTGAGGGTGGTGACGAAGATATTCGCGGCGAGCGCAGGGTCGATGCGAATCGCCTTGAGGCCCAGGGGGATGAGCACACCGCCGAGCGTCGCCGCGCAGATGTTGAGGAAGAGAGCGGCGCCGATGACAGCGCTCAGCGCTTCGTTTTGTTTCCAGGCGTAAGCCCCGAGCGCCCCGGCCAGACCGATGACAAGGCCGTTCGCCATGGCGACCATGATTTCCTTGCGGCACGCGCGGAAGACATCGCCGACGTCGAGGTCCCCCAGGGCGATGCTCCGGACTGCGATGGTGGCGGTCTGCGTGCCGGCGTTTCCCCCCATGCCAGCCACGACCGGCATGAACAACGCCAGCACCGCAGCCTTGCTGATGGTGTGATCGAACAACCCGACGGTGGCCGCGGCGATGAAGGCGGTGAGCAGGTTTACGAGCATCCACGGGAGGCGGCGGCGGACACTGGTGCCGACCGGGCTGAAGACCCGCTCGTCCTCATCGAGGCCGACCATGCGGTACATGTCTTCGGTGGCCTCTTCCTGGAGGACATCGATGAGGTCGTCGGCGGTCATGACGCCTTCGAGCACGCCGGCTTCATCGACGACGGGGACGGCGAGAAGGTTGTACTTCTGCAGGGTGCGAGCCGCCTCTTCCTGGTCGGTGGTGGTGGAGACGGCATGGACGTCGCGCTGGGTAATCTCGGCAAGCGGGGTGCGCGGGGCGGAGACGATCAGGTCGCGGATTGAGACGGTGCCCTGGAGCTTTCGATCTTTGTCGATGACGTAGAGGTAGTAGGCGCGGTCGGAGGGTGGGCGCAGCACGCGCAGGTAGTCGATGGCCTGCTGGACGCTGATGTCCTGGTTGAGGGCGACGAAGCCGCGGGACATGAGGCCGCCTGCAGACTCCTCGCGGTACTGGAGGAGCTCGGCGACGTCTTCGCCGCGATCGAGCTGGGCGAGGGTCTCGGCCTGCTGTTCGGGTTCGAGTTGCTGGATGACATCGGCGGCGACGTCGTCTTCGACCTCTTCCAGGACGGCCGGCAGCTCTTCGACGCCGATGCTGCGTATCAGGTCGCGGAGTTCGTCATCCTCGACGAATTCGAAGAGCTGGCCGACGACATCGGTGGGGAGGTGGGAGAGGAGTTCGCGCCGCTCATGTTCTCCGAGGTCGAGGACGAGCTCGGCGAGGTCTGCGGGGTGGAGGGAGGTTACAAGCGAGACAAGCTTCGCCCACTCACCGGCGTGGGCCAGCGAGCGCGCGTCTTCGAGGACTTCGCGGGCAGCAGCATCTTCGGGCACTGCTCGGTCCTTCGTTGAGGAGGTTCCAGGCACGCGGTGGAGCGCACATTCCGGAACGTACGCCGGGGGGTGTCCAAGGTCAATCCGCGGTTGTTAACAGTGAGGAGCACAAAACGTGTAAAGGCTTGATCGGATGATCTATACTTGCAGCGCCCGAAGAGGGCAGGAGGTGTGTCTATGCAGCGCAAGAGGTTGCTCGCGGTGGTCGCGGCTGCGCTGGGCGTGGCGTCGCTGATCCCGGTCGCTACCGCCCTGGGTGATGACCCGGGCGAGGATGAGGGCCGCCTCATCCAGGCGGCGACGGCCCTCTCGACCTCGTTCACCTACCAGGGGCGGTTGACGGACGGCGGGAGCCCGGCCAACGGCGTTTATGACCTGCGCTTCATCCTCTGGGACACCGACACCGGTGGTGCGCAGGTCGGTAGCATCGTGGCCAAGGAAGACGTCACGGTTACGAACGGGCTGTTCTCGGTGGAACTGGACTTCGGCGCGACGGCATTCCAGGGGGATGCGCGCTGGCTGGAGATCGCGGTGCGGCCGGGGTCAGGGTCGGGCCCAAGCGGCTACACGATCCTTTCGCCGCGACAGCCGGTGAGCCCATCGCCGTATGCGCTGTTTGCGAAGGCGGCGGGCAGCGTGGCCGTGCCATTCACGGCAGCGGGGACCACGGCCGGAGCACCTTCGACGCCGGCTGGCCTGATTACCGTGAACCAGGCGGGGACGGGGATCGCCATCGCGGGGAACCGGACATCGACGGATGCGGCGCAGTACCCGGCCGTGCTCGGCACCAACGCAGGCGGTGGTGCGGGGGTCCAGGGTGAATCGACGTTCGCAACCGGGGTCGCTGTGCAGGGATTCGCGACGGGCGCCAGCGGCACCGGCGGATACTTCTGGGGCCCGACGGGCGTGAAGGCGGTAGCTTCGACTGGTGCCGGGGCAGCGGTGGAGATTGATGGGGCGATCAAGGTCTCGGGGTCGAACCCGGCGGCCTTCGAGCACACGGTGGTGACTTCGGGGCCAAGCCAGAACACCTGCCCGGGGGCCGGTCCGGTACTGGCCCATTCCGCCACGTACCTGAACGTGACCGATTCGAACGCCCTCGTCTTCATCACGCCGGTGAACCAGACCGTGGGCACGGCCATCACGTACTATCCGGGCTCGGCGCCGGCCTGGTGCCCGGGTGTGACGAACCGCTGGGCGATCTATACGTTGGACGGGTCTGCCATCCCCAATGGCACGAAGTTCAATGTCCTGGTGGTAAGCCGATGAGCCGGCCACGGACGCGCCGGGCGCTGGTGACGGCGGTCGCAGGACTGGGCGGGCTGGCAGTGGTGGCCGCTGTGGTTGCCCAATCGGCGAGCGGGACGTACGACCTCTCATGGCGGGCGTTCGCCGGTGGCGGGAGCAGTAGCGGCGGGAACTACGGGACCCAGGGCGTCATCGGCCAGAGCTTCGCGTGGTCCTCGAGCGGGGGCGGTTACACGGTCACCGGCGGGTTCCTCGGGGGCTCGCAGGTGAAGTTCAACCGGGTGCTGCCCATGCTGGCGAAGGACGGGACAGACTAGCGAAGGGAGCGCTTCGCACACGAAAAGGGCGTCGCCTTTGGGAGAGGCGGCGCCCTTCTTTGCTGGGTGCGGGGATGGGGCGAGCGGTGGGATTCGAACCCACGATCTTCTGAGCCACAAT
>CAZYLL010000021.1:14582-39280 GCA_964648195.1 uncultured Anaerolineaceae bacterium | reverse complement strand
TGCGCATGGTGAGCTGGGTGCCCGGCTCGCCGATGGACTGGGCGGCGATGATGCCGACCGCGGTGCGGAGCTTCACCAGCTCGCCCCGGGCGAGATCGCGGCCATAGCAGAGCTGGCAGAGGCCACGCTCGGCTTCGCAGGACATCGGCGTGCGGACGAACACGCGCTGGATGTTGCGCGCATCGATTTCGTCGGCGATGGCCTCGTTGAACTCCTGGTTGCGTTCGCAGATGACCTCGCCTGTCTCCTCATCGACCACGGGCATGGCGGCATAGCGGCCGAGGATACGGCCGCGGAGAGCTTCCATGGCATCGCCGTTCGCCTCGCGTTCGATCCAGAGGCCCGAGGTGGTGCCGCAGTCCTCTTCGAGGATGATGACGTCCTGTGCGACGTCGATAAGACGGCGGGTGAGGTAGCCGGAGTCGGCCGTCCGGAGGGCGGTGTCGGCAAGACCCTTGCGGGCGCCGTGTGTGGAGATGAAATACTCGAGCACGGAGAGGCCTTCGCGGAACGAGCCGCGGATGGGGAGCTCGATGACCTTACCGTTCGGGTCGGCCATGAGGCCGCGCATGCCGGCCATCTGGCGGATCTGGGTGATGTTGCCCTTGGTGCCCGAGCTGGCCATGTAGTTGAGCGAGCCGTATTCGGGCATGCGTTCCTTGATGGCCTTTTCGATCTGGCTGGTGGTCTCGGCCCAGATTTCGACGGTGCCCTGGTAGCGCTCATCGTCGGTGATGAGCCCCATCTGGTACTGCTCCATCAGCTCGTCGACCTTGCGGTCGGCGGCCTCGAGCAGTTGGGGCTTGTTCTTGGGCACCTGGATTTCGTGGATGGCGATGGTGATGCCGCTGCGGGTTGCGTAGTGGAAGCCGGTCGCCTTGATGCGGTCGACCACTTCTCCCGTTGCTTCGCCGCCGAGGGTGCGGTAGCAGGTGGCCACAACCTTGCGGAGGTTCGGCCGGTCCATGATGAGGTTCTGGAAGGGCAGTTCTTCCGGGAGGATCTCGTTGAAGATGATGCGGCCCACGGTCGTATCGATGAGCTGCGGGCGCGGGTTGCCGTTGGTGTCGTACTCGGGTTCGGTGAGCACGCCGCCATCGCCGACGACGGCCTTCGTGGTACGCACCCGGATGGGCGCGCGGAGGTCGACAATGCCGAGGTCGAACGCGAGCTTGGCCTCTTCGAAGGAGCCGTAGAGCCCCTCGGCCGGGCGGCCGTTGGCTTCGCGGTAGGCGCCGCGCGCGCTGGCATCCCGGTCAGTCATGTAGTAGCAGCCCAGAACCATGTCGAGAGATGGTGCGACGATGGGGTCGCCGCTGGCCGGCGAGAGCAGGTTGCGGGTGGACATGAGAATCTGGCGTGCCTCGGCGACGGCCTCGCGGCTCAGCGGGACGTGGACGGCCATCTGGTCGCCGTCGAAGTCGGCGTTGAAAGCCGCGCAGACGAGGGGGTGCAGCTGAATGGCTGAACCTTCGATGAGGACGGGCTGGAACGCCTGGATGCCGAGGCGATGGAGCGTGGGCGCGCGGTTCAGGAGGACCGGGCGATCGCGGATCACTTCGTCGAGCACGTCCCAGACTTCGGGGCGCGCGCGCTCGACGATGCGCTTGGCGCTCTTGATGTTGTGCGCGAGGCCCTTGGCGACGAGCGAATGCATGACGAAGGGCTTGAAGAGCTCGAGGGCCATGCGCTTCGGGAGGCCGCACTGCGAGAGTTTGAGCTCGGGGCCGACGACGATGACCGAGCGGCCCGAGTAGTCGACGCGCTTGCCGAGCAGGTTCTGGCGAAAGCGCCCCTGCTTGCCCTTGAGCATGTCGCTGAGGCTTTTCAGCTTGTGGTTGCCGCTTCCGCTCACGGCGCGGCCGCGGCGGCCGTTATCGATGAGCGAATCGACCGCTTCCTGCAGCATGCGCTTCTCGTTCCGGATGATGATCTCCGGGGCGCCGAGATCGAGCAGGCGCTTCAGGCGGTTGTTGCGGTTGATGACGCGCCGGTACAGGTCGTTCAGGTCGCTGGTGGCGAAGCGGCCGCCATCGAGCTGGACCATGGGGCGAAGGTCGGGCGGGAGCACCGGGAGCACCTGGAAGATCATCCACTCCGGCTTGTTCCCGGATTCCTTGAGCGACTCGACGACGTTGAGCCGCTTGGTGGCCTTCTTCCGGCGCATTCCGCTGGCGGTCAGGATCTCCTGCTTCAGGCGAGCGCGCATCGCGTCGAGGTCGACGCGCTGGAGCACCTGGAGGACGGCCTCGGCACCCATGCCAGCCTTGAAGACGTGGCCGAAGAGGTCCGAGAGCTCGCGATAGCGCGTTTCGGTGAGCAGGACGACGCGGTCGTCGCGGATCGGGTCGACGAGCTCCTCGAGGTCGCGCAGGCGCTCGCGGTATTGCTCCTCCACCTCGTCGCGGAGCTGCTTTTCCTTCTGCTGGAGCGGGTGGAGCTCGTCGTACAGGGCGGCTTTCGCATCATCCAGGGCCGTATCGGCGACGAGCGCTTCAGCGTCCTTCAGCTTCTCGGTCTCTTTATCGAAGGCGGCAAGCTTCTTTTCGCCCTCGCGCTGGACGCGGGCGATGGCGGTCTGGGTGACCTTGACGCCGGCTTCGAGGATAACATCGCCGAGGAGGGAGATTTCGCTTTCGAGGGCGTTGCCCTTCGCTGCCTCGGCCTGCTCGATGGCGCGGGTGACGGCCGCCTGCAGCGCGTCACGGGAGATCTTGCGCTCCTCCTCGATCTGCTGCTGGCGTTCGAGGACCTTCGCCTGGAGCTCGGCGTTGGCCTGTTCGAGCTGGGCTTCGAGCTTCTCGCGGCGTGGCCGGATATCGGCAACGCGCTCCTCGACGACGCTGAGCATTTCGTTGCGGAGGTGTTCGAGCTCCCGGTTCCGGGCCTCTTCGTCGACCTCGATGATCATGTACTGGGCGAAGTAGAGGACCCGCTCGAGGTTGCGGGGAGACATATCGAGGAGGAGGCCGAGCTTGCTGGGCGTGCCCTTGACGAACCAGATGTGGCTGACGGGGCTGGCAAGCTCGACATGGCCCATCCGCTCGCGGCGGACCTTGGCGCGGGCCACTTCGACACCGCACTTATCGCAGATGATGCCCTTGTAGCGGACGCGCTTGTACTTGCCGCAGTAGCACTCAAAGTCCTTGGTGGGGCCAAAGATCTTCTCGCAGAAGAGGCCGTCCTTTTCAGGCTTCAGGGTGCGGTAGTTGATGGTCTCGGGCTTGGTGACTTCGCCGTACGACCAGGAGCGGATCTGCTCGGGGCTGGCGAGCGCGATGCGCACCTGGTTGAAATCATTGACTTCGAGCATTGAACAGGTCCTCCGCTTCGAAACCGGAAAGGTTGATCCCCAGTTCCGGCATGTCGCTCGTGGTGTCTTCGATGAACGAGACGCTGCCGCCTTCGTCGTTCGAGACCTCGACCGAGAGGCCGAGGCTCTGGAGCTCCTTGACGAGCACCTTGAACGATTCGGGCACGCCCGGTTCGAGCACGTCTTCGCCTTTGACGATGGCTTCGTAGGTCTTGACGCGACCGACGACATCATCGGACTTCACGGTCAGCAGCTCCTGGAGGATGTGGGCGGCGCCGTAAGCTTCGAGCGCCCACACTTCCATTTCGCCGAAGCGTTGGCCACCGAACTGGGCCTTGCCACCGAGCGGCTGCTGGGTGATGAGGCTGTAGGGGCCGGTGCTGCGCGCGTGAATCTTGTCCTCGACCAGGTGGATGAGCTTGAGCATGTAGATGTAGCCGACGGTGAGCGGCTGATCGAAGGGCTCGCCTGTCCGGCCATCGCGCAGCACCATCTTGCCGAAGAGCGGGGGTGGCACGTTGGTTTCGCGGTAGACGGCCTGGGCCATGGCCTCGAGCTCCTCGCGGGTGTGCTTGCCCCTGGGGAGTGGTGGCTGACCATCGGCGGCCCGCTTCTCGTTGAGCCAGATTTCGAGACAGGCGCGGCTGGCGGCGCCGTCTTCGGGCTCGCGAAGAATGGTATCCGGGTCGTAGCCCTTTTCGCGGAGCCAGGCCTCGCACACCTCGATGTTGAAGCCCCGGTCGCGCGGGTCGATGTAGTAGACCGCACCCGATTCCTGGGCCATCCACGCGCGGGCGAGAGCGTCATCGATCTCGTAGTCGCGGGCGCCGTCGAACACGGGCGTGATAGCGCGGAAGCCGAGCACGTTGGCGGCCCATCCCAGGTGCGTCTCGAGCACCTGGCCGATGTTCATGCGGCTCGGTACGCCGATAGGGTTCAGGATGATGTCGATGGGCGTCCCGTCCTCGAGGTAGGGCATGTCCTCGCGCGGGAGGATGCGGCTGATGACGCCCTTGTTCCCGTGGCGGCCCGCCATCTTGTCGCCTTCGGAGAGCTTCCGGCGCTGTGCGATGCTGACGCGGACGAGCTTGTTCACCCCTGCGGGCAAGCCCTCGTGGTTATTCCGGTCGAAGACCTTTACATCGATGACCTTGCCGCGTTCGCCGTGGGGCACGCGGAGGCTGGTGTCCTTCACTTCGCGGGCCTTCTCGCCGAAGATGGCGCGGAGGAGTTTCTCCTCCGCGGTGAGCTCGGTCTCGCCCTTAGGCGTGATCTTGCCCACGAGGATGTCTCCTTCGCGGACCTCCGCCCCGATGCGGATGATGCCATCCTCATCCAGCTGGCTCAGGCTCTCCTCGCCCACGTTGGGGATATCGCGCGTGATTTCCTCATCGCCGAGCTTGGTCTGGCGCGCCTCGACCTCGTGCTTCTCGATATGGATCGAGGTGAACTTGTCCTCGCGGATCAGGTTCTGCGAGATGATGATCGCGTCCTCGAAGTTGTAGCCCTCCCAGCTCATGAAGGCGACGAGCACGTTCTGGCCGAGTGCGAGGTCGCCGCCCTGTGTGCTGGAGCTATCGGCGATGGGCTGGTCCCTTGTAACGCGCTCACCGCGGACCACGATCGGGCGGTGATTCAGGCAGGTTCCCTGGTTTGAGCGCGTGAACTTCGTGAGCGGGTAGACCACCTCGCCGAGGGCCGGGTCGTCGAAGCGGATGACGACCCGGCTGCCGGAGGCCTCGATGACCTCGCCATCGCCTTCGGCAGTCTTCACGTGGCCGCTATCGACTGCCGTGCGGCGTTCCATGCCGGTACCCACGAGCGGCACTTCGGGCCGGACAAGCGGCACGGCCTGGCGCTGCATGTTTGCGCCCATGAGCGCGCGGTTTGCGTCGTCGTGTTCGAGGAACGGGATGAGGGCGGTCGCCACGGAGACCATCTGCTTCGGAGACACGTCGATGAAGTCGACCTCGTCCGGGTGGACGGTCTGGAACTTCTCGTAGATGCGGACTTCGACGCGCTCACTGACGAAGTGGCCATCGTCATCGAGCACGGTGTTCGCCTGGCCGACCTTCCACTTGTCTTCCTGGTCGGCGGTGAGGTAGACGATTTCGTTGGTGACCCAGGGGCGAATGGCTACGGTCCGCCCGCCCGCGGCGAGCTTTTTCGCCAGGGCCTCATCGATGCGGTCGCCGGGTTTCCCGATGACGTTCCCGTCGTCGTCGATCGCGTCCTCTCGGAGGTAGCGGCCCACGAGGTTCGGGTCACCGGAGAGCATTTCGTGGACGACACGGCGGTAGGGCGTCTCGATGAAGCCGAACTCGTTGAGGCGTGCGTAGGTGGCCAGCGAACCGATAAGTCCGATGTTCGGGCCTTCGGGCGTCTCGATGGGGCAGATGCGGCCGTAGTGGCTGTGGTGGACGTCGCGCACGTCGAAGCCCGCGCGGTCGCGCGAGAGGCCCCCGGGGCCGAGGGCGCTCAGGCGGCGCTTATGGTTGAGCTCCGAGAGCGGGTTGGTCTGGTCCATGAACTGGGAGAGCTGGCTACCGCCGAAGAACTCCTTCATGGCGGCGACCACCGGGCGGATGTTGATGAGGGCGCTGGGAGTCGCCTCTTCCGGGTCGGTGATGGTCATGCGCTCACGGACGACGCGCTCCATGCGAAGGAGGCCGACGCGGAACTGCTGCTGGATGAGCTCGCCCACGGCGCGCACGCGGCGGTTGCCGAGGTGGTCGATATCGTCGCCATGGCCGCGGCCGTTGTTGATGTTGATCTGCTCGCGGACGATGCTGACGAGGTCGTAGGGGCGGAGCCAGCGCTGCTGGGTGGGGTCTTCGAGTTCGAGGCGGGTGTTGAGCTTGTGCCGGCCCACGCGGCCAAGGTCGTAGCGGCGCGGCTCGAAGAACAGGGTCTTGAGGAGGTTGCGCGCGTTGTCGTGGGTTGGCGGGTCGCCCGGGCGGATCTTGCGGTAGAACTCGAGGAGCGCGTCGTGCTTGTCCTTGACGATGGGCTCGCGGGGCTCTTTCGAGATGGTGGTCGGCACGAATTGGTGGATGTCGCTGGTATCGACGGCCTCGAACATGGCGAGGAGGCGCTCGTCGGTGCCGAGCTCGGTCTCGAGCTCGCGCAGCGCGGCCTCGCGGGCGCGGTCTTCGCCCGATTCAAGCGCTGCCCAGTACTTCGCGAAGCGCGAGTTGTCCCTGTCGCCCGGGAGCAGCCCGGGGACATCGATCGCGCGGATGAGCGTGGTTACGGGGATCTTGCGTTTGCGGTCGACCTTCACATAGAGCACGTCGCGGTTCGAGGTTTCGAACTCGAGCCAGGCGCCGCGGTTGGGGATGAGCTTGGCGTGGCAGAGGCGCTTGCCGGTGGCCGCGTCGGTTTCGATGGTGTAGTACACGCCGGGGGAGCGGACGAGCTGGCTGACCACGACGCGCTCGGCGCCGTTGATGATGAACGTGCCGCGGTCGGTCATGAGGGGGAAATCGCCGAAGAAGAGGCGCTGTTCCTTGATTTCGCCGGAATCCTTGATGCGGAGCTCGACATCGACGAACAGGGGCGCGGCGTAGGTGAGGTCGCGCTCGCGGCATTCGTCCATGGGGTGCTTGGGCTCGCGAAATTCGTAATCGCCGAAGATCAGGTCCATCTTCGAGCCGGTGAAGTCCTGGATGGGGGATATCTCGTTGAGGAGTTCCCGGAGACCTTCCCGCTTGAACCAGTCGAAGGCGTCGATCTGGATCTTGATGAGGTTGGGGAGGTCGAGGACGTTGGGGATCTGTCCGTAGGTCTTGACTTCGAGCGGGGTAACAGCCCCCCCTCGCACCACGTCATGCGTAGTGGTCATCCTGTGGCAACTCCTTCAGGACTAATGGGGCGAATGGCGCAGAGAAGCGATCTGCCGTGGGCCAACGATGCTTGGGGAAACGATGGGCATAGCGAGCCGTCTAACAGCGTACCCAAGGAGGCCACGCCGGTCAATGGCCGGGGTTGCGGCGGAAACAGGGCCCCTACCCACAGCGGAACCGTCCCTGCAGGGGCCTACGTAGCGTTCAGACGGACAGAGGATGCCGCGTCCGCGGCGTTTTGTCTAGTAGCCATGGGACCGAAAAGCGGTTGGGTACCTCGACGGCATGTTCGAAATCCTGGAGGTGAGGCCACCACCACGCCGGTAGTCGAGGTAAAAGAAGAGGGGCGTCACGCTGAGTGCGCGGCGCCCCCCGCAGGAGCGTTGGCGGCCTGTGCGGTTATCCCACCGGGGCGGGTTCGCGCACGGGCTCGATCTTCAGGCCGTCCTCGTCGGCATCGACCTTCACCAGGTCGCCAGCGCCGAACTCACCGGAGAGCAGCATTTCGCTGAGCCTGTCTTCGATGTTGTCCTGGATGACGCGGCGCAGCGGCCGGGCACCAAACACCGGGTCGTAGCCCTTTTCGCCGAGCCAGTCCTTGCCGGCATCGGTGACTTCGAGACGGATGCCCTTCTGAAGCAGCGTCTTCTCGACCTTCCGAAGCTCGTTATCGACGATGCGGCGGATGTCTTCGCGGCTGAGCGAGCGGAACACGACCGTGCTATCGATGCGGTTGAGGAACTCTGGCTTGAAGACGTTCTTCAGTTCGCTGAGGACCTTTTCCTTCATTCGCTGGTAGCGGTCTTCGAAGGTCTTCACCTCCTCGGTGGTGGTGGTGAAGCCCAGCCCCGAGTCCTTCTTGATGAGGTCGGACCCGACGTTCGAGGTCATGATGATGATGGTATTGCGGAAGTCGACTTTGCGGCCCTTCGCATCGGCCAGGCGGCCTTCGTCGAAGATCTGGAGCAACAGGTTGAAGACTTCCGGGTGCGCCTTCTCGATCTCGTCGAGGAGGATGAGGCAGTACGACTTGCGCCGCACGGTATCGGTGAGCTGGCCGCCGTCGTCGTAGCCGACGTAACCGGGAGGTGCGCCGACTAGCCGCGAGACCGTGTGCTTCTCGCTGAACTCGCTCATGTCGAGCTTAATCATGTTGTCCTGGGAATCGAACATGAACTCCGCGAGCGCGCGGGCGAGCTCGGTCTTACCGACACCCGTCGGGCCGCAAAAGAGGAACACGCCGATCGGGCGGCGCGGGTCCTTGAGTCCGGCGCGAGCGCGGCGGACAGCCCGGGCGATGGTCTCGATGGCTTCGTCCTGGCCGATGACACGGCTGCGGAGCTGTTCTTCCATCTTGAGCAGGCGGGCGCTCTCCTCGCTGGCGATACGGGCGACGGGGATGCCCGTCCACATGGAGACGACCTCGGAGACATCTTCCTCGGTGACCACGGGAGTGGCGATGCCTTCCTCGCCTTCTTCCCACTCGCCCATCTCCTTGATTTTGTCCTGGAGCTTGAGTTCGCGGTCGCGCAGTTCGGCGGCATATTCGTACTGCTGCGATGCGATGGCCTGGTCCTTCTCGCGGCGGAGGCTTTCGAGGCCCTTCATCGCTTCTTTGAGCGATGGCGGCGTAGCAGCGCGGCGGATTCGGACGCGGCTGGCGGCCTCATCGATGAGGTCGATCGCCTTATCGGGCAGGAAGCGGTCGCTGACGTAACGCGCGGAAAGCTCGGCGGCCGCGGTCAGGGCGGCGTCGCTGATCTTGAGTTTGTGGTGGTCTTCGTAGCGCGGGCGAATGCCCTTGAGGATCTCGATGGTTTCTTCCACGGTGGGTTGTTCGACCATGACCGGCTGGAAGCGGCGTTCGAGGGCGGCATCGCGTTCGATGTGCTTGCGGTACTCATCGAGGGTGGTGGCGCCGATGCATTGCAGTTCGCCGCGGGCGAGCGAGGGCTTGAGGATGTTGGCCGCATCGACTGCACCTTCGGCAGCGCCCGCACCAACGAGCATGTGCAGCTCATCGATGAAAAGGATGCAGTTGCCGGAGCCCTTGATTTCCTCGATGACCTTTTTCAGGCGCTCCTCGAATTCGCCGCGGTACTTGGTGCCCGCCACGAGCGAGCCGATATCGAGCGTGAGGAGCCGCTTGCCCTGGAGCGTCTCGGGGACATCGCCGGAGACGATACGTTGCGCCAGCAGTTCGGCGATGGCCGTCTTGCCCACGCCGGGCTCGCCGATGAGGACCGGGTTGTTCTTGGTGCGGCGCGAGAGGATCTGGACGACGCGCTCGAGCTCGTTGGAGCGGCCGATAACCGGGTCGAGCTGGCCGTTGCGGGCAGCGGCGGTGAGGTCGATGCCCAGCTGGTCGACCGTGGGCGTGCGGGTTGCCTGGCGGGCGCCGGCGCCGGCGGAGGCGGCCTGGGGGGCCGACTGGCTCAGGATGCGCGTAGTCTCGGCGCGGACGCGCTCGAGGTTGACTCCAAGGCTTTCGAGCACGCCCGCGGCGATGCCTTCGCCCTCGCGGACGAGGCCGAGGAGGAGGTGCTCGGTGCCGATGTAGCTGTGGTTGAGCCTCCGGGCCTCATCGACGGCGAGCTCGATGACCTTCTTCGCGCGGGGGGTGAGGCCGATTTCGCCGAGGACCGTGCGGTCGCCGCGGCCGATGATGAACTCGACAGCGGAGCGGACCTTGTTGAGTTCGACGCCGAGATTGGCGAGGACCTTGGCGGCCACGCCGTCGCCTTCGCGCACCAGTCCGAGGAGGATGTGCTCGGTGCCGATATAGTTGTGGTTGAAGCGATGCGCTTCTTCCTGCGCGAGCGTCAGCACGCGGCGTGCGCGCTCGGTGAACTTGTCGAACCTATCGGCCATGTTCCTTCTCCAACCCTCTGGGTACGCCCAAAGAACGACTACGAGCCGTCAGCAGGTGCCTCCTCAGTCGATTCTGCTGCAGTAGCTACGTCCCCGGCGGGTGCTCCGGGTTCGTCGGCGGCTGCGGCGGCCTGCGGCGATTCGGTTTCTGCCTGCTCCGCAGATCCATCTTCCACCACCGGGGCGGCAGGTGTCGCGTCGGCATTTACCTTGCTTTCTGCCACAGGTGCCCCTGCCTGTGCGATCGATTCGACGATGGCGGCGCCGCCTTCTTCCTTTTCAAGGGCCTGCTGGAAGGCGTGGGCAAAGGCAGAGATGGGCTCGGCATCGCGCGAGACCGCCTGCTCGATGGCCTCCTGGGCCGTCCGCGGCTCGCGGCGTGCCGGGGCCGCCGACTTATCCCTGGGCGGCAGGTTGAACTGCTCGCGGACGTCATCGGGGTAGTCGATCACCGCTCCATTGGCATCGAACACGAAGCCCATTGCCTCGGCATCGTTCCGTGCCTGGCGCAGGCTCAGGCCCAGCCGGTGACGGTCCTTTTCGATGCGGACGAGCTTGACGGGGACCACGTCGCCTTCCTTCACGACATCCTTCGGATGCTGGATTCGGCGGTTCGAAAGCTCGGAGATGTGGATGAGACCTTCGACCGGGCCATCGAGGCGGACGAAGGCGCCAAACGCCATGAGCTTGGTGACGCGGCCGATGAGGATCTGGCCAACGACGAAGCGGTTGACGGTGCTGTCCCATTTTTCGGGCTGGGCACGCTTCAACGAGAGCGAGATCTTCTTGGTGTCGCGGTCGATCTTGAGGATGTAGGCCTGCACTTCGTCGCCGACGTTGAAGAGGTCGCGTGCCTTCTTGCCGCGCTCCCAGGTCAGTTCGGTCATATGGGCGAGGCCGTCGGCGCCGCCGAGGTCGACGAAGACACCGAAGTCGGTGATCGAAGAGACGCGGCCGGTGCGGATCTGGCCCTCCTCGAGCTCTTCGAGGACGCGTTCCTTCTGGCCCTTGCGGACCTCCGCCATCGCGGCGCGTTCCGAGAGGATGACGCGGTTGCGCTTCCTGTTGAGCTCGATGACCTTGAGGCTGATGGGCTTGCCGACGAGGTTGGCGAGCTGGTTGGCCGCATCGGGGTCGTCGCGCCGCACGCTATCGATTTGCGAGAGGGGGACGAAGGCGTTGACGCCATCGACGTTGACGAGGACGCCGCCACGGTTATGGCCGGTGACCTGGGCTTCGAAGATTTCGCCCGATTCGTAGCGGGCGGCAAGCGTGTCCCAGCCCTCCTCACCGCGGGCGCGGTCGAGCGAGACGATGGCATGGCCTTCGGAGCTCGACGGCTGAAGGACCATCACCTTGACGGTATCGCCAGCCTTCAGCCTGGTGGCGCCATCGACGCCAAGGGAGAGCATTTCGTTCTGCGGGATGACGGCCTCGGTTTTGGTACCGACGTCGACAATGAGGCCATCGGGAGAAGCGCCCATGACCATCCCCTCGACGATCTCGCCACGGCGAAGCTGGCCGGGCTGGGCATCCTCCATTTCGAGGAGGGCCCCCATGTCCATGACCATTTCGTTCGCTTCGGGCTGGGTGGGGGTGGATTGGGCGGTTTCTGGTGACAAGTGCGGCTCCGTCTGGGGCCAAACGACCTATGGGAGATAGGGACGCGGCCGGGGTGAATTGAGGGGTCTCGAAAATCGATTGTAGCAGCGGCCAATGGTTGGAGAAAGCAAACCGGGGCGATCCCGGAGCGCCACAGGACTGCCTTTTCGGGCGGCTCCCTCGCAATGAAACGTGTGAGGGGGGCTTCGAGTTACCGCCAGGGCGAAAAACGGAAAAACCGCCCGGGAGGCGGCTTTCTTATAACCGGCGGCGGCCTATTTTCCCACCCGGTTGCCCGGGCAGTATCGTCAGCGCTGAGGCGTTTCACTTCCGTGTTCGGGATGGGAACGGGTGGGCCCACCTCGCTCTAGCCACCAGAGACTTCAGTATGGAGCGCGGCCGGGATTACGCGCAAGTGCCACTGTTTGCCCGGAGCGGGCGTTGCGGGCATCGTGTCAGCGCTCATGAGAACGCTACTCCTGCTGGTGCTGGGCGGCCTCTGCGGCGTGCTCGGCACCGTCCTGTTCTTTTCGGTCGACCCGAACTTCGATTCGAACGGTGCGGACCGGGCGGGTGGCGGGAATGTCTCGCTTTCGCTCGACGAGCAGGCGCTAGCCGCCATCATCGCCCGGGAATTGCCGGCGATCCCGGCGTTTGGCGAAAAGCCTCTCGTCGAGGTCACCGTTGGGACATCGGGAATCATCAGGGTAGAGATGACTGTCGGGACCATCGGGGTGGGGCTGCGCTCCTCCATCACCCTGGACCCCAATATTGTTGAGGGCCGGCTCCAGCTTGATGTGGTGGAAGCTGCACTGGGAGATGTAGCCGCGCCCCAGGCCATTGCCGATTTGCTGGAGCAGCCCATCCAGGACCGCCTGGACGAAGTGGCCGGTGGGCTGCACTACCGGCTGATCGCGATCCGGACCACCGACCGGCGTCTGACGCTGGAAATTGCCATCTAGGGTGCGCCGTGGCCGGCGACTCAGACGCCGGTACTGACTCCGATCAGCTTGCCGATGCCGAAAGTGATGGCGGAGGCGGCGAGGCCGAACCCCAGCATGCGAAGGCCCGAGAACCAGGCGCCCCTGCCGGTATAGAGGGTGATAATCGCGCCGACGAGGAATAGCCCGAGCCCGCTGGCGATGCCGCTCCCCGCGATACCCGCCGGCCCCGAAAGCGCCAGCCATGGAAGGACCGGGAGGATAGCCCCCACGCTGAAGGTGAGGAACGAGGTGATGGCGGCGACCCAGGCGCTGCCAGATTCCTCTTCCGTCATGCCGAGCTCTTCGCGGGCCAGGGTAGAAAGGGCAACGTCAGGGTTCGAGATGATGCGCCGCGCTGTCGCCCGGGCGTCGGCTTCGCTGAGTCCCTTTGCCTGGTAGATCAGGGTCAGCTCCGCCTCTTCTTCCTCCGGGATGTGCTCGAGCTCCTCTTGTTCGATGGCGAGCTGGCGTTCGAGCGCCTCGGTGGAGCTGCGGACGCTAATCCATTCCCCGAGGGCCATGCTGAGCGACCCTGCGAGCAACCCTGCGACCCCGGAGAGGAGGACGACATCGCGGCCGGGATCGGCGCCAGCCACGCCCATGACCAGACTGAGGTTCGAGACGAGGCCATCGTTCGCGCCGAGGACAGCCGCCCGAAGCGCGTTCCCGTTGGCGGCGCGATGGCGACCCTCGAGCCTGGCGATATCGACGGAGACGCGGCCCGCGCGGCTGCCGGAACTGATTTCGCGGAAGAGGCGCGCGTGCGAACGCTCGTCGGCGGGGAGGTGTTCGGCAACGGCTTCGGGCTGGTTGTCGTACATCCCCGTGGCCGCCACTTCCATGCGGGTGACGATGGGGCTGACCGCCTCGGTGCCGAAGCGGCGGGCGAGCCAACCGATCACCTTGACCCGGAACGATGGCCTGAAGACGGGCACCTCGGCGCCGGCCTCGCGGAGTTTGCGCTCCCACAGCTCCTGGTGCCGGTCCTCGCTGACGGCCAGGCGCTCATACACGGTCTTGAGGTGCGGGTCCTTTTCCGCATCGGCGAGGAGGCGGTAGAGCGCGGCTCCATCGACCTCATCCTTCAGGTTCTCGCGATAACGCCGGATGTCAGCCTGGCGGTCCGGCCGTGTTTCTGTGGTCATCCTCCGAGTTTATCCAACGCGCGCGCTCTTTCTCTGCATGCCAGGCTAAGCGACCCGATGAGTCGCTCCTAACCCGCTCCCGGAATTTGGAGCACTCCGCCGGACGCGGAGATGACCCAGTACGCGGCCCCCGGAACCAGGTCCTGCAGGTCGCTCAGGTATCCGGGGAGCCCGGGGAAGTACTTCGACCACCTGCCAGTCTCGCTGTCCCAGCGGTACACGGCGCGTACGCCGTGGGCCTCGCCGAACGCCTGCTCAACGGGCGTAAGACCGCCTGGCCACGTTACCAGGTTTGAACCCGGCAGCACCCGCAGCACCACCATGGCCGGCGACTCCTCACCGTCTCTCCCGTCCCCGGCAGGTGGCGCGCAGGCCACGCAGACCTCGATTTTCACGGCCGTGAACACCAGCGTGGCCATTTCGCCCGGGCCGGCCGGGGCAGCAGTTTTGGATGAGACGACAAATGACCAGCCCGTTCGCGCTCCCGGGCTGACGGTGTACTCGCAGCCCACTGCCGGGGCGAGATCCTCGAAGGTGACGTTGCCGGCCTTTCCGGTGGCCGCGGTACGCACCTCCCCACAGCCGGCCAGGAGGACTTCCCAGCCCTCGCCGGGGCTCCCGGCGGGATGGGCGAGCGAAATCTCGGTCAGCGTGGCAGAGACGGCGACGCGTGGCTGCTGGAAGAAGACCGCGTGCCGGGTCTCGCCGAGGCCAGCGGCGACGGTGATCTGCACAGGGGAGGTGGCGCGCCAGCCTGGAAGTGCGCCCTCCCGCACTTCGTAGGTGCCGCCCGCGACCACCGGGAATTGCACGGTTCCCGTGCTGTCCGTGGGGAGCTCGACCGCGCCGTCAGGGCCGCTTACCTCGATTGGCCAGCCGGCGACCCCCGCTTCGCCGGGGTCGCGCACGCCGTCGCCGTCGAGGTCGTTCAGGACCGCGACGGCGATGACGCCGGTCTCGAGGACCGTCCCGCACCCGGCGTTATCGAAGCGTACGTAGGTGACGCGGCCCTTGCCGATGTCGAACGGCACGTCCGCGTCTCCCACGACAGCGGTCGTCCCGGCATCCGGCGGGAGGGCGTCCAGCTTTGCGGCAGCCGTCGTCTGGAAGTCGGCTGCGGTCGCGCCGGCTTGGCACGCCATCGAGCCACCGAGCTGGCGGATGGCGTACGACCCCACCGGGACGCGAGCGAACGTCTGGACGGCGGTTGTCACCGTGGGATCGGGGCCGGGGTTCGGAGCCGTGGTCAGCGCGGGATTGCCGACGACCGGAGAGGTAGTTGCGAACTGCCATTCTTCCGCTGCGGCGGACGGGCGGGTTTCGTTGACGACCAGCAACAGGGAACCAACCGCCACACTCACAAAGCAGATGTGGACCTCTTCGCCGGGTTGCACGCCGGACACTTCGATCGCCACCGTGTCATCGGCGGAAGGATCCGCCGACCCGTTGAAGATGCTGCACTCTCCCCGGAAGGCCGCGACGTGCGCCCAGCCGGTGGGGACAGCGGCGGTGACCGCCAGGCTGGAACCTCCGGAGGCGATCACGACCGCCTTGTGCCAAGTGTGGGCAGGGCTCCCGGATTCGGCCCAAGGGGCGCCATCCGCGACTCCGTCGACGGCGACCGAAAATGCCGGTGGGTCGCCCGGAGCGCCCAGGTACAGCTGGTGGATCGTCACCGTCACCACCAGGCGCTCCAACGTGAAGCTCACCGTGCAACCGCCGCCCGGCGGCAGGTCCACCAGGACGCCGGCCGTTCCCTTGGCCGGCGGTGTGTGCCAGGCGCAGGCGTCGCCTTCAAGCGAGGGTTCGCCCGAAAGACGCCACCGGCCTGAATCGAAGCCAATGTCCACCGCATGCGCGACGAGCGGATCGACGGCCACGGGCCCCCAGCCGAAGCCCCCGGCGACCGGGGACGGGGCAACGAAGGAACCATCGACCCCGACCGGCGGGATGTCGCCCTGGTCAAGGGGAACGCCGTGCTCGACGAAGTTTGCCCGGACCATGAGAGCGGCGCGACGGTAGCTGCACGAGCGGTAGTCCGCCGCGGGTTGGAGTCCCGCCGCGCAGGCGCCGGCCACCCTCCCGGCCGGCACGAGGACGTTCACCTGGCCGCTCCAATCAACCGGCACGAGACAGGTCCAGGTGGAGGACGAGCCATCGCTGGCGTCGGCCGCCGTGCACGAGGGCAGAATGTGGGGCGACGAGAAGGCGATGGCCGGCCGGGTGACCGGGAGCTCCGGCGGGAAGTAGTGATGCGCGACCACGATCGACCGGGTCCTGGGGGCCGGGCGGTTGCAGAACGTCACCCGCGCCACGGTCGCGCCGACCGGTACAGCTTCGGCGGCGCTGGCGGCATCGCAGGACGACTCGCCGGCAAAGGAGCGCGGATACCCGGGCGCATCGCCACTCCAACGGCCCGCGAGCCCGTTCGAACCGGGCCGGTCACCCGTGCCGGCACCGAACTGGAAGATCGATGCTGTCGGGGCCGGGACAACCAGGTCGCCGCACGACGCCGTCCCTTCGGTGGCTTCGAGCGTCAGCGTTGTGCCGTTGCCGCTGTTCCCGAAGCGGAACTGGCCGCCATCCGGTTCGACGACACCGTCATGGTTGTCCTCGACGACAAGGCACACTTCGACGACGCGGGTGCACAGCGCGGGGTCACCTGCAAGCACAATGGACGGACCGGGCAGTTCGACCCAGGGATCATCCGCGCGGGAGCGGTACCCGGCGACGTTTTCGAACGTGTGGGCGGCGCATTCCTGCTTCACGGCTGACGACGGGCGTACGGTCCACTGGACCGAGACACCCGCGGGGAGCGTGCAGGAGGCGCCGGCCGCCGACGTGATGTCGCCAGTGCAGTAGCCATCGCCGGTGGAGTACACGGGTCCGGAGACCACCGCGGCATCGGTGTCGCGGAACCCGATCGTGGCGCCATCGAGCCCGGTAGCCGGGTTCGCGAGGGAGAGCGCCCAGGCGACCTTGTCCGGCTCGGCGACCGCGGCGGCGCCGCCCGGGAGGAGCGACTTGGCGACGGCAACGGGGCCGCAGGCGCTCGTATCCTGGACGGGGTAAGCCACGGGAGCGGATGGCCCGCCCTCCGTGATAGACAGGGAAGTGCCATCCCCAAGGGACGCCGAGGCCAGGTGCAATGAGATGATCCCCCCGTTGCAGAGCGACCCGCTGTCCAGGTTCTCCGCCGAGACGGACCGCCGGACGGTGACGCTCACGGTCCCGGTGGCGGGAACACTGCAGGCCAATGCGCCCTGATCGAATGTGCAGGCGCCGGAGGGAGCCGGGGTGACCAGCTCCACCGCGGTCGACGGAAGGATCGACACTGCCCGCGCGACCCCGCCGGTTGGCTGCTCGATGGCAATGTCCCAGGAGGCGAAGCCGTTCGCGACCGGCGGGTCATGCGCGACGAGCCGGACCGTGGGGAGCGGGCAGGCTGAGGTATCGGGCGGGACCGTGATAGCGACCGGGCTGTCCACTGTTCCTTGCTGAATGGGGAGTGGCGTGCCGTCGACGAGCGTTGCCGAAGCCAGGACATTGGTGAGCTCGCCGCCGGTGCACGGGTTCGCGACGGCCGAGCGGGGACGCGACACGCGCAACACGGTGGTCGCGCCGGCCGCGACGTCGCAGGTCCATGTGGGACCCTGGGAAGGTTCGGAGCCACATGCCCCGGCCGGGGTGGTGGACTCGAGAACGGCATCGTTGTTTCCGTCGGAGACAACGATGCCCTGCCGCGCGATGGCGCCAGCGGCCGAGTTATCGATGGTGATGTCCCAGTAGGCGCGCGTGGCGTCGATGGACTGATGGCCGGGGGTGGAGAGGTCGAGGTCGGCGGCGCTCTTCGTTATGGCGGGCAGGGGTGGCGGAACCTCGTCCTCGTAATTGATGGTGACCCGGATGGAGCAAATCCGCACCGTCTTCGTATCGGCATCAGACTTGACGGCGCCGACGTCCACGATGGTGTTGTCCGACTTCGTGACAGCTGTGGGGAGCGTGATCCGCTGGACGGTCTCCTGGCACTCTCCGCTGGTCGCCGTCAACGGGCTCCCCCTGATGACCGTCCCATCGATACGGGCTTGCGGAGTGAATGCGGCACCGGGACTCGCGCCATAGCGGAAACACACTGCGACATCCAGCGAGCTCACTTTCTTGCCATTGTGCGTGGCACCCGGCGAAATGCGAACGAGAAAGCTGGCCCCTCCCGTGCTGGACGATATGTAACTCGCGTCGGAAAGCTGGCAGGAACCGTCCGACAGGACCTGGGAGATGGTTGAGCTTGTGGGGTTGCGGTTCCAGAAGGATGCCGCCACATCCGCAGTGGGACTGAGCGGTCCCTCGGAAGTGGCGCCGGCTTCTGAGGTTCGAGCTCCAACAAGAAGCACCGTGACGAACGCAGCAGACCCGAGCGATGCCCATGACGCCCAGCCGCCTGGAAGAAGCCTCGGCACTGACCCTACCTCCGGCAGCCGCTCGCCTGCCGGCCCGGACGTCATCGCCCGCGGCCGAGCTCCCCGGCTCGAGCCGGGGGCACTCTACGTGGGCGCAACGCGCATTGCAAGGGCGCGTGAAAATCACGACAGAAACTCGACACGTAAGATGGAGCCAGCGTGACCAAGCCGGACTACACCTCGCTCGACCTGCCCGCGCCACCGCCGGATCGGCCTTACGTGCTGGTGAACATGGTGATGTCGGCCGATGGCAAGGTCGTGGTTGAAGGCACCGAGCAGGGCATCGGTTCGAAGGTGGACCAGCGGCTGATGCGTGAGTTGCGGGTCAATGCCGACGTGGTGCTCAACGGGGCGGGAACACTGCGGGCAACCGGGTCGTCATCGCGGCTTGGCGACCCCGCGCTGGAGGAGCTGCGGGTGCGGCGCGGGAAGCCGCGCCTCCCTATCGCCGCCACCATCTCGGCCTCTGGCGATCTCCCGCTCGACCGGCTGTTCTTCACCGCCAGCGACTTCGAAGCGGTGGTGTACCTGGGGCACGGGGCTCCCCCGGAGCGATGCGAGGACATCGAGGCGACCGGACGGCACGTGGTGCTGCTGCCCCGGGAAGGGGAGCTTGCAGCGATGATGGAACACATGCGCCACCGGCTTCATGCCCGCGTGTTGCTCTGCGAGGGCGGGCCATCGCTCAACGCGCAGATGTTCCGGCTCGGGTTCGTCGACGAGTACTTCGTGACCATCGGGCCGGTGGTCGTCGGGGGGCGCGAGACGCTGACGCCGGTTGAGGGTGAGGCCGCGTTCACGCGTGCCGCGCTCACCCAACTGGAGCTGGTCTCTGCTATCGCCAACCCCGAAACCAGCGAGGTCTACTGCCGCTACCGGGTGCGGCGCTAGCGTTCACACCAGGAGCGCCGCGACCACGCAAGCGGCAGCCAGAGCCGCCAGCGTCGGGGCAAAGGCGAGGCGCGCATAGGCGGCAGCGGTGTAGCTCGCACCGTACTGGCGGGCCAGGCTCAGCCAGAACACGGTGCTCAACGAACCGACCATCGTGAAATTGGCGCCGATGGCCGAGCCGATGAGCGCACCCGCCACCAGCGCATCGTGATCGCCGGGCGCGGACCCAATGGTCGCCGCCAGCACGAGCGCGGCCGGCCAGTTGTTCATCAGGTTGGCCAGGATGGTCGCGGCGCACGCCGTCCCTGCGACGGCCACCAGGGCAGGACGCTCCTCGAGCGCGACCAGGAGATCGCCTACGCCATCGAGCACCCCGGCCGCAACCACGTTCTCGACCAGCAGGAGCAGGCTCGCAACGAAGACAAGGATGCCGGGTGCGATGTACCTTCGGTATGCCGCGAGCTCGATTGGGCCGCCTGCGCGGGCCGCAACGTAGAGTGCGGCGCCGCCACCGAGCGTGATCAGTCCGAGCGGCAGCTCCGCCAGGCCCGCCCACGCATAGGCGATGGCCAGCGCAATCACGACACCGATGGCCGGGACAACCGTTCTCCGGGCAGCCAGTCCGACCGGCGGGGCCTCGTCCTCGGGGGAGACTGCGGCTCGTGGGGTGCGCTTCCAGGTGACCAGCGCCAGGGCAGCGACGCCGGCGAGGGCGGCGGGCGTGATCGTCCGCAGGTAGCCTCCGAATGCCATATCGAATCGCTCGTAGAAGAGCAGGTTCACCGGGTTGCTGACCGGCAGGAGCAGGCTCGCCCCGTCGGCCGTGAAGGTCGCGGCCAGCGCCGAGCGCGTGGTCGCGCGGGAGCAGGCGACCCCGGCGGCAAAAATCGCCGGAGTCAGGACCAGCGGCGTCGCGTCGTTGGAGAGGACGGCCGTGATCAGCGTCCCGAGGACAAGGACCGTGCCGACCCGGCCGCGTACGGTGGGGCGGGCGCGAAGGAGGAGCGCGGCCCGGGCATAGAGACCTGCGCTCTCGGCCCCCGCCGCCAGGAGCATCAACCCGAGGAAGAACGCGACGATGTTTGCCGAGTCACCGATGGTCTCCAGTCCATCGTGGAAGCCGAGCGGGCCGATAGCCCAGGCCACAAGCGCGCCCACCAGGGCAACGTGCCAGTCGCGCGCACCGAAGGGGCGAAGGTAGAGCGCCGCGATCGTCGCCAGGAAGACGATTGCGAGCGCGGCAGTCTGCACACGCGCATTGTTGGGCCGGCTGCGGTACGCGCCACGGGCGGCGAGTTGCGGATTCCGCCCGGGGGCCGCAACCTCCGGAGGCAAGACTCACTCTGGAGCACCCATGGGTTACCGCGCCATCGTTGTCGACAAGCAGGGCGAAGAGTTCTCGGTCGCTGTCCGCGAGCTTGCGGAGAGCGACCTCCCCCCCGGCGAGGTCACCATCAAGGTCGAGTGGAGTTCGATCAACTACAAGGACGGCCTCGCCCTGACCCCGGCCGGGCGAGTGATCCGCAGCTATCCGATGGTGCCGGGCGTCGACCTTGCCGGAACGGTGCTCGATTCGAAGGATCCGCGGTTCTCGCCGGGCGACGCGGTGGTTGTTACGGGCTACGACGTGGGCGTGGCACACCCGGGCGGGTTCGCTGAGATGGCCCGGGTGCCGGCGGACTGGGTGATGGCCCTGCCGCAGGGCATGACCACGAAGGAAGCGATGGCCCTGGGCACTGCCGGGATGACGGCGGCAATGTCGGTGATGGCCCTGGAACACCACGGGCTGCGGAAGGAGCAGGGGCCGGTGATCGTCACGGGGTCGACGGGCGGGGTTGGGAGCACCGCTGTCAGCATGCTCGCCCAGCTCGGGTACACGGTCGCGGCCAGCACCGGAAAGGCGAGCGAGCACGCGTTCCTGCGCGAGCTCGGGGCGGCAGAGATCCTTTCCCGCGAGGACGTGAGCGCGGAGAGCACTCGCCCCCTGGAGAGTGAGCGGTGGGCCGGCGCGGTCGACCCCGTGGGCGGCGCCACCACGGCTTACCTGATCCGGACGATGAGGTACGGCGGGGCGATTGCCCTGAACGGGCTGACCGGCGGGGGCATCCTGAATACGACCGTCTACCCGTTTATCCTGCGCGGCGTCAGCCTGCTCGGTATCGATTCGGTGTTCTGTCCCATGTCCAGGCGGATTGAAATCTGGAACCGGCTTGCGACCGACCTTCGGCCGCGCGGCCTGATGGAGTCCATCGCCGTGGAGACCGACCTCGACGGTGTGCGGGCCGTCTGTGCCGACATCCTCGCCGGCAAGGTCCGGGGCAGGACGCTGGTGAGGCTGGGCTGACCTGTGACGGATGACCTGAACCCGGACCGGTACCACATCGAGCACGCCTCAGCGCGCGGATTCCGGCAGGCCTTCGTGCGGGAAGGCGCGGGCGGGAGGCCGCTGCTCCTGGTGCACGGTTGGCCGGAGACGAAGCGGATCTGGTGGAGGAACATCGGCGTGCTCGCCGCCGCCGGGTTCGAGGTCATCGCGCCGGACCTCCGGGGATTTGGCGATTCGGAACCCGGGCCAGACGGATACCATGACGTCGCCTCCCACGCGCAGGACCTGCATGCACTGGTCCACGACCACCTGGAGCACGAGCGGATCATCGCGGCGGCGGGCGATCTCGGCGGGCCGGTGATCCAGGACCTGTCGCTTCGGTACCCGGGATTCATCGAGCGGATGGTGCTGTTCAACTCTCCGCTCCCGTACGACGCGGAGAAGATGGCCGGCATGCGGACGCGGCCTCCGCGGGAGGCATCCGACTATTTCGTGCGGCAGGGACGGGAGCCCGATGCCCTGGCCGCCGAACTCGCGACGCCCGGGGAACGGCGACGGTACATCGCCACGTTCTACACCTCGCGGTTCTGGGCACACCCGGGGGCATTCGAACCGGCGGCCGTCGACTTCATGACCGAGCCGTTCGCGGACGGCGCGAAGCTGCGGGCGAGTTTCGGAGCGTACGAGAGCACCTTCAACGAGGCCGCACGTTCCGGACCATCGGCCATGGCGGCCCCGAACCCCACACCGACGATGATCCTGTTCGGGCCCAGCGACCACGTGCTCTACCCGGACTTCGACCGGATGGCGGCAGCCGTCTTCCCGAGCCACGTCGGACCGTTTCTCCTGCGGGACTGCGGGCACTTCGTCCAGTGGGAGGCAGCGCACGCGCTCAACAGCGCGATCATCGCCTGGTGCGGCTGATGTCCGGGCCGATCACCCGTCCTTTGGCCGGGCCTCGCGGGCCTCGCGCAGGGTGCGCTCGCTCGCTGTCTCCCTGCGTGGGCTCTCCGCCTGGCGCCGGCGCTTCGCCGCGGCTTTCGTCTCCGGGCGTTCGGGGGCAGGCGCGGCCTCGCGGGAGATCCGGGCGTTGATGCGGGCTGCGGCGGCCGCGGCCCTCTCTTCGATGGCAGTGGCCCCGATGGCAACGGGTCTGGCCGAATCCCCGGGGTGGCCGCCCGGTGGCATGGTTGGGGCTGCCACGGGCTTACGCCGCGGACGCGGGCCGATCGCGACACCATCGACTTCGATGGCTGTGGGCGCGCGGTGCGCGGCGCCGGGGCGGATGGCCGCAGCCCTGTCGACGGGCAGGGTGCCCGCGGCATGGAGGATGGGGCGCAGGTACTGGCCGGTGTAGCTCTCCGCGACCAGGGCTACCTCTTCGGGCGTGCCTGTCGCGACGACCTGGCCACCCCGGTCCCCTCCGAGTGGACCGAGGTCGATGACGTGATCGGCCGCCTTGATGACATCGAGGTGGTGCTCGATGACGAGGACGGTGTTGCCGGCGTCGGCCAGTCGTTGGAGCACGTCCAGCAGGTGGGCGACATCCTGGAAGCTGAGCCCGGTGGTGGGTTCGTCAAGGACGTAGAGGGTGCGGCCCGTGGACCGGCGGGAGAGCTCGCTGGCCAGTTTGATGCGTTGGGCCTCGCCGCCTGACAGGGTGGTCGCTGGCTGGCCGATGTGGATGTAGCCAAGGCCCGTAGCCTCCAGCGTATCGAGGATGCGCTTGACGCGAGGGAAGCGTTCGAAGAACTCGGCCGCTTCGGAGACGGTCATATCGAGCACATCGGCGATGCTCTTGCCGCGGAAGAGGATTTCGAGCGCCTCGCGGTTGTAGCGCTTGCCGTGGCATACCTCGCAGGGCACGGTTACATCGGGGAGGAACTGCATTTCGACGATTTTGTAGCCATCGCCGGTGCACTCCTCGCAGCGGCCGCCCTTCACGTTGAAGCTGAACCGCCCCGCTTTGTAGCCCCTGGCCTTCGCCTCAGGGACCGAGGCGAAGAGGTCGCGGATGATGCCAAAGGCCCCGGTGTAGGTGGCCGGGTTGGAGCGGGGTGTCCGGCCGATCGGGGATTGATCAATATCGACGACCTTGTCGATGTGTTCGAGGCCTTCGATGGCGTCGTGCAGGCCGGGCCGCTGGCGGGCGCCGTGGAGCACGTTGGTGGCCCGCCGGACGAGGATGTCGGTGATGAGCGAGGATTTGCCAGAGCCCGAAACGCCGGTGACCGCAACGAACTTTCCGAGCGGGATTTCGACATCGATATTGCGAAGGTTGTTTTCGCGGGCTCCGCGGATGCGGATGGCCTTGCCGTTGCCTGGCCTGCGCGTTGCCGGGACGGGGATTTCGCGGCGGCCCGAGAGGTAGGCCCCGGTGATGCTCGCTTCGTTCGCCTTGATTGCCTCGATATCACCCTCGGCGACGACGTGGCCGCCGTGGACGCCGGCGCCCGGGCCCATATCGATGATCCAGTCGGCCGCGCGCATCATCGCCTCGTCGTGCTCGACGATGAGGACGGTGTTGCCCAGGTCGCGCAGCCGTTCGAGCGTGCGGATGAGCCGGTCGCCATCGATCGGATGGAGGCCGATCGATGGCTCGTCACAGATGTAAAGCACGCCCATGAGGGCGGAGCCGATCTGTGTGGCGAGCCGGATGCGCTGGGACTCGCCGCCCGAGAGCGTGCCCGAGACGCGGTTCAGCGTGAGGTACTCGAGGCCGACGTCGACCAGGAATTCGAGGCGCGACCGAATTTCCTTGAGGATCTGGTAGGCGATGGTTTGCTCGCGCGGGCTGAGCGGCGTTTCAGTGCCGGCGAGCCTGTCGAACCACTGGAGTGCCGCGGTGATGCTGAGGTTTGTCACCTCGACGATGGGCTTGCCATCGATGAGGACGCTGCGCGCCTCCTTGCGGAGGCGCAGGCCGTTGCATTCAGGGCAGGGGACCGAACCCATGTACTTCTCGATGTCGGCCCGGACGTAGTCGGAGTCGGTTTCCCTGTAGCGCCGTTGCAGGTTCTTGACGACGCCTTCGAACTTCGTGTCGTAGGTCTGTGTGCGGCCGTACTGGTTGGTGAACCGCAGTCGCAGGAGGCGGTCGCCGGTGCCGTAAAGGACAGCATGGAGCTGCGGCTCGCTGAGCTCGCTGACTGGCTGGTTGACGCTAAAGCCCTGGTCTTCGGCCACGGCTTCGAGCTGGCGCATGTACCACCCGGCGACGCTGGGCGACTTCGACCACGGTTCGATGGCGCCGCCGGCCAGCGAC
>CAZYLL010000021.1:0-14572 GCA_964648195.1 uncultured Anaerolineaceae bacterium | reverse complement strand
ACCTGGTCCTATCGGGGATGACGAGCGCCGGGTCAATCTGCATCTCCACGCCCAGTCCCGTGCACTTCGGGCAGGCGCCGTGGGGGCTGTTGAAGCTGAAGGTGCGGGGCTCGATCTCGCCAATCGAGGTTCCATCGTACGGGCAGGCGAAGTGCTCGGAGAAGATGCGCTCGGCTTCGGGCTCAGGGCCCAGGCGGGCCCCGCCGGCGTAGGCAACCAGCATGGTCCCCTGTCCGACCTTCAACGCCTGCTCCACCGAATCGGCGATGCGGCTGGTGGCGGTGGGGTCGTCGCCCGGTTCAGGGACCACCAGGCGGTCGACCACAACGTCGATGTCGTGCCGCTTCTTCTTGTCGAGGACGATCTGCTCGTCGAGGTCGCGAACTTCGCGATCGATGCGCACGCGGACGAAGCCAGCGCGGCGGGCCTCATCGAGGATACCCGCGTGCTCGCCCTTCTTCGCCCGCGCCACGGGTGCGAGGAGCAGCAGGCGCGACCCGGGCGGATAGGCGAGCGTCGCATCGACGATCTGCTGGACGGTCTGGCGTTCGATGGGGCGGCCGCACGTGGGACAGTGCGGCCGCCCGGCCCGCGCCCAGAGCAGGCGCATGTAGTCGTAGATCTCGGTGACGGTGCCAACGGTGGAACGAGGGTTGTTAGAGGTGGACTTCTGGTCGATGGAGATCGCCGGGGAAAGGCCGTCGATGTGGTCGACGTCGGGCTTCTCCATGAGGCCCAGGAACTGGCGCGCATAGGCGGAGAGCGACTCGACGTAGCGCCGCTGGCCCTCCGCGTAGATGGTGTCGAATGCCAGCGACGATTTCCCGGAGCCGGAGAGGCCGGTGATGACCACCAGGCGATCGCGCGGGATGCGGACGTCGATGTTCTTGAGGTTATGCTCGCGAGCGCCGCGGACGAGGATGTGGTCGAGGGGCATGGAGTGGCCGTTTCCGAGAGTCGATTGCCGGTGAGACGGAAATCTGAGTGTAGCGGGGTTTGCCGGCTGCGGCTGCGAGCATAGCAGCCCTAGAACGATTGTTCTAGCGCCGGTTCGCGTGCGGGAAGAACTGTTCGACCCAGCGGCGCTGCTCCAGCGTATCGGGGACATCGCGGCCGCGCGCGGCGGCAACGCGGTCCCACGCTTCGTCGACCGGCACACCCGCAGAGACGAGCGTGGCAGCGACAAGCGTCGGCGAACGGCCAACGCTGGCCCAGCAATGGATGGCCACACCAAGCCCTGCGAAGAGGCGCTGGTGCCAAGCTTCGAGATGCGGGCGAATCAGCCCCGGTTGAGGCACCTGCAGGTTCCCGACCGGGACATGCACGAACTCGACGCCGTGGCGCTCGCAGACTTCGGGGACCGGGTCCAGCTCGAGCTTCACGATCTCCTCGGGAGTGAGGGCAGAGACGAGGAGGTGGTGGCCGGCGCGGCGAAGCGCGGCGATATCGTCATCGAGCCACGAGCCGCTCCGCGGGCGGAGGCAGACGGCGAGGCGTCCGGGCCAGGGGCCATCGACCGGGTAAAGCTCCACCTTGGGTCAGTCCCGTGGGATATCGACCGCCGGGTCGAGTTCGCGGTAATAGCAGCTCGTGTTGCCGGTGTGGCAGGCGGGTCCCGTGGGGTGGGCCAGCACGAGCAGGGAGTTCGCCTCGCAGTTCTTGTAGATGCGGTCGAGGTGGAGGACATTGCCGCTCGTCGCGCCTTTTTCCCAGAGCTCGTTGCGGCTGCGGCTCCAGAAGGTCACACGGCCGGTTTGATAGGTGTGGGCGAGCGACTGCCTGTTCATCCAGGCCAGCACCAGGACTTCGCGAGTCTCCGCGTCCTGGACTACGGCGGGGATGAGGCCGTCGGCGTCGAATGAGAGGGCGGTGGCTTCGGACATGGAGTCTCTCTCTGCCCGCCGGGGCGGGCTCAATCGGAAGGTTCGTCGACCGGGCGGATGGGGATGCCGCGCGCGGCCAGGTAGGACTTCACCTCGGCGATCTTGTAGGTGCCGAAATGGAAGATGCTTGCCGCAAGCACCGCATCGGCGCCGCCGATTGTGAGGGCGTCGGCCATGTGCTGCGGTCCTCCCGCTCCGCCAGAGGCGATCACGGGCACGGTGACCGCGCCGGAGATGGCGCGGAGCATAGCGTTGTCGTAGCCCTGCTGGTGCCCATCGGTATCCATGCTGGTGACCAGGAGCTCGCCGGCTCCCCGCGAGACCGCCTCGATGGCCCACTCCACGGCATCGAGGCCTGCCGGGTTGCGGCCCCCGTGGGTGAACACCTCCCAGCGGCCGGGCTCGCCGGGCACGCGCCGCGCATCGATGGCGACGACAATGCACTGGCTCCCAAAGCGGTAGGCGCCTTCGTTGATGAGGTCGGGGTTCTGGATGGCCGCGGTGTTGATGCTGACCTTTTCCGCGCCGAGTTCCAACATGAGCTTCATGTCGATTGGGCTGCGGATGCCGCCGCCGACGGTGAAGGGGATGAACACCTGGCCGGCAGTGGCGGCAACCATGTCGTAGGTGGTCGCGCGGTCATCGGCCGAGGCGGTGATGTCGAGGAAGACGAGCTCGTCGGCGCCTTCGGCCTCGTACAGCCGGGCGAGCTCGACCGGGTCGCCGGCATCGCGGAGCTCGACGAACGAGACGCCCTTCACCACGCGCCCGCGGTCGACGTCGAAGCAGGGGATGATGCGGCGAGTGAGCACGAATTGATTGTCGAGTGTGGGCTGCGGAATGTCGATGACCGCCGGGTAGCTACAGCGTGGCCACTGCGGCCAGGGCCTCGGGCAAGGTGAAGGCGCCTTCGTAGAGGGACTTGCCGACGATCGCGCCCTCGCAGCCGAGCCTTGCCAGGCGGACCAGGTGGTCGATGCGGGAAACCCCGCCTGAGGCGATGACGGGACAGGGAAGCGTCTCGACCAGTTCGCGATACGCTTCGAAGTTGGGTTCGGTGAGCATGCCATCGCGGCCGATATCGGTAAACATGATGCGCGCGACCCCGGCGGCCGCGAGCTCGCGCGCGAGGTCGAGCGCCCGGATGTTGCTACCGTGTAGCCACCCATCGGTACGGACTTCCCCGTCCTTCGCGTCGATGGCGACGACGATGGCCTCGCCAAAGCGGGCGATGGCCTCCAGGACGAGCGCGGGGTCCCGGACAGCGATGCTGCCCAGCTGGACCCTGCCGGCGCCGTAGGCCAGCGCCGCGGCGATGGCCTCGAGCGTCCTGATACCGCCAGAAACCTCGACAGGGATGGCCACGGCGTGACAAATCCCGGCCATCACCTCCTGGTTGCGCGGCGCGCCTTCCCGGGCGCCGTCGAGGTCCACGACATGCAGGCGCGGCGCGCCAAGGGAGGCCCACTGGCGCGCGACGGCGACCGGGTCGACGGAATACGTGGTTTCGCGGGCGTAGTCGCCCTGGAGCAGCCGCACGCAACGCCCGCCCCGCAGGTCGATCGCCGGGATGACCTCGAACGTCATCGGGCGGCGGCGGCCGTAACGGGCACCGGCTCGCCGGAACGCGCCCAGCGGACGAAATTCTCGTAGAGCCGCAGGCCGAGACGGCCGGATTTCTCCGGGTGGAACTGCGTAGCCACAAGGTAGCCACTTGCGAGCACGCTGGGGAAGGTCACGCCGTATTCCGTTTCGCCCAGGGCAAACGCTTCATCGGCGACCGTGGGGTAGTAGCTATGGACGAAGTAAAAGTAGGATCCGGAAGGGATGCCCCCTGTCACGGGGTGTGGGCGCAGCCACTCCACGGTGTTCCAGCCCATGTGGGGGACCTTCATGCCGGGCGCGGGGTTGAAGCGTCGCGCCACCCCCGGCAGCAGGCCGAGGCAGTCCTGGCCACCGCCCTCTTCGGAGCGTTCGAGGAGGGCATGGAGGCCCATGCAGACGCCGAGGAATGGCCGGCCAGAGGCGATATACTCGAGCAGCGGCTCGACCAGGTGACGCTCGCGGAGCTTGTACATCGTGTCCTCCGCAGCCCCAACACCGGGGAGGACCACCGCCCCGGCGTGGTCGATATCGGAGGGGTCGGCCGAGACCATTGGCGAAGCGCCAACGTGTTCAAGCGCCCGGGCAACGCTGCGCAGGTTGCCCGCATCGTAGTCGACGACGATGACCGGGTTGGAGTTCATAGGCAGTCGAGTGTAGCACGCGGCGACCGGATTCCCGGGTCGGCCATCGCATTGAGGAAGCCCGGGCGCGCCGGCATCCGTATACTCCGGCCCATGGCCGACGTCTCCGCCATGTCGCAGTACGAAGCACGGCTGCGCAGCGAAGAGCTGCGCTCGGTGATCAACTATCACAACTACCTGTACTACCAGCTCGACCGGCCAGAGATCCCGGACGCGGTTTACGACGAGCTGATGAACGAGCTCAGGGCGATTGAGGCGCGGTTTCCGGAGCTCATCACCCCCGACTCACCGACCCAGCGCACGGGGGCTGCGCCGCTGCCCACTTTCGAGGTGGTGGAGCACCGCGTCCCGTTGCTGAGCCTTTCGAACTGCTTCAGCGAGGCGGAGTTGCAGGCATGGCACCGCCGGGTGGCCGAGCGGCTGGGGGTCGAATCCTTCCCGCTCACGACGGAGCCGAAGATCGACGGCCTGGCGATTGCCCTTGTGTACGAAAACGGCCGGTTCGTGCAGGGCGCCACCCGGGGCGACGGCTTCCGCGGAGAAAACGTCACGGAAAACCTGCGCACCATCGCGACGATCCCGAAAGCGCTCAGCGGGGAGTACCCCGCGCGTTTCGAGGTACGCGGCGAGGTGTACATGAGCAAGAGTGGCTTCGAGGCGATGAACGCCGCCATCGGCGAGCAGAACATCGAACGCGAGCGGCAGGGCCGCCGCCCGCTCCCCCTGTACGCCAACCCGCGCAACGCCGCAGCTGGCTCGGTGCGGCAGAAGGACCCCTCGATCACGTCCAGCAGGCCGCTTGCGATGTACATCTACCAGCTCGGCTGGTGCGAGGGGAGCAGGCCGGACAGCCATTACGAAACGCTGGCATGGCTCGCCGCTATGGGGTTCACCGTCAACCCGCTTACGCGACTCCACGGGAGCCTCGATGAGGCGCAGGAACGCATCGCCTGGTGGGGGAACGAGCGAGAGCGGCTGGATTACGACATCGACGGCGTGGTGCTCAAGGTCGATGACACGCGCGAGTGGGACCGCCTTGGGTATGTCGGGAGGGAGCCGCGCTGGGCAACCGCATTCAAGTTCCCGCCACAACAGCGCACCACGAAGCTGCTCCGCATCGAGGTCAACGTGGGACGGACGGGGGTGCTCACCCCGTTCGCCGTTTTGGAGCCGGTGGTAGTTGGCGGCGCCACGGTTTCGATGGCCACCCTGCACAACGAGGGTGACATCCGGCGGAAGGACATCCGCGAGGGCGACACGGTGATTGTCCAGCGCGCGGGCGAGGTGATCCCCCAGGTGGTAGGGCCCGTGCTGAGCCTGCGCACCGGGAGCGAGCGAGAGTGGTCGATGCCCCGCGAATGCCCCGCGTGTGGGGCGCCCGTTTCGCGCGAGGAGAACGAAGCGGCGTATTACTGCACGAACTCCCGCTGCCCTGCGCAACAGATCCGGATGATCGAGCACTTCGCCAGCCGGGGCGCGATGGACATCGAGGGACTGGGCGAACGCATGGCCCAGGCGCTGTTCGATTCGGGCCTGGCACGTGATGTGGCCGCCATCTACGACCTGACGCCCGCCAGGCTCATGACGCTGCCCGGGATCAAGGAAAAGGGCGCGGGCAACCTGATGCGTGGCATCGAGGCGAGTAAGCAACGGCCTCTCGCGAACGTGATCTTCGCGCTCGGGATCCGCCACGTGGGGTTCGAGACCGCCCGGCTGCTCGCCGAACGCCTGGGGAGCCTAGATGCACTGCTCGATGCGAGCGAGGAGCAGCTGCAACAGATCGAAGGCATCGGCCCTGTGGTGGCGGCGAGCATCGCCAGCTGGTCGCGAAGCCCGGAGAACCGGGACATCGTCCGGCGGCTGGTGGCGCATGGCGTAGACCCGCGGCAGTCTGGCGCGCCGGCCGCGAGCGGGGGACCGCTCGAAGGCCTAACCGTGGTGGTGACCGGGCGGCTGGAGGGCATGTCGCGCGGCGAGGCCGAGGACCTGATCCGGGCGGCCGGCGGGAAGGTGGGGAGTTCGGTAACAAAAGGGACAGACTACCTGGTGGTGGGCGCCGACGCGGGATCGAAGCTGGCGAGGGCGCAGCAGCTGGGCACGAAGGTGATCGACGAGCAGGCTTTCAGGAGATTGCTGGAGGGCGGCGCGGCGGCCCTGGATGCGCTTCCTGGCGTTCAGGAAAGACCGAACACCATTTCCTGAGCACAAAATCAGCCGGGGTCGCGCGCGCGGTTATGGCGCGTATAATGAACTCGCTACACCTCCGCGGCTTCTCGCGGCTCGCACCAATCGACAGGTCGCACTCTTGGCCTTCTTCAATCCCCTCAGTAGCCTTTTTGGGTTTCTCTCGCACGACATCGCGATTGACCTTGGCACGGCCAACACGCTGGTGATGGTGAAGGGCCGCGGTATCGTGATCGACGAGCCGTCGGTTGTTGCGATCGACCGCACCACCAAGAAAATCCTGGCCATTGGTGCGGAGGCAAAGCGGATGGTGGGCCGGACGCCCGCCAACATTGTCGCCGTCCGGCCGCTCCGCGATGGGGTCATCTCGGACTTCGAAGTCACCGAGAAGATGTTGAGCTACTTCATCCGCGCCGTGCACGACCGGAGCTTCCTGGCGCAGCCGCGGGTGGTCGTCGGGATACCGAGCGGGGTGACCGAGGTGGAAAAGCGGGCCGTGCACGATGCGGCGCTCAATGCCGGCGCGCGGAGCTGCTACCTCATCGAGGAGCCGATGGCGGCTGCAATCGGGGCGGGCCTGCCGGTGATGGAGGCGGCAGGCTGCATGATCGTCGACATCGGCGGCGGCACGACCGAGGTAGCCATCATTTCCCTCGGCGGCATGGTCGTGAGCACCTCGGTGCGCGTGGCCGGCGACGAGATGGACCAGGACATCATCGCCTATGCCCGCCAGGTCCATAACCTCCTCATCGGCGAGCGGACGGCGGAAGAAATCAAGAAGGTCGCTGGCTCGGCGGCGCCGCTCGAGCCGGAAGAGACCATCGACATCCGGGGCCGCGACCTTGCGACAGGCCTGCCGAAATCGGTCGAGGTGAGTACCGTAGAGATTCGCGATGCGCTGGCTGGCTCGATCAGCGCCATCGTGGAGGCGGTACGCTCTTCGATTGAGGTGACCCCACCCGAGCTGGTGGCCGACCTGATGGCGCACGGGATCGCCCTCGCCGGGGGCGGCGCGCTCCTGCGGGGCCTGGACCGGCGGCTGAGCCAGGAGACGCGCTTCCCGGTGTATGTGGCTGAGGACCCGCTGCTGTGCGTGGTGCGGGGCGCGGGAGAGGTGCTGGAGGAATCGGAACTGTTGAACAAGGTGCAATCGCAATTGGCTTCACGCCGTCCCGGGCGGTAGCATCGAACCGCGCCCGCTGGTGATCCCATGCTGATGTTCTCCCGGTACTCATGGTGGGTGGCCTCGATGCTCGGCCTCGCGTTGCTGCTGGCCATCGTGGGGCAAACGGGACTGCTCAATCCGTTCCAGGGGCTGTTCTTGCGCGCGGCCTCGCCAATCGAAGGCGTACTGACGGCTGTCTTCAAGCCGGTCGCGGCGGTACTTTCCGATTTCAACGAGCTCGGGGAGCTGCAGGACGAAAACGACCGCCTCCGGCTCGAGAACGAGGGCCTTCGAAACCAGATCGCCGGCCTCCAGCAGGATGCCCAGCGCGTGAAGGAGCTCGAAAGCCTGCTCCAGATCACCGGGGGCGGCGCCGACGAAACCCGCGTGGTTGCGAACATCGTCCACAGGGCGAGCACGCCCTTCCAGCAGGAAGTCAGCATCGACCGTGGCTCCTCATCCGGTATCCAGGCCGGGATGGTGGTGCTCAGCTCGCAGGGCTCGCTCATGGGCACTATTACGAAGGTGACCCCAGACACCTCGTTCGTCCGCCTTGTCACCGATACGCGGAGCAAGGTGCGTGCCGAAGTGGCGGGGACCGGGGCCGACGGGATCGTGAAGGGGACACCCGACCGCGGGCTCATCCTCGACCTGGCCCAGGGGGACATCAAGGTCGGCGACACGGTGGTGACCGCGGGGCTGGGCGGGAATTACCCGAAGGGCATCCCGATCGGTACGGTGAGCGAGGTCTCGGGAACAAACCAGGACCTGTATAAAAAGGTGTCGATCCAGCCGTTGGTAAGGCTTGGAACAGCGACCACTGTGCTCGTCAATATCAGCTTCATCCCCGAGCGGCTGGCCCTGGAGGACTGAATGAAAGCAGCCGCCTTCGGGGCTGGCGTCCTGCTTGCCTCCATCGCCCAGGTGACGGTTGCGCCGCTGTTCCCCGTGGCCGGGGCCACGCCCGAACTTGTCCTGCTGCTCCTCGTGCTCGTGGCGGCGTTCAGCGGGCCTTCCCCCGTCATGGTGCTGACTCCGGTGGCGGCCGTGGCGGTGGGATTCCTCGCGGACCGCTCCCCGGGGTTGATGTTGCTCGCGTATCTCCCGCCACTCCCGCTCGGGTTCGCGATCGAAGACTCGTCAGTGCCAGTCAACCACTACCTGAGGACGCTGGCGATGATGGTGGTGACGGGCGTGTGGGCGCGGGCGCTGCTGGCGGTCGGGGCGATCGCCGGGGGAGCCGACGGCGCATTCGGGATGCTGGTCACAGATGTGGTGCTGCCGGGCATGATCCTTGACGGGGCGTTACTCTCGGTGGTTTACATTCCTTTGCGAGTCGCCGGCTGGACCGGGCAGGGACTGACGCTGCAGCGGAGCAGGTATTTCTAGCCGATGAGCATCCTGGACGAAGGCTTCAAGGCACCCGGCGGATCGAGCCGCAACCGTCCCCACGGGAACCTCATGGTGCTGCGTCTCGCGGTGCTGGGGATGTTCGGGATCCTGGCCGTCAGGCTCGTCCAGATGCAAATCATCAATGGAGCGGAGTTCGCCCGGAGGTCTGAGGAGAACCACATCGTCCAGAAGAACATCCTCCCCACGAGGGGCCTGATCCTCGACCGTAATGGCGAGCCCCTCGTGCAAAACGTGGGCGTGTACTCGGCGAAGATCCTCCCTGAAGTCCTGCCTGCCTCCCGGGATGCGCGCTACCGGATCTACCTCAAGTTGCAGGACCTGATTGGCGTCTCGCCCCTCGAGGTCCAGGCGCGTGTGGATGAGGCAGAGGCCGCCGGCCGCGGATACATCGAGATCACGGTTGCGACCAACCTGACGAAGGACCAGGCGCTTGCCCTGGAGGAGGCCTCCGTCGACATGCGTGGCGTCAGCCTGGCCGTCACGCCCGGGCGCTACTACACGGCGGGGCCAGAGTTCTCGCACATCCTTGGGTATGTGGGGCCACAGAACGCCGAGGAGGCGAAGGCGCTGCGCGAGGAGGGTTACCAGCTCGACGAGCCGGTCGGCAAGGACGGGATCGAAGCGCGCTACGAGAGCGACCTGCGCGGGCAGATCGGATACCAGGCAGCGGAGCAGGATGCGCAGGGACGGCTCATCAACCAGATTGGCACCAGGGACCCGGTCCCGGGCAACAGCCTGGAGCTCGCCATCGATATGGGCCTGCAACAGTACGTCGCCGGCCTTCTGGAATCGTCGATGGAGGACCCCAGCGGGACGTGGGGACCGGCGACCATCGCCTCGGCGGTGGTGATGAACCCGAACACCGGCGAGGTGTACTCGCTGGTTTCGATCCCAACGTTCGACAACAACATCTTCGCTGACTCGCGCAACCGGCCGGCCGAGCTTGAGGCGCTAGCGACGAACACGACGACCTACCCGTTCCTGAACAAGGCGCTTTCGCCGGCGGCGCCGGGCTCAACATTCAAGCTGGTGACATCGGCCGCGGGGCTCATGGAGGGCAGCATCACGCCATCCACGAGCTACTACATCGGGTGCCGGCTCGAGGTGAAGGGCGAGAACGACATCCTCTACGAGTATCCCGATTGGCGCTGTCACAACCAGCTGATGGACGTTCGGACGGGCATCGCATGGTCATCGAACATCTTCATGTGGCTGACCGCCGGCGGCGACCTGGAGCGCGTCAAGGGCCTGGGGAAGGACATCGAGACATCGGCGACGGTGCTGGCGAGCTGGGCGCGGCGCTTCGGCCTCGGGAAGGTGACTGGCATCGACCTCTACGGCGAAGACCCCGGCCGCATCCCCGACCCGGGCTGGAAGCGCCGGACCTACGTGGGCGAGGGTTTCAATCCCGGCGAAAACGAGTGGTTCCTGGGCGACACCTACAACACGGCCATCGGGCAGGGCGACGTGCTGGCAACGCCGCTCCAGATTGCGAGGATGACCGCAGCGGTGGCGAACGGCGGCAAGCTTGTGACGCCACACATCGTGAACCGGGTGGTCGCACCCGACGGAACGACCGTCCGGACCATCGGCACGAAGTACGAGGATGTTGGAGTCTCCGAGGAGTACCTGCAGGTCATCCGCGAAGGGATGCTGGGCTCGGTGCAGTACGGCGCAGGCATGCGTGCGGCGATCCCTGCCACCACGGTCGCCGGGAAAACCGGCACAGCCGAGTTCTTCAAGAAGGATGGCACGAAGTCTCAGCACGCGTGGTTCACCGGGTTTGCGCCCTACAACAACCCGCAGGTGGTGGTGACCGTCTATTTCGACATCGGCGTGGGCGGCGATAAGGCAGCCCCGGTGGCTGGCAAGATCCTCCAGTACTTCATGGAGAACGTGGC
Source organism: uncultured Anaerolineaceae bacterium (assembly GCA_964648195.1). Lineage (GTDB taxonomy): Bacteria > Chloroflexota > Dehalococcoidia > Tepidiformales > Tepidiformaceae > Amarobacter. The sequence continues at coordinate 3,780 of CAZYLL010000021.1, read as the reverse complement.
GCGATGAGCAGCCTGGCGTACGGCGGCTACGGCGGGCGCGTTCGCGCACCGGCCAGCGCCTGGCGGGGCTGGGACCGGTTCGACTACTTGATGGTATTCGCCGCGATCGGGCTGGTGATCTACGGCCTGCTCCTCATCTACAGCGGTTCGCTGCCCTGGTATGAAGGGCCCATCGCCAGCCTGGACAACCCTTCGGCCAAGCAGGCCGTCTTCGCCGCGGTTGGCGTGGTGGCCATGCTCGTCGTCTCGAAGATCGACTACCACCACTTCATCCACTATTCCTGGGCGCTGTACCTGCTGGGCATCGTCTCGCTGATCGCAATCCTGGCGTTTGGATCCACCGAGGGTGGCGCCAGGAGCTGGTTCACCTTCGGGCCGGTACAGGTACAGCCCTCAGAGTTTGCCAAGATCGCCACCATCCTGCTGCTGGCGCGTTTCTTCAGCGAACATGGGGGCGATGCGCGCGAGCTCAAAGCGCTGCTTTTGTCGCTGGCGATCATGGTCCCGGTCGTCGGGCTGGTGTTCATCCAACCCGACCTCGGCACTTCGCTGGTGTTCGGGGCGATCTGGCTCGGCATCGTCATCGTGGCCGGTGTGAGCCGGCGGCACTTGCTCGTCATGGGAGCGGTCTTCCTGGCGCTTGCGCCCTTCATCTGGACCTTTGGCATCGCGGACTACCAGGTGCAGCGCATTTCGGTGCTGGTCGACCCGAATCGTGATCCGCTGGACACGGGCTTCACCACGCTCCAGGGCGAAATCGCGCTCGGTTCCGGGCAGGTGTTTGGCAAGGGATTCACCAAAGGTGACCAGACCCAGCTCGAATACCTCCGGGTGGCCACGCGCGACTTCATCTTCAGCCTGCTGGGCGAGGAGTTCGGCTTTGTGGGGGCGATGGTAATGTTCGCCCTGTTCATCCTGCTGCTGATGCGGGGGATTCGGGCGGCGCAGCTTGCGGGCGACACCGCGGGGCAGCTTGTCGCCGTTGGTATTGTTATGTTGATTTTGATGCAGACCTTCATCAACATCGCGGTGAATGTGCGGCTGTTCCCGGTCACGGGCATCCCGCTGCCGTTCGTGAGCCAGGGCGGGTCGTCGCTGGTGAGCCTGTTCGTGGCGCTCGGGATCCTGCAGAGCATCGTGATGCGCCACCGGGCCTACCGGCAGACGTAGGCGCTTGCTCAGACGTTACGGGGCGCAGCGAGCACTTCGCGGCGCGCGAGGGCATCCGCGACTGTGCGCGCCGGGACCAGGGCAATACCCTCGGCCGGGGGTGTTCCCGGCGGGACCAGCGCCCTGGTGAAGCCGAGACGAGCCAGCTCGCTGAGGCGCCGCTGGGCCTGCTGCACGGGGCGAATCGCTCCCGACAGCGCAACCTCGCCGAGGTAGGCCGTCCCGCGCGGCAACGGGCGATCGGTGATCGCCGAGGCCAGGGCGGCGAGCACGGCAAGGCCGGCCGCCGGATCGCGCAGGCGAAGCCCGCCGGAGACGCTGGCCACCACATCCATCCCCGAGGCATCGAGGCCGCCCCGGCGCGCGAGCACCGCGAGGAGCAGGTGGAGGCGCGCGGTCTCGATCCCGGCGGCGATCCGGCGGGGCGAAGCCAGGTTCGTCGGCACGGCAAGCGCCTGGACCTCGATCGCGAGCGGACGGGAGCCTTCGATGACGGCCGTGACGGCGCATCCCGAGGCATCGGCATCGTGCGCATCGAGCAACGCGAAGCTCGGGTTTTCCACGCTCTGGAGCCCGGCGCCGGTCATTTCGAAGACGCCCACCTCATCGGTCGCGCCGAAGCGGTTTTTGACCGCGCGGAGCACGCGAAGCGCGCCCCCCTCGGCCCCTTCGAAGTAGAGGACAGCATCGACCAGGTGTTCCAGGAGGCGCGGACCGGCGATCTCACCGCCCTTGGTGACGTGGCCCGTGACGATCGTGCATACCTCGCCGCCTTTCGCGAAGGCGACCAGGCGGGCGCCAGCCTCAGCGAGCTGTGCGGGACCTCCTGAACGGGACTCAAGACCTTCGATGTAGACGGACTGGATGGAATCGATGATGACGACGGTGGCCCCGCACCCTTCGGCGGCAGCGAGCGCCGCATCGAGGCTGGATTCCGGGATGAGGGTGATGGGCGCGTTGGCAACCTCGAGCCGTGCGGCACGCATGCGTACCTGGCGAGGCGATTCTTCGCCGCAGACGTAGGCAACCGCCTGCCCTTGCGCGGCAAGGCGGGCGGCGGCCTGGAGCATGAGCGTCGATTTGCCAATACCCGGGTCGCCGCCAACGAGCACGAGCGAGCCCGGGACCAACCCCCCGCCGAGGACCCGGTCGAACTCGGGGATGTCCGTCGTCATGCGCCGGCCGGGCTCCTCCGAAACACCTGAAAGGGCGAGCATCGTGCCGGGGAGCACCGGCCGCCCGGAGGCCCGCGCAAGCGGTCCACGAGCGGTGCTCTCGAATTGTTCGAGGGTGTTCCACTGCTGGCACTCGCCGCAGCGGCCAACGTAGGCGACGGTTCGCCAGCCGCATTCGCGGCAGCGGTACCCACGGGTGAAACGGGCCATCGGGGGATTATAGGGACGGAGGGGCTTTCGCGAGTCAGTTCGCCTCAGTGGCCTTCTCCAGGAAGGGCTTGACCGCGGCGGCCAGGGCGCGGTGTTCGGGCTCCTTGAGGGCCGGGTCCCGGGCGAGTACGCGCATCGCCATGGAGCGTGCCCGGAGGAGGATATCGCGGTCGGTAAGGCGGGCGACGCGAAGCATGGTGTTCGAGCCGCTCTGGAGGCGGCCCCAGGTCTCACCCTCGCCGCGCATGCGAAGGTCGACCTCCGCCAGCTTGAAGCCGTCGTTGGTTTCGCGCATGGCGTCCAGACGTTCGCGCGCCTCGGGGCCGGGGTCATCTTCGCTGCTGAAGAGGAGGCAGTAGCTCTGCTTTTCCGAGCGGCCAACGCGGCCACGGAACTGGTGGAGCTGGCTCAGGCCGAAGCGCTCGGCGCCCTCGATGACGATGACGGTAGCGTTGGCAACATCGATGCCGACTTCGATGACGCTGGTGGAGACGAGCACCTGCGCCTCGTTCCGGGCGAACCTCCCCATCACTTCGTCTTTCTGGCGAGCGGGCATGCGGCCATGGAGGAGTTCGAGGCCGTAGCCCCGGAGGGGACCGTTGCGAAGGTGTTCGAACTCCTCCTCGGCCGAGCGCACGTCGAGGGTCTCCGACTCCTCGACAAGCGGACAGATGATGTACGCCTGCTCGCCTTCATCGAGGCGCTTCCGCAGGAATGCGTAGGCATCGTCACGCTCCTGGGGCTGGTACCACCGCGTACGCACCGGCTTGCGGCCCGGGGGCATCTCGTCGATCGTCGAGACCTCGAGGTCGCCGTAGACCGTTAGCGCGAGGGTGCGGGGGATCGGCGTGGCGGTCATCACCAGCAGGTGGGGGTTCATGCCCTTCTGGCGGAGCCGGGCGCGCTGCATCACGCCGAACCGGTGCTGCTCGTCGATGACTGCCAGGCCGAGCCGCGGGATAGCGACGTCGTCTTCGAGCAACGCGTGGGTGCCGATGATGATGTCGGCGCCACCGTGAGCGGCACCGCCGCGAATCTGCTGTTTTTGCGAAGCGGTGAGCGACCCGGTGAGCATGAGGACTCGAATGGGCCGGCCGAGCCAGGGCGGCGCGAACAGGCCATCGAGCGCGGACACGTGGTCGCCGCCGAGCAGGCGCGATAGCGAGCGGTAGTGCTGCTCGGCCAGGATCTCGGTGGGGGCCATGAGGGCAGCCTGGTAACCCGA
>CAZYLL010000020.1:0-42293 GCA_964648195.1 uncultured Anaerolineaceae bacterium | reverse complement strand
GCGATGAACTCGTTGCCGGTCGGCGGGATCACCACCCGCAGCGCCTGCGGCAGGATGATGCGCCGCATGGCCCTCGCATAGGTCATGCCCAGGCTCTTGGCCGCTTCCATCTGGCCGGTGTCCACGCTCTGGATGCCCGCGCGCATAATCTCCGTCATGTAGGCGCCCTCATTGATCGCGAGGGCGAACACGCCCGTGGTGAGGGGCGACATCTGCCCGCTCCAGGGCGCCCACCCGGGCCAGACCTGGGGCAACGCGAAGAACCAGAAGACGATCTGCACGATGAGCGGGGTGCCCCGGAAGAACCAGATGTAGGCCAGCCCCATGCCCTTGAGCGGCCACGCTCGCGCCAGCCTCATCAGCGCGAACGCCGTCCCCAGCACAATCCCGAAGAACATCGAGGTCACCGTCAGGCGCAGCGTCATCCATACCCCTTCGAACACGATGTCCGAGAAGAGGTTTTCGCCGATGTACCCCCAGTCGACTGCGAGAAACGCCATGCGGGCCCCATGCTACGGGAGGGGGCCCGCCGGCCCCCTCCCGCATCCTCACTACTTGATAGAGCCGGCCTCCAGGTTCCAGTACGCGAGGATCTTGTCGTACTGGCCTTTGTCCATCATCGCCTTCACCGCCGCCTCCAGGGCCGCCTTCACCTCGCCGTCGTCCTTGCGGACCGCTATGCCGTAAGGGCCCGTGTTGTACTGCTCGCCAACCACCTCGGTCCCCTTCACCTTCTGGGCGCCGTAGCCGGCCACCGGGAAGTCCATCAGCGCCGCATCGGCCCGGCCGCTCGCCACTGCCGTGATGGTGTCGGTGTTTTGCTCGAAGGTCTGGACCTCGATCTTCTTGTTGCCGCACTTCGCGTTCTGTTCTTCGGCCTCGTCGATCTGCACCGTGCCCACCTGGATAGCGACTTTCAGCCCGCACAGGTCGGCAACGCTCTTCACCTTCTTCGGGTTGCCCTCTTTCACCAGGATGCCGGAGCCCGCTTCGAAGTACTCCACGAAGTCGACCTCCTTCTTCCGCTCCTCCGAGGCCGTCATCGAGGACATAATCACGTCCACCTTCTTGCTGGTCAGTGCCGGGATGATGGCATCGAACGGCGTGTTCTGGATTTCCGCCTTCACCCCCCATGCCTCAGCGATGCAGTTCGCGATGTCGATGTCCGCGCCAATCGGCGTGTTCGTCCCTTCCTTCACGAACTCCATCGGGGCGTAGCTCAAGTCGGAAGCGACGATGAACTTGCCCGCGCTCTTGATGCGTGCCGGGGCCGCGACCCCGAGGTCCTTGCAGTCCACGCTGGCGGCGGTCAGGTCTCCCCCGCCGGCGTCGCTATCGTCATCGTCGTCGTCTCCGCAGGCGGCGACCGCCAGCGCGCTAATCGCCAGTGCCGAAAGCACGGCAAACCCAACCCCGCGATTCCAGAGCATAGAACTGAGACCTCCCTCCAGAGTCCCGGCAACTATCGCATGGCGCTTTGTCACGGAGAATACGCGCGCCGCCTTTCGCGCTGCGCGGGTGGCCCGCTACTCAGCCGTTGTTATCATCGACGCTCCGGCACCTCGGAACGACATCCCATGGAACCAACCGCTATCACTGTCCGCGTCCCGGCCACCAGCGCCAACCTCGGCGCGGGCTTCGATTGCCTCGGGCTCGCGCTCGATCTCTTCGCCTCCATCACCGTCACCTTCAGCGAGGCCGAGCAGCCCCCCACCGATGACGTGGGCGAAAAGATGGTGCTCACCGCCATCAAGCAGACCTACCAGCGCCTGGGCAAGCAGCACCCCCACGGCATCCGCGTGCGCTACAACGTCGCCATCCCGCTCGGCCGCGGCCTTGGCGCGAGCGCCGTCGCGCGCGTCGCGGGCGTTGTCGCAGTCAACGAGCTCGAACACGGCGCGCTCTCTCCCGCGCACATGCTCGATATCGCCAGCGACCTCGAAGGCCACGGCGATAACGCCTGCCCCGCGCTCTTCGGCGGCCTCCAGGTCTGCGTCCAGGGTGCCAATGGCAGCTACGTCCACGCCCCTTGCCGCTACCCCCAGGATGCCCACCTGGCCATCCTCATCCCCGACCACTCCATGGCCACGAAGGAGGCCCGCAAGGCCCTCCCCGAGTCCTATTCCAAGGCCGACACGGTCCACAACACCGGCCGGGCCGCCCTCTTCGTCGCTGCCATGGCCGCCGGCCGCCTCGACTTGCTCGCCGAGGCCACCGACGACCGCATCCACCAGCGCCAGCGCGCCTCGCTTTTCCCGCCGATGTTCGACATTTTCTCCGCGGCCCGCGCCGCCGGCGCGCACGCTGCCTGGCTCAGCGGCGCCGGCAGCTCCATCGCCGCCATCTGCCCCGAGGAGCCGGCCCGCGCCGTCGCCGCCGCCATGCTCGACACCGCCCGCGCTGCCGGCTTCAGCGGACGCTCGCTCGTCACCCGCATCGCCCGCGAAGGCGCCACCGTCTCGAAGGTCGAACTGGTCGACGAGTAGCATGCCCCTGCGTCCCGCCACCGAAGCCGACCTTGACACCATCATCGAGCTCATCCGCGCGCTCGCCGAATACGAGCGCGAACCCGATGCCGTACGCCTCGACCGTGAAGAGCTCCGCCGTTACCTCTTCGGCCCTCGCCCATTCGCTGAGGTGATCCTCGCCGAGACCGCAACGGGCGCCAGCGCCGGGTTCGCCCTGTTCTTCCACAACTTCAGCACCTGGGAGGGCAGGCCGGGCATCTACCTGGAAGACCTGTTCGTCCGGCCGGAGTATCGCGGCCAGGGCTATGGCAGGGCGCTCCTCGCCGCTCTCGCGAGGCTGGCCCTCGAACGCGGCTGCGCCCGGCTCGAATGGGCTGTCCTCGATTGGAACGAGCCCTCGATCCAGTTTTACCGCGCCCTCGGGGCCGTGCCGATGGACGAATGGACCACCTACCGGGTCACTGGCGATGCCCTGGCGCGGCTCAGCGGGCGCTGACCGGCACCGCGGGTTCTGCCCGGCTCTTCTCCTCCGTTTCCCCGAGAGACAGGCCCGACGTTCGGTTGCTCTACTCCCAAAACGCGGTGGTATAGTGATCGCTCGGTGCTGGCGGGGGCCTGCCGCGATGCAGTGGGCGGCACCGGCGCTGCTTCCCCGTGTCCAATCCTGGTAGCAAAAGGACGGTCTGCTTTGACCGAACCACTCCAGGTTGGCCAGTTCGCGATCGTCGATCACGAACCGGTCGACCGGGGACCCAACGCCGGGGTCTTTCACGGCAAGGGTCCCGCCGACGACCGCGCGGAGCTCTTCATCCTGGCGGAGGGCACCACGCCTGCGGGCGAGGCCTTCGCCGGACACGTCGTCTCTGCGATTGGCCAGGCATTCACCAGCCTCGATATGAGCCTCACCGGCTCGCTCCGCCGCCTCTTCGCCGACGCGGAGCGCAACCTGGCCGATTGGAACCGCAAGAGCATCGCCCAGCACCGCATGAGCATCGGCCTCACCTGCTTCGGACGCCGCGGCGACCAGGCGGTCCTCGCCCAGGGCGGCCCCTCGGCTGCGTTCCACTACCACGGCGGCGGTGTCACCGCCTATTTCACCGACCCTGAGCATGGCCGCCCGATCGGCGCCGCACCCGCGGAGCCACAGCTCACCCGCATCCCTTTCGCCCCCGGCGACCGGCTGTTGATGATTTCCACGGCCGCCCTTGCCGAGCTTGATGACGAGCTCATCGCCGGCATCCTGGGCCTCCCGGCGGAGCAGATCCTCCCCGATATCTACCGCCGTGTGCAGCATCTCCGTCACCTCACGGCCGTGCTCGTCACCGGGCCCGGCGATGCCGCCGCCGCACAGGACGGACACTCGGCCGGGGAAGTCGTCATCGATGCCACGGCGCTGGCCCCCGCCCCGCAGCCCCAGCATCCCGTGGACGAGGGGTCCATCTACCAGCCAAGCCTCTTCATCGAGGATGAGAAGCAGGATGTGGTGTTCAGCGCCCGCCGTCAGCTGATAGCCGCGTCTCCACGTAAGCAGATCGAACCGGTCGTTCCCGAGGCGGTCGAGACGGCGCCTGCCCCACTCGCGCGCGCCTCTGGCGAGCCGACCGCGAACCTCGCCCGCCTCGCCGCCGATACCCGGGCCCGCGCCGCCATCTCGCGGGCCGCCGTGGCGTCAGTCGCCGTTGCGATGCCCGCGAGCACGCCGGCCAACCGCCCGGCGTGGCGCGGCCCTTCGAGCACCGGCCTGGCCGAACCCCCCCTGAACGCCGCAGGGGGCGGGGGTTCGCGCCGCCAGCCGCGCCGGGAGAGCTTCACCCGCGGACTGGTGCCCCCGGGCGCCCCGCCCGCCCGCCCCGAAGTGCTCAACGAGGACCTCCCGCTCGTCGACGACCTCGCCGCCGGGCGGCGGGCGCGCGTCCAGGCCGCTACTCCCGTCTCGGAAACCATCGCCAGCGAGGCCGGTGCCGCCCTCAACAACGGTGGTGCCCTGGTGCGCGTGCGCGGCTCGGCTGGTGGCCGCTGGAAGAGCGGCACCACGTTTAACCGTCACGCTACCGGCGCCCAGCTTCCGCCAACATGGCTTGTCATCGCGGTCGGGCTGGGCATCCTCCTCGTCCTGGTTGGCCTCGTTACCGTCCCACGGATGCTCGAAGACGACAGCACCGCGCGCTACCTGGAGCTGATGGATGGCGCCGCCCAGCGAATCGCCACCGCTCGCGTCCTCCCCGATCCCGCCGAGAAACGGAACGCCCTCAACGAAGCCCAGGCAATGCTCCTGCGGGCACGGGAAATCGACGCCGGCAACCCCCAGACTGAGCAGCTCTTCAACGAGGTCGCCGGGGCGCTCCAGCTCATGGACAACGTCGTCGAACCCGCCGCTGTCGAAGTCGTCGTTTCGCTCGAACAGTTCGGCAGCAAGGCGGTGGCCGTCGTCCGCATGGCCGTCGGCCCCGACACGGCCTATGTCCTCGATGCCAACTCCTCCCAGGTCATCGCGCTTCCGCTCGCCGGGGGCGATCCCCGCGTCGTCTACACCGAGGAGAAGGCGCAGGAGCGCGGACGTCCGGTCGCGCTCGCCCACCTCGATGCCAGCGACCTCGGGGGTCCGGTCGTCCTCATCGCCGACCACCTGAATCATCTCTGGGCGTATTCAGCAACGGGTGGTCTCCGCGCGATCGCCTTCAACGTCCCCGCCGGCCTCACTATCGCCGATATCGCGGTGCACGGCCGCGATCTGTTCGTGCTCGATGCTGCCCAGGAGACCGTCTTCCGCTACACGCAGAATGATTCCGGGTTCCCCAACCCGCCCGCCAGGGCGCTCCAGACCGGCGACCTTGCGAGCGCCCGCCGGCTCATGGTCGATTCCGAAATCATCACGAGCGACGAGCAGGGGGCGCTTCACCGCTTCATCAACGGCCAGGTCGCCCTCACGCTTTCCCAGGCCGGCATCGATAAGAAGCTCGTGGCCCCCGAAACCGCCCAGCCCCTTTCAAAGAACGAGATCGCCCTCCTCGATGCCCCGAACGATCGCATCGTCGTCTTCCGCCGCGATGGCGCCTTCGACCGCCAGTACAGGCACAAGGACTTCCGCGCCGCCAGCGCATTCGCGGTCCGCGATGGCGAAGTCTATATCTTCAGCGACTCGCGCCTGCGCAAGGTCACCTGGTAGCCCACCTGAAACGCCTTTCGCCCGGCTCCTGACGCGCGAGCGCGGTTCGAAGCCAAGCCCCGGCACCGTGAACACGACTGGTCGAAGGCCTGGCCACCCGCGCGTCAGTGACAGCTGCTTCGGGCGGGCGTCTCGGCCTGCATGACTTCGAAGCCCTGTTCGAGTTAGGCATCGAGCGGGCGCTACACACGAAGTGGGAGGACTGGGGCACGGCCTCTGCCTGGCCCTCCTTCGCGAAGTGGTCCGCCGAGTAGCAGCCGAGCACACCCTCATGCCCCATAGCCCATTCCTCATTACGCTTAGCGCATGCGCTACCGCCGCATCGTCGCCAAGTTCGGCACCAGCCTGCTCACCGCCGGGTCCGACCGGCTCGACCTGGAGGCGATGTCGCGGCTCGTGGGGCAGGTGGTGCGCCTGCGCGAGCAGGGCTGCCGCGTGGTCGTCGTTTCCAGCGGCGCGCAGGCGGCCGGGCGCCACCGCCTGCGCGGCAAGCTCGAACCCGGCCGCTCCCCCAGCCGCCAGGCCGTCGCCTCGGTCGGGCAGAGCCACCTCATGCAGAGCTGGGACGAGCTCTTCGACTGGCACGATACCGTCGTTGCCCAGGTCCTCCTCACCCGCCGCGACCTCTCCGACCGCCTCGGCTACCTCAACGCGCGCAACACCCTGCGCGACCTGCTGGATGCCGGCACGGTCCCCATCGTGAACGAGAACGACGCTGTCGCGCTCGACCAGGTCCTCGCTACCCGCATCGGCGAAAACGATAGCCTCTCGGCCTACGTCGCCAACCTGATCGATGCCGACCTGCTTGCCATCCTGACCGACGTCGAGGGCCTCTACGACTCCGACCCCCGCACAAACCCCGAAGCGAAGCTCCTCTCTCGCGTCGATCGCATCGACCTGTCGGTCGAGGCGCTGGGCGGCGGCGCGCACGGGCCGGGCACCGGCGGCATGGCGACGAAGCTGCGCGCGGCCCACATCGCCACCCAGGCGGGGGTCGATGTGGTGGTGGCCAGCGGCCGCGAGCCCGATGTCCTGCTTGCCATCGCCGCAGGCGAGCCTCGCGGTACCTTCTTCCCGGCGCCCGGCGACCGGCTCGAAAGCCGCAAGCGCTGGATCCTGGGCAATGTCAGCCGGGGCGGCCACATCATCGTCGATGCGGGCGCCGCGGCAGCCCTCCGTGCCCACGGGCGCTCGCTCCTTCCTGCCGGGGTGGCTGCCGTGAGCGGCACGTTCGCCCGTGGCGAGGCGGTCGAAATCCGCGACCCGGAAGGCAATCGCGTGGCCGCCGGCACCGTCAACTACGCCAGCGATGAGCTCGCCCAGATCCGCGGCCTCCGCTCCGACCGGATCGCCGAGACCCTCGGCTACGCCTACGGCGACGAAGTCGTCCACCGCGACAACATGGTGCTGCTGTAGTGCACGAAACGCCGCTCCTGCAGCGCGTCCTGTGGGCCGACGTCGTCATCGAGGCGCTCATCGGCCTGGTGCTGCTCGCAACCGCCACCCTCGCCGGCCGCTGGTTCGATGTCAACGCCGGCGTGCTCTTCCTGCTTGCCGCCATCTTCTTCCTTGCCGCCGTCGCCATCGTGCCCCTCGCCCGCACTGGCTCGCCTTCGCGTTTCCACGTTACGGGACTCGCCTGGGCGAACATCGCGGGCGGGGCTGCCGGCTGGCTGGTCCTGCTCATCCGCTGGGACTATTTCGAGCCGGAGGGCCGCTGGCTGTTGATGTTTGCTGCCGACGCGTTCCTCGCTCTCGGCGCGGCAGAGCTCATCGCCCTGCGCCAGACTCGCTGACCTACTGCCCTCGCCGGCACGCCCAGGCCGTCGAAAACACCGTGCCGCCTTCCGCCGGCGTGGTACCCGTGAGCCGCGGCGTCTGGTTCGTGACGGTCACGCGCCAGGCAGCGACCACCCCCTCGACCGGCTCCCGGAAGACGAGCGTTGCGGAGTGCTTCCCGCTCCCGAGCGGCACCGCCTCTCCCTCGCGCGCAAGTTCGAGCTGGAAGCACACCGTGCCCACGTAGACCGCGGTCGAACCCCCCGACCAGCGTGCGACGGTCCCACTGTCGTCGCTCAGCCAGAGTTCCATCCCCATCCCCGGCCGCGTCTTCACCTGCATCACGATCTCGAGGGCCGGGTTCCCGTTTTCCAGCTCGGCGAACCGCGCCAACGCGAACTCGACCTGCCAGTCCGCAGGCGGCTCCACCGGTTCGGGCGCCGCTTCCGGCGGGCGGAAGGCGACATTCCCCGTGGTTGTGCCGACCAACGCCTTCAGCGAGGGCGATGTCGTGTACGAGGCGTCCTTCTTTTCGCACCCTGCCAGCGCCAGCGCTGCAAGCACTACGAGGACAGCGAGGAGGCCCCGGGTACCCCGGGACCCCCACCCGCGCGGGTTGGCCAGCCGTGCGGCGCCCCTACGGATTGCTGCGGACCTCGCCCTGGCGCGGGGCAACCAGCAGCATCCGGTTCAGCGCGCTCATGTAAGCCTTCGCGCTCGCCACGATGATGTCCGTGTCGGCCGCCCGGCCCGTGTAGGTGCGCCCATCCTGCTCGATGCGGATCGTAACGTCGCCCTGGGCGTCGATGCCTTCCGTCACGCTCTTCACCGAGAACTCGGTGAGCTTCGGCGCCAGCCCCGTGATCCGGTTCATTGCCCGGTACACCGCGTCCACCGGCCCCGTGCCGGTCGCCGCGTCGGTTCGCACGTTGCCCTCCGGGTCGATCAGGCGCAGGGTTGCCGTCGGCGTCGCGTGGTCGCCTGCCGAGACCTGCACCAGCTCGAGCCGCCAGCCGGCGGTCTCCATGCTCCGCATGTTCTCGTTCACCAGCGCTTCCAGGTCGCGGTCGTCCACCTCCAGCTTCTTGTCCGCCAGCTCCTTGAAGGCGGCGAACACGCGATTCAGCTCTTCGTCGGTCAGCTCGTAGCCGAGCTCCTGCATGTGGTCTTTGAAGGCGTGCCGCCCCGAGAGCTTGCCGAGCACCAGCTGCGTCCCCTGGGGGATGCCGATCTCCGCCGGGTCCATGATCTCCCACGTCTCGCGCAGCTTCAGGATGCCGTCCTGGTGGATGCCGGACCCGTGCCGGAAGGCGTTCTTGCCGACGATCGCCTTGTTCCACTGCACCGGCATGCCCGAGTAGGTCTCGACCATCTTGCTGGTGCGGTAAATCTCCCGCGTGTTGACCGAGGTCTCGAACCCGAAGAAGTCCTTGCGCGTCTTCAGGGCCATCACGACCTCTTCCAGCGAGGTGTTGCCCGCGCGCTCGCCAATGCCGTTGATTGTCACCTCCACCTGGCGCGCCCCGTTCTGGATCGCCGTCAGCGTGTTCGCTGTGCACAGCCCCAGGTCGTTCTGACCGTGGAAGCTCACCCGCGCCTTGTGGATGTTCGGCACGTTCTCGAAGATCGACCGGAAGAGCACCGCCAGCTCCTCGGGGATGGCATAGCCCACCGAGTCCGGGATGTTGATCGTCGTCGCCCCCGCGTCGATGCAGCGCCGCACAATCTCGAAGACGAAGCGCGGATCAGCCCTGGTCGCGTCCATCGGGCTGAACTCGACGTTGCTGGTGTACCGCGCGGCGTGCTTCACCATCTCCTCGGCCTGCGTGAGCACCTGCTCGCGGTCTTTCCCCAGCTGGTGGGCCATTTGGATGTCGCTCGTATTGATGAAGACATGGATGCGCGGGTCGGCGGCATCCTTCACCGCCTCCCATGCGGTGTCGATGTCGGTCTTAACGGCGCGGGCGAGCGCGCAGATGGTGGTGTTGCGCACCTCGCGTGAGACGGCGCGGACCGCCTCCAGGTCGCCCGGCGTCGAACAGGGAAAGCCGGCCTCGATGATGTCGACACCCAGCCTCTCCAGCTGCTTGGCGATCTCCAGCTTTTCCTGTGGGGTGAAGGCGACGCCGGCCGACTGTTCGCCGTCGCGCAGTGTGGTATCGAAGATGTAGATCTTTTCAGCCATCGGTGGGGTAGTCCTCTCCTCGGGTTCGGGCCGGGCGCTCGGGCCCGGGGCGTGCTCTAACGGGTTTCCTACATTCAGGTTCGGACGTTACGACAAGAACGGCAGGCCGCCTATCGGGGAGCGTCCGGGGGCAGGCACTGGCAGGCGAGCGGCAGCAGCCAGGGGGAGGCAGTGGACGCAACGTGGCCCTGCTTCGCGGCGCTCACGCGAAGCATCAAAGAGCGCGCCCCGGTGAGTCCGGGGCGATAGTACTTTCCTTCGTGCACAACACGGTGCAGCGCATCGTATCCAGAGTATCGGCCGAACAGCCGGCATTCGACAAGGGGTGTCCGCCGTTATCGCTGCGGGGAGAACACGCCCGCTCCAACTGCCGGGATGAGCGGGGTAGGCGGACAGCGAACCGATCCCGCACAATACCGCCGCAATGGCCGGTTATTCCCACTTCGGAAGGTTCCTCGACCGGTACCTCCATCGCGATTTCCGGGCGCTTTACGACACACAGAACGGCGCGGCCCGCGTGTTCCGGTCCGAAGCCCCCGCCGATGAGGTCGCCCAGGTGCTGGCCGAGCTCGAACAGTTCCTCGCCTGGGCCGAGACCGTCCCCACGCGCACCTGGCAGGTCGCGCTGGCAGAACTGGGCGGAGCGTGGCGGCCGCGCACGCTCGGGCCCCTGCGCGCGCTGGCTGGCGCCCTCCGCAGCAGCAAACGCTGGCTCGCACCCGGCGAAAAGCCTGTCCGCTCCCGGCGCCGGTTCTCCTGATGCCATCGCCCGAAATCTGATCGTCATCAACCGTCAATAGGCTCGAAACACTCCCGACATCCCCGCGAAACCACCTCTTCCTACCGTTCGTGTGCATCCAGCGGGTACCCCTGGGCCCGGGAGGACTCGACTGGTGCACTGGCGCACCCGGGTGCGCATCGCTTCGACACGGGGGTTCACGCGAATGACACGGAGCGCAGGACTGCGCAGAATGCACCGGCCGCTTGGCATCCTGGGCGGCTTCCTCCTCGCCATGGCAGCTTTCTCCGCCGCCTCGGCGCAGGAACCGACAACGGATGAGACGCTCGCCGATCTCGTCTCGGCACTCGATACCGCCTGGCTCCTGATCGCCGGGTCGCTCGTCTTCTTCATGCAGGCCGGCTTCGCCATGCTGACCGGCGGCTTCGTCCGCGCGAAAAACACGGCGAACATCCTCATGAAGAACATCATCGATGCCTGCATGGGCGGCATCCTCTTCTGGGCGTTCGGTTACGGCTTCGCCTACGGCACTTCGGGGTCGTCCAACGGCTTCATCGGATGGGGCGATTTCTTCTTCGATGACTACAGCGGCTACGCCGGCTGGTTCTTCCAGTACGCCTTCGCCGCCGCGGCCGCCACCATCGTTGCCGGCTCACTCGCCGAGCGCCTGAAGTTCACGGCCTACCTCATCTACACCGTTGCCATCAGCGGCTTCATCTATCCCGTCGTCGTCCACTGGGCCTGGGATGTCAACGGCTGGATGAGCGCCTTCAACGAGGACCCGTTCCTGGCCAACGGCTACATCGATTTCGCCGGCTCCGGTGTCGTGCACATGGTGGGCGGCTGGGCCGGTGTCGTCGGCGCGGCGATTCTCGGTGCGCGCATGGGCAAATACGGCCCCGGCGGCAGGGTCAACGCCATCCCTGGCCACAATTTCAGCATCGCCACCGTCGGCATGTTCATCCTCTGGTTCGGCTGGTACGGGTTCAATCCCGGCTCCACGCTCGTACTCAGCGGTGGCGGGGCAGCGCTCGCTGCCAAGGTCGCGGTCAACACCACCCTGGCTGCCTGTGCCGGCGGTGCCGCCGCCGTGATCTACTCGAAGATCATCACCGGCAGGTACGACCCGGGCCTGCTCATCAACGGCATCCTCGCCGGCCTCGTGGCGGTCACCGCCCCCTGCGCCACCATCGACCCCTGGGCCGCCATCGTGATCGGCGTGATTGGCTCCATCCTGATGTATGCCGCCGTCGTCGCCCTTGATGCCGTCAAGATCGATGACCCGGTGGGTGCGTTCCCCGTCCACGGCATCGGCGGGCTCTGGGGCGTGCTGGCCGTCGGCCTCTTCTCCAGCAAGACGGGCATCGAGCAGGCCGGCTACTCCGACCCCTCGTCGTATGGCCTCCTCCTGGGTGGCGGTTTCGACCAGCTCGCCGCTCAGCTGATGGGTGCCGCCGCGATTATCGGCTGGGTGCTCGTCACGGCTTTCGTCCTGTTCATGGGGATCAAGCTCACTGTCGGGATGCGTGTCCCGGCGGAAGAGGAGGAGAAGGGCCTCGACCTCATGGAGCACGGCCTCGATTCCTACCCCGACTTCGGCCCAACCGGCCCCGGCATCTTCAGCGCGGCCAACGGCGGCTAGCGTTCCCGGAACCTGCGGCGGGCGCCCTGCTCATGGCGCCCGCTCCGGAGCCTACAATCTCATCCGGGCTCGAGGGTGCGGCTCCGCGCACCGCAGGACAGTGCGAGCAGAGAGGACGAGTTGAATCGCATGAAGCGCATCGATGCAATCATCCGCCCCTCCCGGCTGACCTTTGTGAGGGAAGCGCTGGAGGAACTGGGGTACGGCGGAATCACCGTCGCCGAGGTGAAGGGCCACGGCAAGCAACGAGGTGTCACCGAACAGTGGCGCGGGCGGGCCTACAAGGTTGAATACCTCTCCAAGGCCTGGGTCATGATCGTCGTCAACGATGCTGACGCCGCGAAGGTCGTCGATGCCATCGCCGAAAACGCCCGCACCGGCGAGATTGGCGACGGCAAGATCTTCGTCTCTGACGTCATCGACGTAATCCGCGTGCGGACGAACGAGCGGGGTCCAGCCGCGGTCTAGGGGCTCCACAATCCCGAACAGGCGCGGCAGCAGGGGGTGTGCAATCGGGTACGCCCCCTGCTCCATCTTCGGGCTCGATCGCCGGGAACCGCCGCGCACGGTTCGCGCGTTCGCGAGGGCAGCAGAAGGGAGGTGGGTTCCGATGGACCGCGAGAACTTCCGGCGCCGCGTCGCTCAGCTCCGCGATTCCTGGGAGGAACGCCGTACGCTCAAGACCTTCGCCGGCGCGCCGGACTTCAGCTCCCAGTTCGCTCTCCTTTCCTCCATCTACCGCTGGGTCGAAGACGCCGTGGCCGACATCCGTGATGTCTATGGCGACACGCTGGCTGTCACGCTGGGCCCAATACCAACCGCGGAGGCGCCGGCCCCCGCTTTCGCCCTCACACTTGGTGATGCCACCACACTCACCTTCGCGATGGTCGAACGCACACGCATGGGGTCATCGCGCTGGACCATCGTCGTGACCATCGGCACGGGCGGTCCCGGCGGGACGGTGGTGGCCGCCGGCCCCGAGCGGCGGAGTGCTCAGTGGACGCGCGCCAGGGTCGAAGACATCCTGCTCTCTGTGCTGGGGGCGCACGAGCGGGCCGTATCCGAGGGTGGCGGCGGCTGGCCGCCCACCCCTCCGCGCCTGCGCCGCGGCTGAATCAGCGGCTCCCCTGGTTCATCATCCGCCGTGCGATGCGCTCGGCCCCGTCGCGGTCACCCGGCGCAAGGTCGCCATCGAGGACCATCGCGCTCAGCCGGTCCTTAATCACCCGGATCCACGGCCCCGGTTCCCGGTCGAACATCCGCACCAGGTCGTCCCCGGTCAGCGGGCTCTCGGCCCGCAGCGCCTCGCGCTCCTCTGCTTCCGCGCGCAGGCATGCCGCCTCGAGACGTTCGTGGTACTCCGTGTCGTCGTACGTATGGCTCGAATTGTCGGCCCGCTTCAGGGCGAGGAGGTCTCGCCAGTGCTCCGGCACCTTCGCCATGAACCGGCGCACCGACCGCCGGTCCCCCGGCTCCGGCCGATCCATGTGCCGGCGGATGAGCAGCACGATCGCATGCGATTCGGCCCGCCCAAGCCGCAGCCGGTCGAGCAGCGCCGCCGCGAGCTCCGCGCCGGCGGTCTCGTGCCGGTAGAATCCCCACTCGCCGTTCGCCTTCAGGTGCCGGACCGCCGGCTTCCCCACGTCGTGCAGCAACGCGGCCCAGCGTCGCAGCCGGATCGTCTCCGGGGTGACCTCGATAGCCCCCGCCGTCGCCACGCTGTGCCCCCACACATCCAGCCGGTGGAAGCGATTCTGCTCGCAGCCCACCATCGGCTCGAGCTCGGGCAGCGCGTAGTGCAGTGCGCGAGACTCGCGCAGGGTTTCGAGCCCGCGCACCGGGTTCGCGCCCCGGAGCAGCTTGTCGATCTCCGTCGTCACCCGCTCCTGCGAAAGCTCCGGGATGAGGTCCGCCGTCTCCTGCATGCCAGCCAGCGTGGCCGGTTCCACGGCAAAATCCAGCTGGCTGGCAAAACGGATGCCCCGCAGGATGCGAAGCGGGTCCTCGCGGAAGCGCGTCGCCGGGTCGCCAACGGCCCGGATGAGCCGATCGGCCAGGTCCTGCCGGCCGCCGTACAGGTCCAGGAAGCGATGCGTGTAGGCATCCTCCGCGAACGCGTTGATGGTGAAGTCCCGGCGGGCAAGGTCTTCCTCGATCGATGCACCGAAAGTCACATCGGGCCAGCGTGTGCCGCCCGCATACGAATCGCCCCGAAACGTCGTGATCTCGCTCCAGTACCCCTGAACCCGCACCCCGATCGTGCCGAAGCGCTTGCCAACCGTGGTCACCGTGGCTCCGAGGGCGCGCACCAGCGACTCCACCGCGTCGGGGTCGGCGTCGGTCGCGTAGTCCTGGTCGTGCGAATCGATTCCCAACAGGCGATCGCGAAGGGCCCCGCCGACCAGCCACAGCTGGTAGCCGCGTTCGCGGAAGGCCGCCGCGAGGTCCTCGTGAGTGATGCCCATCTCGCGATTGTCGATCCCACCCGGGAGAGGGAGAAGTGCGGCACGGACTGCCACCCCCGCTCGCGCCTCCCCGGTTCGGGGCGCATCAGGTATGGTTCGGAGCGTGGACCGGTTCGAACTTGGCGCATCGGTGGTGCTCTGGCGCGGCGACGAGATCCTCGTGATGAAACGCGGCCTCGATGGCTTCGGCGGCGGCGGGTGGTTCATCCCCGGCGGCCATGTCGAGCAGGGCGAGCGCCCCCACGAGTCCGCGGCCCGCGAGGTGTTCGAGGAAACCGGCATCGCCATCGACCCCGCCACCCTGCGGCTGGTCGACGTGATGACCTACAACGGCGCCCTCGGCACGGCCCACCTGCTCATCTACAACGGGACCTGCCCGCCCGCGGCCGAACCCGTGATCAACGATGAGCACCTCGTCTGGCGCTGGATGAGCCCGGAGGCGTACATCGCCCGCTTCCTGGATGGCGCGATGCTCCGGGAGCGCGGCGTTCCGGGCGAGGCCATCAGCCTCGCGGCCGAGGTTGCGCGCGTCGTGCGCGGCGCGGCGGCTGCGAGGTAGCTTCGCTTCCTACCGGCGTCCCGCCGCATCCTCCTGGAACCGTGCCGCCTGGTATGCCCGGACCAGGTGGAGCTCCTCATACGTCACCCGGTCGCCGAGGACCTCCTTCACCGGTCCCAGCTCCTTGAACGGCCGGTCGCCCGTCACCTCCCGGATGAGTGCCACCTTGTCGACCGCGACCAGGCCTTCGAGGTGCTCAATCGCCCCGCTCAACAGCAGGTCGGCCAGGTGGCCCGCGATGGTGCTCCGCGCCATCGCCCGGGCCCGCGCCATCTCGGCGATGTCGCGCACGCCATCCCGGTAGAGCGAAAGCGTCTCCCGAAGCGTCGGCGAAAGGCCACCTGGCCCCCGGGCCCCGGTCCGCGCGTAGAGCGCCGGCCCGGGCGCCGCCGGGCGCGTTCCGGCAGCCGCCTTCGTCACAGCGAGGAACGGCTCGCCATACTTCTCGAACTTCACGTGTCCTATGCCGCTCACCAGCAACATTTCAACCTGGTTGCGCGGGCGCTTTCGCGCCATATCCCGCAGCGTCGCGTCGCTGAACACCACGAACGGGGGCACACCATCGCGGTTGGCCAAATCGCGCCGCACCGCCCGGAGCTGCTGGAAGAGCTCCTCCTCCGCAGCCGAGTGCGCCTCCGCGGGCGACATGGTGCCGGCGGCGCACGGCCCGCAGTTGCCGCAGGCTGGCTCGTGCCGCGCCTGGCCGAAGTAGGCCAGGATGCGCGCCCGCAGGCACGTCCGCGACCGGGCGTAGTCTTCCATCGCATCGAGCTTCGCGAACGAATGCTCGCGATGCGCGTCCAGGCCCGCGGTGTCGATCTCGGCTTCGCCGTCCAGCCGGATCGCGCTCACCTGCCAGCCCCGCCGCGCCGCCAGCCCCGAATCCACCAGCGCCTGGATGGCAGCGTTGATGCCCGGCTCGTCGTCTTCCCGCATGAGCTCCCGCACATGAACGCGTTCCCCACCCGCCGCCACCAGCGCGCGGTACACCTCGACTACCCGTTGCGCCTCAGGGTGCGCCATCTCGATGAAGAACTCCCTGAGCGAACGGTCGCGCGGCGAGTAGTAGAGGATGCACCGCGCCGGAACGCCATCCCGCCCGGCCCGCCCGGCCTCCTGGTAGTACGACTCCAGCGAATCCGGCATGTCGTGGTGGATAACCAGCCGCACATCCGGTTTGTCGATCCCCATCCCGAAGGCGTTCGTCGCCACAATCACCCGGAGGGTATCCCGCGCGAAGGCATCCTGGATGCGCTTGCGGTCGTGACCCTCCATGCCCGCGTGGTAACGCGCGCACCTCACGCCCGCGCGTTGCAGGTAGTCCGTCACCTCCTCCACGCGCTTCCGCGTGCCGCAGTAGACGATGGCCGGCTCCTGCCCCAGAGCGCGCAGCTCCCCCGCGATGGCCTCCGACTTCTCTTTCAGCGAACCCGCGCGGTGCACTTCGAAACGGAGGTTCGGCCGATCGAACCCCGCGACGTGCACGACGGGCTCGCGCAGGTGCAACCGGAGCAGGATGTCCTCCCGCACGCGTGGGTCGGCCGTCGCCGTAAGCGCCACGATCGGCGGCCCGCCCAGCAAGCGCCGCACGCCCCCGAGCTCCCGGTAGCTCGGCCGGAAATCGTGGCCCCACTGCGAAATGCAGTGCGCCTCGTCGATCGCAAGCAAGCTCACGCGGATACCCCGCAGAGCCGCCACGAACCCGCCGCTCCCGAAACGCTCCGGCGCAACGTAGAGCAGCTGGAGCCTGCCGGCCGCTGCATCGGCGAGCGTCCGCCGTTGCTCCTCGATAGCAATCGACGAGTTGATGGCTGCCGCCGCGACTCCCATCGCGCGCAGCCCATCGACCTGGTCCTTCATCAGCGCGAGCAGGGGCGACACCACGAGCGTGATGCCGTGGCCCTGCAGCAAGGCTGGCACCTGGTAGCAGATGCTCTTGCCGCCCCCGGTGGGCATCACGGCAAGCGTGTCGCGGCCTTCCAGCACCGCGGTGATCACCTCGGCCTGGCCGGGCCGGAACTCGCCATAGCCAAAGACGTCGCGTAACACCCGGCGCGCGGCGGCCAGGCGGGGCAGTTCGGCGACAGCAGATGTCCGCTCGCGGCTCACCGCCGGAGTCTAGAACATGTGTGCGATCCACGGCAAGGCGATGCGCCTTCTCCCCGCCCCCTCTTGCACTCCCCATGGCGATCCGCCACCATGGCGATTAGCACTCATTGACAGGGAGTGCTAACATACCCACCGCACAGCACAACAACCCCTCACCGAGGTACCAATGGCAAAGCAGCTGCTCTTCGATGAAGAAGCACGGCACTCCCTCAAGCGCGGTATCGACGCGCTTGCCGATGCCGTCAAGATCACCCTTGGCCCCAAGGGCCGGAATGTCGTCCTCGATAAGAAGTTCGGCGCGCCCACCATCACCAACGACGGTGTGACCATCGCCAAGGACATCGAGCTCGAAGACCCCTTCGAGAACATCGGCGCCCAGCTCGCCAAGGAAATCGCCTCGAAGACCAACGACATCGCTGGCGATGGCACCACCACCGCCACCGTCCTCGGCCAGGCCATCGTCCAGGAAGGCCTGAAGAACGTCGCCGCTGGCGCCAACCCCATGGGCCTCAAGCGCGGCCTCGAAGCCGGCGCCGCTGCCCTCGTCGAGGCCATCAAGAAGAACAGCATCAAGGTCACCGAGCGCAACCAGATGGCGCAGGTTGCCACCATCTCTGCCAATAACGACCCGTCGATCGGCAACCTCATCGGCGAGTGCATGGAAAAGGTCGGGAAGGACGGCGTCATCACCGTCGAGGAATCCAAGGGCATCCAGACCGAGGTCGAGTACGTCGATGGCATGGCCTTCGACCGCGGCTACATCAGCCCCTACTTCGTGACCAACCCGGACCGCATGGAAGCGGTCATCGAGGACCCCTACATCCTCATCACCGATAAGAAGCTCAGCTCGGTCCAGGAAATCCTGCCGATGCTCGAGAAGATCCTCCAGGTCACCAAGAACGTCGTCATCATCTGCGGCGACCTCGAAGGCGAAGCCCTGGCCACCCTCGCCGTCAACAAGCTCCGCGGCACCATCAACATCCTCGCCGTCAAGGCCCCCGGCTTCGGTGACCGCCAGAAGGATAACCTCGGCGATATCGCCGTCCTTACCGGTGGCTCAGTGATCTCCGAGGAGATTGGCCGCACCCTCGAAAGCGTCGAGGTCGCTGACCTCGGCCGCGCCCGCCGCGTCGTCTCCACCAAGGAAGAGACCACCATCATCGAGGGCAAGGGCAAGAAGAAGGATATCGACGCCCGCGTCGCCCAGATCCGCGCCATCCTCGAAGAGGCGAAGAGCGACTGGGACCGCGAGAAGGCCCAGGAGCGCCTCGGCAAGCTCGCCGGCAGCGTCGCCGTCATCAAGGTCGGCGCCGCCACCGAAGTCGAGCTCAAGGAGAAGAAGCACCGCGTCGAGGACGCCCTCTCCGCCACCCGCGCCGCCGTCGAAGAAGGCATCGTCTCCGGCGGTGGGGTTGCCCTCATCAACGCCCTTCCCGCCCTCGACAAGGTCAAGCTCGAAGGCGATGAAGCTACCGGCGTCAAGATCCTTCGCCGCGCCCTCGAAGAGCCCCTCCGCCGCATCGCCATCAACGCCGGCAAGGATGGCTCCGTCGTTGTCGAGGAAGTCAAGAAGCTCGGCAAGGGCCAGGGCTACGACGCCCAGAAGGACGAATACGGCGACATGGTGGCCAAGGGCATCATCGACCCCGCCAAGGTGACCCGCTCCGCCGTCGAGAACGCGGTCTCCATCGCCGCCATGGTCCTCACCACCAACTGCCTGGTCACCGAAAAGCCCGAAAAGGAAGCCCCGGTCCAGGCCCCGCCGATGTACTAGTCGGCCTTCACCCCCTCCCGGAGAGGCCGGGGTACGGCAGACCAATCCCGAGGGGGTGGAGCGAAAGCCCACCCCCTCGCGCTTTCTCATCCACTACCGGAGGCGGAACCACAGATGCGCACGGAAAACGGAATCACCATCGATACCGAGGCACTCGAACAGCTCCTCTCCCAGGCGGACCTGATCACCATTGGCTTCACCCTCTTCCCCCAGCGCCTCCTCGTCGATACCCGCGCCAACGCCACCGACGGCCAGTGGGCCGGCATCGTGGAGCCCGTGGCGTCCGTCCAGGAGCGCTACCTCTGGCTTGGCCGCAATCGTGGCAGCTTTGGCCCGCCCCAGGCGTTCTCCTTTTTCACCTGGCCCCATACGGTGCGCGGGCTGGTCGAGCGCGACATCCTCCGGCCCCTGCGCCGCCGCCTCGATCCCGCCGCCGATGCCGCCCTCGATCAGGCCCTCGATCAGGCCCTCGAACTCGAACGGCGCGCCATCGCGGATGCCGTCCGCGGCACCGAGGCATGGCCGACGCTCTGGGCGGCAGCATCCTGACCCTCCCCCTGTGATAGCATCGCCCGGCACCAACTCGCCCGGGAGATGCCCATGACCACCCTCGACCGCCCCACCGCAAGCAACACCGAACAGCTCCTCTCCGAGCAGGACGGCTATACCCTCACGCTCACTCTCAACCGGCCCGACCGGCTCAACGCCATCAGCGGGCCCATGCTCTCCGAGCTCTCCCGTATCCTCACCGCCGCCAACCGCGACCCCGGCGTCCGCGTCATCATCCTCACCGGCGCCGGCCGCGGCTTCTGCTCCGGACTCGACCTGGTCGATAACAATCCCAACGCCAATGGCGGCCGCACCCCGGCCGCCCGCCAGCTCTTCGACCTCCACGACTCCGCACCGACCGTCCTCTGGAACATGGACAAGCCCGTGATCTGTGCCCTCAATGGCGCGGCCGCCGGTTACGGTATGGACCTTGCCCTACTCTGCGACATGCGCATCGCCAGCGAAAACGCCAGGCTCGCCGCTGTCACCGCCCGCCGCAACCTGCTCCCCGAAAGCGGCGGCACCTGGCTCCTTCCCCGGCTCGTCGGCTGGGCAAGAGCCTCCGAGATGTTCTTCCGCGGCCAGACCCTCAACGCGCAGCAGTGCAGGGAAGCCGGTCTCGTCAACGAAGTCGTCCCTCACGACCAGCTGATGGCGACAGCGAAGCAGTGGGCCGCCGAGATCGCCCTCAACGCCCCTATGGCCATCCAGGCCACCAAGCGGATGATGCGCCAGGGCCTCTTCGAAACCTACGAGACCACGGTCGACCACCTCATGGTCCACCTCATGTCCCTCTTCGCCATGGAAGACTTCAAGGAAGGTGTCGCCGCTTTCCTCGAAAAGCGCGACCCCAACTTCACTGGCCGCTAGCCTCGCCCGCCTCCACCCACGCCGTCCGGCCCCCAAGCGAGCCGGGCGGCCGTCTGCCTGTCATGTCGCTGTGCCCCCGGTGGGCGCCGGCGCAGCGCCTCGGCGCCCTGTCCAGCACTGGCATGCGATACATCCCGTGCTGGCGGGAGAGCATCGGCGAAGGTTGAACAGCGCACCCTTGCCCCACAACTCCGCGCCTCCCCGCTACCCTGAGGACCGGCCACCGCGGAACCGTTGCGGCCGCACGTTCGTCTGGAACCACACGGAGGTCTCATGCATCACCGCCTGTTCCCCGCCGCCGCGCTCGCCACTCTCGCCCTCACCGCCGCCACACTCCTCTCCGCCTGCGGCGACGACAAGGCGGCCGCCTCCGCGCTGCTGAAGTCCGGCGCCCCACGCGCCACGGCCGAGCCTGCCGCCGTCCCGGGCGCCGCGACATCTCTCAGCCTCTTCTCCACCGGCCTCTACGCCATCCTCGCCCGCACCGAGGGCAACCTGGTCTTCTCGCCCTACAGCGCCGCCGTCGCCCTGGCAATGACCCGCGCCGGCGCCACCGGCGAAACCTTCGACCAGGTGAGCGCCGTCCTCCACGCAGACCAGGCAGGCGACCTCGATGCCGGCCTGAACGCCATCGACCAGGCGCTCGCCACCCGCCCCGGCGAGTACCGCTGGATGGACAAGACCGTGAAACTCGAGCTCGCCACCGCCAACCAGCTCTGGGGCCAGCGCGACTACCCCTTCCACGATGCCTTCCTCGACAAACTCGCCGCCAACTACGGCGCCGGCGTGCGCCTCGTCGACTACATCAAGGCCACCGAGGACGCCCGGAAGGCCATCAACGCATGGGTTTCGGACCAGACGAAGGAGCGCATCCCGGAGCTCATCCCGGAAGGTGTCCTCAACTCGGACACCCGCCTGGTGCTCACGAATGCGATCTACCTCAACGCCCCCTGGATGCACCGCTTCAACAAGGACGCCACCGCGCCCGGCCCCTTCACCCGCCTCGACGGTTCGACCGTCGAAGCGCAGCTCATGCGCCTGGGCGAGGTCCTTCGCTATGCACAGGGCTCCGGCTACCAGGCCGTCGAACTCCCCTACGTCGATGGCTCACTGGCGATGCTCGTCATTGTCCCCGGCCCCGGCAAGTTCGCGGACTTCCAGTCCACGTTCAGCGCGGACACCATCGAGACCATCGTCAGCGACCTCAAGACCGCCCGGGTCAAGCTCGCCTTCCCCCGCTTCGAATACCGCACCCAGGCCAGCCTGAAGGACGCCCTCAAGGAAATGGGCATGCCCATCGCGTTCGAAGGCGGCCTCGCCGACTTCTCCGCCATGAGCCCCGACGGCAAGAACCTCTACATCCAGGACGTCATCCACGAAGCCTTCATCGCCGTCGACGAAGACGGCACCGAAGCCGCCGCCGCGACCGCCGTCGTCGTTGGCGCCACCTCCGCTCCCGTCGATGTCGTCGAACTCACCGTCGACCGCCCCTTCATCTACGCCATCCGCGACAACGACACCGGCGCCATCCTCTTCCTCGGCCGCGTCACCGATCCCTCCTAGATCCGGCCGTCAGGGAGGTGCGATGACCCTTCCCCCACCCCGGCCGGCGCCGTTTACCCCACGACCTTCCGAGGCGCGCCAGTCATGGCGCGCTGCGCTGTCGATGCCCCGAAAGCCGCCGCCGGTTCACAAACCGCAACTCGGCTCCCGCCACCCCTACTTCATCGACTTGAGCAACCCCACCAGGAACGCCTCCGCCTCCGCCGCGTAGCTCTCATCGGGGTATACGTACACTGCGAGGTAGGAGGCGCCGTGCGAGCCCCAGGAGAGCGTGGTCTTCCCGGTGCTCTGGATCACAGCTGCGTCCACCCCCGGCGCTCCGAGATCGACGTCACGGGGACTGCCTCCCGCCGCCAGGCTGACGCTTCTCTCAGGAGCCATCTGCGTGACCTCCAGGTGGTGGCCGTCGGCGGCGCGGAAAAAGAGCGTGGTCAGCGGTCCCACTGGCCCCGATTGCACCCTGATCGCTGTGAGCGCCCAATCGTTCGGCAGGTCCCGTGGCACGCGCACCTCGAACTCCACCCGCGCCGACGCATCCTCCAGCGCCGCCTTCACGCTCATCGACTCCGCCACCACGGTCCCATCGGCCATGAACGCGACAGACCCGTCCGGCCCCTCATCATCGTCGCAGCCCACCACAACAAGCGCTGCCGCCAGCAAGGCTCCCACAACACACGCACGAGCGCCGAACCCCCGGGACCGTCCAAGTGTTCACCCATGCTGGCACCCTCCCGCGCCAGCCACCCGGACCGCAAGCGCTGCCAAGAAATCTCTTCTCGCAATTTCCGGCAATCGCTACGCGCCTGTCAACCACGGAGGGGAGGCGGCGAGGGGACTCCTCCCTCCTCGCTCCTCCCTACAACAGCACGTAGTCCGCCGGGTCCGGCTCTTTCGTCTGCTTCCAGTACTCGATCAGGTTGAACGGCCAGTTCTGCGCCACCCGCCCCTTGTCGTTCTTGTACCAGCTGTTCACATCGCTGACGCCCCACACCCGCAGCAGGTTCGCCCGGTCGATGCGCTCGTTGTACGCGTCGTGGACCTCCTGCTTGCAGTCGAGCGCCCGCTTCCCCTGGTCCAGCAGCAGCTTGATGCAGCCCAGCACGTACTGCACTTCGCACTCCGAGAAGTAGATGATGCTGCCGTTGACCACGATGTTCGTGTTTGGGCCGTAGAGCAGGAACAGGTTCGGGAAGTTCGGCACCGTGATGCCCATGTAGGCCCGCGCGTCGCCGTTCCACTGGGCATGCAGGTCGGCCCCGCCCCTGCCCTTCACCCTGATGGGCGTCAGGAACTTCGAGGCCTGGAAGCCCGTGCCGTAGATGATCACGTCGGCCGGGTACTCCGTCCCGTCGGCCGCCACCACCCCGGTGGGTGTGATTTCGCGGATGCCGTCCGTCACCAGGTGGACATTGTCGCGCTTCAGCGTCGCCGCCCAGATGCCGTTGTCGAGCACGAGCCGCTTCGCCGCCGGGGGGTACTTCGGCAGTACTTTTTCCAGCAGGTCCGGCCGGTCGGCGAACTGCATCTGCAGGTAGCCGGTGAGCAGCATCCGGAGCTGGTCGTTCGCCGCGCTCACCGAATGCGTCTTCGGCTCCCAATGCTCATCGACCGTCGCGGCTGCCAGCATCCCATCGGTCGTGTTCCAGAACAACCAGAACCGGTACCAGTGCACGTAGTGCGGCACGTGCTGGAAGAGCCACCGGAGCCCCGCCGGCACGTCGTCGTGGTACTGCGGAACGGGCACCAGCCATGGCGGCGTCCGCTGGAACACCACCAGGTCCGCCACTTCCGGCGCGATCGCCGGGATGAACTGGGCCGCGCTCGCACCCGTCCCGATCACCACCACCCGCTTCCCGTTCAGGTCGACGCTGTGGTCCCACCGCGCCGAATGGAACGACGGCCCCCGGAAGGTCTGCATCCCCTTGATGTCCGGCATCTTCGGGCGGTTCAGCTGCCCCACCGCGCTGATCACCGCCTGCGCCTCAAGCATCTCCTCACGGCCGTCCGCCTTGCGCAGGCAGAGCCGCCAGCTCCGCGTCGCGTCGTCCCACGCCACCTCCACCACCTCGGTGTTGAAGCGCACATGCTCCCGGATGCCGTACTCGTCGGCCACGTCGCGGAAGTAATCCAGCAGCACGTCCTGCGTCGAATAGTGTTTCGGCCAGTCGATCTTCTGCGCGAACGAGTAGCTGTAGAACGCGTTCGAGACGTCCACCCGCGCGCCCGGGTAGGTGTTTTCGAGCCAGGTGCCGCCCACGTCGTGGTTTTTTCCAGGATGACGAACGGCACGCCCGCCTGCTTCAGCCGGATGCCCGCCAGGATGCCGGACATCCCCGCGCCGATGATCGCCACCGAGAACGGCACGCCCGGGTCCTTTCTCCACTTCGGCGCGCGAGGGTCCTCGTCCTCCGGCCCAAGCTCCTCCAGCAGCAGGGGAAGGTAGTCGTCCGCTGCCGGCGAGCCGGTCATCCATGCCGTGATCAACTTGATCGCCTGGTCGAGTGGAACCGGGCTGCTGGTCTCTCCGCGCTCACGCAAGCGCGTCAATGCCTCGAAGGCGATCTCCCGGGCAGCCTCTTGCTGCTCAGGCGACATCCCTCCCTGCGGCACCCCCGGCGCAATCCCCGGCGGCCGCAGCTCCTCCCGGAGGATCGTGAAGTCGCCCGTCGCTTGCGCGAGCGCGGGCAACAGCGCCGGCAGGAACGCATCCTGCAGCGCCGCGCGGATGGCGGAATCGTCCGCCGTGATCGGTTCGGTGGTTCGCTTGAGGGCCATGCGTCTGTGAACTCCAGCGTCGTCGGGCAGCCATTGCTGCACGGTGTCCGGCGAAAGATTACCCGTAATCGCGGCGCATTGCTTCTTTCAACCCGAAGAATCGGAAAAGCCGAAAAAACGCCGCAATCCCGGGTTATCCGGCCCGCTCGACCCGAAATGCCACCTCGCCACGCCCGATGGCCCGCTCCTCCGCGACGATCATGCCGGCGCTGGCCAGCGCATCCCGCAGCTCTCCGTCGCCCGGCGATTCTTCCTCCCCGGGGTCGAGGATGAGCCACGCCGTGGCGTCCTCCGCCTCCACCAGCCAGGCCAGCCGCCGCAACGTGCCCGCGTCCATGTGGCGCTTCTCCGGCCACCAGACGATCCGCGAGGCCGGCTCGGCCGTCAGCAAGGTGCTCGCGAACGACGGCCGGGGCCTCATCGCCCCCGCCTCCGCCAGCACCGAATCCGGCGCCGAGATCACCATGATCGACCCGTCGTCGGTCGTTAGCCCGAGGTCGGTCAGCGCACCCATGCTCCAAACGGTACCAGCCAGTGGCGCAGCCGTCCCGGCCGGTCGAGGTGCCACCGGCCGCCGCCCACACCTGGGGACGAGTGTTGCCGCGGACTACCGGATCAGCTTCCGCCGCTTCGCCGAGTTCGAGCCCTTCCCCGTCGCCGCCCGCTTGCCGCCGCTCCCCAGCGTCCGGATCTGCTCGTCCGATGGCCCGCTCGGCTTCGCCAGCACGGGGGCCGCCGGCTTCGAGGGCCTCGGGCCCAACCCGTTGCCATCACCGTCCGCTGCCGCCGCAGCCGCAGGCACCTGGGCTTCCTGCGGCACGATCCGCACCTTGAACACCGTTCGCGCCACCTGCTTGCGGATGTTCGCCACGAGCTGCTGGTACATGTCATGGCCTTCGCGCTTGAAGGCCACCAGCGGGTCCACCTGCGCATAGGCCTGGAGCCCGATGCTCTGGCGCAGCTCCTCGATCGCCGTCAGATGCTCCCGCCAGTGCGTATCGATCGACTCCAGCAGCAGCCAGTGCTCGACCTTTCGCATGTTCTCCGCGCCGACCATCTCCTCGATCTGCTCGTAACGGTCCTCCGCGCGGTCGAGCATCTCGTCGGTCAGCTCGTCGCCGAGCTCCTGCATCTCATCAATCGATGGCACGTCTTCTGGCGGGAAGATCTCGCGCAGCTCGGCTTCCGCCAGCTCCAGCGACATGATGTCGCTCGTGTTCACCTCGGCCAGCACACGCTCGATCTCCGGGAGCAGCATCGCCTCGACCACGTTCGCGCGCGTATCGACGCCCTTCAGGATCATGTCCCGCTGGCTGTAGATCTGCTTGCGATGCTCATTGATGACGTCGTCGAATTCGACCAGCCGCTTGCGGATGTCGAAGTTGTGGCCTTCGACCTTGCTCTGCGCCTGCTCGATCGCCCGGGTCACCATCCGCGATTCGAGGGGCATGTCCTCGGTCATCCCGAGCTTCTGCATCATCCCCGGGACCCACTCCGGGGCAAACCGCTTCATGATGTCGTCGCCGAACGAGACGAAGAACCGGCTCGATCCGGGGTCACCCTGGCGCCCGGCGCGCCCGCGCAGCTGGTTATCGATGCGCCGCGATTCGTGCCGCTCCGTGCCGATGACGTGCAGGCCACCCAGTTCGGCGACGCCCGGCCCGAGCTTGATATCGGTGCCGCGGCCGGCCATGTTGGTCGCGATCGTGACCGCGCCTCGCTGGCCCGCCTCCTTCACAATCAGCGCCTCACGCTCGTGCTGCTTGGCGTTCAGCACTTCGTGCGGGATGCCCTTCCGCGTCAGCAGTGTCGAGAGGTACTCGGACTTCTCGATGGACGTCGTACCGACAAGCACCGGCCTCCCGGCCGTATGCATCTCCTCGATCTCTCCAACCACCGCGTTGAACTTCGCCCGCTCGTTGATATAGACCACATCGGGGTGGTCCTTGCGGATCATGGGACGGTGGGTGGGGATCACCACCACATCGAGCGAGTAGATCTTGGCGAACTCCTCCGCCTCCGTCTCCGCCGTGCCGGTCATCCCGGCGAGCTTCTCGTACAGCCGGAACAGGTTCTGGAAGGTGATCGTCGCGTAGGTGATCGATTCCCGCTGGACCTGCAGGCCCTCCTTCGCCTCCACCGCCTGGTGAATGCCGTGGCTCCAGCGCCGCCCGGGCATCAGTCGCCCGGTGAACTCGTCGACGATGATGACCTCGCCGTCCTTCACCACGTAGTCGCGGTCGATGCGCTTGAGGTACTCCGCATCGAGGGCCGCCTCCAGGTGCCGCGCGAGCCGGGGGTCGCCTTCGAACAGGTTCGGCACGCCAAGAGCCCGCTCGACCCGGTTGATGCCCTCTTCGGTCAGCGCGATGTGCTTTGCCTTGTGGTCGATCTGGTAGTCCGCCTCTTCCCGCAGCCCCTTCACCGCGCGGGCGAACTTGAGGTAGGTCGCGCTCGCCTCCTCGGCGTTCCCGCTGATGATCAGCGGTGTCCGCGCCTCGTCGATCAGGATGTTGTCGACCTCGTCGATGATCGCGTAGTACAGCGGCCGCTGCGCTTTCTCCCCCCACTCCCGCACCATGTTGTCGCGCAGGTAGTCGAACCCGAACTCGTTGTTCGTCCCGTAGGTGATGTCGGCCTGGTAGACATCACGGCGGGCACATGGCCGCAGGTCCTCGAGGCCGCCGGTGCCGCCCTCTTCTCCGGGGCGGTACCCGGGCTCGTACATGTACGAAACGCCGTTGTTCTGCACCACGCCAACGGTCATGCCCAGGGCGTGGTACACCGGCCCATACCACGCCGCGTCGCGCCGGGCGAGGTAGTCGTTCACCGTGATCACGTGCACGCCTTTCCCGGCGAGCGCGTTCAGGTACACGGGCGCAACGGCGGTGAGCGTCTTGCCCTCGCCGGTCCGCATTTCGGCGATCTTCCCCTCGTGCAGGACGATCCCGCCGATCATCTGCACGTCGTAGGGCCGCTCGCCTGCCTTCCGGAAAGCGGTCTCGCGGGCCACCGCGAACGCCTCGGGCAGAATGTCGTCCAGGTCCTCACCGTCAGCAAGCCGGGCCTTGAACTCGGCCGTCTTCGCGAACAGCGCCTCATCGGAAAGGCCTGCGTACTCTGCCGCGTACTCGTTGATCTCGTCGACTATGGCCGAAAGCCGCTTCAGCTCCCGCTCGTTCGAATCTCCGAGAATGCGGCTGATGAATCCAAGTTTGGGCATAACACTCTCAGTGTAGCCGATAGGCCTGTACAGGGATTGGCAATCCGCAAGCGGTCACCACATTGCCCGCGCGAGCGCGGTCACCCCGGCGGCCACGACCACCGCCGCCAGTAACGGCGCCCTGAGCGCGATGCACAGCGCGCCCGCTCCCACGCCGAGGACCCGGGCATCCACTACCAGCGATTGCCCGTCGCCGAGCGTGTTCGTCACCACCAGCGCCGCGAGGAGCGCTGGCGCCAGGGCGCCCAACAGCCACCCCGCGCGCCCGGGCAGGTCGCGTCCGCCCAGCGCCACCGGCCCCGCCGCTTTCAGCAGCATTGCCGCCGCCCCAACGAGGATCACCGCCATCCACCGGTCGCTCAACGGCGCCACCAGCCCGCGAGGCACGCGACCGAAGCCGCGATGATCGGGATGCCCGGCCGCGCCAGCGGGATGAGCGTCAACGCGATGAGTGCTCCGCCGGCCGCCGCCGTCACCGCGGTCCTGCTCCGCAGTTGCGGCGCCAGCAATGCCAGGAACAGCGCCGGGAACGCCGCATCGAGCCCGAGCCGCTTCGGGTCACCGAGCGCATCCCCTCCCAACACGCCGAGCGCGGTGCCCGCAACCCACGAGATGTAGATCGCCAGCCCCGCACCGAGCAGCGAGCCGCGGTCGAATGTCCCATCCCCCCGGTTCGCCACCGCCCACGATTCATCGATGATCATCTGGCTCTGCAGCAACCGCGCCATCACCGGGCCGCCCAGGGCCGGCGCCACCGAAACCCCGATCGGCACATAGCGCGCCGCCAGCAAGATCGCCGCCGTCACGGCTGCACCAGGCCCGCCGCCATCGCCCAGCACCGCCACCACAGCGAACTGCGATGCCCCCGTAAACGCGGTCATCGACATGACCAGTGGCGCCACCACCCCGAACCCGTTCGTCCTGGCCAGCACACCGAAGGAGATGCCAAACGCGCCGACCGCAATGCAGAGCGGCACCGAGGCCCGCAATCCATACGCGAAGCCGCCGGGCGGTCGTCCCGGGGCTGCCGGTCTTCCCTCGCGCGCCATCCAGCCCCGAGTGTTCCACAGGCGGGCCGCGCCTGCCACGCCCTACGCCGTGGAGATCACCCGCTCACGGTCGAAGCCCCGTGCTGCAACCCGCCACACCAACAGGTCCACCGCTGTCACGAGCCCTGCGAACACCAGCCATGTGACCACGGTCGCCGGGATCGTTTGCGTGACCACCAGCAGGATCGGCAGCATCCCGGGCAGCAACACCAGCCCGCTCAGGTGCTCCGCCACGCGCACATCCTTCGCCCTCGCCGAAAAGGTCATCCCGATGAGTGTGGAGAAGAGCGCCAGGGCCGGCGTCGTCAGCACGAGCCCAAACGCCCAGGTCCAGTCCAGCGCCGCATCGCGGACCTCGCTATGCACGGCAGCCGCGACAACTCCCATGTACGCCGCATAGATCGCAAGTGTCATCGCAATCGTCGGTCCAACGATCGCCAGCACCTTCCCCGCAAGAAACTGCCGGTCGGTCATCGGGAGGGTCAGCAGCGGCTCGAGCGTCCCCTGGTCGCGCTCCCCCACCACGCCGTACGCCGCCATCGTCGCCGGCACGATAACCGGCGTCAGAAAGAAGCAGAACATCGCCTGCCCCACTGCCAGGTTTACCCCGCCCGGCGCCCGGTCGATGTCGAAAAACACCAGGTTCAGGATGGGCAGCACGAGGAAGGCGACCGGCAGGATGGTCGCTGTCAGCAGGATCATCCGGTGGTGCCGGAACTCCCGCCACTCCTTGCGCACCAGGGCCCGCACGGGCGGGGCAACGGAAACCAGGCTCATGCGGCCACCTCCATCTCCGGCCTCGTGCCGCGCGCCATGAGCTCCAGGTATACCCGCTCCAGGTCCCCCGCCTGCCGCACCGAAACCACCTTCGCGCCCGCATGCACCAGCCGGGCAACCAGGTCGGGCGTGTCGCGGTCCGCATCGCCCAGCCGGCAACTCACTCCACCGCGCACCCACTTCACCTCCGAAACGCCCGGCACCGACTCCACCGCCCGGCGTACCGGGGCATCCAGCGCGCCAGCGAGCTCCACCTCTACCACGTTCCCCAGCAGCCGCGAGCGCAGTTGCCGCGGCGTCCCGATCTCCAGCAGCTCTCCTTCTCGAAGGATCGCCACCCGGTCGCACAGCCGTTCCGCCTCGGCCAGCCGGTGCGTGTTCATCAACACGGTTGCCCCATCCCGCACCAGGTCGCGGATCATGCCTTCCATCGCTACCGCTGCCGAGGGGTCCAGTCCCGAAGACGGCTCATCGAGCAGCAGGACTGCCGGCTGGTGCACGATCGCCCGCGCAAGCGCGACCCGCTGTTTGAGTCCCTTCGAGAGCTGGCCCACGCGGTCGTTGCGGCGATCCGCCAGGCCAACGAACTCCAGCGCCGCGCCAACCGCCGGGCCTGGATGGGGAAGCTGGTGCGCCTCCGCCCAGAACCGCAGGTTGTCGTCGATCGTCAACCGCTCGTAAAGGCTCGGTTTCTCGGGCATCACCCCGATGTTCCGTCGCACCGCCAGCGCATCGTCTACCACGTCGTACGAAAGCACCGATGCCCCGCCCGACGTCGGCTGGAGCAGCGTTGCCAGGATTCGCAGCGTCGTCGTTTTGCCCGAACCGTTCGGGCCCAGCAGCCCGAACACTTCGCCCCGCTCCACCGCCAGGTCCAGCGGCCGCAGCGCGATGCGCTCAGCGAATGCCCGTCCCGCTCCCCGCAGTTCGATAGCCGGCCCCGCACCCATCACATCCCCAGAATCGGCAGATCCCGGCGCGGTCACCAGCGGTTCCGCCCGCCGGGCCGATCACCGGCCGGTGGCGGAATCGCTACTTCGGCCCGGCCTCCAGCTCCGCCCTCACCTGGTCCAGGATCTTCTCCGCTGAATCGAGCGTGTCGGCCGATTGCTGCCCGATCGCCGGGTCGAGCTTCGCGATAGCCTCTTTCAGCAGGTTTGCTCCGTTGGTGAGCCCGCCAGTCGCCTCGCTGATCTTCGTTACGAGGGGTGCTGGCGCGCCGGGCCGTGCCGCCACCGCGTTCAGCGCCACCGCCTTCGCGATCACCGTGTCCGCATCCGCGGTGAGCAGCCCCGGCACCTTCGGGTCGGCCTGGTTCTGCTGCGCTGCGAGCATGTCGCCGTTCAGCTGGTTCACCGCGTCAGCCAGCTGGTTCGCTGCCTTCAGGGCATCCGCGTACCACGCGGCCACCGGGTCGGCGGTCGGAGTCGCCGCAGGCGAGGGCGTGAGCAGCGCGACCGCCGTCGCGGTCTTGCGGATGTCCTCGAATTCGTTCCCGGAATCGCCGCCGCAGCCGCCCACCAGCAGCGCCAGGGCGGCGATCCCGGCCACCATCGGCCCGTGCAACAGGAATGCTCGAACATTCATGCCGCCAATCTACAGACCCCCTGCAAGCTCACATCAAGGCCACCCGTTCGCGAATCCCGGCCCCAACCG
Source organism: uncultured Anaerolineaceae bacterium (assembly GCA_964648195.1). Lineage (GTDB taxonomy): Bacteria > Chloroflexota > Dehalococcoidia > Tepidiformales > Tepidiformaceae > Amarobacter. Next base: position 10,945 of record CAZYLL010000020.1, on the reverse strand, counting down.
GCCGCCCGCGCCTACCGCGCCATCCGCCCGCCATCCACCGGGATGATGGCCCCGTTCAGGTAGCTCGCATCGCCACTACACAGGTAGGCCACCAGCGCGGCGACCTCTTCGGGCTCGCCATACCGCCCCATCGGGTTGGTCGCCACCATCCGTTCCCTGGCTTCCTCCGGCGCGTCCGGGTTGATCCCCCGTTCCAATGCTCGCATCATCCGCGTCTCGATCGGCGAAGGGCACACCGCGTTCACGCGAATCTTCGCCGGCGCCAGCTCCAGCGCCGCCGTTTTCGTCATCCCCACCACGGCATGCTTGCTCGCCCCGTAGGCGATGATCCCGGGCGTGCCGCTCAGCCCCGCGACCGAGGCCGTGTTTACAATCCCGCCGCCCCCACCGGCCGCCATCACCGGCGCGACGTACTTCATTCCGAGCCAGACGCCCTTCACATTCACCGCCAGCACGCGGTCGAACTGGTCCTCGGGATACGCCAGCATCGGGCCGATCCATCCCTCGATCCCCGCGTTGTTGAAGAACGCGTCAATCCGCCCGAAGCGCTCCTTCGCCGCCTGCGCGTACCGCTCCACGTCGGCCGCCCTGGTCACATCCGCCGCTACAGCCAGCGCGTTCCGGCCTTCGGCTTCCACCGCCGCGGCCACTTCCTCCAGCCCGGTCCCGGGGAGGTCGACAGCGACCACGCTGGCCCCTTCCCGCGCGAAACGCAACGCCGCCGCCCGCCCGATGCCGCCTGCCGCTCCCGTGATCACCGCCACTTTGCCCGCGAACCGCTGTTCCATTTGCCCGTTCCCCTTTTCTGGAGCTATCTCGCTGAGTCCCTGCCCGCCGCGCTCACCACCCCGGTCACGGCCACCACCCGTGTCGCCCGCCCCCGGAAGGACGAGGCCACGATGGCTGTCGATGAGGCGAACGCCGCCACCAGGAAGGCTACCCGGATCCCGTCCACCAGCGCCCCCTCCGGCAGGTCGGCCAACCTGCTCGCGCTGAAGCCCGCCGAGGCGGTCGCGACCACCACAAGGATCGCGCTCGCCATCGCCAGCCCCGTCGCATTCCCGATATTGCGCGCCGTTCCGACTGCCGCCGAGGCTGTCCCGAGCCGGTCCTTCGAAACGCTGCCCATGATCGCGGAGCTGTTGGGCGACATAAAGATGGAGGTCCCGATACCGATGAGCGCCAGCCGTGCCACCAGCAGCGGCACCGGGGTGCCTGCGTCGATCGTCGCCATCAGGAGCAACCCCACCGAGACCAGCGCGATCCCTACCGTCGTTTGGTGGCGGAAGCCATACCGGTCAGACACTCGCCCGCTTACCGGCGAGAGCAGCAGCATCATGCTCGGCACCGTTGCCATCACCAGCCCGGTCTGCGCCGTGCTGAAGCCCTTCACCTCCTGCAGGTAGAACGGCAGGAGAAACGTCACGGCCGATTGCCCGGCGAAGTTCAACGCCAGGCTCGAAACGCCGACGGTGAACGCGCGCACCCTGAACAGCCCGAGCGCAACGACCGGGCTCACCGCGCGCGACTCAATTCTCAGGAAGGCCGCCAGCGCGCAGCCCGCGAACAACAGCAGCCCCAGGATCACGGGCGACCCCCACCCCCACGATTGCCCCCGGTTCACCGCCAGCAACGCCGATGAAAGTGCGGCGAACAGGGCAACCGCTCCCGGGATGTCGACCTTCCGCGATACCCCGGCCGGCAACGGCTCGGATGGCCGGATGAACAGGAACGCCATGGTCATCGCGATGATCCCGATGGGCACCCGCAGGTAGAAGATCGACTGCCACCCGAAGAGCCCCAGCAACAGCCCGCCGATGATCGGGCCCGACATGAGCCCCGCGCCCACCACCGAGCCCGTCGTCCCCAGCGCCTGCCCGCGCTCCTCCGGTGGGAACGCCTCCGTCACGATGGCGTTCCCGTTCGCCATCGCCAGCGAAACGCCGATCGCCTGGAGGAACCGGTACGCCACCAGCTGCTCAATCGTCTGGGCGAAGCTCGCCACCGCCATGCCGATGGTGAAGATCACCCACCCCGTGATGTACACCCGCTTCCTGCCATACAGGTCGCCGACTCGCCCCGCCGTCAACGTCAGACCCGTTACCACCAGGCTCGAAATCAGGGTCGCCCACACCACCGTGTCGGGCGACCGGTCGAACTCCCGAGCGAGCGTGGGCAGCGCCACGTTCACAATGCTGAAGTCCATGGTCGCCATGAAGGTGCCGAACGCCACTGCGACCAGGCATCGCCACTTGTACGCCATCGGCCACGGATTATGCTGCCGGCGCCCCGTCCTGTCAGGTTGCCGCGATCGCCCAGCGCAGCTCCCACACCCGCACGGGCTCATCCAGCCCCGGCAACACCACCTCGCCACGGTCCGCGAATGCAAATCCCTTGCCTGCCACCAGCTCCCGCACCACATTCGCGACGAGGACCTCACCCCCGCCGGCCATGGCGGCGATGCGTTCGGCGTTCACCACGGCCGCCCCAAACAGTTCATCGCCCTCGGCGATTGGCTCCCCCGCGTTGATGCCGACGCGAACGCGTAGCTCCACGGGCAGGTCGGCGCTCGCATCGGCCAGTTCCCGCTGCAGCTCGGCCGCGCACTCCAGCGCTGCCTGGGCCGTCGCGAATCGCGCCAGGAACCCGTCACCCGTCGAGAGCACCTCCGTGCCGTCGTGTGCGGCGAGCGCCTGCCGCGTAATCCGCTCGTGCTCCCGTAGCACCATCCTGCCTCGCTCGTCACCCAGCCTGCGAATGATGCTCGTGTGCCCCTCGATATCCGTGTACAACAGCGTGCAAAAGCCGGAGGACGGAGGCGGCCGCCGCGCGGGCTCCTCCCCCACATCCAGGAACTCGGATACCGCCCGCGCGATCGCCCCCGCCTCCTGGGTCAGGAACAGCATCGACGATCCCGGAAACGGCGACAGGCTCGCATCGCGGATCGACGCGGCGAGCCGCCGTGCCGTCTCGGGTGGCGGCGCCCCGCCTCCCATCCGGTGCGCCACCATCACCGGGCACCGCACCTCGGGCAGCAACGCCGAGATATCTTCCTCCAGGTAGCCGTGCAACAGCGCTTCGTGGATCGCCGCGTTCGATGACTCGCGCATGATTCGGGCGATGCGGTGAGCTGTGGCCGCGTTGTCCCACCCGGCCACAATCGCGTGCGCCGCCGCTTCGCAGAACAGCCCCCAGTCGGCCACGCTCAGTTGCCGCAGCGCTTCGAAGCGCGGCGTCCGCATGTCGGACCCGTGCCGTACCGCCATCCACAGCACCAGCCGGCTCACCCGCTCCGGGTGCTTCGCGGCAAAGGCGATCGCCGCGGGACCCGAGTGCACCGGCGCAAGCAACCCGAAGCGCTGCACGCCGGCGCGGTCGGCCACTGCGCGCAGGTCTTCCACCATGGTGTTCAGCGAGTAGGTCTGTCCCTCCGCCGAGGAGAGACCGCACCCCCGCGTGTCGTACCGGATCAGGCGGAATCGCTGGAGCAGCGCCGTGTACCAGGCATTGAAATCGGGATCCTGCCACTCCATCTGGAGGTGGGTGAACGGCATCATCGGCATCTGGATCACCGGTGGTCCGCTCCCCAGCGACCAGAACGCCACGCTCGCGCCATCGGCGGTCAGTGCGTATTGGATGCGCGGGTCCATTGGGCGTCGATTGTACGCACCATCGACACGGCCTCGCGCCCTGCCGCCAGCCCGGAGCCAGATTCGATTCCTGGCGGACCGTTCTTTAGCCGGGCTTTTGCACCAGCACCGGCCGGCCGCTCGTGCGGATGACAGCCTCGGCGACGCTCCCGGCCAGCAAGTGCGAAAGCCCCGACCGCCCGTGCGTCGCCATCACGATCACGTCCGCGTCCAGTTCGTTTGCCAGCTCCGTAATCGCCTGGGCCGCATTTCCCGACCACTTCACGTGGGCAGCTGTTGTGGCCTCCGCCAGCTCCTTTGCCGCGATCGCCTCGAGTTGCTCCCGCAGCTCAATGCCCTTGCGCGCCATCGCTTCGCCGTGGCTTTCCACGAGCCGTGGCTGCGGGCCCTGGACGGCCGTCGAGCCGACCGAAACAGCCGGTGGCTCATCCACCACGTGCTCCAACCTCCCGCGCACGTCCTTCGGGTCCACCACGCGCAAAAGATGAATCTCGATTCCTGGCGACATCTCCACCAACCGCCGCACCGTCGGCATGATGCCCATCGCGGTCTCGCTTCCATCCAGCGGAACTACGGCCTTCATCTCGGGTTCTCCTCGCCTTCTGTGGCGCTACTTTGCCGCCGAACTCTACTCCCTTGCACCGCCGAACGGCACTGCGAGCGTGGGCCGTTAGTCTATCGCCAGCCACAAATCGTGATGGAGTTTCTTGAAGAAACCCCTTGCAGGCCCGTTTAGCGGGTGCTAAAACTAGTGCGGGCCGCGCTGGATGCTGTGTCCGCTCCACACATCCACCGGCCCCTTTCCATGCCCTCTGCGCCCGGTGGTTCACACACCCTCTTCCCGCTACACTCCACCTCGGTATGAAGACGCTCATCCTCCGCCTGGCCATGACTTCCGCCCTCGCGTTCGCGGCGCTCGCGCTTGCCGCCCCTGCCTACGCGGATGACGAAGGCGGCCACGCCACTACCTCTGCCGCGGAAGGCACCGATGTTGTTCCGCCAGCCCTCTGGTCGCTGGCCGGAGTCGCTGTGGGCGCCGTGGTCATGGGCACGCTTTACCTCTTCAAGCGCCGGGTCGGCGGCTTCCCCGAAAACCCTTCCTGGGTAGCCCCCATCAGCATCATGCGCTCGCGTGACCTCCCCTCCGATGCCGCCGGCCACGCCGACGTCCACGACAACCACTCCGCCGGGCACGCCCCCGCCCACTGACCCATTCCACCCGCCCTGGGCTGGAGGCCCTCGTGTCCAAGCGGCTTCGTGTCGTTGATCCCGACCGCGCCTGGCCCGGGCGCTTCGCCGCCGAAGCCGCCCGCATCCGCGCTTCGCTGGGCGATGGCTCCCTCCGCATCGAGCACGTCGGCAGCACCTCGGTCCCCGGCCTCCCCGCCAAGCCAATCATCGACATGATCATGTTCATCCCGGACTTCGCGGCCGGCGAGGCGCTGATTGGCCCCCTCCGCTCGCTGGGTTACGTGTACCACGGTGTCGCTGGTATCCCCGGCCGCCGCTATTTCGATCTCCCCTCACCGGTACCTGGAGAGCTCGACCACTTCCATCTCCACATGTACCCGGAAGGCCATCCCGACGCTTCCCGCGTGCTGGCTTTCCGCGATTACCTCCGCAGCAACCCCGCGGCCCGCGATGCCTACGCCACCGCCAAGCGCGAGCTCGCCGCCCGCTATCCGGAGGACATCCTCCTCTACACCGGCGGCAAGACGGCGGCCATCCGCCCCATCTACCGGGCCATCGCCGGTCTTCCCATGGATGCGGTCGAAGTTGTGGCGTATGACCCTGCCTGGCCAGCCACGTTCGAACGTGAGGCCGTTCGCCTCCGCGAATCACTGGGCCCGGCGATTCTCGACATCGAGCACATCGGCAGCACCGCGGTTCCCGGCCTGGCGGCCAAGCCGATTATCGACATGATGCTCGTGGTCGATGATTTCGACACCGCCCGCCCGCTCGTCCGCCAGGTCGAGGAGCTCGGCTACTGGTACTGCGGCGAAAACGGCATCCCGCGCCGCCACTACTTCATCCGCGAAGACGCGGCCGGAACCGTGACCCACCACCTCCACGCCCTCGAAACCGGCAGCCTCGAAGCCCGCAAACACCGGCTCCTCCGCGAACACCTGCGCGCCAACCCTGCCGCCCGCGACAGCTACGCGAGTCTCAAGCTTGCCCTCGCCGCGCAACACGCGAACGACCGCCGCGCCTACCAGCAAGGCAAGACGCACCTCATCGAACGCATCCTCCGCGACGCCGGCTGGAAAGGCGAGATCCCGTCCGCCGAACGCCAGAGCTGACTACGAGTCCCGCGCCGCGTCCACGTCGATGTGCTGGGTCGCCGCGTTCGCCCCGATGAGCGCGTCGCGCATCTGAGCTGCCAGGTCGGCCATCCCTCCCGGCGAATAGGGCACAAAGATCGTGTTCGCCCGCGACGAGGCGCCGATCTCCTTCACCGTGTCGTAGTGCTGCGTCATCAACACCAGCTGCATGATGCTCTCGGGGGTCGTCCCCGAGATGCTCTGTGCAAATTGGTCGACCGATTCCCGCAGCCCGTCGATGATCGCTCGACGCTGGTTCGCGATGCCCTGGCCCTGGAGCGCCTTGCTCTCCGCTTCCGCCTCAGCCGCCTTCACCTTCAGGATCTTGTCCGCCTCGCCGCGCTCCTGTGCCGCCTCGCGCAGCCGCTTCGCCGCGTTGATCTCGTTCATCGATTCCTTCACCTTGCGGTCCGGGTCGATGTCCGTCACCAGCGCCTGGACGATCTGATAGCCAAACTCGTGCATCTCGCCCGAGAGCTCCTGCTTCACCGCCACAGCGATCTCGTCTTTCCGCTCAAACACGTCGTCGAGTTCCATCTTCGGCACCCGGGCCCGCACCGTGTCGAACACGTACGCCGTGATCTGCACCGTCGGCTGGTCCAGCCGGTAGAACGCGTCATACACCCGGTCCGGGATGACCATGTACTGCACCGCCACGATCGTGTGCACGAACACGTTGTCCAGCGTCTTCGTCTCCACGCTCACGTCGAGCTGCTGGACGCGGAGGTTCACCCGCCCGGCTACCCGATCGATCAGCGGCACCTTCACGTTCAGGCCCGGGCGCGCCACCCGGTTGAACTTCCCAAACCGCTCGACAAGCGCCGCCGTCTGTTGCTCCACCGTGAAGAACGCCGAGAACAGCAGGATGAGCCCCAATACCGCCACCACGCCAAGAACGATGAGTCCGGCCATGCACTGCCCCTTTCCGCCCGGTTATCCCGGGGCCTCGGCCGACAGTATAGCGAATCGTGAATGGCGCCCGCTCTCCAGCGTGTTGCGGTCCTCTCGCGGTGGCCCAACTCATCCGTTCGGGTGATGGCAAATCGCGCCGCGGCGGATATGCTGACAGTTCCGTATGTCCGGGAGGGCCGCCCCTGCCGGCCGGAGGTCACCAGTGAGCGAATTCTTCGACGCCTTCCGGGTCAACGCGCCCGGCAATGCGTTCGAGGCGGCGTTGCTCTCCGCCTCCCTTGCCGTGGTCCTCGTCGCCTTTCGCGGCGCGACTACCGGCGCGACCGCCATCCTTGTTGCCGCCTCCGGCCTCGCCGGGTTCATCCAGACGGGCCACCCTTCCATCCCCATGGCGCTGGCGGTCGCCGGCTTGCTTCTCCTGCGCCACCGCCCGGTAGATCAGGGGGCAGTAGCCCCCTTCGCCCGTCAGCTCGGCATCGTCATGGCGGGGTTCCTGGCCTATGAGATCGCACGCTTCCAGGTCGTTGCCGAGTCCGCCCCCGCCGTGCGCAATGCCGAGCGTGTCGTTGATTTCGAACGTGCCTTCGGCAGTTTTTTCGAACCCCGCCTCCAATCACTGTTCACCAGCACCGGCTGGTCCACGCACGCTTTCAACGCGTTCTACTCCCACGGGTTCCTCGCCGTTGTCGCCGCTACCATCGTCTGGCTCTACTTCGCCAGCCCCGAACGCTACCGCCTCTACCGCAACGCTCTCGGGCTCTCTACTGTCTTCGCTATCGCGATCATCGTGGTGTTCCCCACGGCACCACCCCGGCTCATGCCGGAACTTGGCATCGACGATACCGTCGTCAGCCTCGGCCGTGAGCACGCCTTCGCCAACGAGTACGCGGCCATCCCGAGCCTCCACGTCGGTTGGCTTTCGCTTACCGGCTACGTCCTCGCGCTCCCTTACCGCCGCTCGCGATTCTGGACTATCGGGCTCATCCCGGGCCTCGCCATGCAAACCACCGTCATCGTCACCGGCAACCACTACTGGGTCGATGGCGTAATTGGGACGCTCATCTCTGTTGGCCCTGCCCTCGTCATACGCCACTGGCAGCCCCTGGTCGCGATTCCGCGCTGCACGGCCTCATGGGTGGCCCGGCACCGGCCCGGCCCTGCCGGCGCCCGCCGTGTGCAGATCACGGTGCTCTCCCTCGGCGGACTCTTCCTCTATCTCGGCCTGGCGCAGGTCCTCCGCCCGGGCTTTACCGACTTCTGGGGCTACCTCTTCTTCCAGGTCGGCGTCACCGTGCTCCTGCTGGTCGCCGGCGAATTCGCCTTCTCCCGCCAGGGCGGACTCTCCGGCCTCACCCATGGCATCGCCATCGTCTGCAGCTACGCCGATGTGCTCGGCACCGATGGCAACCTCTACGCCCGCATCGACGAATACGACAAGGTAACCCACTTCATGGGCACCGCCGCGATCACCGCCGCCGCCTACGATGTCCTCCACGCCCTCGCCACCCGCCGCCGCTCTACCCGCCCGGCTGTCGAACGGCTCTACCTCGCGGTCGCCATTGGCATCGCCGCCGGCATAGCCTGGGAGGTCTACGAGTACCTTGGCGACCGCGTGTTCCAGACCACCCGCACGCAGGGCCGCTGGGATACCTTCAACGATCTCGTCTCCGATTCGCTCGGCGCCTTCACGCTCGGCATGCTGCTCTGGTGGCAGGAGCGCACCGCGGCAACACCCGCTCCCACCGAGGAACGCTATCTCCCCCCTCCCGGCGGCCCCTGAGGGCCTCCCGCCGCTGCCCGGCCCTATAATCGTTCATCGTGGCCGATGACCTGCTCGTCGATTTTGGCTCGCGACGGCCGTTAGCCGCACCCGCACCACCGCTTTCCGAACCCTTCCGGCTCCGCACCGAACGCTGGAAGCGCGAGCTCCTCGACGTCACCCGGCGCAACCGCGGCATCAACTACCGGCCCACCCGGACGACCCTCGAAGTCCCGGCGCTCCCGGCCGACCTCTGGGATCTCCTCCTCGTCAACGAGGGCGCCATTACCCTGGAAGCCCGCAACTTCGCCCCCGATGCACCCCGGCCCTTCGCCGACCCGCGGGCCGTCGAGGCGTTCGCCTCCGCCGCTCGCCTCATCGAGCGCGCCCGCCTCGCCGACCGCGAACAGGGGATCCAGGTCCTCTTCGCTGCTCTCGGCTGGCTGAGCTGGAGGGATAGCGAAGGCCACCAGCTCAGCTCTCCCCTGGTCCTCATCCCGGTCGAACTCGCCTACAACCGCCAGGATCGCGAGCTCATCCTCCAGGCCGCCGCCGACGATCCGCCCGAGGTCAACCCCTCCCTCGCCTACCTGCTCCAGGCACAGTACGGCGTGACCCTGCCCGGGCTCGAAGATGCCGGTGGGGAGCCAATCCACGCGTCACTGGCCGCCTTCCTGGATGCGGCCCGCAGCGCGATCGCGAGGCAGGACGGGTGGTTCGTCGAAGGCGATGGTCCCGTCGTCGACGTGTTCGCCTTCGCCAAGCTCGCCATGGTCGAGGAGATCGACCGGTCCATCCACCGGCTCGCGGCTCATCCGCTCCTCCGTGCCCTCGCTGGTGACGAACCCTTGCCGGGGCCTCCCGGCGAGCCGCCCTCCGGGCCGGTCGACCTGCGCTACCCGCCCGGTTCACTCCGCCTCGTCGTCGACGCCGACGCCTACCAGCTGGAGGCTGTCGGCATGGCCGCTGCAGGCCAGAGCTTCGTCATCGAGGGCCCACCTGGCACCGGCAAGAGCCAGACCATCACGAACATCATTGCCGAGCTCCTGGCCCAGGGCCGTCGCGTCCTGTTCGTCGCCGAAAAGCGCGTCGCCCGTGAGGTCGTCCTCGAAAACCTCGCGAAGGCCGGCCTCGCCGAGGCGTGCCTCCACCTGGCGGCCAACGCCGGAGCCAGGAGCCGGGCCGACGCCAAGGCCCGGGTCATCAACGAGATCGTGGCCACGCTCGATGCAGGTTCCCCGCTCCCGCCGCCCGATGCTGCCCTCCCTCGGCGTTACGGCGAAATCCGCGAGCGCCTGAACGCCTATGCCGCCGCGCTTGCCCGGCCGCTCGGCGATGGTGGCTGGACTTCTGCCTACGACGTGATCGGTACCGCCATCCAGCTCGCGGCCGCCCGCCGCGATGTCGACGGCATTCCTTCTTTCGATGGTCTCAGCCGGTTCTGGCTCGATGACGTGCTCGATGAAGCGAAGTCCCTCGACGCCTTCAAGCCCAACGAGTTGGCCCCCATGGCCGGACCCTGGTCGGCTCTGAGGTGGACTTCGTACGACCCCACCCGGCACGCCCAGCTGCGCGCTGCCCTCGAAACCCTGGCCGGCGCGGAAACCCGCGCGGCCCGGGCCGCGGCCCCGGTCCTCGGTCCGACGGTGCCGCCAGCCGCCGCGCGCTCTCTCGCCGCCCTGGGCGACCTTGCCGCACGGCTCGAACAGGTCGCCGTCTACCGCCACAAGTCAGCCTCGTTCCTCCGCTTCCTGGACCCTGGCTTCTACAGTGCTCGCGGCCACTTCGCGCGGTACCTCGCGGCCGGCTACGTCGAAACCCGCGACGAAGGCGCCATCGCAAGCGCCCTCCGCGACCTCGAAAACGACGCCCGGTCCGCGCTCGCCGTCGCGACCGATGCCTTCGGCCAGGGTGCCCCATCCGCGGCTCCCATCGGCGAAATCTCTGCCTGGGCTTCCTCTCTCCTCGCCAACATCGGTGCCCTCCCGGTAGCGGCCGAGATAGCCGCCGTCCTGGCCCGCCTCGAAGCCCTGGACATGCGCCCGGCAGCGGTCGCGCTCCTGGCCGATCCCTCGACGCACGGTCAACTGGAGGCCGTCATGCGCGCATCCATCTACGCCGCCTGGGCGCACCATGCCGTCCAGGGCGACCTCACCCTCACCCCCGACCAGCACCAGCGCCTGGTCGACTCCTTCGCCCGGCTCGATAGCGAGATGATCGGCTGGGCACGCTCGGATGTCCTCGCCGGGGTACGGGCCCGCCGCCCGCGCAGCGTCAACAGCGCCGCCATTGCACCCCTGGTG
>CAZYLL010000019.1:0-43853 GCA_964648195.1 uncultured Anaerolineaceae bacterium | reverse complement strand
CCTCATCCTTTCAGCCGATCCCTCCGCAGACGGGTTTTTCAACACCCTGCTAGAGCTCCCAATCGAGCGCACCCGGGACATGGATGGCATTCACTTGCAGCCAGTGGTACCACGCAGGATCACCTGAGCGGGGGTTGGACCACGGCCGCGTGAGGCCGAACGCAACAAATCCGGCCTGCTGCTGAAGAAGCTCATTCACCCTAGTGACGCGCTCCTGCTTCACCGTCTTCCCGTCGAGCTCGTAAAGCCGAAGGTCGGTAACGGAGAGCCTCATCCCGTCGTCCCACGACGCTCTGATTTGCCCGAATCCGTCAACGGCGACCTCAACGCTCCCCGGGGGCGCCTCCTGTAGGACCAGAGAACAGTCCCCGCGTCCCTGAGGGGTGACGAAGTTGTGACCATTGACGTGCCGCTTGAGCTCCGGACCGATGGTGGCTCGCGCGTCAGCCACGGAAACCTCATTCAGAACCTCAAGGAATTGGTCGTCGGGCAATATGTCAACGAGCACTATCTGTTCGTCGGAAGTCAGGACATCCTCGACCTCAGGCGGGTTACCGACGCGAGCGCCGTCGCCGATTTCGAGCACTCGCTTGTAGTCGATCTTGCCGCCTTGCGACGCGACCCACGTCAAAGGCAACCTGGTGTGGCAGGGCAACACCGGCCTGATCCGGGCGTGCGTCGTCAGCTCGATCCCGGCAACACAGATATAGCCCGGCTGCATCCTTGTGACGTCCGTAATCAACACCCTCATGGCTACAGGTGCTCCACGCTCGCCGACCAGCCGTCAGCAAGGATCTCTGCCACGAGTCTCCGATGGCACTTTTGCGCCGTCGGCTCACTGCATAAAAGAGCGGTCTTCTTCTCGAAATCTTGAGGACGAAGGGCGTTTATAATATCGCGGGACCGCATGAGTGTGCGGAACTCCGCCTCGTACCACGCCCATGTTCGTGTGCCTTTTCGATAAGCTGAAAGCATGTCCTCAGTCGGCGCCAATCGAAGGTCATGCTCATACTCGGCGCCGCAAATCGCTCCGGCGAAGTAAGCGAGGTCCTGCCCTTTTGCGAATCCGGCCAGCTGAGAAACGTTGTGCAATCGAACGTCGAGAATGCGCTTAACGCCGGCCTGAGTCAGTCTCTCGAAGAAGTGCTGGGCAGAACTTTGTGTAAAACCGATTGTGGCGATCTCCACGTGGACTCTCCATCCAATCCCAGTTGATGCGCCAACGCATCCTCACTAATCACGGTTCCTTTAGCTCTGATATGAACTATATCAGATGGGTGCCATCCCGTATTGAGGAGCGCCCGCGCAATCAATAGATGCCGATGGCACTGGTTAGGGTCTTCTTCGGAACAAAGGAGCGCGACGCGATACTTCCTTAGGGAGCGAGTCAACCGCGTGAGACCGTGTTGGAAGTCCGGGCTGCGAGACCAAGATGCATAATCCACGTGCCCGTCTTCGTCGTAATGCCGTGGATCCTTCGGACGACCGCCAAGGGCATCTCCCATGAAGGCGTACCGGATGCCGTGCGATTTAAGCAGGTCTCGCAGCGCTTCCCGGTTGTGCTGGGGATGGAGCCTCGAGTAGGGCTGTGAGCGGACGTCAACGACCGTGTCAATGGAATGCGCACGGAGAAGGTCGAGTAGTCGAGGGCCGGGAAGCGCCGAGTGCCCGACGGTGAAGACCTTGAGGTGGTCTCGGGCCACGTCCGACTGGGCTTTCTGCTCCATGCTCACGCCCGGATCGTTACCGATCAGGACCACCGGCTGCAAGCGCGCATTGGCCCGTATTGGCGTTCCGGCGCTTACACCGCGGGCAGCGGAACACCACGGTCCCGTCCGCCTCACAGATGAGCTTGCCGCACGACTGGCACCGGATCGGACGCAGCCCTTCCGGCGTCACGGTGATTCCTCGGTTGCCTTCGCCGCCTGCAGGCGCGCGAGCCGCTCCTCCATCGCTACTGCGCCCTCGCCGATTGGCATCATGTTGAGCGGCATCCAGAGCATGTCCGCGCGCGGGTCGTCCACTCGGTCTCGGTTCTCCAGGGCGCGCTTCTCGTTGGGGGTGAGGAAATCGGCCGCCTTCAGAGCCTCGAAGCGCTCCTTCGGGTTCCCCTTCAGGACCTCGTTGAGGTCGAACTCGACGTACTGGCCGGCAAGGAGCGGCTCCGGATCGATGAGCTGCGTCTGCAATGTCTCTTCGATCATCCTGAGCCAGGGGCCGAAGGTGTCCTGGTAGAGCATGATGTGCTGTTCCGTGATGTTGCTGAACGTCGCGCGGTCGAGGATGCCGACCACGGGCGGCGGGACGTCATAGGCGGCCGCGCACTCTTCGCGGGTCAGCCGGCGCGTCTCCACCACCTGAGCGTCGACGAGCGAGTGCGACATCGGCTTCCAGTCGAGCCCGCCCTCCAGGACCGCCAGCTTGAACGCATTGTCCACGCCGCCATGCAACGACGCCGTCTGCTCCTGGAGCCGCTTCGCCGTCTCCGGCTTCGACTGCTGTTCTGTAACCAGAACGCCCGAGGGCCGGGCGCCGTTGTCGTAGGAGGAGGCCGTGAGGCGCTGGGCCGCGTCCTCAATCATCAGCGTCCGGCGCAATGGCTCCATCGGCGAGAAGGCGACCAGGTCGTTCCCGGTTCCCCACCACTTGAAGTGGAGGACGTCCTCGGGCGCGAACACGAGCCGCTGGCCGGCCGCCCCGTGGAAGACGTAGGCGTCAACCGGCGCCGACTTCCCGGGCACCACCTCCCAGAAGCGAAAGGAGGAGGTCCAGAGCTCGGTCGGCGGCTTTCCCGGCCCAGGCCGGACCTTCACGACCACCGCGTTCCCGTAGACGCAGATGTTCCCAACGATCGCCTGCTTCCAGGCGAAGGGCGGCTTGCCCGGCATGGGCCGGGCCATCAGCTCCGCCAGCCAGCCCTCCCGCTGACGCAGCCGCTCGCCCTCACCGCCGAAGCGGTACGTTTTGAGCGGCAGCCGGCCGATACCGCGCGCCAGCTTGTTGATGACGACGTTGAGCCAGAGCTGCCCCCGGTACATCTGCTCGTACGACTGCGAAACCCCGCCGACGAGTGGGAGCGTGCCGAGGCCTGGCCGGAGGCCCGACGTTGCAGACTGCCCGCCGAACGGGAACGCCTTCAGTCCGAGGGCGGCCACTGCGTTCTTCAGGAGTGTCACTCGCTGCGCTCCAGACCCTGGGCGATGAAGGCGAGGGCTGCGCCGGCGAAGATCAGGGCCGCAGGCTCGGAGACCTGACCGATGCCGACGGTGACCAGGGCAAGCCCGATCACTTCGATCGGCCTCGGGTGCGGCGAGCGGGCGGCCCGGGCAACACGGCGAAATATGCCCGTACGCCGAACCTACCGCCGGGACCGGGTGCGGTACAATGTGGTCATGACCGCCAAGCAAGCCCTCCGGGAACGCGTTGAACGGCTGAGCGAGGAAGAGGCCGCCGAGTGGCTCGCGCGCTTCGAGTGGGAGTCCACGGAGACGGAGACGCTCACCGACGAGGAGATGGACCGGGTGTCGGCCGCCGAGCGCGAGTTCGCCGAAGGCAAGTCGGTAGGCGGCGAGGAAGTCTTTCGCAAGCTCGGCCTGTGAGCTACGAGCTTCGCTTCGCCCGCAGCGCCGAAACCTACCTGTCGCGGCTTGATCGTCCGACACAGGAACGGATGGCGCGCACGCTTCGCGCCATCGCCGAATCTCCCTACGGCCACGGCACGAAGCCGCTGACCAATGCCGGCGGATTTCGAGCCGCACGTGTCGGGACGTGGCGCATCGTCTATCTGGTGGATGAGGACGCCAGGGTGATCCGCGTCGAGACGATCGGCCCGCGCGGTCAGGTCTACCGCGACCTCTAACGCGGATACCTATCCCAGCACCAGGATCCGCGGCTCCGCCGCCGGCGCCCTCCCACGCTCCTGGACGGCGATGTGCGCCGCCATGGCGGCCGCGACCGCCGCGTCCATCTTTTTCCGGCTCCGCCCCTTCGAGAGCCGCCACCCGCCGCTGAACGCCTCGCGCGCGACGGCGCTCTCGATGTGACGCGTAAACGCCGGGTCGCCCTCGTGTTCGACGTTCCCCTGCACGACCAGCTCGAAGAGGGTCTGGCTCGCCGGGACCATGCGCGAGTCCGACTGCGGCACCTCCTCGACCGAGAGACCGTCGGCTTCGAGGACCTGGCGCGTCCGCTCGAGGAAGCGGGGGTCGATGCCGAATTGGAAGTTCTTGCCGTCGAGCTTGCCTGCCGAGTGCGCGCCGGCCCTTCTAGAGCTCGAAGCCCTGAAGGTCCGCGCCGACAGTTACGTCGCCGCGGAACGCGGGGCCGATGTCCTCCTCGAGGTCCGATGGGGCACCACCCCGGAACAGGATATGTGACAGCACCAGGTGCTTCGCGTCAGCCGCAGCCGCGACGGCGCCCACCTCTTCTGAGTGAGTGTGATACCTATCGATCACGTCCCGCCTGCGAAGCGCCGCCGGATCCGTGATCGTCGCGCGGAGGGCGGCCGCTCCACGCCGCCAGTAGACCTCGTGAACGAGGATGTCGCAGCCTTGCGCCCACTTGATGAGATTCGGGGACACGCGCGTATCACCTGAGACGACGATGGCGCCTCCGGGTCCATCAACGCGGACACCGAAGGCTTCGTTGACTGGCGCATGGTCCACCCGGAACGCCGATACCCGGGCATCCGGCCCAGAAACAGACCATCCTTCGTCGATCTCCTCCACCGCCGGGAGGAGCGCCTCACGCGATAGCCCTTCGCCGGTCGTACGGATTGCGATGTCCTCGGCGAACGCGTCGAGCATGCGGGCGATGAGCGGCGCTGTCCCCGTCGGGCCGGCAATCGGTGGCGGCGTGCGCCACCAGTTCATGATCCAGCCCGTCCACAGCAGGTCCGCGAGGCCCATAACGTGGTCGGAATGGAGATGCGTGAGCACGATGCGTGTCAACACTTGGCCCGGCAGACTGCCCGCCCGCCAGTAGCCGGCCTGCACCAGGCGCTGGACGACCCCCGAACCTGCGTCCACGAGAATGCGTTCATCGCCGGCCTCGACGAGCTGGCTGGGGCCGAGGCGGGTTGGATCCGGGATGGGCGTTCCGGTGCCGAGGAGCACGAGTTTCATAAAACTCGGACAGTCTAGATCGCACTGCGTCGTCGCGGTGGGCGTGGAATCCGGATCTTCACTGCCCGGGAGGCATACCCTTCCTGAGTTCATACCGTGATCCAGGGAGGGCCAGGCCTGCGCCCGCTGCGTTACGTTTCCGATGTCGGAATCAAGGCCGGGTGGAGCGGCTCACTGCAAGCGAAGTCGCGCGCTTCACGGGCACCGCCGGACTGATGGTCGCGCCCGCATCCGCGAGTCCGGCCCCTGCAGCCCTGAAAGACATGGCGGCCGCTCAATCCGCGCGGCTGCCGCCATCCCGGGTGCGCTGATTCGAGTTCTTCCCGAGCACGGCCGACCGGCCGGCCCTTCGGGCGGATCTCCCAGCGGTAGCGGTCGGTAGCATCACGGAGAACCGCCGACAGCTCGCACATCAGCTTGGCGGCGTTGAAGACGAGGTCGGCCTGGCGGTCGGAGGCCGCGGCGCACACGGCCCACGGGTCGGCTTCATCCGGGTCGGCCATGAGGTGGTAGAGGGCGAGCGCGGCGATCATCGTCGACTTGCCGTTCTTCTTCGGGATGCCGAGCAGGCTCCAGCGGTAGCGGAGGTTGCCCTTCGCGTCGCAGGCGTAGAGCTCGTTGATCCAGTCCTTCTGCCAGGCCATCAGCCGGAACGGCCGGCCGATGTGCTCGCCCGAGGGGAGGACGCAGGTCGCCTCGATCCAGGCGGTGACGTCCGGGCCGTAGGGATACCAGCGGCGGGCCGCTCGGGCTGAGCGTGGCATCTCTTCCGAACCTAACTGCGGAGCCTCACGACGGTACAATGAACGCATGCGGGTAAGCGCATTCCTCGGAGCCATCGCAGTTGCTGCCACGTTTCTGGTCGCAGCCTTGGTCGCCCATGGCAGCAACCTTGGAGGGTGGGAAGAGACGGTTCTGTGGGCCGGAGCGGGCTTGGGCGGCCTTGCGGCTGCAGTGCTTCCGGTTTGGATGAAACCAGACGCCAAGATGGCCAACGTTGCGAGTATCAACGGCAGCGTCCAAGGCTCCGTCATTGCGCCGGGGAACAGCGGCAACATCACCGTCGGTGGCTCGACGCCCGCTGTACCGAACGAGTGGTGGCTTCGACCCGGTGCTCCTCGCTTCGAGACGCGCATGAACGTGGAGCATCGCGACCCCAGCGATCGGGGTTCATTCGTCGTCGAGCGGAAGCTGCGCGTTCACGGTGGCCCCCCAGGAGCGATCCGCTGGCGTTACCGAGGTAGCGGGGCAGCGCAGAACTGGCAAGACGCCCAGCTAGATGGGACAAACGAGTTCAAAGCTAGCGTAGCGTTTCACCCCGACCTGTCGGAGGGCTCATCCGAGGTTGCGGCTGGTCGCCTCGGCCTAGAACTCTCGTTCTGGTGGGACGGTGGTCAACGAACCGAACTCACGAGTTGGCCGCTTCGTCAGAATTCCAAGGGTCACTGGATCCTCGACACACACGTCCCGCAAATCATCCACTGCTAGCGTGACGGTACACCTATCACGTGCGGCCGCCGTCGTTCCCGCTTCGCCTCCAGGTCCTCCTTCGCCGCTTGCTCCTGGAGGTAGGTGACGCCCAGGCGCAGCCGGGCGAGAGGAGTCATGCCGAAATGCCCCTCGGCCCTGGCGATCTCCCGGTTCAGGTCTCGGAGGCGCCGGAAAAGCGGGTTGAGCATCAGTTGGTCGTGGCTGCCCTTCACCAGGGGCGCCCGAACCGTCGCGGCGCGCAGCTTCTCGCGCTCGTCAACGCAGCGGATCCAATGCCGCAGCGCCTCGCCGTCGGCGTCCAGGTCGACAGCGCCCGAAACCCTCGAAGCCCAGAACGCCTGCCAGACTGCCGCCGCGTGGTCGCCGAGATCGTCAGGAGACCGCGGCACGAGTTGGGCAGGCGCGACGGGCACCAGCGCCTTCACGCGGCCGCCGCGCCGGTAGACAAGCTCGTCCGGCGGTTTCTGGCGCTTGCCGGCCATCTGGCTTACCCCTCATGGGAGCCAACGCAAGTCAACGGCGCGACCAGGCGTTGGAGCAGTTGTAGAACTCATCCCGGTAGGTGCGGTTGGCCCGTTCGACGCGGCCGTTGAGCTTGGGACTGACGCGCTGAGATGGATACCCTGGCGGGCGAGGAGGACGACAAGCTTGAGTTTGCCCCAGGCCGGGTAGCGCTCCCTGAGCGTTTTCACGGCGAGGATTTCGTCCTTTGTCCAAGTCGCCTGCTTGCAGCGCTTCGGGCGGGAGCTGCGGTTCTCAAGGGAGCGCAGCTCTTTGGGATTGTAGCGCTTCAGCCAGCGGTAGAGGCACTCCCACAGTCGCAGGCTTCCAGGGCCACCTCCGCCGCTGGGAACACACCTACAACCACGTCCGCCCCCACCAGGCCCTCGGCTTCCTCACCCCGGCCGAGTTCCTCCGCCAACGCTTTAACATCTCACCACCCCAGGGAGTGTCACTAACGTCGTGAACCGGCACAGTCGGTAGCCCCGCAACAAATGGCACGTTACACTTCCTCTGTGAACAGGGACTGGGGTGCTCTCGACCGCCAGATGAAAACTTGGGCACCCAGATTGCGTGACGACTTACGCATTATGCCGCACGCAAGCAACTCGCTCGCCACCACCGTGTTTGAAGAGGTCTCTAGGTTGCCTCCCAGCACGCTTGCCGAAATTCGCTCTGCGACGCCGGTTTCTCTGGATGCGAGACTCGATGAGCTACTAGCCTTCCAGGGATTCATGGAGTCGCCAGCCAACGATCCTTTCTCCGAGCGGGCGAAGGTAATAGTCCAAAACTACATATGTTTCGTATACCTTGGAGACGCTTGTTTTCGCATCCTTGCAGAGAAGGCTCCCTACAATTCCGCTGTCAGGGCTTGCTCCAAATTCTTAGTTCAACGCGACGTCCGTTGGTTCCGCAATGCCGTCGCGCACGGCAACTGGAAGTACAACGACGATTACTCGGGGCTTCTCTACTGGGCGAGGAAAGGAGAAGACCGTTCCGAACCCCCTCTCAGCCTTCGAGGTATCACAGAATGAGCTCGCATTTTGGCAATCTCTCGCACGATGCACGGCATATCCGACGTTTGTGGCGATGAAGCCTTAACGTTCGTTGGCCAGTGATCGTAGGGGGCGTCTCGGAAGCCGCACCTACGTACTGGAACCCCTGGACCGCGCGGAAGTGGCCGCCGAAGCCGGTCCCGATCTCCGCACCGCCGCGCTTGCGGGCCGCTCGGGTCAGCGATCGGGCGCTGCGGAGCTTGTTGTCGCGGTCGACGGCGTAACCGGCAAGCTTCGCTGGCGGTATCGAACAGGTGGGACGGTGCGTGCGGCGCCGGTTGCATCGCCCGATGGCCGAATCTTCGTGGGGAGCTATGACCGCCGGATCCACGCAATACAAGCGGAGGACAACGAATGACTGCACACACCGGGGGCAGCGGCCCCCAGCCTGCATCTGCCAGCGATAGCGTGCTCGACCGGATTCGCTACCGGCCGGCCGGCTACAAGCGGATCGAGGGGCGCATCGCCAGTTGCATCCTTGCCGACCCACACCGCTTCGTGCGGGAGTCGATCGTCAGCTTCTCCAATCGGGCCGAAGTGAGCACTGGATCGGTCTCGCGATTTGCCGGGCTGCTGGGATTCACCGGATTCCGGGAACTCAAGCTGGCGGTGGCCGCGGACCTGCCGGCGCCGCCTTCGAACCGTGCGAAAGACGCCGAGCCCGGAACGCTCGCCGCCTATATCGATGAACAGGTGCGCGCACTCCTGTTCATCGGCTCCGAGGTGGACGAGTTGCAGTTCCGGCGAGCCGCCGAGGCCATCGCACAGGCACGAGGCATCGACCTCGTTGCCATCGGGTCGTCGGCCTCCATCGCACATGCGATGCTGTTTTCCCTCACCCTGATGGGATTTCGTGCCCGGTTTCTCCCGGACTCTGCGGAACAGCCGGCCGCCGCCGCGTTCAACACTCCCGATGACGCACTCATCGCGGTTTCCTTCAGTGGCCGGACCCGGGCGGTTGTCGATGCTGCGGAGCGGGCCGCCGAAGCCGGCGCGACGGTCATCGCACTCACCTGCAACGCTCGCTCGCCGTTGATGCGTCACGCCCACATCGCCCTGGTCGCGGACGTGCGAGAGACCGGGAATGCAGGACGAGAGTGGCCGTTCCGGACGGCCCTGCTCGCCCTGTCGCGCGCGCTCACACTGGAGGTCGGGGAACGACTACCGCCGCGCGAACGGCGGCAGCGGCAGCAGAAGTGGACATCGGGACGGTTCGGCATCCGGTATGACCACGCGTGATCCGAGATGACGGTGGTGAAACCGATGTCTTATCCGATGCGCACGACCGAAGAGGATCGAGCTCACCGATTCCTGCCACCTCGCTGCAAACCGGGACCTGTTCGCCGCCGCAGCCGGGGCCGGGGGCAACTGTGGGATACGGCTCATTCGGCGGCTCCTTCGCGGTCGTGCTCCGCGGTCGCCACTCCCGGCACGGGTAATTCCAACGACGGTACCTTCTCGCCGTTTTTCAACGCTCGCTTCATCGCCTTCTCGAGGTCCGTCACCACGTGCGGGTCCAGGTCTCGCCGAAGGTCCACGGCCGCTGTCGAGTCCTGGTCAAACCGGTAGACCACGTGCTCGGCGGCGGCATCGAAATGCTCCGGCTTCCCGTCGAACACCACCCGGCCCTGCGCCACCCCGATGATGCGGTCCGCGTACCGCCGCGCCTGGGCGATGTTGTGGATGTTCACCAGCGTGGTCACGCGCGCCCCCCTCGCCGCATCGTGAAGGTCCCGAAGGACACCTTCGGCGAGCTCAGGGTCGAGGTTTGCAACGGGCTCATCGGCCAGCAGCACGAGTGGTTCCTGTGCCAGCGCCCGAGCAATCGCGACACGCTGCTTCTCGCCTCCGGAGAGCGAGTCCGTGCGCTGGATCGCTTTGTGCAGCATGTTCACCCGCTCAAGCGCCTCGATCGCGGTCTCCCGGTCATGCCGGTCGAAATAACCGAGTGCAGCCCGCCACGCGGGGATGTGGCCGAGGCGGCCTGTCAGCACGTTCTGCAACGCACTCAGCCTCCCGACCAGGTGGAACTCCTGGTAGATGAACCCCACGGAGCGCTGGTAGTCCCGCCGCCGCGAACCGGTGAGGTCGCGGACTGACGTCCCACCGATGCGTGCGTCTCCCGCGGTCACCGAAAGGCTCGCGTTGAGACAGCGCATCAGCGTGGACTTCCCGGCCCCACTGCGGCCGACGACGCAGACGAACTGCCCCGAGGGGATCGTGAATGAAATATCAGCAAGTGCTGTGTGGCCGTTGGAGAATGTCTTCCGCAGGCCCTGGACTTCGATAGCTGCCATGGAGCGGCAGCGTGGACTACCCGGGTTATCGTCCGGTCATCATCTCGTTAAGGGTCCGGATCGCCCGTACCGGCCGCTTCAACGGTCGTCGTATGGCATCATGAACCGGCCCGAGCTCCGCCTGCTCCGGCGCCGACGTAACTCGCGCGGTGGCACGTTTGCCCCGGGCCAGAGCCAAGGAGGGAGAGTATGAAGGATGCAGGTTTGCCCGGGGCGCCATCCGGGTCCGAGCTGGTCGACCAGCGCATCCTGGCGCTCGGGGACTGGCGCGGCGAGACGCTGCGCCGGGTCCGGCAGCTCATCAAAGAGGCCGACCGGGAAGTGGTCGAGGAGGTGCAGTGGGCCAGGGCGGCGAGCCCGGGCGTCCCCACCTGGTCGCACGACGGGATCATCTGCACCGCTGAGCCGTACAAGGCGGTGGTCAAGCTCACCTTCGCGAACGGGGCTGCGCTGCCGGACCCGGCGGGGCTGTTCAACGCGAGCCTGGATGGCAATACGCGGCGCGCGATCGACATCCGCGAGGGTGAGGAGGTCGACGCGCAGGCGTTCAAAGCGCTGATCCGCGCGGCAGTCGCCCACAATGCATCCCGGGCCAAGAGCCGGCCAGCGCGCGGCGCACGTTCGAAGGTGGCGGATGGCGGAAGCGAAGGCGGGGAGGGCGCTCCGGTGTTGCTCTCCGGTGGCAACCCGCAGATCGCGAAAGGCGATGGTGACGGGCCGGTCCAGGCGTACATCGCCGCGATGCCGGGCTGGAAGCGGGAGCTCGGGGCGCGCATCGATGCGCTCATTTCGCGAGAAGTGCCGGGCATCCGGAAGGCGGTGCGGTGGAACTCCCCGTTCTATGGCATCGAGGGGCAGGGGTGGATCGTGTCGTTTCACGTGTTCGCTCGCTATTTGAAGGTGACCTTCTTCCGTGGCGCCGCGCTCCAGCCGGAACCGCCGGGGAAGGGGAAGGACGCGGAGGGGCGCTGGATCGACATCACCGAGGGCGCGTACGACGAAGCCCGGATGGCGGAGTGGGTGCGGCAGGCCGCAGCGCTGCCCGGCTGGGGGAAGGTGTAGGGAGCGGCGACTCAGCGCGCTGGAGGGTTGGCAGACCAGGTATTTGCAGGTCTATGGCGCCTGGGCGGCCTTTGTGGTGGCGGGGTTCCCGCTCGTGTTCGGCTTCGAATGAGCGCAAACGCACGGGCGCCCGGTACCCGGGGCGCCCGTGTTGGAGGCCAACACTCGAGTGGTGATTACTCGACGACTTCGATCTTGCCCAGCATGTCGGTGGTGTGGAAGTCGCAGTGGTAATCGTACTTGCCCGGCTTGGCGGGAGCGGTGAAGGTCAGCACGGCCTTCTGGCCAGCGGCAACGATATCGGGCTTGGAGACCGCGTCGTCGTTGCTGTTGTACTTGTTGTCCTCGCCGGCGAAGCGCATGTTGTGGATGGCCGAGCCGTTGTTTTCCAGGTTGATGGTGATCTGCTTGCCGGCGGGTACCTTGAGCGTCGGGTTCTTGGCCCCGTCGAGAAGGAAGACGTTCCCGCTCGATTCGTTCATGATCAGGTTGTAGCTCGTCGCGGCACCGCCGTTGCCCGAGGGCGTTTCGCCACCGCCGCCATTGGCGCCCTCATCGTCGTCTCCGCCGCAGGCCGCCGCAACCATGGCTGCCGTGGCCAGGGTGACGGCGACGAGCAGCAGGCGGAACCTATTCTTGCCGAAATGCATGATGCCCCCTTTCAATTGGCAATTTTCATTGTGTTTTGGGGGTCTGTAGGGTCAAGCGGCGCGCTCAGCCGGCCGGGGCGGTGGGCGCGGAGCATGCGCGGCAAACGCCGGAGACGGTGACCGAGACGTTGCGCGAGGAGAACTGCGCGGCGGCGCTTGCCCGCTGGACGAGGGAATCGAGCGCGGGGTCGCCCACGAGCACATCGGTAATCTGGCCGCATTCCAGGCAGACCAGGTTCACGTGCGGCCGGGCCACCGGACCGTAGCGCGACCCGTCGTGGGTATCGAGCTTCTCGATGAGGCCGGCGGCGGCCAGCACCCCGAGGTTGTTGTAGACGGTTGCGCGGCTCAGCGTGGGAAACTGGACCGAGAGACCCCGGTAGAGGTCATCGGCCGAGACGTGGCCTTCCTCCACCGAGAGCAGCGCCGAGAGGAGCGCCAGCCGCTGTGCGGTGGCGGGCAAGCCGTGAGCGCTGAGCAACGCAAGAAGGTCGCTGGGGGAATGCGGCGTAGTCATGCCTGGTGAAAGTCTGGTGCCTTATCCGGGACGGTTCAACCGGCCGGGGCCCGGGTTTCCTCTCGCAAAATTCTTACTCTTGAACTGGACACAGTCTTGTTCGCCAATTAGTATCGCACAGGTGGGCGGTGCCGCCAAACCCGGCGAGCCCTCGGCGGTGGTGTTCCCCGCCGGGAAGGCGGAGCAGGAGGCGGATTGACAGGGAGCCGGGCGGAGAGAACGATTCGGGCCCACCACCGGCGCAGCGGCTCGTGCCGAGTCCCGATATCGCCCATGCGAGGGTCCGGGCATCGAGAGAGAAACGAGGCAGGGAGGAAAAGACAATGACCGTATCGAACCGGGACTGGTGGCCAGACCAGCTGAATCTGAAGGTCCTCGACCAAAACTGTCCCTCGGCGAACCCGATGGGGGAGGGGTTCAATTACGCCGAAGAGTTCAAGACGCTCGACCTGGCGGCCGTGAAGCAGGACATCATGGCGGTGATGACAACCTCGCAGGACTGGTGGCCTGCGGATTACGGTCACTATGGGCCGCTCTTCATCCGGATGGCGTGGCACAGCGCGGGTACGTACCGGATCAGTGATGGGCGGGGCGGGGCATCGCGGGGCACGCAGCGGTTCGCGCCGCTGAACAGCTGGCCGGACAACGCGAACCTGGATAAGGCGCGGCGCCTGCTCTGGCCCATCAAGCAGAAGTACGGCCGGAAGCTTTCGTGGGCGGACCTCATGATCCTGGCGGGCAACTGCGCCCTCGAATCGATGGGCTTTAGGACCTTCGGGTTCGCGGGCGGCCGCGAGGACGTGTGGGAGCCTGAAGACATTGACTGGGGCCCGGAGCACACGTGGCTGGCCGACGAGCGCTATAGCGGCGACCGCGAGCTCGCGAACCCCTTCGGCGCGGTGCAGATGGGCCTGATTTATGTAAATCCCGAGGGCCCGAACGGCATGCCGAGCGTGCTCGCCGCGGCGAAGGACATCCGCGAGACGTTCCGGCGCATGGCGATGAACGACGAGGAGACGGTTGCGCTCATCGCCGGTGGGCATTCGTTCGGCAAGACGCACGGCGCGGCGCCGGCCAGCCACGTTGGCCGGGAACCCGAAGGCGCCAGCGTCGAGGAGCAGGGGCTGGGTTGGAAGAGCGATTACGGGACAGGCAAGGGCCCCGACACGATCACCAGCGGCCTGGAGGGCGCCTGGACGCCGACGCCGGCGAAGTGGGACAAGAGCTTCTTCGAGACACTCTTCCGCTACGACTGGGACCTGACGAAGAGCCCGGCGGGCGCCTGGCAGTGGGTGCCCACCGATCCCGCAGCGGCAGCTACCGTCCCGGACGCGTACGACCCGGCGAAGCGGCACGCGCCGGTGATGTTGACGACAGACCTGGCTCTGCGCATGGACCCGATCTATGGCCCGATCTCGCGGCGATTCTATGAGCATCCGGAGGAGTTCGAGCAGGCGTTTGCCAGGGCGTGGTTCAAGCTGACGCACCGCGACATGGGGCCGGTCTCGCGCTACCTGGGCCCCGAAGTGCCTGCGGAGACGCTCATCTGGCAGGACCCGGTGCCGGCGGTCGACCATGAGCTCATCGGCGAGCAGGAGATTGAAGCGCTCAAGTCGCGCATCCTCGCTTCAGGGCTCGCGGTCCCGCAGCTGGTCCGCACTGCGTGGGCGGCCGCGGCATCGTACCGCGGGACGGACCGGCGGGGCGGCGCCAATGGAGCCCGCCTGCGCCTGGCGCCCCAGAAGGATTGGGAGGTGAACGACCCGGTAGAGCTTGCGAGGGTGCTGCCGGTGCTCGAACAGATCCGCGCGGAGTTCAATGGCTCGCAATCGGGGGGCAAACGCGTCTCCCTGGCCGACCTGATCGTGCTCGGCGGCTGCGCTGCGGTGGAGAAGGCCGCACGCGACGCCGGGTTCGATATCCGCGTGCCATTTGCGCCGGGGCGCACCGATGCCCTGCAGGAGCAGACCGACGTGGAGTCGTTCGCGGTGTTGGAGCCGCTGTTCGACGGGTTCCGCAATTACCTGCGCCCGGGCCTTCGGAAGCCCGCCGAGCACCTCCTGGTGGAGCGGGCGGCGCTGCTGACGCTCACCGCGCCGGAGATGACAGTGCTGGTCGGCGGGATGCGCGCGCTCAACGCGAACACCGGGCAATCGAGCCTGGGCGTGTTCACCATACGGCCCGGCACGCTGACCAACGACTTCTTCGTGAACCTGCTCGACATGGGCACCGAATGGAGGCCGGCGGCGATCGAGGGCGTGTATGAGGGCCACGACCGCAAGACCGGCGAGCTCAAGTGGACAGGGAGCCGCGTCGACCTCGTCTTCGGTTCGAACTCGCAGCTGCGGGCGCTGGCCGAGGTATATGCGAGCGCGGACGCGCAGGAGAAGTTCGTGAAGGACTTCGTGGCGGCGTGGGACAAGGTGATGACCCTAGACCGCTTCGACCTGGCCTGAGCCGCCGCGAGGCTCGCGCGAGGCGAAGGAGGGGCTGCCCGCGGGCAGCCCCTCGCTATTCCGGCGCCAGGCGTTAGCGGTAGCTGATGATCTCTGCCGGGTCTCTCGGCGGGCGGCGGGGGCCACCGGGTGCACCCCGGCCGATGAGGACCAGGGCCTGGGGATCCCACGATGGCGGCAGGCGCAGCGCTTCCCGGCACACTTGGGGCGCGTAGATCGGCGCGCTGAACCAGCAGGCCCCGAGCCCGAGGCTGTGCGCGCCGAGCAGGAGCCAGCCTGCGGCGAGCGCAGCGCTCTGCCGGGCCAGCGCGTGCTCGCCAGCCCCGTCACGCCGGGGGTCCGGTGGCGGCAGATCCTCTTCCGCCACGCAGACGAGCAGGGCGAGGGGCGCGGACTGAACCCGGCGGCGGAGGGCTGCCACCTGTCGCTGCACCCGCCCGGCGGGTTCGCCCACTGCCGCCAGGTACCGATCGAGGCCCGCCGCCAGGCCCTGCGCCAACCGATCGCGCAGCTCCGGAGTCTCGATCACAACCACCCGCCACGGCTGGGCTCCGTGTGCCGATGGCGCCGTGCGGACGATTTCGAGCAACTGCGCCAGGATCCCCGGCTCGACCGGCCCGGGGAGCAGGTCGCGGACGGAGCGGCGGCTGGCAAAGAAGCCCAGGGGGCCTGGCGCCGCGCCGGCCGCCGGAGAGGCTGGAAGTTCACTGGCCGAGGGGGAACTACTGGCGCTCATACGTGCCGGCGAGCCTGCCTTCCGCAAGAATGTGCCCCTCCATGGCCCGCTCGATGGACTTCTTCGTGGCGCCGGTCTCCAGGTTGAGCGGCGTATCCAGCGCGTAGATTCGGAACGAGTAGTGATGAGGCTTGCCTTTCGGGGGGCATGGGCCGCCGTATCCGGTGCGGCCGAAGCCGTTCCGTCCCTCCTTTGCTGCCCCGGGGAGCTGGCCACCCGGGGATACCGCCCGGTCGAGCCCGGTCGCGCCTGGCGGAATGTCGTAGACCAGCCAGTGGACAAACGAACCTGCGTCCGGGTCATCGGCGATGAGCGCGAAGGCGGCGGTCCCGGGAGGCGCACCGGACCAGCCGAGCGGTGGCGACACATCGATGCCATCGCACGTGAACTCACGGGGGATGTCGTGGCCGTCGGCGAAGGCCTGGCTGGCCAATTGCATGGTCGCGGTCACGGCGGGGGGCGTCTCGTCACCGCCGTCGCTCCTGCAGCCCACGGTGGCGGCGAGCGCGAGTGCCGCCAGGAGCACCGGGGAGTGCCAGGCCGGGAGGGCCGGGATTGCCGTGCGCGGCACCTTCACGATCTGCCGCCGGGCGCCAGGCTATGACTCGACGCCGGAGAAGCCGAGCGACCGGATCTCGGCGGCGACTTCCTCCGGCTGTGCGGCCTCGAGCGTGAACGCCCCAACGCTGGCACGGCGCACAAAGACGTGGACGCCGCCCGGCCCACGGAGGGCGGCGAATCCCTCGGGCGCCGCGACCTTGCTCCCATGCTCGGGCAGCTCGAGGTCAAGCTGCTGGCCAGATGTGAGATAGACGCGAACCTGTCTCATGGCGGAACCTCCCGATCGGTCATGGTGCCCGGGGCCGGCCGCGCTCGAAGCGTCCGGCCGGGCCCGTTGTGGCGGCCCACCTGGCCCCGGCGCGATGCTGGCCAGGCCGCATTCCAGCCAGTATCGGCGGGGATGATGGCACCCATTGATGTGGCGTGACTCGTCCGAGGCCGGGAACAGCGCGAGCGCTGCGATGTCTTCGGGTTCAAGCAGAGCCGGCCTTCCATCGTGTTTGTGAAGCCTGTCACTTACCGGGCCGGGGCCGCTTGCCCCATGTTCGATGTGGGGTCGTCACAGCGAAGTGAGGAAAACACCAGTGAAAAGCTACGTCCTGACCGGTATCTTCATCGCCGCGCTCGCGTGCGCAGCCATTGCCACCTTCCTGGTCGGCTACCAGGCGGTCTCGGGAGCCGCCCCGGACGTTGACACGTCAGGGAGCGTAACGATCGAGGGGACCCATGTGCCCGATTGGTGGGAAGCCTGAGGGGCGGTCTGCGGCCTCGCTCTGCGTGGGTTCGCCACTTCTGGAGTTCGAAGCGATGGCGGTGCGGCACCCGGCGTTCCGGGTCAAGCGGGAGCAGGGCAGGGCCGGGCGACAGGTGCCGGGCGGAGCGCGCTACAATCACGCGCCATGGGGGGGGCGCTGAACAAGGCCCGCGACGCCTTCACGCGGCGTGCCTGGAAAGAGGCGGAGGAGCAGTACCGGGCTGCCGGGGCCGGCGGCGCGCTCCCGGCGGAGGACATCGAGCGCCTGGCGACGGCTGTCCAGCTACTCGGCCGGGCGGCGGAAAGCCGCGAGATTCTGGCGTCGGGGTACTACCGGGAGCTGGAGGCGGGCAGGAGGCGCACAGCTGCGCGCCTCGCCTTCTGGGTTGGGCACGGGCTCATTTTCGCGGGGGAGGACAGCCAGTCGCGAGCGTGGATTACACGAGCGCGCTAGTTGCTTGCGAATGAGCACGAGGAGTGCGCCGAATCGGGCATGGTCCGTGTCGCCGAAGCGATTCGTGAGCTCGGCTCGGGCGAGGCGGCCGCAGCCGAGCGGACGTTCGCGGGTGCCCTGCGGATCGGGCGGCGGTGCGGCGAACCGAGCGTGATCGCCATGGCGAGCCATGGCCTTGGGCGGGCGCTCATTGCCCAGGGGCGATTCGAGGAAGGCATGGCCGTGCTCGACGAGATCATGGTTTCGGCGACCGAGGGCCGGGTGCCACCGCTCATCCTCGGAGAGCTGTACTGCGGCGTGCTGGAGGCGTGCCACGATACATTCGACTACCGTCGTGCAAGGGAATGGACCGCGGCGCTGACGCGCTGGTGCGATTCCCAGCCCGACCTGGTGCCGTACCGCGGGCCGTGCATGGTGCACCGGGTCGAGCTGCTCCGCCTCGGTGGGGAGTGGCAGGTCGCGCTTGCCGAGGCGCGCAGGGCATGCGACTGGCTCTCGGCGCCCATGAGCCCGGAAGGCCCGGGCGATGCCTACTATCAGCTTGGCGAACTGCACCGGCTGCGGGGCCAATACGCCGAGGCCGAGGACGCCTACCGCAACGCCAGCCGTCACGGGAAGCGGCCGGAGCCAGGGATCGCGCTGCTCTGGCTCGCGCGCGGGCAGATCGGGGCCGCGGCTACCGCGGTCGCCCGCGCGATCGAGGAGGCCGCCGGCGACCGGGCCGGCCGGGCCGAGCTACTGGCGTCGTACGTCGAGATTCTCCTGGCGGGGGGAGAAACCGCCCGCGCGCGCCAGGCAGTCACGGAGCTCGGCGCGCTTGCCGATTTGTACCGGTCGGCAGCGCTCCAGGCGTCGACCGAAGCGGCCCGGGGGCGCGTGCTGATCGCCGAGGGTTCGCCCTCGGAGAGCCTGGCGCCGTTGCGGCGGTCGTGGGCGGCGTGGCGGCGGCTCGATGCCCCGTACGAGGCTGCGCGGGTGCGCTTCCAGATCGCGATTGCCTACCGGGCGCTCGGCGATGCCGAATCCGCGGCGATGGAGCTCGATGCCGCCAGGTGGGTCTTCCAGGGCCTCGGGGCGTTGCCGGAACTTGCGAAGATCGATGCGATGTTGCCGCCGGCCGGGCCGGCGCCGGTGCCCGGGGGCCTGACGCCCCGGGAGGTGCAGGTCTTGCAGCTCATCGTGGATGGCCGAACCAATAAGGAAATCGCGGCGGACCTCGTCATCAGCGAGCACACGGTCGCACGCCACGTCCAGAACATGCTGGGGAAGCTCGGGTTCCCTTCGCGGACGCGGCTGGCCGCGTTCGCCATCGAGCACGGCCTGGCCGCGCGGGGTAGTCAACTCTAACCATTGCTGGCGAAGGCAATTTGGTTCAGTCGGGCGATGAAGGCCGGGAGCGGACGCTCCTAACCTCGGTCTCACTGCCGCCCCGGCGGCAGACGACCGGGAAGGAGGACCCCTTGGACACAAAAGAACTTGTCGCGCCCCTGGCCGACGACATCCTTGCCGCAGCTGCCGCCGCCGAGGCTGCTCGCAAGCTGCCAGACAAGCTGATGACCAGGCTCCGCGAGCACGGCCTGTTCAGCATCTATAGCCCGCGCGAATTCGGCGGGATGGGGCTGCCGTTGCCGGACGCGCTCCGCGTGGTCGAGGAAGTGGCGCGATTCGACGGGTCGACCGGATGGACGGTCGCTCTCGGGTTTGGCAACGACCTCTTTCTTTCCTGCATTCCCGATGACACGGTCCGGGATGTCCTGACCGGGGGTTCGGCACTGATATCGGGCGCACCGGGCCCGGGTGTGCGCGCGGTACCGGTGGATGGCGGCTACCGGCTGACGGGCCAGTGGGCATTCAACAGCGGAGCGGCCAACGCCGACTGGATGTCGGTTGCGGCCGTGGTCTTCGACGGGGAAGCTCCGCGGATGGGCCCCGCCGGGCCGGAGATGGTGTTCGCGCTGCTTTCGCCCGAAGAGGTGCGGATTGTGGATACGTGGAAGGTGACCGGGCTCCGGGCGACGAGCAGCCACGACCTGAGGGTGGAGGACACATTCGTGCCGGCGGCCCGGACGGGCGGCTTCACTCTCGCGAACGGTCCGGTGGCGGTGCGCCCGAGTGTGCTGGCACGGTTCCCTTTCTTTTGCCTGCTGGGGCTGGTACAGGCGCCGCCGGTTGTGTTGGGCGTGGCGCGGCATGCCCTCGACGAATTCCGGGAGCTGGCCAGGGCGAAGGAGCGTCCCTTCAGCGGGCGGCTGAGTGAGCAGGTAGCCGCCCAGGCGGGCATCGCGAGGGCCGAGGCATTGCTCCGCGGAGGCCGCTCGTACTGGTTCGAGACGGTGCGCTGCGCGTACGACCGTGTCGCCTCGGGGGGCGAGCTCTCGCTCGCGGAACGGGCGAACCTGAAGCTGGCCTCGCTGACCGCGGTAGAGAACGCTGTGCGGGCAGTCGATATCGCCTGGCGTCTCGCGGGATCGAGCGCCATATTTGAGACGGAAGTGCTCGAACGGTGCTGGCGGGATGCGCACACCGCGGCCCAGCATCTCCAGGTGCAGGACGGCCGCTGGGAAGAGGCGGGCCGCATCCTCTTCGGCCTGGAGCCCGCGAGCCCGTTCATCTAGGAACGAACGCGGCTGCGTCTCAGGCGTTCGTCCGGTTCGAGTCCATGTACCGGTTGAACCGGAGGCTGACAGCGGGCGGCGCGGTGAGCGCGTATCTGAGGCCGAGGAGCGCCCTGGAGATGGTTTGGGAGAGGCGCTCGTAGATGGCGGGATGGGATGTCCGAAGCTCCCGGGCGAGTTCGCGCAGTTGCTTCTGAGCGCTTGCGGCCTCGGCCATGGAGACCGCCATCGAGCGGGCCGAAAAAGTGGCGGGTGCTGTCTCGCGGG
The DNA here is from genome assembly GCA_964648195.1 of uncultured Anaerolineaceae bacterium. GTDB lineage: Bacteria > Chloroflexota > Dehalococcoidia > Tepidiformales > Tepidiformaceae > Amarobacter. The sequence continues at coordinate 23,314 of CAZYLL010000019.1, read as the reverse complement.
CCGGGGCTGCCGGCTAACTCGCCCGGGGGCTATTCACCCGGGACAAACAGCCGGTCCTGGGGGCGCAGGTAGGGGCGCACCTCTTCCAGGTTCACACGAAAGAACATCTGGACGCGGCGGGGGGCGCCCGGGTAGAGGTAGCTCACCGTCGGCTCGAGCACGAACCCGTTGAGCAGCGCCATGTGGAACGGCACGTTCGTGACGTAGAGTATGCCGTCATCGGGCAGCTCGATGTAGGTTTCGAGTAGCTCGTCGATCCAGCGTTCTTCCTGTTCGGGCCCTTGCTCCACCCAGCGATCGACCCGGTTGTTGCCGATGGCGGCAAGCACGAGAGCCGTTGCCGCCACTGCCCCGGCTCCGGCCACCCTGGGCCGCGGCAGCACGGGGATCCTCGGCACCGCCGACCAGGCCTCCATCGCCACCGCACCCAGGGCGAGCGCGAGAAACGCCGAGGGGAAGTAGAAGTAGCGGGGCCCGTAGCCGACGTTGAACAGCGTATACGGGAGGATGGATGCGAGGAACCCCAGGGTCAGCGCCAGCATCAGCCACCGCCTGGTGACGAGCGCGATGAAGGGCGAGACGAGCACGAGGACTCCAAGGGCGCGCTGCACGAGGACAAACGCTGCGAAATCGAGTTCGGCCGGCGCGAGCGCTTGCTGCACATAGAACCAGCCGCGGCGGACTGCATCGGCACCGGCGCTGAGGGACTGGTCACCAGGGGCGGTGAAGAACCACGTTGAAACCAGCGTGTAGACCATGAAGAGTGCGAGGTACGGCGCCAGGGGGAGATAGGCGCGCGGGTCGCGCAGGCGTTCGCGCGCGTGCACGAGGAGCAGCCAGAACCCCATCGCCGGGAAGACGGCGACCACGGTTTCGCGGTTCAACAGCCCAACCGTGAGGAGCGCGAAGGCCACGGTGTGCAGCCGCACTCGCAGTGCCCGGCCGGGAGCTTCGACGGCGGCGATGAAGGTGAGCCAGCCAGCGAGCGCGAGCGGGAAGCCGACGAGGCTGAGGGCGGAAATCCATGTCACGGATTCGAATCCCGCCGGGTGGACCGCGAAGACCACCGTTGAGACGGCCGCTCCAGGAGTCGAAATCCGGAGCCGCTGTGCGAGGAACCAAGTCACCACAATCCCGGCGAGGTGAGCCGCGAAACTCGCCAGGTGGTAGCCGACGCGCTCATCGCCGAAGATCTGGTACTGGAGCCGGAAGTACGTCCAGGAGAGCGGGCGCCAGTGGTCGGCGGCGACCTCGGAGGCTTCGCGGTCGACCCAGGGCCACCAGGCATCGTGGAGGAAGCTGCCCCACGACATGTCGCGGGAGGCGAGAAGGTAGCGGTAGTCGTCGCCCATGAAGGGCGAATCGATGGCGGGCCAATAGATGACGAGAGCCAGCGCGAACGAGATGGCCAGGGTGATGAGGGCGGCGCGGCGGCGAGTGCGTGGACCGTGCAAGGCACCTCCAGAATGCCACCGGGGCGTGCCGGCTCGTGCCGGGGCTGGCACACGCATGTATAGGGGCCATCGGGCTTTCGCGCACGGGTGGGCGCGCTATCCGGTGACATTCCTGGCCCGCCGGCAAGAGCCAGGCCGATCGTCAGCAGCCGGATGGCGAACGAGCTCGGGGCACGCGCTAGCCGTGGACGTGGCGAAGGACAGGGGTCTCCGCGAGCTGGCAAGCGGCGTAGGATTCGGGCCCATGGAATACGACTTCGACCGCGTGTACGACCGCCGCGGCACCGGCAGTTCGAAGTGGGATCGCTTCGAGCCGGATGTGCTGCCCATGCCTGTCGCCGACATGGACTTCCCTTCGCCCGAGCCGGTGCGGCGGGCCCTCCACGAGCGGGTCGAGCACGGGTTCTACGGGTATGGCCTCGCAACGGAGGACTTTCACCGCGCGTTCACGGAGCGCCTCAAGCGCCGGTACGGCTGGGAGGTCGCGCACGATGCGCTCGTGCCAATCCCGGGCGTCATCCCGGGGTTCAACATGGCGCTCCGGGCGCTGACGAGCCCGGGCGATGGCGTGGTCGTGCAGTTGCCGGCCTACCCGCCGATCCTGAACGCGCACGGCCACCACGGGCTCGTACGGCAGGACGCGTTCCTGGTGCGCGGCGATTCGGGCCGCTACGAGGTCGACTGGGAGAGCCTGGAATCGGCCATCGACGGGACAACCCGGGCATTCCTCCTGTGCAACCCGCACAACCCGGTCGGGCGGGTGTTTTCTCCCGGAGAGCTCCGGCGGATGGCGGATATCTGTCTGGAGCGCGGGTTGTGGATCATCTCGGACGAGATCCACTGCGACCTGGTGCTCGACGGAAATGCCCACACCCCGATCGCAAGCCTCGGGCCGGAGGTGGCCGAGCGCACGATCACCCTGATGGCGCCGAGCAAGACGTTCAACCTGGCCGGCCTGAAGGCGGCCGTGGCCATCATCCCCAACGAGGAGTTGCGCGCCCGGTACGAGGCAGCAAAGGGCGGGCTGGTCGGCGCGGTGAACATCCTCGGTTATGTCGCGATGACCGCTGCCTACCGCGACTGTGACGACTGGCTGGCAGCGCTGACGAAGTACCTGACTGCAAACCGCGATTACCTGACTGCCTTCGTCCGGGAGCGGCTGCCGGGGATCACAGTCTACCCGGCAGAGGGCACGTACCTGGCGTGGCTCGACTGCAACGCACTGGAGCTGCCGGGGAACGACGCCTGCGGCTGGTTCCTGGAGAACGCGCGGGTGGCGTTCGGCGATGGGAAGAACTTCGGTCCACAGGGAGAGGGCTTCGTGCGGATGAACTTCGGGTGTCCGCGGCCATTGCTCGAAGAGGGGCTGGAGCGGATGTCGCGGGCGCTGGAAGGGCGATAGGGCGGTCGGGCAGGCGCCGCCAGGCAGCCCGAGGACAACGTCAACTAACCAGCAGGCCGCGGACGCGCGAGATCGCGGCGGCGGGGACCCCCTGGCTCGTAAAGAAGCGCTCCGCCCCGCCATGGTGCTGCCGCAGGAGCTCGATGAAGCCGGCCATGCGCTCAGGCGGGGTGGCAAGCCGCGCGCGGATCTCGTCCTCGGTGCCTTCGAGTTGGCGGCCACTTGCCCGGAGGTACGCGATCAGCCGGTCGATGCTCGCGTCGCTCAGGCCGTATTCGTGGGCGATGTCGGTGTCGTGGCAGCCGAGCACGTCCATGACCATGCCGAGCAGCACGCCGGTGCGATCCTTGCCGGCCGTGCAGTGGACGAGGATGGGGTAGTTCGCCTCGTCCGCGAACAGCTCGAAGGCCCGCGCCAGGCGGTCGCCGCCGATCTGAAGGTAGTGGAAGTACCGGCGAGGCGAAGGGCCAGGGCCGTAGAGCCCGTTGAGCTCGGCGATGAGCTCTGCCTGGGGCTGCGACTCGGAAAAGATGGAGAGGCGAATCACGCGGTCCGACAGGGCGTGGTCGCCACCCGTGCCGGCCAGCTCGTCGGGGTGGCGGAGGTCGAGGATGGTGCGGATACCGAGCTTGCGGGAGAGGAGAGCCTCATCGGCGGGGGTCATGCGTTCGAGCGCGCCGGAGCGAAAGACGCGGTCCCGGCGGATGACTCCGCCCGACCGGACGGGATAGGGGCCGAGTTCGCGGAAGTTGTGGATGCCTTCGGGTTCGTACTGCACAGGGAGACTGTAGCGGAAGTCGCGCCTTCGCCGGTTATCGCCGCATGACTTCCGGAGCATCGCCCTCGAACGCGGGGAGGCCCGGCGCCCTCGATAGACCCCAGCGGCGAGTGCCACCCTCCACCAGGCGCCGCCGCCGGAGGGAGCAAGGGTCGGCGGCGCCGTCGTGGCCGGGGGCCCGGGTCAACGCGGGTTGCGGAACCCGCGATGCCTGCAGTGAGGTGGGCGAGAAGGCGGCTTTCGAGAGCCTCTGGCCGGCCCGGGCGAGGGTTCATCCGGTCCCGTGCTGGCGAGTCGCCCACGTGCTCCATGCTGCCGGTGGACCGGGCCGCCCGCCATGGTCACAGGTCCCTGATGAGCGCGGCCAGTGGGCCGCAGACCACTGATTGAGGTGCTGCGGGAGGTGCGGCGCGAACACGACACGCCGGTGCTGATGCTCACGGCGCGGAGCGAGGCAGCCGCCGGGGCGCCGCGGGAATGCCCCGGGCGGGTTGACCATGGCCATACACTCCTGCGTATGCGGTATGCCGCGTTTCTTCGCGCCGTCAACGTCGGCCGCACGAACCGGGTGCAGATGGCGGACCTCCGTGAGCTGTGCCTCGGCCTGGGGTTCGAACGGGTGGCGACATACCTGCAATCGGGCAACCTGGTGTTCGATGCGGGAGAGGAAGAGCACGCCGTGGCGGCGAAGCTCGAAGCAGGGCTGGCGCGCGCAGGGCTGAAGCGGACGCACCCCGTGGTGCGCGCGCGGGACGAGCTGCGGGAGCTCACGGGGTCGCGGCCGTTTAGCGGGTATGAAGGGCCAGAGAGCAGGCAGTTCGTCACGCTGTTTCGCGAGCCCCTTCCCGATGGAGCGGCAACCTTCGTCTCGGGCCACGGGTTCGAGGTTACGGTGGTGCGTCAGCGGGAGGTGTTCTGGGTGGCGGAAGCCGGGAGGGAGCGAGGAGTCGACGTGAACGGGATTCTGGAGAGGAAGCTCCGGATGCCGGGGACGACGCGCTACTGGCACGTCGTGGAAGCGGTCGCGGCGCTGTAGCCGTGGGAGCCAGTGTGACCTGTTCACAGTGGCGCGAAAAGCGGGAACCGGGCGGCTTGATCGAGCAACCCGCCCATGCCCACTCCATCGACCACAGCGGAAGGTACGCCCGAACCTCTTTCCCCCGATGAGGAACGCGAAGGCGGGACCTGGAAGGTCGCCGGGATCGGCGGGTGACGCTCAGACGGGCTCGAGTGGACGGTGGGGGAGTGGCGGCAGTTCGACGCGAATGGCGTCGCCGGGGCACACCTCCCCGTCGCTGAGCACAATCCCCATGACGCCGGCCTTGCGGACGAGGTTGCCTTCCGCGTCGCGATCGAGGACGGCCGCCATGAGCCCGTCCTGGAAGCCATCGAGCTGGGCACACGGGTTGCGCAGCCCGGTTACCTCGATAATGGCGCTGGCGCCCAATTGCAGGCGGGCTCCAGTGGGCAGACCCAGGAGATCTATCCCGGAGGTCGTAACGTTCTCGCCCATGTCACCGGGGGCGACGCTGAACCCCGAGGCGCACAGTTCTTCGATGAGCTCGGCGTGCAACAGGTGGATCTGGCGAAGGTTGGGCTGGCCGGGGTCGCGGGCGACGCGGGAGCGATGCTTGACGGTCGCTCCCGCGTGGGCATCGCCCTCGACGCCGAGACCGGCAACCAGGCGGATGCTGCCCGCGTTGGGTTTGCTGAAGGTGTGGCTGCCGCTGCGGCTCACCGCGATGACGGCTGGCTGACTGGTCATCGGTCGATTGTAGCGGAGGGGCTCACTCCAGCCCGGCGCAGAGACGGCAGAGCGGGCCATCCGGGCCGGGGACGTCGCGCGAGTCGATGACCTCCTCGCCGCAGGCGGCGCACTCGATGCGACGCTGCGGCTTGCCCGGGCGGTCGAACTCACCGGGCTCCCATGCTATTGGGGCAACCGAAAAGAGGGTCTCGGGCGGCAGTTCGATGTAGGCGCGCAGCTGGGCCTCGTGACGGTCCATGCCCGGATAGCGCCGTTCGGCGATGGCACGCGTACCGCTGCGTGCCGCGACCCGGATGGCCCGGCCAGTGGCCGCATCGAGGAAGCGCGCCGCCAGCTTGCCGTGGTCGATGGCGCGGAACGTGCGCTTGCCCACGCGGCACCCGGTCACCGCCTGGATGGCATCGGCGGCGCAGCGGTCGCTTTCGACGGCGACAGAGAGCCGCTTCTGGCGGTCGGGGAGCGCCAGTTCGAGTTCCTGGCCGCCAAGGAGAGCAAGCCGGGTGCCGAGGACCACGCCGGGGCAGCCGTGCCCGCCGTGGAACTCGAGCGCCGATCGCAGGTAGCGGTCGAGTTCGCGGTCGGCGGGGAGCAGGGCCAGCAGCGACGGGACGAACGCGACGGCGGCGGCCTCAATGGTCTCCAGGTCCCAACTGCCGATCACTGGGGCCTCCTGCGAGGGGTCGAGGAGGCGCGAGAGGATAGTCGGATAGGGCTCGGGCTCGTGGGTTTCCAGCAGGACGATGTCGGCATCGCCGGGCACATGCGCGAGCAGGTCACCGGGACTGCCCTCGCCGGGCGGCAGCGTGACCTGCAGGCGGTCGGTGGCGCGCAGGACCATGGCGGCGGGCCTGTTCGCCCAGATGCGGCCGGAGCTCTTCTCGGGGAGGTCGAGCAGGTGGTGGGTGCGCTTCAGGTAGGCCACGCGCACGCCGCGCTCCGCGAGCGCGCCGATAAGCAGCTGGCACATGGTGGTCTTGCCCGAGCGCGAAGGGCCGCGGACGCAGACTACCTGGGGGCCGATGAGGCGGCGGAGCGCCGCGGGATCGACCCCCGGACCTGCGGGTTGGTGGGGCACCGTTCCGGACATGGCCTGGTGATGGTACCCGAGCACGCACCGGTGCGATATGCGCGAAGTCAGCCCGCGATTCGCGCGGCCGCCCGTGGGATGGCAGCATAGGGCCGCTGATGAGCAGAGCGTCCGCGTCGCGCACGGTCCGGGTCGGCGAGATCACGGTGGTAGCGCTGCCCGATGGCGCGGCCGACCTCCCGGGCTGGCCGATGTCTCCCGAGCTGGCGCCACGCGAACCGGTGGACTGGGCGGCGTACGCGGCCCGCAACCCGGACGGCTTTCACGGCCCGGAGCACCAGTGGCGCATCCACAACACCTGCTTCGCCATCATCTCTGGCGGCGAGAAGACGCTTGTAGACTGCGGCGTGGGGGCCGGGCCGTACCCCTGGTATGCGGGCCTCTGCGGGCAATTGCCCCGTTCGCTGGAGGCGGCGGGCCTGGCGCCGGGCGCGTTTGACCGCGTCTTCCTGACGCACGCCCACCCGGACCACGTCGGCTGGGCATTCGATGAGGAGCGGCGAGCGGCTTACTTCCCTAATGCGCGGTACGTGCTCCACCGGGGAGACCGCGACGAGTTCGCCGGGCGCTCCCCCGTGCCGAAGCACTACACCCGCTTTGTGGAGCCCCTCGAACGGGCGGGTGTGCTGGACCTCCTCGACGGTGAGCGGGACATCGCGCCAGGGGTTACCGCGATCGAAACGCCCGGCCACACGCCCGGCCATATGAGCCTGGTCATCCGCTCGCGAGGCGAGGGGCTGGTCATTTCCGGCGACGTTTTGAACAGCCCGATGTACGTGACCGAGCCGGAACGCCCGTTCGGGCCCGACCTGGACCAGGCAACCGCAATCCGCACCCGCGTGGCGCTGGTGGAGCGCATCGAGGCGGAAGGCTGGTGGATGGCATCGGCGCACTTCCCGGAGCCGGGCTTCGGCGCGGTGGTGCGCATCGATGGAAAGCGGTGGTTCGCGGCCCTTTGAGTGCCGTTATCGCCGGCCGCCCGCAGGGCAGTTCGCGATCATGCGGACCTTGACGGCTCCCGCGAAAACCTCGACAGTGCATTTCGACAATCGAAGAGAGAAGTGGGCCTTCCGCGATTTGCGGCGGGAGGAGACGGGGCAAGTCCGGTGTGAGACCGGCGCTGTGCCGCAACTGTAACGCCCCCGGGGGCGAAGCCAGAAAACCCGCCCACTTCGCATCCGAAAGACCTTCGCGCGAAAGGGGTCGGACATGGTCGTCATCGCCTAACCCGCCGCACGCAAGGCGGGTTTTTTGTTTCCCGCCCTCGTACCCAGCCAGACCCTGCCCGCGGCTGCGCGGGCTCCAACTCCACGAGGGTTCCATGCGACGTTTGCTCATCCCCCTGGCAGCGGCGATGCTCGCCCTGCCCATCCTCCCCGCCGGGGCGCTCCCGGCTGATGACGCCGTCATCAAGGGCGCGGCCTATATCAAGACCACCCAGGGCGCCGACGGCGGTTACGCGGCCTTCTTCGGCCAATCGATGGATGCCATTCTCGCCGTCCGCGCTGCGGGCTACGACCCGGCAAAGGACATCCAGGGCGGCAAATCGCCGGCCGACTACCTGGCCGCCAACGTGCCGGCGCTCGATTCGCCGGGGGCCGCGGCGAAAGGGGCGCTCGCTGCCCGGGCGCTGGGCCTGGACCCGTCCACGGTCGCGGGCACCAACCTCGTCGCCCTGGTTGAGGGCGCCTACGACACGGCAACCGGCGCCTACGCCAGCGGCGATACCTTCACCCAGGCGGTCTCCATGCTGGGGCTCGCCTGCACCGGCCACAACGTGGGCGCGAAGGCGGTGGAAGCGCTCCGGCTGAACCAGGTGAAGGACAGCGGTGGCTGGAGCTGGGCGGCTGATGCCGGGGCCGCCGATGTCGACTCGACCGCCATCGCGATCCAGGCGCTGCTTGCCGCCGGTGTGCTGAAGACCGACCCCGCGATCGCGGCTGGCCTCAAATTCCTCCGCGCAACGCAGCTTGAGGATGGCGGCTGGGGCTTCGACATGACGGCCTCGAACACCTCCTCGACGGCCTACGCCGTCCAGGCGCTGCTTGCCCTGGGCGAGGACCCGGAATCGGCTGCCTGGACGAAGGCGGGCGGCGCGACGCCCATCGCCTACCTGGTGAGCCAACAAAACGCCGATGGGTCGTTCCCCGGGTTCGACCCGGGCTTTGCGACGAACCAGGTGGTGCCGGCGCTCGCGGGACGCACGTTCTGCAACGCGGCGGTCACGCCGGTGACGCGGACGAGGCCCCAGGCCGCGCCACCTCCGGCCCCGACGCCCACCACCGCGGCCACCCCGGCGCCGCGGCCGCCTTCGACAGGGAACACCCCGGCGAGCCAGGAGGGAGCATTCGGGCCCGGGCTCGTCATTGTTGCCCTGGCCCTCGTGGCCGGCGGGGCGATCGCCGCCGCGCGCGGGCGCCGGTAGGGGAAGATGCACGCCGCCGCCTGGGTCGCATGGGTCGGGATGGTGATGGTGCTGGCGCTTGTCACCACCAATCCCCTGTACCTCGTGATCATCCTCCTGGGAGTGGTCCTGGTGGCGGTGCTCGCCCCGCGAACAGGCACGGGCGTCACAAGCTTCCGCGCGCTCGCGCTATTCGGCGCTTCGATGTTCGGCATCTCGCTGGTGATCGCGACCGTCAATGGCAACTACGGCGACCACATCCTCTTCACGGTGCCTGGCCCCGAGGTCCCGGCGTGGCTTGGTGGGTTGCGGTTGGGCGGGCCCGTTTCGGCCGAAGGGCTGGCGGCAGCGGCGATCCGCGGGATGGCCATCCTGTCGATCCTGCTGGCCTTTGGCGTCTTCAACGGCGCGGTCAGCCCGCAACGCGTCCTGCGCTCGACCCCTGCCGCGCTCTTCCAGGCGAGCCTGGTCGTCACGGTGGGCCTGACGCTGCTGCCGGCGAGCATCGAGGACCTGCGCAGGGTGCGCGAGATGCGCGCCCTGCGCGGGGCAGGCGGGGGCCTGGGCGACCTCCCCTCGCTGGTGGTGCCGGCGGTCATCGGCGGGCTCGAACGGTCGATGCGGCTCGCGGAGGCCATGGAGGCGCGGGGGTATGGCGCGGCGCCCGCGCTGCCGGCCGGCGCCAGGCTCGCCGCAGCGGCCTCGGCGCCGCTCTTCGTCGCCGCCGCCTGGGGCTGGTTCTACGAGCCAGGCTGGCGGCCCTTCGCGGCCTTCGCGGCCTTCGCCGCGGTCGCATGCCTCGTCTCCTGGTGGCGGACTGCGGCCCGCCTCCACCACACCACGCGGATGCAGAGCGATCCCCTGGAGGGAGGCGACCGGGTGGCGGTGGTGTTCGCCGTGGTGGCGGGGTTCATGGCGCTGGCCGGGCGGCTCACCGGGCTCGGAGGGCTCACCTACAACCCGTTCGCCGGGCTGCCGGTGCCGGCGTTCTCGCCGGCCGGGGCAGCGCTCTCGCTCGCCGTCGCGTGGCCGGCGGTCCGCCTGGCGTTCGCGCCCGCTCGACCGCGGACCGGAGCGCGCGAGCAGGCAGCCGCGCGGGAGGCAGTTACATGACCGCACTGGCCACCCTCACCGGCGTGTCGTACACCTACCCGGCGGGCCCCGCGCCGGCCCTTGCGGGCGTCTCGCTCGAGATCGATGCGGGCGGGAGCACGCTGCTGGCGGGGCCATCGGCGGGCGGCAAGTCGACGCTGCTGCGGGTGTTCAACGGCCTCGTCCCCCAGTTTCATGGTGGCCGGATGAGCGGGCACGCGCTGGTGGCAGGCCTCGACCCGTCCCGGACGCCTTCCCGGCGCATGGCCGCGGTGGCGGGGATGGTGTTCCAGGAACCCGAATCCCAGGCCGTGGCCGAGACCGTTGAGGAGGAGATTGCCTTCGGGATGGAGCAGCAGGGCATCGCGCCCGCCGAGATGCGGCGCCGCCTCGAGCGGCTGCTCGCCCGGCTCGGCATCGAGCACCTGCGATACCGCCGGCTGCTCACGCTCTCGGGCGGCGAACGCCAGCGCGTGGCCATCGCCTCGGTGCTGGCTCTCGAACCGCCGCTGCTCTTGCTCGACGAGCCGACATCGCAGCTCGACCCGGAAGGCGCGGAGGCCGTGCTTTCGACCCTGGCATCGCTGCGGGCCGCCGGGGATCTCACGATGGTCATCGCCGAGCACCGGCTCGAACGGCTGCTCCACCGCGTAGACCAGGTGATCGCGGTCGAAGGAGGCATCGCGGAAGTGCGGAGCCCACGCGAAGCAGCCGCAACGCTCGCGGCCGTGCCCCCTGTGTGCGCGCTCGGGCGGAAGCTGGGGATCGAACCACTGCCCCTTACGGTGGACGAGGCGAAGGCCGCGCTCGCGGACGTGCCATTGCGGGCAGCCCCAGCGGCCCCCCGCGGCGCGGGCGACGAGCTCGTCCGGGTGGAGGGCCTGACCGTGGCCTATGGCGAGCACGTTGCCCTGCGCGATGTCGAGCTCTCGCTGCGTGAGGGCGAGGTGGTCGCGCTCGTCGGCCCGAACGGGAGCGGCAAGACCACGCTCTTCCGGGCGCTCGCCGGGCTGACGCACCCGGCCAGCGGCGACGTGCTGTTCGAAGGGCGGCCGGCGCCCGGGCCCGTGCGTGAACGCACCGCCTTCGCCGGCATGGTGCCCCAAGACCCGGCGCTGGCGCTCTACCAGGCGTCGGTGCGGGAGGAGCTGCGCGAGACGCTGCGGCTGCGTGGCAGGCACTCTCCAACCCCCGGCGGGGCCATGGACCGCTGGGACGTTGCGCACCTGGCCGCGCGCAACCCCCGCGACATTTCGACCGGGCAGCAGCAGCGCGTGGCCATCGCGACGATGCTGGCCCACGAGCCGCGGGCCTGGCTGCTGGATGAACCGACCCGGGGCGCCGATGGCGCGGCGAAGGCGTGGCTGGCCCAACGTCTGCGCGAACACGCGGCCTCCGGGGGCGCGGCCATCGTGGCGACGCACGATTTGGAATCGGCGGCGCACTACGTGACCCGCGTCGTGGCGCTCGACCGGGGCGCGGTGCGGTTCGATCTGCCGGTGCGGCCGGCGCTCGGCCATGGAGGCCCGTTCCCCACGCAGGTGGCGCAGCTCGTGCCCGGCGCCCTGACCGTCGACGAGGTGGTGGCATGAAGAGCGAGGCGCGACGGTGGTTCATGGGGGCTGCGGCTGCGGCCGTTGCCCTGCTCGGCGGCGCGGCGGTGGCCTCGGCCGATGGCGAGGCCGGGCTGGTCATCCAGGAGGGGGGCGAAGTCACCACCTACTGCATCGCCTACACGGGCGGTGGCATCACCGGCGAGGAGCTGCTCAAGCGGGCGGGCCTCACGGTTGAGCAATTCGGCGGGGGTGGTGGGCGTGCCGTGTGCGCCATCGGAGGCACGGGCTGCCCCGATGCCAGTTCGTTCAGTTCGTGCTTCTGCGAGTGCAAGGGCGGCGGGAGCTGCGTGTACTGGGCCTTCTTCACCCGCGAGTACGGGAAGGGGTGGGTCTATTCGTCGCTGGCGTTCAACCTCCTGAAAGCCGATGACGGTGACGTGCACGGGTGGAAGTGGGGCGCGGGCGGCCCCAGCAGCGCGCCGGCCCCGGTCGATGTCACCTTCGAACAGGTCTGCGGGCATGCGCCGCGGGGCGGGACGCAGCCGGCCCGGGCCGCATCGCCAACGCCGCCCGGCGTCCAGCCGGCATCCCCGGCCGCGACGGCGACCGCGGCGCCCACAACGGTGGCGCAACCAACAGATACTGCCACCCCGCCGGTGGGCGGCGCGCCTTCGGCGGCGCCGCCAGATGCAACGGTTACGGTGGTGGTGACCGTGGGCCAGACGCCCACTCCCGCCACCGCGGACGACACGGGTGGCGAAGAGCCGGAGAGCATTTGGAGCCGCGAGACGGTCATCGCAGTGGTGGGGTTCGCGGTCATCGCCGTGCTCATGCTCGGGGCTATCCTGGGGGCGGCTATCCGGGGAAGGGGCGATCGCGATGACGGTTAGCGCACTGCCCCTGGGGAAGCGGGTACCGTGGCCGGGCCGGTTCGAACCGGGGACGCTCGTATTCATCGCGCTGAACGCCCTGGGGCTGTTCGCCTACCTGAGCCCCTTCTTCGCGCCGGGGGCCACCCGGGCTGATTCGGGCTGGTTCGCGCACAACACCGATGCGCCGGTGGTCTTCGCGGGGGTCGCGGCGCTCTGCCTGGTGCTTGTGGTAGCCGACCTCACCGGTGGGAGCCTGAACAGCAAGTCGCTCGCGGCGATGGGTGTGCTGGCGGCGCTGGCGGCGGTGCTCCGCACGATCACGTTGCCGGCCGGCGCGAACCTGTACTTCTTCCTGGTCATCCTCGGCGGATACGCGTTCGGTTGCCGGATGGGCTTCCTGTTGGGGGCGCTCTCGTTCTTCCTGAGCGCGGTGGTCACCGGCGGGATCGGGCCCTGGCTGCCATTCCAGATGTTCGCCTCAGCGTGGATGGGGGCGAGCGCGGGCCTCCTGGGGCCGCTTGCGCGCGGTGTGGGCCTCGGCCATCGCGGCGAGATGACGGCGGTGGTGCTCTTCGGCATCGCCTGGGGGTTTTTCTTCGGAGCGATCACCAACCTCTGGGCGTGGCCGTTCCTGGCAGCAGGGCCGGATATCGCCTACGAGCCGGGGGCGGGGCCGGCCGAGACGCTCCGCCGCTACTGGAACTACTACCTGCTGACCAGCCTGGGGTGGGACCTGCTACGGAGCGTCTGCAATGCGGTGGTGCTGGCGATGCTGGGCGGGCCGCTGCTGCGAGGGCTGGTGCGGTTCCGGGAGCGGTTCACCTTCGAGCTGGGGTAGGAAGCGCGGGCGCTGGGCAGAGGCTCCCGGGAGGACGGCCCGCCGCAACCGGGGGAGTCTCCACAGGGAAGCGACGCCGCCGATGATCCGGTTAGGAGCCGGTGTGGGCGAAGGCCTCAGGGGGAGGGCTCGATGGTGACGAAGAACGCAGCGAACCTCGACGAGGGCGTGCGGCCGGGCAGGAGGATGCGAGGAACCGGCGCCGGTGAATACGGCGCGCTGTTGCCCCATCTCCGTTTCGCGGTCCTGGATCTCCAGCGGCAGCTGCGGGAGGCTGCGGTGCCGGTGGTGGTGCTGGTTGCCGGCGCAGACGGAGTAAAGAGCGAAACGGTCAACTGTCTGCACAGCTGGTTGGATTCGCGTGGGGTCGATACACACGTCTTTGGCCCGGCGGATACCACGCACCGGGACCGGCCGCTATACGCACGCTACGCGACCTCGCTGCCTGCCAGGGGCCGCATCGGGCTCTACTTCGGCTCCTGGTATACGCGGTTGGCAGCAGCCCGGATGGCCGGCACGCTCAAGAAGCGGGCCTTCGAGTTCGAGCTGGATCGTATCGCCGCCTTCGAGAAGACGCTGGTGGCCGACGGATACCTCGTACTCAAGATCTGGCTCGAACTCTCGCGCAGGCAGCAGCGGGCACGGCTCCAGCAGCTCTCCGGCGATCGCCGCACCAGCTGGAGAGTCTCGCCGGAGGATTGGCACAACCTCGACCACTTCAAGCGGAAGACGTCGCTGTTGCGGGCGTTCCAGGAGCGAACGGGTACAAGTGCGCCCTGGCACGTGATCGCGGCAGCTGACGATCGACAGCGCAATATGAGCGTCGCCCGGCTGTTCGTGGATGCTGCCATCGAACGCCTCGCACGGGAGCCGTGGCGCGAGGGGAGCGGGTGCGCACCGATCATCCATCTTGCGGGGCGGCGGCCACTCTCCGGGGTAGATCTGAATCGCAAGATCGATACACAGGAGTACGAATCGGAGCTGAAGCGGCTCCAACGAAAGCTGGCTGTGCTGGCTCGAAAAGCGTGCGAAAGGGGGCATTCGGCCGCGCTTGTCTTCGAGGGGTGGGATGCTGCTGGCAAAGGGGGCACCATCCGCCGCCTGACCGAGCCGCTCGACGCGCGCTGGTTCAAGGTAGTGCCGATCGCTGCGCCCACGGCAGAGGAGCAAGCCCACCACTACCTCTGGCGCTTCTGGCGGCATGTGCCATCCAACGGCCAGATGACCATCTTCGATCGCTCGTGGTACGGACGGGTCCTGGTGGAGCGGGTTGAGGGATTTGCGACAGAAGCCGAGTGGAGCCGGGCCTACGACGAGATCAATGAGTTCGAGGCCCACCTTGTTGGTCATGGCACGATGGTGGTCAAGTTCTGGCTGCACCTGAGCCCCGAGGAACAGCTACGCCGCTTCAGGGAGCGGGAGGTCATCCCCTACAAGCGTCACAAGATCACGGATGAGGATTGGCGGAACCGGGAGAAGTGGGAAGCGTACGAGTCTGCCATCAACGAGATGATTGTGCGCACCAGTAGCCCCCCGGGGGCGCAGTGGACTCTCATCCCCGCAGAAGACAAGCGACTCGCGCGGGTCCTGGTGCTGCGAACCGTGTGCAAGGGCCTGGAGGCGTTGACGGAATCGTAGCGGGGATGCCGGCGCCGGGTGCCGCACCTGCGCCAGCGCCTACTGCGGCGGCTCCGGGAGCGGTGCTGGCTCGAAGCGGTCGAGCACCTCGTGCGCCCTGAGGGTTTCGATGGCGCTGAGCGAGCGCTTCAGCATCGTGGTCGCCAGTTGCACCCCGCGCTCGTTCGCGAGGTCGATCGATCCGCACGACGTGACCGGGTAGGTGAAGCAGAACATGGTCGTGAGGCGGTAGTCGTCCCAGGCCTGGTCGAACGAGTAGTCCTTCACCCCCTGGGCGGCCAGTGCCCGGACGTATTCGCGCAGCAGGTCTTCCTCGCAGGCGGCGCGGACCTCCGGGTCGACACTCTGGCTCATGAAGTACCCGATGTCGTAGGTGCCGCGCGCTTTGATCGCGATCTGCCAGTCGAGCAGGGTGACCGCCGAGGTGTTATCGGGGCTGCCCCAGAAGACGTTATCGAGGCGCAGATCGCCGTGGCAGAGGGTGTAGGGCGCCCTGACGAAGTGGTCCTGCATCGGGTTCATGCGGTGCAGGAAGTTCACCGCCATCTCCCGCTGCTGGCCGGTGAGCCGGTCGCCAAAGTTCTGCAGGAACGGTTCGAGCGACTGGGCGTAGGCGAGCGCTGCGAACTTGATGATTGGCGCGTTCCCGAACGGGATCCAGTCGAGGGTCGCGAGCCCGGGCGAGTTCCACCACTTCGCGTGCAGCTTCGCGACCTCTGTCACCACGAGGCGGCACTCATCGACCGTGGCGCCCACCACCTGGTCGCCGATGGGGAGGCCGCTGAGGTCCTCCATCAGGATGATGTATTCGTCCTTTTCCTGGTCGCGCGCGGAGTAGTAGCAGTGGGCGGTGCGCACGCCGACCCGGTCGCCAACCTCGGCGTAGAAGCGGCATTCCTTTTCGTAGAAGCCAAGCATCCGGGCAATGCCGCGGCCCCCGGGGTCGGCCGTGGGGATCTTGGCGATGAGCGTTTTCGGGGCGCGCGGTTCGTCCCGGTCATATTCGAGCGTGATTCGTGCCAGCTCCCCGAGGATGCCGACGCCCTGGCCGATCTGCACCCGGGGTGCGGCCGTGACATTCGCCTCGCCAAGCCAGCCGCTCTTGCGGAGGGCGGCGGTGAGCCACGCCGGGGTGACATCGGCCATGGAGGCGGGGATGGGGAGTTGCGTCATGAAGCGTCCCTCGGAACGGGTTTCGAGGACTCTACACGAAGATCGCGGTGCGCTACATCTGCGGCGGCGGCGCCTTGGCCGGGGTGCGGATCTCGACCCAGAGGGCGGCGAACAGGGCGCAGCCGATCGAGATGGCGAGCAGGATGCCGCCGGCAACGGAGAGCAGGTCGCGGAGGACCATGCCGGCTTCCCCGGCATCGGCAGCGATGTCGAGCCCGGCGCAGGCCGCGGCGAGGGCGAGGAAGATGAGCGCCGGGGCGACGGGTTCCCACTTCTGGCGGGCCAGCAGGTGGCCGATGGCGATACCGCCGATCGCATAGAAGGGCCCGCTCATTGCGACGACCCACTCGCGGTGGTTATCCCAGCCAGCGCGCACCTGGAAGGCGATGGCCAACATGAGGCCCGCCACTACCAGGCCCATACCGGGACCGGCGAAGCGGCGGACGAGCCCGGCACGGGAAACGGCCGGCCGAGCGGGACGGGCAGAGCGGTCGTGGATGAAGGCTGACTTTTCGGCTTCGAAGGGCGCCGGGAGGGAGAAATTCGCCATAACGCCCGGATTGTGCCCCGCCGGAAGGCAAGAATCCAGCACAGCACGGGCGGGAGCGGCCCTCTCATCCAGCGTTAGTTGGCCCCCGCGCGAGACCGGCGCGCCGCGATGCTGGCAGCGTTGCGGTGGGCGGCCTGTTCGGGCTCGTCGTCGAGCGGGGCTAGCTCCACCCCGGGACCATAGCGGTGGCGCAGCGCGGCGAGGATCAGCTCGTCGGCGAGGCGGGGGTTCTTCGGCAGCAGGCTGCCGTGGAGGTAGGTGCCGATGGCGTTGTTGTGGCGTGCGCCCTCGAACCCATCCGCGGCGTTGTTGCCGAACCCGCGGATGACGCGGCCGAAGGGCGCCTGGTCGAGCGCGAGGTACGTCCGGCCGCCGTGGTTTTCGAACCCGACGACCTCGCCGAGCTCGGTTTCGAGGACTACGTCGCCGATGCAGCGGTCGGCAACGGGCCCGGGGTGGCGCGTCTCGAGGTCGAACACGCCGATGCCGGGGATGACGCTGCCGTCGTGGTCGACGTAGCGATGGCCAAAGAGCTGGAACCCGCCGCAGACGGCGAGCGCCGGCAGGCCGTGGGCGATGGCTTCGCGAAGGGCCGGGCCGCGGGCCACCAGGTCATCGGCGATGCGGCGCTGTTCGCGGTCCTGGCCGCCGCCGATGAGCACCAGGTCTACATCCGCAGGGTCGAAGGGGTCGCCGATGTTGACCTCGACCAGGCGGAAGGCGATGCCGCGCGCCTCGCAGCGGTAGCGCAGGGCGATGATGTTGCCACGGTCGCCGTAGATGTTCATCACATCCGGGTAGAGGTGGGCGACGCGGAGTTCCATGGTGGAAGGATAGAGGAAGAGCGAACGATGGAGCAGAAAGAGCCATGCGGAACGGCTGAGGCCCGGCATCAGCCGGGCCTCGGGTTGGGGGCGTGGGTGGCGGGTTGGGCGGCTATTCGAGGGAGTCTTTCCCGGTGGTGCGGCGGCTGCGGGCGAAGGCGACGAGCGCGAGGCCCAGGCCGGCGAGGGCGAGTCCGCCGGCGATTGCCAGCTCCGCGGCGCCGAACAGGCCTTCGTCGCGGCTGGCGTTGCCGGTGTCCGGCGCGGCCGGAGTTGGGCCGCCCGCGCTGGCCGGCTGCTTCGAGTTCGAGGGCTTCCCGGCCGACCCCAGGGTCTCGACGTTCGAGTCGCCGTTGCCATCGGCGTCGTCGCCAGGATTGGCCGGGGCGCCGTCACCGCCGCCGTCGCCATTGCTGTCCGCCGGGGCCGAATCGCCGTCGCCGGAATCGGGCGCGGGGAGGCCGGGGCCGGGCACGTCTTCCTCAATGGTCTGTTCATCGGCGGGGACGGGTTCGTCCGCGGGCTGCTCCGGCCCGGGCTGGGGTTCATCGGCCGGCTGGTCATCGGCCGGTGGCGTGGGCGTGGTGGTCGGGACGGGGATCTTGATGATGGGGCCCTTCGGCGTCGGGGTCGCAGTTGGGACCGGGATCTTGATGATGGGGCCCTTCGGCGTCGGCGTCGCCGTCGGGTTCAGGATGATGGGGCCATCGGGGAGCTTGATGCTCTTCTGCAGCACCTCGATGTCATCGAAGTAGGCCCCGAACTTATCCGACGGGAGCTGGAAGATGCCGGCGGCGAACTTCTCAACACCGAGGCGCACCATGGCTGATTTCGCCGAGTCCGGGGCAGTTGGCGTGATCGACTGTTGCTTCCACGTGCCCTTCTCGTCGACGGGAAGGGTGTAGGCGGCGCCAACCTGGCCGGTGCAATCGTTGCCGGAATAGAAGACGATGCCGAGGTTGGCCTGGCCATCGCGCTTCTGGATGAGCGGGATGTAGATCTTCCCGGAGAGCTGGTACTTCACACCGCCCGTGATGGGGAAGCACTGGTAGGCGTAGGTCTTGCTGGCGCCGGCGCCATTGAAGGCGTTCGAGACAAACCCTGCGTCCGAGGGGGCGGTGATCTTGGCCAGGGGCGAGGCCTTCGGGGTCCAGCCGGTGGTGCCGTTGCTGAAGTCCCCGTTGGTGACCTTGCTGTACTGGGAGACGGCGCCGGCCGAACCGGCGAGCAGCGCCACGGCCGGGATGGCGGCCGCGAGGGAGATGGTGAGCTTGCGAATGTTCTTGTTCATGGCGATCTCTCCTGCCGTGTTGCAGGTGAGACCGGTGACCGGCGGGGTTCTTACACGGCAGCGGACGGCTGTGTGAGGTGGTTCACACGGCGCAGCGGCTGCGCCTAGGGGGCGGGCGCTGGCTCCGGTGGGCCAGCGGCCAGCATTTGGAGGATTTCGGGCGAGGGATCGAGGTCCTTGCAGAGCAGCGCGGTGAGGTTGTAGAGCATGCCTGTGGCGGCGTTGCGCTGTTGCTCGTAGGCATCCATGGCCGGGGCCCACCCCTGCTCCCCGGAGAGGACCGCGTGGAGCGCGCCCGCCAGCGCCTCGGCATCGCGGAGCGCATCGTTGATGCCCTGGCCGAGGAGCGGGTCGCGGTAGTAGCCCGCGTCGCCGACCAGTGACCAGCCGGGGCCGAACGGCTTGCGGTAGAAGCTCTCGTGCGGCGAGAGGCCCATGATGCGGCTGGTGCGGCGGGCCTTCGCGGTTCGCTCGCCGAGCGAGGGCACGGTGGCGAACGCGGCCTGCATGTTGGCCTCGATATCCTTGCGGAACTCCTTGAAGCGGCCGGCGGTGAATTCGACGCCCAGGCACACCTCGCCTCCATTCGTAGGGAACACGAACATCGCCTGGCCGCCGCCCAGGTAGAGCTCGGCGTAAGGCCCGTGCTCCATGCCGGCGAAATAGGCGTAGTAGCCGGCGGTGGTGCCGGGCACCACGTTGTACTCCGGCGCACCTACCTGCCGGGCGACGAACGACTGGCGGCCATCGGCGCCGATGACGACGTCCGCGCGCTCTTCGAACGATTCGGCGCCGGAGTGCCCGCGGATGCCGCGGACGACCCCGTCCTCGATGACCAGGGAATCGACAGTGGCGCCCTCGCGCACCTCGGCGCCGGCCTCGCGGGCGGCATCGACCAGTGCTTTGTCGAGGACCGTGCGCCGGGGCGCGATCGTCAGCGGATCGTTCGGGTTGGGCGGCATGGCGAAGCCCTGGAGCGTGCGCTGCGTCCCGTGCAACGCCGGGCAGCCGGTGGCCAGGACGCGGTCGAGCAGGCCCCACTGGCGCAGGCGTTCAACCCCGTCGGGAGTCATGAAATGGGTCGAGAGCGTGTCGCTGGGGAAGGTGGCGCGGTCGACGACGAGAACACGATGGCCGCGCCGTGCAAGCAGCATGGCCGTGGGCGACCCGGCGCACCGGGCGCCAACTACAATGGCGTCGTACATATCAGGGGAGCTCCTGCCGTCGCGAAGGTGGCGCGTGTTGTACCACATGACGGGGGGAAGGTGTGAGAGGCCGGTCACATTTGACCGTGGCACCCGGGCCGGGTCACTCGAAGAGGAAGCGGCGGCAGCGCGGCCGGGGACGGTAGCGCAACCCGAACTTCCGGATGCCCGCCTCCCGGATGTGGGCCGCAGCCTCCTCCGGCGAATCGGTCAAAAGGAAGTGCGAGTAGTCCTCGAAGTCGATTGTGCCCGCCGCCACGAGCCGCTGCTGCATGAAGTCCATCAGCGGGCGCCAGTACTCCACGCCCATCAGGATGATCGGGTAATCACGGATCTTCCCGGTCTGGACGAGCGTGGCGATTTCGAACATCTCATCGAGCGTGCCGAAGCCGCCAGGGAGAGCCACAAACGCATAGGAGTACTTCGCCAGCATCACCTTGCGGACGAAGAAGTAACGAAACTCGACGAAGGTATCGAGGTAGGGGTTGGGGTGCTGCTCCATGGGCAACTCGATGTTGCAGCCAACGGAGAGCCCACCCGCATCTCTGGCGCCGCGGTTGGCCGCCTCCATGAGGCCCGGCCCTCCGCCTGTCATCACGGCGAAACCCTCGCGCGCGATGGCCGCGCCGGTCTGCCTCCCGAGGCGGTAGTACGGATGCCCTTCGCTGAAGCGGGCTGATCCGAAGACCGTGACCGCCGGGCCGATGAAGTGGAGCTTCCGGAAACCCCGGATGAACTCCATGGAGATGCGGATCGTGCGCAGGAACTCCGAGCCTCGCGTCGAAGGCCCCTGCAGGAACTGGCGCTCGTCGGCCGGCGGCGGGGTCTTCCCCCACTCGGCCCGGTCCTCCGTATCGGCGGGGACCACGGGCAGGCGGGGGAACGTGTCGAACTCGTCGATGCTGGACATCCCAGGCAGTCCAGTCTACGCCCGGAGCAGGCTGCGGTCGCGTCGTGCGGCTCCTGAGAGGAATTGCGGAGAATCCCTGACTTGTGTTGGCACCGGCGGAGCCGATGTTCCAATCAGGATGCACGTAAACGCCGCGCACGAATCGATACCCCGCACCCTCCACCTGGTGCCCCGCGCCGGCCAGTGGCGGCTCCTTCTTGATGGTGAAGAGCAGCCGCTGGGTGTCTATGGCGACCTCGGCCGGGCGCTGGATGCCGCCACGCGCGGGCCCGAGCTGGTGCGCGTGGTTGTGCACAGCGAAGGGGCCGCGTAAGGCGGATAGGCACCGCACAACCGCGAGGGCTCAGAAGAGCAGGCGCGGCCGTTCGTCTGCGGCGGGGGGATCAGCGGAAGGCGCCCCGGCCGCGCCTCCAATCCAGCGGACGAGGTCCACCGGGTCGAAGAGGCCGATCGCATCGGCCTCGCCTTCGGCGAAGACAAACGGGCTGCGGGCATCATCCCCGCCCGGCAGGGCAGTGAGCTCGGCCCGGAAGATAATGGCGAGCTCCCAACCGCCGCCCTCGAACGGGAACGACATCACATCGGCGAGGGTGAGCGACGAAACGGCGCCTTCGCACCAGTCGTCAGCGAGCGCTGCCGCGGTCTCGTAGGGGTTGGCGCCGAATTCCATCACGTCCCACGGGAGCCAGCGTCCCCGCGCCTGGCGCGCGGCCACATCGAACACCACAAGGCGCCGCCGGTAGACCGGTACGAGGTAGACGCTGATGTGTGCTCCGCCGGCCGTCAGTCCGCCGGTGGGCTTGCCAAAGAACGCCTGTCGCGCCACGTCACCAGCGTAGGCGATCGGCGGGCTTAGAGGATGCCCGCGAAGTCGTCGCCCTCGCCGAATGGTCCGACGATGGCGAGGGTGGCCTTCTCGGGCGCCAGGAGCTGCCGGCCCACGCGGAGGACGTCATCGAGCGTGACCGCATCGATCCGGGCGACCACGTCGTCGACGGTGAGGATGTCGCCCATGAGGAGCTCCTGCGAGCCGAGCCAGCCGGCGACGGAGCGGGTGTCTTCCATGCGCAGCTGGATGCGGCCGCGGGCCATCTGCTTGCCCTTGGCCAGCTCGGCATCGGGGATGCCTTCGAGCAGCCTGGCCGTCTCGGCGAGGGTGACCTCGACGGTGGTGCGGGCGACCTCCGGGTCGCAGCCCGCGTAGATGGTGAACGAGCCGGCGTCGCGGAATTCGCTGGGGTAGGAGTGGATATCGTAGACCAGGGCTCGCTCTTCGCGCAGTTCGAGGAAGAGCCGGCTCGACATGCCTTCGCCAAGGAGGGTGCTGAGCAGATCGACCGCATACCGGTCGGGGTGGCTGAGCGAGACGCTAGGGTAGGCGATGCAGATGTGGGCCTGTTCGGTCGGCTTGTCGCGGATGGCCAGCCTGGGGGCGCCGTTGCGGGCGAGCGCCGGGTACCAGGGCCCGGGCTCGGCGGGGGGCATATCGCCGAGCCACCGCCCGGCGGCGGCCACGACCGGCTCGTGGGCCACGTTGCCTGCGGCCACGAGGACCAGGTTCGAGGGCACGTACTGGCGCTGGAAGTAGCGGGTAACGGCCGAGACGGGCAGCGCGCGGACGGTCTCGGGGGTGCCGCCCACGTTGCGTCCGATGGGCTGGCCCGGCCAGAGTGTCTCGTCGATGAGGATGCCAGCGAGCTCCGCCGGGCTATCCTCGATGCCGGCGAGCTCCTCGAGGATGACGGCGCGCTCTTTTTCCAGCTCGTTGGGGTCCATCACCGGGTCGCGCACCATATCGGCGAGGATATCGATGGCTTCGAGCGCGGCCGTGTGAGGCACCTTGGCGTAGTAGACGGTGACTTCGCGGTCCGTGGCGGCGTTGTGCATCCCGCCGACGCCCTCGATAGCCTCGGAGATTTCCCTGGCGGTGGGGCGGCGCGAGGCTCCTTTAAAG
The DNA here is from genome assembly GCA_964648195.1 of uncultured Anaerolineaceae bacterium. GTDB lineage: Bacteria > Chloroflexota > Dehalococcoidia > Tepidiformales > Tepidiformaceae > Amarobacter. The sequence continues at coordinate 518 of CAZYLL010000019.1, read as the reverse complement.
AGCATGTGTTCGAGGAAGTGCGAGAGCCCGGCTTCCTCGTCGGGTTCGTAGCGGCTGCCCGCGCCGACGTACACGCTGATGGTGGCGGAGCGCGTGTGGGGCATCTCGCCGGTGACGATGCGGAGGCCGTTGGGAAGGGTTGAGCGTTTGAACATGGGCAGAGAGGCCGTCCATCGCCGGCGCAGAACAGCGATCTTACGGCCTCGCGTTCCGAGTGTCAGGCGAACGCCTGTCGCGCGTGTGCATCCCGGGTGGTTACCAACGCGAGTGCGGGGCATTGGGTGGCACGGGAACGGGAGGCGGTCCGGCCGCCTCCCGTTCCGGGCAATGTCGCCAGGTTCCAGCGCTACTTCCGGTTGGTGATCGCCCAGGTCCCGTCGCCGTCAGGGGCGGCGGAGTGCTGGACATTCACGAACAGGGTGTGCGGGTCCTTGCCAAAGTAGATGCCGGTGCCCTCGGCGGCCGGGTCAGCCAGCGAAGCGAAAAGGTGAACCTCGTCAGCTGCGCCGTCGCCATCC
>CAZYLL010000018.1:0-44387 GCA_964648195.1 uncultured Anaerolineaceae bacterium | reverse complement strand
GACGTCCCCGCCGCCAGATCAGCGCCATCAAGGCCCTACTTCAACACCCTGCTAGAACTCCTCGGGGAGGAACTTCTTGAATTGCGGCAGGAGGTTGGGCCCCTGCCGCAAGTGGTGCCCACCATCGTCGGCAAGGATGACGCCCGTAATCCACGCGGCCTCATCGCTCAGGAGAAACGCGACCGCGTTCGCGATGTCCATGGTGGTTCCCAGCCGCCGGATGGGCATCCGGCGCAGGTACTCCTCAACAGTCTCCGGGTTGCCGGTGAGCCCCGCTGCCAGGTCCGTCGGGACCAGGCCGGGCGCGACTGCATTCACGCGGATTCCATGCTCGCCAAGGTCATCCGCCGCGCACCGCGTCAGCATGTTCAGGCCGGCTTTCGCGACGCAGTAGGCGGTCATCCAGTGGTGCGTGTGTGTACCCGCGATCGAGCTGATGTTCACGATGCTGCCGCCGCCCGATGCCTTCATGAGCCTCGCCTCGTGCTGCATCGCGCGGAATGCCCCGTTGAGCGTCGTTTCCATCACCCGGTTCCATTCGGACTGGGTGCTGTTCAGCACCCCACCGGCAGCCCCCGTCCCCGCCGCGTTCACGGCCAGATGCAGCGCCCCGTATCGCTCCCGAACCTGTGTGAACGCGGCCGCCACTGACGCATCCGAGGACACGTCGCACTGCACAAAACTCGCGGCTGGACCGAGTTCGGCAGCGGCAGCCTCGACCACGTTGGCGCGGCGCCCCGCGAGCACCACCTGCCCACCTCCGTCCACGACGGCCCGGGCGCAGGCGAACCCGATCCCGGTGCCCCCGCCGGTGATGAAGCCGACTTTCCCTTCGAACCTGCCCATACGCGCCTCCACAAGGTCCAGAAGGCGCGAGTATGCCTTAGTACGCGCGGCTATCCCAGAGGACGTCACCCCTGCCGCTCAAGCGTGCCTGGTGCCGGGCTGCTACGAACAGGAAGTCGGAGAGCCGGTTGAGGTAGGGGATGACGTACTCTCCAACAGCTTCGTTTCGCGCGAGCGAGATGACCAGGCGTTCGGCGCGGCGGCAAACGGTGCGCGCCACATGCAACTGGGCGGCAGCCAGGTCCCCGCCAGGCAGGATGAAACTCTTCAGCGGCTCAAGCGTTTCGTTCCACTCATCCATCCACACCTCGAGCTGCTCGACATGGCGAGGCTCGACCTTCGGCACCGGCAGCCGTTCCTTGTCTTCTTCGAGAATGCACAGGTCCGAACCCAGGTTGAACAGCACCTGCTGGATGATGTGAAAGCGCTCGCGCAGGGAATCATCGATGCCCGAGGCGACTGCGACGCCGATGACGCTGTTCAGTTCGTCGACCGTGCCGTAGGCCTCAATCCGGAGGCTGTCCTTGGGTACGCGCTGCCCGCCGCCCAGCGCAGTTGTGCCGGCGTCGCCGGCGCGGGTGTAGACGCGGTTGATGCGAACCATGCCAACAGCATGCCGCACCTGCCCTTCCGTGGCGAATCCGCTTTCGCCAGCCCGCGCCCCGCGCCACAATGAGAGCGTCCGAACGTTGCCGTTTGCACCTGGAGCGCCCATGACCGCCGAAACACCACGACGCTGCATCCGCTGCCACGCCGCCTACACCACGCCGCCCCACATCATGGCCGGCCGCGAGTACTGCTGCGCCAGCTGTTCGGTCGGTTCGGCCTGCGAACACCAGGGAATCCACCGGGCCACGAACGTGCGCCGGTACGACACGATGTTCGACCGCTTCCGCCAGGCCGTTACGTCGTCGACGCCGTACGAAGTCGAGCGGCGCGTTGGCTAGTTTGCGGAAACTTTACGATCTGCCTCGTCATAAGAACATACGTTCCTCAGCGGCGCGCTGGTAGAGTCCCGCCGAAGGCTCGGCGCCTATCCCGGGACAGGTGCTCGACCCGCCGGCCCAGAGACCGGGTGGTGGTTGCGCGCCCGCCCGCGCCGCCAGCACCCGGCGCCGAGCCTTCGCTCGCCTCGATCCTGTCCTTCGCCAGTGCCGTGGTGCCGGGGGCGGGATTCGAACCCACATGCCTTGCGGCCGCCGGGTTTAAGCCGGCTGCGTCTGCCATTCCGCCACCCCGGCGGGGCCCAAAGTACACCATGCTCGCTATTGCCCGGCCAGCCCCTGCTTCACGCACTCGGCGCAGTGCCCGTAGAGCTCGAGGCTGTGTCCCTGGAGCCGAAACCCGTGGAGGGCCGCCTGTTCCTGGATCCGCGCGTCGATTTCCGGGTCGCTGAACTCCGTGAAGCGCCCGCACGACCGGCACACCAGGTGGTGGTGATGCGTCCCTTCAGAAAGCTGGTAGCGCGCGGTCCCATCCTCGAGCGGCACCCTGCAGAGCAGGTCGAGTTCCTGCAGTAGCTTGATCGTCCGGAAGACGGTCGCCCGCCCGACACCCGGCACCTGGCCCAGCAGGTCTTCAACCGTGAACGGTCCGGGTGCGCGCTCGATGGCCTCGAGCACCGCACGCCGTGGAGCTGTCGAACGAAAGCCAATGGCTTCTAGCCGGGCCGCCGCTGCTTCGGTGAATGCCACGGGGCGATGGTAACAATCCCGTTCCAGCCGCTCCAGACCGGCCTGCCCCGGCCGATGATCACGTCAATTCTCGCCTCTCGCCGGGGTGGTGGCCGTGTCCGATATTGCTCTCCTCAAAACGCCTCGCCAGATCGTCCTCTTTCGCGTCGGCGAAACCGATTACGCCCTGGACATCGACGCTGTGGACGAAATCCTGCCTGTGCTCCCGATTACGCCCCTTGCTGGCGCTGCCCCCGGCGTGCTGGGGATCGCCGAAGTGCGAAACCGGGTGATTCCCGTGTTCGACCTTCACGCGAAGCTCGGCTCGACGCGCTCGACCGACGAGTCTGAGCGCCGCCTCGTGCTCGTCGATGGCGATGAGGGACCCATTGCCTTCCTGGTCGATGCCGTCGAAGAAGTCCTCACCGTCCCCCGTGAGGCGTACCAGCGCGTTGAACCTCCCGGCGACAGGCGGGGCCTTGGCTACCTCAACGGCGTCGTCCGGAACGGGGACCGCCTTGTGCTCTGGGTCGACCACGCCAGGCTGGCGCCAGAAGGCGTCGCCGCGATCGCAGCCTAGCGCGGCGCCCAGCGCCCCGCATCCACCACCGCGAGGCCTTCCTCCTCCAGCACGTCGAGGTGGCCCTGCACCGTTGCGATGATCTGCCAGAACCGCTTGCGGAGGGCGCGCGGGTAAAGCGCCTCGGCAAGTTGGTACAGGGTCGCGCCACTGTGGCTCACCAGCTCCTCGCGGACACGCTCGGTGCGTTGCTCCGCCTGTGCCAGGTTGGCGTCGATTACGGCCGCCACGTCCTCGAATGGCTCGCCATGACCCGGGTAACAGCGGCTCGCGTTTAAGTCCCGGATCCGCCGCAGGGAATCGACAAACCGCGGAAAGCTGCGGAACCGCCACGGCCCCCCGGTGGCGGACTGGTAGCGCTGGATGGCTGGTGTGGGCGTGAACTCCGGCAGCAACTGGTCGCCCGAAAACAACCAGCCCTCTGAGGGCGCAACCACCACCAGGTTTCCCGGGGTATGCCCGGGGCAGGCCAGCGCCACCACGCCGGGCGCCAGCTCCACCTCATCTCCAGCCAGCACCCGGGCGGGTTCGAACGGTTCGTAGCGGAGTCCGGTTGGCCAGCGACCGTCACGGCCGGCCGGGCGATAGTCGCGGCTCTCTATCGCCTGGCGGGCCCACGTCCGCCGCGCCGCAAGTCCTGCCAGCGCTTCCGCTTCCACCTCGGGCGGGGCGCCGCTCTGGCGGACGAACGACTCGAGCGCCAGCAGTTCATCATGGTCGAGCTGGTGCCCGGTCGAGTAATGCAGGTCCTCCTGGTGGAGGGCCACCGGGGTGCCCCGTTCCTGCCACCAGTGCCCCAGGCCCGCATGGTCCAGGTGCCCGTGTGTCGCCACCACCAGCGATGGTGGCCTGCCGGCCGTCGCCCCGTCCAGGGCCTCGCGCGCTCCCCGGTAGTCCGGCCCGGTGTCGATCAGGACCCGTTCTCCGCCGGACTCAACCAGGTACACGCTGTTGTAGGCGAGCCGTATTTGCTGCACCTCAGTCATGTGCCCGAGTCTACGGGCCACTGGCTCTTTGCCACAGTTCGCATCGCGTCCCCGTGGCCGCTACCATCCGCGCAGTGACCACAGCCGAACACGCCAACCGCCTGTCCCCCGAGGACGTTGCCCTCATCAAGTCCTCCGCCGAGCGTTTGCAGGCGAGCATCGAGCGCGTCATCGTCGGCAAGGCCGAGGTCGTCCGCCTCGCGCTGGTCGCCCTCCTGTGCGAGGGGCATATCCTGCTGGAGGATGTGCCGGGCCTTGGCAAGACCACGCTTGCAAAGGCGATCGCGCGCTCCATCAACTGCTCGTTCCGGCGCATTCAGTTCACGCCCGACCTGATGCCCTCGGACATCACCGGGATCAACTACTACAACCAAAAGCTCGGGGAGTTTGTCTTCCGCGAGGGTCCCCTCATCGCCCAGGTGGTGCTGGCCGATGAGATCAACCGGGCCACGCCGCGCACCCAGGCCGCTCTGCTCGAGGCGATGGAGGAACGCCAGCTCACCGTGGAGGGCCTGACCACGCGCCTGCCCAGCCCGTTCCTGGTGATGGCCACCCAGAACCCGGTGGAGCTCGAAGGCACGTTCCCGCTTCCCGAAGCCCAGCTGGACCGTTTCCTGGTGCGCCTGAAGCTCGGCTATCCCGGCGAGGACGAGGAGGACGAAATTCTGCGGCGCTTCGAGAGCGCCAACCCCCTGGACTCGCTCGAACCGGTCATCGATGGGACCGAGCTGGTGCGCCTCGCGGCGGCGCTGCGCCACCTGCACGTCGAGCCGGCGGTGCGCCGCTACGTTGTCCAGCTCGTCCAGGCCACCCGCGAAGACCCGGCGTTCGAGCTCGGCGCAAGCCCGCGTGGCAGCCTCGCGCTCTTTCGCACGGCACGCGCCCTCGCCGCCATCAACGGCCGCGACTATGTCCTCCCCGACGACGTCAAAGCGATGGCGCCGTACGTGCTGCCTCACCGGCTCATCCTCTCGACGCAGGCGCGGCTGCGCGGCCGCGGCACCGACGAGCTATTGGCGGAGGTCCTCCAGCGCGTCCCCGTCCCCATCGGAGCCTGAGATGCCTTTCCGCGACCTTTCGCTGGTCATCGGCGGAATCCTTTTCGTTGCGGGGTTCGCCGCCTCGCAGCCTCCGATCGCGGCGGTCGGGCTGGTCGTCGTGGTGCTGGGGTGGGCCGGCCGCTATTGGAGCCGTCATCTCTTCGACCGGCTGGAGCTGAAGCGCGAGCCCGCCGAGAAGCGCGTCTTCATCGGCGAACGGGTTCCCCTGCAGGTCGAGCTCGAAAACCGCAAACCGCTGCCCCTGCCCTGGTACGAGTGGCGGCTCGCCCTCTCCGAGCACCTCCCCGTCGAAAAGGAGGTCCTCGGTGCAGCGGCCGTCCCCGGCCAGAAATGGCTCATCCGCAAGGGGGCGCTCGGCTGGTATCAGCGCCACCAGTGGACTTTCACACTGGCGCCCGATGCGCGGGGCTATCACCAGGTGGGCCCGGCGACGATACGCTCGGGCGACCTCCTGGGGGCGTACACCCGCTCTATCGAGGACGAGCGACGTTCGCACCTGGTCGTCTTTCCCCGCGTGTTCTCGATGGAGGACCTGGGCCTGCCGTCTGAACGCCCATTCGGGGAACGCAGGGGCGGCAACCGCGTGTTCGAGGACCCGCTCCGGATAGCGGGCCTTCGCGAGTACCGCCCCGGAGACCCCCTGCGCCGCATCGACTGGAAGGCCACGGCGCGCTCGGGGGATCTTCGCTCAAGGGTCTACGAGCCTTCGGCCACTCAGCAGCTCTACCTCCTGGTCAACATCGATACCATGGAGCACGCCTGGGAAGGCTATCTGCGCGATGAGTTGGAGCGGATTGTCTCGGTCAGCGCGTCGCTCTGCGTCTGGGCGGCTGGTGCGCGCTACGCCGTGGGCCTGCTTGCGAACGGCGCTTTCCCCGATGCCGACCGGCCCATTCGCCTGCCGCCTTCGAGGTCTCGCGACCAGGTATCCCGTCTGCTCGAAGCGCTCGCTGTCATTCAACCGCTGACGATGGGCGACCTGGCAGGCGCCATCCAGCGGGAGAGTGGCAAGCTTCCGCAGGGGTCGACGCTCGTGGTGGTGGCGTCGCTCATGCCGCCGGCACTGGCCGGCGTGCTTGCCCGCCTCCACGACGAGGGCCACCACGTGTTCGTCATCGCGACCTCCGCGCGGGTGCGGGAGGCGGTACCGCCAGGGATCGGCCTGCGGGAGGTCGGGGGTGTGTTTCAACGCGCCGAGGTGCTTCGGTGATCGGCGCCGTCGCCGTCCTCGCATCGCTCCTGGCCGATGCGTTCCTGTTTGCCGCGCTCGCCGAACTGTTCGCCAATGCCTACAGCGGCCCGGCGCCGCAGGCCGTTGGCTGGTGGGGATTCGTTGCCGTTGGCCTCCTCGGGTTCTGGCTTCCGCGCTTTCTCGCCGGGTTCGACCTCCCGGCCCGCCGGGCCTACCTGCTCACGGCCGCTGCCGGGCTGACCGCAATCTACCTGGTAGTCCGCATCGAAGTGGCCGGAGATGTGGCGATCTGGAATTTCGCCTGGGTGGCCGACTTCCTGGAGGATGCGAGCAACACCATCGAACGGGGCGGCCGCGGCATCATGGCGACGCTCCTGCTGGCCGCCGCGTGGGCGCGCGCTTCCTACCGGGCGGCCGATGAAGTGGAGATGGAGTCCATCCCCAGGTCCGCGGCCATTCCGTTCGCGGTCGCCACCCTGGCTATTGTGGCCGGCGCTGCCTCCGACCGCTCCGGCGAGGTTGGCCGGTCCGGGGCTGCCTTCTTCGCCTTTGCTGTCATCGCCCTGGCCGCCTCGCAGCTCTCCCTCAGCGGCACCACATTCGGCGACCTGCGCGCGGGCAGCACAGCCGGCGTGCTGCTGGGGGCGACGGTCGCGGTGTCGGCTCTCGGACTTGCGACCTTCACGGTTGTTGCACCCATCGTGGGACCTGTCGTCGCGCCTGTCGTCGGAAAAGTTGTGGAGGTCGTCCTCACCATCGTCCTTACGCCGTTCGCGTGGGTGCTCACCCGGTTCTTCGAACTCATCCTGGGTGGCAACAACCCCTTCGAGGGGCTCCAGGACAACCTCGCCGACCGCCGGGGCGAAGCCGCCGAAGGAGAACCGGGCGAGGACTCGCCGGTGGCCAGGGTCAGCGTGTTCCTCCTCAGGGCACTCGCGCTCGGGGGCATGGCCATCCTGGTTGCCGCCCTCGTTGTCATCTTTGTCCGTCTCCGCAAACGGCAGCAGGCCCGGGCAGCGGCGCCGGCAGCCGCCTCCCTTGCCGGCGATTTCAGGGGCGACTTGCGCGGCTGGCTCCGTTCGCTCATTCCCGGCCCGCGGCGGTCCGCCCTCGACCCCGGCGGCTCGGAGGCGGTCCGCCTCTATGTCGAGGTTCTCCAGCGGGCCGAGCATGAAGGCCATCCGCGCCCCGATGGCCTCACGCCGCGCGAGTATTTGCCCGAACTGCACGAAGCGTTCGCGACGGCGGTCACCGACGACATCACCGCCGCCTTCGAGGAGGCACGCTACGGTGGCCGGGAGCCGGATCCTCGGATCCTCGAAGACCTGCGCCGCCGGTGGCGGGAGGTCGGCTGACGCTACGGCCGGTCCTCAAGCAGGGCCCACCCCTGGCCGTGTGCCGTTACGGTTGGCACAGCGCCCGAGGTGTCGCACCGGAGCGCGAACTCGATGTCACGCTCAAGTCCCAGTCTCCGCGTTTCGGTGGCGTGCGCCGAGTCAAGGATGAGCCGGTCGAGCTCCGTGCTGCGCGCGGCCAGCACCGCCAGGTCGCCCAGCCCGGCGCCGGGGTTACGCGTGGCGAGCTCCTGTACAAACCGGGCCGCCGCCCCGAAGTCGTCCAGTCCGAAGCGATTCCCGCGCGCTTCGCCAGCGCAAACCAGCGCAACCGACGGGAATTGCTCGCAGGCGCGGACCACCGCGGAGAGGTTCGCCGGAGAGCCTGCGATAACCGTGCCACGTCCGGCCAGCGCACAGATCGCGGTCGTCCCGTTGGTGGTGTAGAGCACCGCGCGCTCCCCGGCGAGGTGCAGCCCGGCCGCCTCCGCAGGCGAGTTGCCATAGTCAAAGTCGTCTGGCGGAAAGCCGCCGATCTCGCCAAAAAGCAGGCGGCCTTCCGCCGCGCCACGTATGCGCGATTGTTCGAGGCTGTCACACACGACGAGGTCAGCCAGGCCACGTGCGAACAGGGTCGCGATGGTGGTCGTTGCCCGGAGGCAGTCGATGACGACATAACAATCCGCGGGGATAAGCAGCGCCTCGGCAGGGATGGCCGCGACCTCGATGCGGGAGAGCATGGGCAGAGCATCGCCTACGCCGTCGATCCGGGCACGCGTGCTATCCTCTCCTATCGATGGACGTTCGGCCGGTTGGCATGTTCGACTCCGGTGTCGGCGGATTGAGCGTCCTGCGGGCGTTCCGGCGGCTCGCTCCCCGCGAGCGTGTCATCTACTTCGCCGATACCGCCTTCTTCCCCTACGGGCCCCGCCCGGCGGCTGAAGTGCGCAAGCGGTGCTTCGCGATAGCGCAGCGGCTCCTCGAAGCGCGGGCGAAGCTCATCGTGGTGGCCTGCAATACCGCGTCGGCGGCGGCGCTGCCCGACCTCCGCGAGGCGTTCCCGGTGCCGTTCGTCGGCATGGTGCCCGGTGTCAAACCGGCAGCCCAGCGGTCCGCCTCGGGCCGTGTCGCCATCCTCGCCACGCCCGGGACATTCGATGGCGGCCTGTTCTCGCGGGTGGTCGAGGATTTCGGCCGGGGCACGCAAATCTCCACCATCCCCGGGACCGGGCTTGCCGAGCTCGTTGAATCCGGTCGTGCCGGGACAGCCGCCGCCCGCGCCGCAGTCCGCTCGCTGCTGGCACGCGAGGTCGAAGCCGGGGCCGACACCGTCGTCCTCGGCTGCACGCACTACGCATTCCTCGCCGATGACATCCGCGCGGAATTTCCCGGGGTTGCGATCATCGACACCAGCGAAGCCGTCGCCCGCCGCGCGGTCCAGCTGCTCGACGCCCGGGACCTCAGCGCGCCCGCGCGCATGACCGGTGAACTGGACATCATCGTCAGCGGTGAACGGGAGCGGTTCAAGGACATCATGCGCGGGCTCGGCTTTGCGCCGGCCCCGGCGGAGGCGCCCGCATGAACTTCTTCACCGAACTGGAACGCCGAAGCCGCGCAATCGACTCGCTCGTCTGCGTTGGGCTTGACCCCGATTTCCGCAAACACAGGGTCGAAGACGTTGCCCGGTTCAATCGCGCCATCATCGAGGCGACCGCGCCTTACGCCGCCTGCTACAAGCCGAATATCGCGTTCTACGAGCAGTTCGGCATTCCCGGCCTGCGCGCCCTCGAAGAGACGCTCGCGGCCATCCCTCAGGACATCCCGGTCATCGGTGATGTGAAGCGGGGCGATATCGGGAATACCGCAGAAGCGTACGCCCGGGCCATGTTTGAGCAGTGGCATTTTGACGCGGTCACTGTGAGTGGATACCAGGGGCGCGACACCGTCGAACCGTTCCTCTCGTACGAAGGCCGGGGAGTGTTCGTGCTCTGCCGGACCTCCAACCCGGGTTCGCGCGAGCTGCAGGAACAGCGCCTGGCCAACGGACGGATGCTGTTTGAGGAGGTGGCGCTCGTGGCCACCTCGTGGTCGGCGAACATTGGGCTGGTGGTCGGTGCAACGGCCCCGGACGAACTCCGCAGGGTGCGTTCGCTCGTGCCAGCAACCCCGCTGCTTATCCCCGGCGTTGGCACCCAGGGCGGGCGCCCGGAAGATGTGGTCGGCGCAGCCGGCTACCGGCCGGGCACCATGGTGGTGAATGCCTCCCGCGGCGTGATGTATGCCGGCGAGGGCCCCGGCTTCGCGGATGCTGCAGCCCAGGCGGCCCGGAAGCTTCGTGATGACCTGCGGGCGGCGGCCGCGGCAACAAAATGATCGCGGAGATCCACCCCGGAGAGGTCTACCGCATGCGGCGCCAGCACCCCTGCGGCGGCTGGGAGTGGCGCGTCTACCGGACCGGTGCCGACATCGGCATCGAGTGCCTCACCTGCCACCGCCGCGTGATGGTCGAGCGCCGGCGCTTCGAGGCCCGCATGAAGGCGCTCGTCCGGCGCGATGAGTGAGGCCCTCGGCCACCGCCATGTGCCGTTGCTGCAACAACATCCGTTCCGCATGCTCAGCTACACGCGTTTCTTTTCGCGCGTGGCCCAGAATGCCCTCAACTTCGCCCTCATCCTCCTGATTAACGAGGAGACGGGCAAGGCATTCTTAAGCTCGCTGCTCGTGCTGGCCCTGGTCGTTCCATCGACCGTTGCCGGCATCGTCGCCGGAACTGCCGCCGACGTGCTTCCGAAGCGCATCCTCGTCTTCCTGGGGGACCTTGCACGCGCGGCGGTATGCCTTTACTTCCTGCTGAACGAGGGTGGCGCAGCGGCCTACTACGTGGTTGCCGTGCTCCTGGCGACCGCGACGCAATTCGCCAGCTCGGCCGAGGGCGCCATCATGCCGGCAATCGTTGAACGTTCGCAGCTCGCGCGGGCGAACGCGATCAGCCAGGCAGTGGGCGGAGCAGCGCAACTTATCGGCCTTGGCCTGCTCACCCCCATCGTGCTGCGGGTGTTCGATAGTCGCGATGCACTCTTCGCCATCTGCGCCGCTTTGTTCTTCATCGCTGCCTTCCAGGCGGTCCTCATCGGCCGGACACACTCTCCGGTGCGCATCGACATCGGTGGCGAACCGGGCGGACGATGGTGGCTCGCCGGGTGGCGCACCATCCGCTCCGATATCACGGTCATGCACGCCGTCGTCGAGCTCACGCTGATCTCCACCACGCTCATCATCCTGGGCGGGCTCGTCCCCAAGTACATCGAGGACGTACTCGGCCTCCCCGTCGATATCGGCGCGCTCATCCTCCTTCCCGCGGTGGCCGGCGTCGCGCTCGGCCTGCGAATCGCCGGGTTCCTGGCCCACCGGGTGCCCCATGGGCTCCTGAGCACCTCGGGATTCACGGTCTTCGTCGCGTGCCTCGGCCTGCTGGCCTTTGTGAACGCCGAGGCCGATTTCCTTGGCGGCTTCGGCCTGTTCGCCTGGCTCAACTCCGTCGACATCGGGAATTTCGATGGTGGAGGTGTGATGGCCATGGCGATCATGTTCCCGCTGGGCTTCTCCTACGCGGTTGTTTCGGTCGCTGGCCAAACCGTGATGGACGACCGGGTACCGCTCCACCTGCGAGGACGTGTGGGCGCGACGCAGGCGGCGCTCGCCGCGGTTGCGTCTTCGCTGCCGGTGCTTGCCGCCGGGGGCATGGCCGACCTGGTCGGGGTCACTCCCGTGCTGGCGGTGGTCGCCGCCGGCATTGGCGTGGTGGCCATCGCCAACCTGCGGGCGCCGGCTGGCCGCGCGCCGGGGCTTCGCCCGCCGGTGGAAAGATCGCTTCGTTGACTGGCCGATCGGGCCGAACCTATCATCGAGTCAGGGCCATCGCGCCCTGGAGGGGTCTTCCTGTGAAAGAGCTGAGCATCGAAAGCATCAGGCTCAGCCTCATGAACTACCAGCGCGTGGTCATCCTGCGCGAAAAGGATGCCGACCGGTATCTGCCCATCTGGATCGGCCCGGCCGAGGCTGACGCAATCGCTGTGCGGCTACAGGACGTGTCGGTTGCCCGGCCCCTTACCCATGACCTGCTTCGCAACCTCATCGAGCAGCTCGGGGGCCGCGTCGTCTACATCCTCGTGAACGACCTCTCGAACGACACGTTCTATGCCCGGATTGTCCTCGACGTAAATGGCGAGACGATGGAAATCGATAGCCGGCCATCGGACGCCATTGCCCTCGCTGTCCGCGTCGACGCGCCCATTTTCGCCGCCGATGAAGTGCTCGATCGCGCCGGCGTGGTGCTCGACGAGGAAGGCCAGCCAGGCGCTCCCGACCAGCCGGCCCTCGAAAGCACGCGCCCGGTCGACCCGGCCGAGCTCGAGCGCCTCGGCGCCTTCAAGGACTTCATCGAGGGCCTCGACCTGGACGATTTCGACCAGCGCAAGCGCTCCTGACCGTCCCCGTGGTTTCACAAAACCCGGGCCTCGCTGGTCCTCGATCCGCTTGCGCATTGCTTCACAATCCGCCTATGATGCACGGGGTCTGGAGACCGGCGCCTGGGAGGCGTGTGTGGGCAGATGGATGGTTCCGGCTGCCTCACTGCTCGGTGCGGGGTGGTTTTTCGCCACTGCAATCATCCTGGGCGTACTCATCGGCCACTGGCTCGATGGGGAGACCGGCCTTGAGCCCGTATTCACACTGATAGGGATCGTCCTCGGACTGGCCGTGGCCGCGGTCGGTGGCTACCGAATGCTGCTGCCGTTCATGCGCTGGCTCGGGGATAACGATTCAGAGCAGGGTTGACGTTGAAGCTCCTCAAGTTCGTCTTGATAGCCGCCGTGGTGATTGGCTGGCTGGCCGTTGGCCTCCTGGTCGCGCGCGGGCCGCAGCCGGAGATCATCGTCCCCGCAGAGATCATCACCACCATCGGTCCGCTCAACATCAGCAACACCCTCATCGCCTCCTGGACGGTGATGGCCATCATCATCGCCCTCTCCATCATCGCCACCCGGTCCTTGCAGGTCGTTCCCTCGGGCGTCCAGAACTTCGTCGAGGCCGTCATCGCCTTCCTCGTCGGACAGGTCGAAGAGATCGCCGGGGAGAAGAACGGGCGTAAGTTCTTCATGGTCGTCGCCACCATCTTCATCTACGTCATCGTGAACAACTGGTTCGGCCTCATGCCGTTCTTCAACGCGATCGGCAAGACCGAGGACGTGAACCATCACGTCTTCGAGGAGATCTACGAGCACGCCCACGACGACAAGGTCTACGAGAAGCGCGAGCACCACGCCGCCTGGCTGATGGAGAACACCGGCGCCATGACTGTCGCCAGGAGCGGCGCGAAGGCGGTCAAGTTCGAAATCCACGCGGGCGATTCGGCCGCCGTCGCCACCGACCGGTACATCATCTTCCTCGCCGAGGAATTCACCGGCTTCGAAGGGCCTGAAAATCACGAGGCCGCCCCCGCCGAGGCCGACGTGCGTGCCGCGCTGGCTGCCCTCGAGGCGGACCCCGATGCGCCGAAGGTCCACCTGGCAGAGGAAGGCCACGGCGATGGACACGCCGGGGATTCGGGCCACCATGCGATTCCCAGCGCCGCCCTCGGTATCGACGTCGAACACGTCGAGTTCCCCGGGAAAAAGCTCGGGCTCGTCATCCCCTACTTCCGCAGCGCCTTCAGCGATGTGAACAATACGCTCGCACTCGGCATCGTCGCATTCCTCTGCATCGAGTTCTGGGGATTCCAGGCGCTCGGCTTCGGCTACCTCAAGAAGTTCTTCAACCTCAACGGGATCATGTCCTTCGTGGGCATCCTCGAGCTCCTCTCTGAGTTCATCCGCATCATCAGCTTCGCCTTCCGTCTCTTCGGTAACATCTTCGCGGGCGAAGTGCTCATCCTGATGCTGACGTTCCTGATGCCATTCCTCTTCGTGGACATCATCTATGGCCTTGAGCTCTTCGTGGGCTTCATCCAGGCCTCGGTGTTCGCGATGCTCACCCTCGTATTCGCAGTCGGTGCCGTTGAACACCACGGCGACGAGGAACATCACGACGGCCACGAAGGTGGTGGGGCCGATGCCCACCACCACGGCCATCCCGAAACAGGGGCAGTCCAGGCTCATTAGGGCCTGTTCGCAAACGGAAATTTCAAACGCACCCCGGAGAGGTGCAACGGAGGCTAGTCAGACATGGACCTTTTGAGTGCTCTGCCGTTCCTGGTCATCCTGGAGACAGACGCCGCCAAGGCAATCGGTGCCGCGCTCGCGATGGCCGTCGGTGGTTTCGCCCCGGCCCTGGCCATCGGCAACCTGGTGGGCAAGGCGATGGAAGCCCTCGGCCGGAACCCCGAGGCCCGCGCCGCCATCCAGACCAACATGATCCTCGGCGTCGCCTTCGCCGAAGCCATCGGCATCTACGCGCTCCTTTCCGCGCTCATCATCGCCTTCGTCATCTAGTCTCGGCAGCAGCCAGAACCGAGGTTCCCGCATGGACAAAGCAGTCGAAGCACTCGGCCTGAACCTGCCGCAGCTCATCGCGCAGGTGGCGAACTTCTTCGTGCTGCTCGTCATTCTTCGGCTGACGCTCTACAAGCCGATCCTGAAGATGCTGGACGAGCGCAAGCAGAAGATTGCGGAGGGCCTGAACGCGGCGGAAATCGCCCGCGCCGAGGCTGCCTCGGCCCAGGCCACCATCCAGGCTCAGCTCGAGGCCGCCCGCAAGGACGGCCAGGAGATCGTGGCGAATGCCCAAAACATCGCCACGCGCATCCAGGCTGACGCCCGGGAACAGGCCGCCAGAGATCGCGAAGCCGCACTCGAGCGCGCCCGCAATGAGATCCAGCTCGAACGCGACCGTGCAATCGCCGAGCTCCGGGCCGAGTTCGCGAGCATCACGGTCGCGGCCGCCGAGAAGGTCATCAACCAGTCGCTCGACCGGCAGGCACACCAGCGCATCATCGATGAGGCGCTGGCCGAGTCGAACTTCAGCGGGAACTAGGCGATGGCAGACCTGCAGGCGGCCAGGCGCTACGCACAGGCAGCATTCAGCATCGCGCGCGACACCGGCGCCATCGCCACCTGGCGGACGGAGCTCAATGACGTCGCCACGGTGCTGGCCGAATCCGGCCTCGCGCCCATTCTCTCCGATACGCGCGTGCCCATCGAACAGCGCCTCGCCATGGTCGAACGCACCCTCGACGTCAGCCCGATGGTGCTCAACCTGGCGAAGCTCCTCGTCACCAAGGGCCGTGCCGGCGAGGCGCGGGCAGTCGCCGGGGCGTTCGGGCGCCTCGCAGATGACTACGAAGGCATTGTCCATGCCGAGGTGACGACGGCCGTTGAGCTGGCGCCAGCCCAGCTCGACGCCATCGCCCGGAAAATCGGCCAATCGCTCGGTAAGCAGGTCCGGGTTGCCGGGACTGTCGACCCGGGCATCGTCGGCGGCGTGGTCGTCCGCGTCGGCGACAAGCTGGTAGATGGAAGCGTTCGGACCCGGCTCAAGCGGCTACGGCGCGAACTGGAGGGTGCCCGCTAGACGCGGGTGTTCGGACGAGTTGAAGAAGAGGTAGGCCGCAATGGCAGTACGTGCTGAAGAGATCGCCTCGATCCTGCGCCAGCAGATCGAGAGCTTCGGGAGCGCGGTCACCGCGACTGACGTGGGGACGGTGATCGAGGCTGGTGACGGCGTGGCCCGGATCCATGGGCTCTCGGGTGCCATGTACTCCGAGCTCCTGGAATTCGCCAACGGCACCATGGGCATCGCCCTCAACCTGGAGGAGGAGTCCGTCAGCGCCGTGGTGCTCGGCGAGTACTCCGACATCAAGGAGGGCGACGAGGTCCGCTCAACCGGGCGCATCATCGAGGTCCCCGTCGGCGATGCCCTCATCGGGCGCGTCGTCGATGCCCTCGGGAATCCGATCGATGGCAAGGGGCCCATCAACACCAGCCGCACGCGCCCCATCGAGCGCATCGCCCCTGGCGTCACGCTCCGCAAGAGCGTGAACCAGCCGGTGCAGACGGGCATCAAGTCGATCGACGCGATGTTCCCGATCGGCCGTGGCCAGCGCGAGCTCATCATCGGCGACCGCTCGACCGGCAAGACCGCCATCGCCCTCGACACCATCATCAATCAGAAGGGCGGCGACCTGATCTGCATCTATGTCGCCATCGGCCAGAAGGCTGCCAAGGTCGCCCAGGTGGTGGGCATCCTCGAGGAAGCCGGCGCCATGGAGCACACCATCGTGGTCGCGGCCAACGCGTCCGAATCCGCCGCGTTGCAGTACCTTGCGCCCTACGCCGGCTGCACCATGGGCGAAGAAATAATGGAAAGCGGCCGCGATGCGCTCATCGTCTACGACGACCTGAGCAAGCACGCCTGGGCCTACCGCCAGATCTCCCTGCTCCTCCGGCGCCCTCCAGGCCGCGAGGCCTACCCGGGCGATGTGTTCTACCTCCACAGCCGCCTCCTCGAACGCGCTGCCCGGCTGGAAGCCGGCGGTTCGCTCAGCGCCCTGCCCATCATCGAGACCCAGGCGAACGACGTCTCGGCCTACATCCCGACCAACGTCATCTCCATCACCGACGGGCAGATCTACCTCGAAGCCGACCTCTTCAACGCTGGCATCCGGCCGGCCATTAACACCGGCCTCTCCGTGAGCCGCGTGGGTTCCTCCGCCCAGACCAAGGCGATGAAGGCCGTCTCCGGCGGCCTCAAGGGCGACATGTCGCAGTACCGCGAACTCGCCGCCTTTGCCCAGTTCGGCACCAGCGACCTGGATGCCGCCACCCGCCGCCAGCTCGAACGCGGCCAGCGGGCGACCGAGATCCTGAAGCAGGACCAGTTCCAGCCGCTCAGCCTCGCCGAGGAAGTCGTGGTGATCTATGCGCTCACCGGCGGCCTCCTCGACGACGTGCCCGTGAACAAGGTCCGGTCGTTCGAAAACGAGCTGCGCAAGTACCTCGCCAGCAACCAGCGCGACCTGGTCGCCGAAATCGACGCCAATCCCGTGATGACGCCCGAACTCCAGGAGCGCCTGAAGTCGGTCATCAACACCTTCAAGGACACGGTTCCCTACTAAGGGCCTGCCCACCGAACGCGGCGGGCAGCACATGCCCGCCCCAGCCCGGGCAGCCAGCCTGCCCGTGAATCCGGGGACGAGAGAACGCCATGGCGACCATCCGGCAGCTCAAACGGCGCATCCAGAGCGTCAAGAACACGGCGAAGATCACCAACGCGCTGCAGCTTGTCGCAGCCTCGAAGATGCGCCGCGCCCAGGACCGCGCCGAGCAGGCCAAGCCTTACGCCGGGAAGCTCCGGCTCGTCCTGGCCGGCCTCGCATCTCAGTCCAGCGATGACCCCGAGGCGGCAAGGCACCCGCTTCTCGTCTCCCGCCCCGTCAACAACATCGCCGTTCTCCACATCACCCCCGATCGCGGCCTCTGCGGCGGTCTGAACTCCAACCTGAACCGCAGCGCCGGCACGTTCGTCGCCATGCAGCACGAGCCTGTCCAGGTCGTGGCAGTGGGCAAGAAGGGCCGCGACTTCTTCGTGCGGGCCCACGTGCATCTGGCGGCTGAGTTCACCGAGCTCGGCGACTACCCGAGCCAGTCCGATACCCTGGCCATTGCCCGCCTGGTCATCGAGGACTACCTCGCCGGGAAAGTGGATCGTGTGTACCTGAGCTTCCCGGAGTTCGTGTCGACCGCCACCCAGCGCCCGGCCATCCGCCAGCTTCTCCCCATTGAGCCGCCGCCGGCTGAGGAAGGCGCCGCGGAAGCCCTGCTGGCCGACTACATCTTCGAGCCTTCGCCCGATGTTGTCCTCGCCGGCCTGCTCCCGCGGTATATCGAGATGCAGATCTACGAAGCCATCCTCCAGAACGCCGCGAGCTTCCAATCGGCCCAGATGGTGGCGATGAAGAACGCGACCGACAACGCGCATGAGATCACGCGCGAGCTTACCCTTACCTACAACAAGGCCCGCCAGGAGCAGATCACCAAGGAACTGCTCGATATCGTCGGCGGCGCTGCCGCACTGGAGGGTTAGACTGGCTCGCTACGAAGCGGTCATCTTCGATATGGACGGCGTCCTCGTGGACGGCGAGCCGCTGCATTTCGAGGCGGTCAACGAGCTCCTGGGCGAGGAAGGGCTCTCCATCTCGCTCGAAGCCTATAAACCCTACATGGGCACCAAGACCGGCTGGGCCGACATGATGCGCGACTACGGCCTTTCGCGCCCTCCGGAGGAGTACCAGGCCCGCTACCGGGAAATCATCCTGCGCCGCTACCGCGAGCGCAGCGCGCCGCTCCCCGGCGCCGTCGAACTGGTGCAGGCGCTCCACGCGGGCGGACAACGGCTCGCGGTTGCTTCATCATCCATCGAGCCGTGGGTGGAGGCGTGTCTGGACCGTATCGGCCTGCGCCATCACTTCGAGCTCCTCGTCACTGGCAGCGATGTCGAGCGGGGCAAGCCCGAGCCCGACATCTACCTCCTGGCGGCGCAACGGCTCGCTGTTGAGCCTTCCCGTTGCCTCGCCTTCGAAGATGCCCCGGCCGGCATCGAATCGGCCCGGAGGGCCGGCATGACGGTCTGGGCGGTCCGCACGGAATATACCCGCGGCCTGGTGCTCCCCGGGCCGCACCGGGAGTTCGAGTCGCTCCGCGATGTTGAACTCCACGCCATCCTTGGGGTAGCGGCATGATGAGCCGAAAATTCCGCGGTGCCCGCCTGCGCGCGCCGCACCAGGTCACTGTGAACATCCCGGAGGTTCTCCCATGGTCATGACTGCCACCAACGAGGGACGTGTCGTCCAGGTCATCGGGACGGTGCTCGATATCGAGTTCCCGCCGGAGCACCTCCCGGCCATCAACAACGCTGTGAACGTCATCCGCGAAGATGGCAGCGTGCTCGTGACCGAGGTCCAGCAGCACCTCGGCAACAACTGGGTCCGCTGCCTGGCCATGGATAGCACCGACGGCCTGCGCCGCAACACCCGGGCTGTCGATACCGGTGCGCCCATCTCGGTGCCCGTCGGCGAACCGTCGCTCGGGCGCATGTTCAACGTGCTGGGCCAGCCGATCGACAACCTCCCCGTGCCGGAAGACGCCACCCGCTGGGCAATCCACCGCACGCCTCCGTCCTTCGAGGAGCAGGAAACGGCCCCCTCCGTCCTCGAGACCGGCATCAAGGTCATCGACCTTATCGCCCCGCTCGTCCGCGGCGGTAAGGTCGGCCTGTACGGCGGCGCTGGAGTCGGCAAGACGGTCGTCATCCAGGAGCTCATTTCGAACATCGCCCGCGAGCACGGCGGGTATTCGGTCTTCGCCGGCGTGGGCGAACGCTCCCGCGAAGGGAACGACCTCTGGCACGAAATGAAGGAATCGGGCGTGTTGCCCAAGATGGCCATGGTGTTCGGCCAGATGAACGAGCCGCCCGGGGTGCGTCTCCGCGTTGCCCTCACCGGCCTGACGATGGCCGAGTACTTCCGCGACGAGGAGGGCCGCGACGTCCTCTTCTTCGTCGATAACATTTACCGCTACACGCTCGCCGGCATGGAAGTCTCGGCACTCCTCGGCCGCATGCCCTCGGCCGTGGGCTACCAGCCCACCCTCGCAACCGAGATGGGCGACCTCGAAGAGCGCATCACCTCCACCAAGAAGGGCTCGATTACGTCGTTCCAGGCCATCTACGTGCCGGCCGACGACTACACCGACCCGGGCGTGGCTACCACCTTCGGCCACCTCGACGCCGTGGTGGCGCTCGAACGCTCGCTGGCGGAGCAGGCCCTCTTCCCCGCTATGGACCCGCTCACCTCGTTCTCCCGGGCGCTGGAGCCGCGTGTCGTCGGCCAGGAGCACTACGAAGTCGCCCGCGGCGTCCAGACGGTGCTTCAGCGCTACAAGGACCTGCAGGACATCATCGCCATCCTCGGTATCGAAGAGCTCTCCGACGAAGACAAGCTGACCGTGGCCCGGGCCCGGAAGATCCAGCGCTTCCTCACCCAGCCGATGTTCGTGGCCGAGCAGTTCACTGGCGTGGCCGGCGCCTACGTGCCAGTCCGCGAGACGATCCGGGGCTTCAAGGAGATCCTCGAGGGCCAACACGACGGCCTCCCGGAGCAGGCCTTCTACATGGTCGGCAACATCGAAAGCGCGGTCGAAAAGGGCCGGCAGCTGGCGGAGGGATAGGCTATGCCGCTCACGGTCGAACTCGTGACCGCGGAGCGCATCGTCCGCGTCGAACAGGGCGTGGACGTGCTCATCGCGCCCGGCAGCGAGGGCCAGATGGCCATCCTTCCCCACCACGCCGCCCTGATGACCACGCTCGAACCGGGCGAGCTCGTCGTCCGGCGCGCGGGCCAGGAAGACGCCTTCGCCGTCACCGGCGGCTTCCTTGAAATTCGCAACGACCGGGTGACTATCCTGGCCGATGCGGCCGAGCCCTTCGAGGAGATCGACGTCGCCCGAGCCGAGGAGGCGCGGCGCCGCGCCGAGGAACGCATCCGGCGGTATCGGGAACAGGCCGACCGCGATGTCGACCTTGCCCGTGCCCAGGCCGCCCTCCAGCGGGCACTCCTCCGGCTGCGTGTCGCCGAGCAGCGCCGCCGCCGGACCACCGGACGGCCCCAGGTCTAGGAACGAACCACCCCGCAAGAGCCGCCTGCGGCCCGCCCCGCGGCGGGCCGCTTTCTTTTCGCGCGGCCCCGGAAACGCTGGATGGCCGCGTTCGCCCGATTGCAGCCGACCCCATAGACTGGCCTCAGCGATGACAACGCGTGTGCGCGGCGGCAAGTACGTGGTCCAGGGAGGGGTCACCCTTCGCGGGTCGGTCAACATCTCCGGCGCCAAGAACCATGCCCTGGCTGCCATGTGCGCGGCGCTCCTCACCGATGAGGACGTCATCCTGGCCAACGCCCCCTACATCAGCGACGTCGATAGCCTGGGAGAGCTATTGGTCAGCCTGGGCGCGGTGGTCGAACGCCTTCCAGATGGCGCGCTGCGCTTGAATGCCAGCCGCGTGAACGTGTTCGAGGCGCCGACCGAGCTCATCTCCGAAAACCGCGCTTCGTTCCAGGTCATGGGCCCGTTGCTCGCGCGCCACGGCTTCGCTTCGTCAGCGCCGCCCGGCGGCGATGTCATCGGCCAGCGGCCCATCGATGTCCACCTCTCCGGCTTCGAGGCCATGGGCGCCACCATCACGCGCGAGGGCGAACGTTTCGTTGCTCGCGCGCCACAGGCGGGCCTTACTGGCACCCGCGTGTTCATGGACTACCCGTCCGTTTCGGG
This sequence comes from uncultured Anaerolineaceae bacterium, assembly GCA_964648195.1. Lineage (GTDB taxonomy): Bacteria > Chloroflexota > Dehalococcoidia > Tepidiformales > Tepidiformaceae > Amarobacter. The sequence continues at coordinate 23,399 of CAZYLL010000018.1, read as the reverse complement.
CACGCAGAATGTGATGATGGCTGCCACTCTCGCCCATGGCCGGACCACCATCGTCAACGCCGCGACCGAGCCCGAAGTCCAGGAGCTCGCCGTGCTCCTCAACGCCATGGGGGCACGAGTCACAGGCATCGGCAGCCAGATGCTCGAGGTCGAAGGTGTCGAACGCCTCCACGGCACGACCGGCACTGTCATGCCCGATCGCATCGAGACCGGCACCTGGGCCATCGCCGCCGTGATGACTGGCGGCGAACTCGTGCTCCGCGGTGCGCCCACGGGCGTGCTCGATGCGCTGGTCCACAAGCTCCGTGCCACCGGGGCCCGGCTCGAAGAAAGCGAAGGTGGCCTCCGCGTAACCGCCAATGGCCCGATCCGCGCCGTCAGCTTCCAGGCGCTGCCCTACCCCGGCCTCCCCACCGACCTGCACGCACCGTTTGCCGCGCTCCTCACCCAGGCCAACGGGGTTTCGATCATCCACGAGCGCGTCTTCGACAACCGCATGCTGTATGTCAGCGAACTGCGAAAGATGGGCGCCGAAATCGTAAGTACCGGCTCATCGGCGATCGTGTCAGGGCCCACGCTGCTCCATGGCACCCGGGTCCGCGCGCTCGATGTGCGGGCGGGGGCGGCGGTCCTGCTCGCCGCGATGGTCGCGCAGGGCACCACGATCATCGACGATGTGTATCATCTGGATCGCGGGTATGAGCACCTGGACGAAAAACTCCGTGCACTGGGCGTAGAACTGGAGCGGCACTAGATGGCCATGGAATTCCTCGCTCCCAAGAAGGCGGGCATCGACCTCGGAACCGCCAACATCCTCGTCTACGTCAAGGGCCAGGGCATCGTCGTCAACGAACCCTCGGTCGTCGCAAGACATAATCGCGACAACGCAATCGTTGCCGTCGGGAACGAGGCCCGGGCGATGCAGGGCCGCACGCCCGGCTCCATCAGCGTCATCCGGCCCATGCGCGACGGCGTCATCGCTGACTACCTGACCACCGAGGCGATGCTCCGCTACTTCATCGGCCTCATCACCGGGCGCTTCAACCTCATTCGGCCTGAGGTGATGGTGACGGTCCCCGCCGGCGTCACCAGCGTGGAGCAGCGTGCCGTGCGCGACGCCGCGGAGCAGGCGGGCGCCCGCAAGCCAGCACACCTGGTGCCCGAGCCCCTGGCCGCCGCTATCGGCGCGCGCATCCCCATTGGTACCGCCCGCGGGAACATGGTGGTGAATATCGGGGGCGGCCGCACCGAAGCCGCCGTCATCTCGCTCTACGGCATCGTCGTCAGCGAATCGGTCCGCATGGCGGGCGACCGCATCGATGAGGCCATCGTGGCCTACGTGCGGCGCCGTCACAACCTCATCATCGGCGACCGTACCGCCGAGGAGATCAAGATCGCGATTGGCAGTGCCTTGCCTGTCGACGAAGGCCTGGCAACCCAGGTTCGTGGCCGCGACCAGTTGAGCGGACTGCCGAAGACCATCTCGCTCACGAGCAACGAGGTCGCCCAGTCCATCCAGGATTGCCTCGGCACCATCGTCCAGACCGTCCGTGCGGTACTCGAAAAGACACCGCCTGAGCTCGCTGCCGACGTCATCGACCGCGGCATCGTGCTCACCGGCGGCGGCGCCCTCCTGCGCCACATGGACGAACTGCTAACGCAGGAGACCGGCGTCCCCTGCTACGTTGCCGACAACCCGCTGGAGTGCGTCGCCATCGGCGCAGGCATCGCACTGGACCACCTCGACGTCATCAAGCGCAGTCTCCCGACCGAGGAGGAGAACCTGGTCGGCCTCTTCCCATCTCCGGACCAGCGCTAGAGGAGGAGTCTTCGCACCGGGCGCTGACCAGCGGCGGGCAAGCAGCCAGAGGACCGCCGCGCAGGCCATCCCCACCGCGAGGTCGGCAAGGTAGTGCTCGCCCAGGTACATCAACGCGATGCCCATCACCAGGCTGTAGCCCAGCAGCCACGGGCCAAGCCGGCGCTCGTGGTCGCGCGCCCAGAGGTACATCGCGAACGTCACGCCCTGGTGCAGCGATGGCATCGCCGCCACGGAATTCGGTTCGCCCAGGGAGGCGTAGAAGGACTCGTAAGTCTCGGGGTTCACGCTGCCACCCACGAAGTCCATCACCCGGAACACGCCCGGGAGCGCGCCCGACTGGCCGGCGAGCCATGGCGGCGCAGTGGGCAGCAAGAAGAACAGCACCAGGGCCAGGTACATGGTCCCGGCGATCATCACCACGTACTTGGGGAAGAGCGCCCTCCGGTAGAGGAACACCAGGACCGCTCCAAGGTGCGGCGCGATGAAGAAGGACCAGTGCACCCCCACCGAAAGGTAGTCATGCAGCCCGAGCGAAACCGGGTCGAAGAACTGCTGCTGGAGCCAGACGATGGGGTCGGTGCCCAGGAAAATCGACTGGTCGATAGTGATGACATAGCCGGTGCGTACCGGGATGCCGGTCTCATCGGCGTACGCGCGCAGGAGCGTGTAGACGAAGATGCCCGCGACGTAGGTAAACCACCAGACGCGCTCACGCCGCCAACGCACCTCGGGCGACCATACAACCAGCGTCACGCCGACGAGGACGAAACCGAACCAGGTGTGGTCCTGCCAGACCCTGGTGGCGACCGTACCGGCCATCGCCAGGAGGGCAGCCACCTGCGCCATCAACAACAGCCGCCCGGCGGGAGTCGAGGCGGCGCTCACTCCGGCCCCACGGGCGGCGACCAGCTCCGCCACCTGCGGTTCGGCGATACTCACGCGTCTCAGCGTACTGTCCGGCTGCCGCTGACGGAAGCGGGATTCTGTGGCACGCTGTGCAGCGAGAAGGACGACAAGAGGGCATGCGCCGTTTTCTCGCAGGCTTGCTGATCACCGGTGCCTCGGGCGCTCTGCTCCTCAGGCTCATCCCCTGGGCAAGCACGCGGTCCGCGCTCGAGGCGGCGAACCCATGGTTCATCGCACTCGCCGTGACCTGCCTGGTCCTCTCGCTGGTCGCCAAGACGGTCCGCTGGCGCCTCCTGCTCCCCGAGAGCTCGGGGGTCTCCACGCGGGGGCTCTACCGGATCCTGCATATCAGCTTCCTCCTCAACAACGTCCTGCCCGCCCGGTTGGGCGATGTCGCGCGGGTGACCATGACGACGCGCCAGCCGGGCATCCGGTTCGGCCATGTCGTCTCGTCGATGCTGACGGAGCGGGTGACCGACACGGTGACGCTGCTCTTCGGCTTCGTCCTGGTCAGCCCGTTCCTTCCCGTCCCCGCCCGCTACGAGGGGTGGCTGCACATAGCATGGGCCGTGCTGGTACTCCTGTTCCTCGCCGCAGTCGTGCTGGCGCTGTTCCACTCCCGTGTCGAGCGGCTTAGCGTTAACCGGATTCTTGCGCGCGCGGTCCCGGCCAATCAGCGGCTGCGCGACGAGGCGCGCTCGTTCTCGGAGGGGCTGCGCCAGCTCTTCCGCCGGGACCATGCGGTCGGTATCTGGGGCTGGTCGTGGACCGCCTGGGTCACAGCGTTTGCCATCAACTACATGCTGATGCGGGCGCTCAGCATCGATGCCCCAATGCCCGTGGCGGTGCTGCTGACCTGCACGACGAACCTCTCCATGCTCATTCCCTCATCGCCCGGCTATATTGGCGTGTTCCACCTGGCGGCGACGGCCTCGCTCCTGCCGTTCGGGGTCGCCGAAAGCCGCGCTTTCAGCTTCGCCATCCTCGCCCACCTGGTGAACGTGGTACCGGTGAGCCTGATCGGCGCCGCGCTCCTGCTGGCGAGCCGGGAAAGCCTCACGTTCAACCTGCGCGGCGCGCGCGTGATCGAGAGCGGAGAAGGCCAGGGCTGAACGCATGGGGCGCGGCGATTGCCGGGCCGCCCCGCACTCGCGTTCCCGGGGCCCAACAGAGTCAGAGCTTGCCCCAGAGCTCTTCGGCTTCGCGGCGAAGCTCAGCGCGGAAGTCCGGGTGCGCAATCGAGATGAGCTCGTTGGCGCGCTGTCGATGGTTCTTGTCCAGCAGCCGGGCGACGCCGTATTCCGTGATGATGGTGTCGGCCAGGTAGCGCGGGATGGTGATCATCGTGCCGGCTTCGTGCTTTGCCACGACCTTGGAGATGGTCCCTTCCATCGCCGTGGAGCGCATCACCGTAATCGCGCGGCCGTTCTTGCAGAGCGCCGCAGAGATGTGGGTGTCGGGCTGGCCGCCGGTGCCGTTGACCATGTGACCGCCGAAGCGGTCCTCGCTCGCGATCTGGCCCAGGAGGTCGACCGCGATGGCGCTGTTGATCGAGGTCATCTGGTGGTTCTGGGACATGACCGCGGGGTTGAGGATGTTCTCGGGCATGTGCAGCTCGAAAGCGGGGTTGTTGGCGATGATCTGGTAGTCCTCGCCATCGCACCCGGTCCATGCCACAGCCACGGCCTTCCCGGGGAAGAGCGTCTTCCGGGAGCCGTCGATGATGCCCTTCCGCCAGAGCTTCGCCAGTCCTGGCGAACCCAGCTCGGTGTGCACGCCGAGGTGCTTCGCATCGTCGAATGCGCCGGCCAGGAACATCAGGGAGCTGGGCTGGCCAACGCCGACCTGGATGGTATCGCCGTCGCGGATGATCTGGCGGAGGTTGTCGGCGATGCCCTGGGCCGCCGGGTCGACTTCGACCGCGCCGAGGGCGTTGGCCAGCATGGCGGGCGGGAACGCGTGGAACATCGACTCGACGAGGGCCAGCTGCTCGGGGCTCGCCTTCCTCAGGATCTCGAGAAGGGCCGGCCGGTCGGCTTCGTTCGAAAGCGTGTTGATTCGCTCTTCAATCGCGGCGATGTCGACCGGCTTGATCGCCCCTTCGATGAAGGTGTCGATTTCGCTGACGTGCATCCAGACATCGCCGAAGACCGGGGACATGTTCGGGTCGACAATGGCGATGGTCTTCTTGCAGCGCCTGGCATAGGACTTGCGCTGCCACATGTGCGGGCCGAAGTGCACGTAGCCCTGCTCGTTGGGCGCGCTGCAGGGGGTGAGGAACACGTCGGGCATGCGTGCCTCCTCGCGCCCGGCATCGAAGGCTTTCATCCCGAGCATGAATGTGTTGGGTAAATACGTGGCGATCTTCGCATCGTGGGCCGGCCTGATCGCATCGCCGATGAAGATCTCGATTTCCTTCTCGCCACGGAACCCCTCCGGGTTAAAGAGCTCCGGGTTGCCTGGAGCCAGCGTCCGGAAATCGACGCGGCCAAGCTTCTTCGCCCGTTCCACGAAGGCCGTGACCAGGGGAGCGGGGCAGAGGATGGTTATGGAGACGAGATCCCCTTCCTTGATTGCCTCCACTGCCTGTTCGGGGGTCTTCAAGCGAGACTGGTAGTCGTCGCGCCAGTTCTCATAGCGAGCGGCCAATGCTCCACCTCGTGTGTGCTGTGCGGCGGATTCTACCGGGCGGCGCAGGAAACCGCCCGTCTGCACGGACGCGCTCTCCTCTGCTAGAGTTCCGCCCACACTTTCGGGCCGCTTGCCACGGCCCGCGGAGGTGCATATGCAGGCACTCGACGATCTCACCATCCTGGACCTGACCCACCACATCGCAGGGCCGTACGCGACGAAGCTGCTGGCTGACTTTGGCGCCAACGTCATCAAGGTCGAACCACCTGGCGGCGATATCGCCCGCCAGCTCGGGCCGTTCCAGGGAAACGAGCCTCATCCTGAAAAGAGCGGCACCTTTTTCTTCCTCAACACCAACAAGCGGTCGGTGGTGCTCGACCTGAAGACGTCGGCCGGGCGCGAAGCGCTTGGAGCCATCGCGCGGAAGGCCGACCTCGTGGTCGAAAGCTTCGCTCCGGGCACGCTGGAACGCCTGGGTATCGGCTTCGACTTCTTCAAGACGATCAACCCGTCACTCCCGCTCGTTTCCATCTCGAACTTCGGCCAGGACGGTCCCTACCGCGATTACCGCCTGTCGGACCTGACGCTCTACGCGTTTGCCGGCGAGATGTACTCGATGGGGGAGACGGACCGCGAGCCGGTGAAGATGGCCGGGACGGCCGCCCTCTTCGAATCTGGCGCTGCTGCCGCGGTAGCGATGATGGGCGCCATCTTCGCGTCGAAGCGTCACGGCATCGGCCAGCATGTCGATGTCTCGCTCGCCGAGACGCACTTCGGGGGCGTTGATCGCCGCCACGCGACCGCCATCGCGTTCCAGTTCAGCGGCCGCAAGACGCTGCGCCTCGCCAGCCACGGCGGCGGCATGCCTGGCGGCATCTACCCCTGCGCCGATGGCTACGTGGACTTCACCAATGCGGGCCTCTACCCGGACCGGGTGCGCGATATGGTCGGCAACCCGGAGTGGATGGATGACCCGCGCTACAACGATCCCGCCCAGCGCCTCAATCCCGCAGTCATCGAGGAGTGGAACGCGAACTTCATTGTCTGGTGCCTGGAGCGCACCAAGCGGGAGATCTGGGCTGAGGCGCGCCGGGCGCGAGTCCTCTGTGGGCCCATGTTCACCATGGAAGACCTCTTCACCGACCCTCACTTCCGCGAACGCGGCTTCTGGGCGAAGGCCACCCACCCGGTGATGGGCGAGGTCACGCTGCCGGGGAGGCCGCTAATCATGGAAAAGGGGGGCTGGCAACTGCACCGCGCGGCGCCACTCCTCGGTCAGCACACCGCCGAAGTCCTCGCCGAGGTTGGCTTCGATCCAGCGGCTGTGGGAGCCGCCACCGGAGGTGCCGCATGAGCCCGAAGCCCCTCGACGGCATCCGCGTCATCGACTTGTGCGTGGTCTGGGCCGGCCCGTTTGGCACCATGCTCCTGGGGGACCTCGGCGCCGAGATCATCAAGCCCGAGAACCCGTTCGTTTTCCAGCCGATGACCCGGGGCGCAATGGCACGGCCGCCCCAAATCCTGGCGGATAATGCCATCGCCTGGTCCGGTGGGCTGCCCGGCGGCAAGGTGGGCGATCGCCCCTGGGACTACAGTCCCACGTTCGTCAGCCTCTACCGCAACAAGAAGAGCTTCACAGTCGACCTGCGACGGGCTGAGGGCCTTGACATCCTTCGCCGCCTGGTCGCCGTGTCCGACATCGTCTACGAGAACAATGCCACCGGGACGATGGAGAAGCTGGGCATCACCTATGAGTGGCTCAAGGAAGCCAACCCGCAGATCATCTTCATCCGCGTGCCCGCCTATGGCAGCACGGGCCCGTATTCCGAGGCCCGGGCCCTGGGTGTCCACCTCGAGGCGGTGATGGGCCACAGCCTCCTTCGCGGCTACAGCGACGCCGACCCCTCATCGAACACCGCCATCTACTCCGGCGATTACCTCGCCGGCGCCCAGGGCGCCTTCGCCGCCATGGCTGCCCTCTGGCACCGCGACCGGACGGGCGAGGGCCAGCTCATCGAGATCGGGCAGGCGGAGAATGCCGCCGCGATGTTCACCCAGGCGATCATGGACTATAGCCTGAACCGGAATATCCAGGGCGCCATCACGAACCGCGATGTCCACGGGCGTGCCATCCAGGGCGTGTACCCTGCGAAATCGCCGGGCACCCCGGCTACCATGGAGGACCACTGGATCGCCATCTCCATCGAAGGCGACGATGAATGGCGAGCCTTCGCCGCCGCCATCGGCGGCCCGGAATGGACCCGCGACCCGCGCTTTGCGACCCACGCGGGGCGCATGGCGAACCACGACGAGATCGACGCGCGCATCGCCGAGTACACTGTCGAGCACGACGATTACGAGCTCATGCACCGGCTCCAGGCCGCGGGGATCGCCGCAACGCCCGTCCTCGAGGCCTCGCGCATGTTCGACGACCCGCACCTGCGTGCTCGCAACTTCTTCCGCACGCAGACGCAGAAGGCCTCCGGCACGTACGAATACGTAGGGCCGCTCTGGCAGTTCCCGGAGACGCCGGTGGAGTTCTATCAGCCGCCCGTGATGTTCGGTGAGCACAATGAGTACGTGTATCGCGAGGTGCTCAAGGTCTCGGAGGAGGAGTACCAGTCGCTGCTCGCCGGGGGGCACATCGCCGACGCCTACGACCCGAGCGTGCCATGACCGGGCGCCCGCTGATGTACCACGAGCTGGCGGGGTGGTTCCACCTCATCACCGAACCCGGGGACTATGCGGAAGAGGCGGCCTACTACCTGCAGGTGATGCGAAACGTGCTCGGGCATCTGCCCGCAAGCCTGCTCGAGCTCGGCTCGGGCGGCGGCAACAATGCGTCGCACTACAAGGCGCACATCCCGGACGTTGTCCTCAGCGACCTCTCCGAGGAAATGCTCGCGCTGAGCCGGACCATCAACCCCGAACTCCCGCACATCCAGGGCGACATGCGCACGGTCCGCGTCGGCCGCCAGTTCGAGGCGGTCTTCGTCCACGACGCCTGCTCCTACCTGACCACCGAAGGGGACATCCGGCAGCTCGCGGCCACTGCGTTCGAGCACTGCCTGCCCGGCGGTGTGGCCGTCTTCTGCCCCGATCACACCGCCGAGAACCTGGTCTACGAAACCGACTATGGCGGGCACGATGGCAAGGCCCGCGCACTGCGCTACCTGGAGTGGACCTACCCGGGCCCGCCCGGGACCCACGAATTCTTCATCGACTACGCGTACATCCTCCACGAGGAGGGCTGCGAGCCGCGCGTCGTCTACGACAGGCACGTCAACGGCGCACTCCCCCGCGAGACGTGGCTCAGCACGATACGCGACGCCGGTTTCGAACCCGGCTCGGTGCCACTAGTCCACAGCGAGCTCCCCGAGGGATACAGCGAGATCTTCACCGGCTGGCGCCCATGCTGAGGTATTTGCCTGGCAGCCGGTAGAATGCCGCACCATAGATCACCACAGACCGCCTTGGGGCGGCTTCCCGGAGGCATCGCAGATGGCTGAAGTCGGACTTCCCGTCGACGAGAAATACGCGCCCCCCGCGCGGGTGAGCGAGGGCGCGCTCGTCTCCAGCATGGCTGAATACGAGGCGCTCTACCGGCGGAGCATCGACGACCGCGAAGCCTTTTGGAGCGAGATGGCGAACAGGCACCTCACCTGGATGGCTCCGTTCCATACCGTCTGCGAGGAAGACCTTCATACCGGCCGGGTCCGCTGGTTCGATGGCGGCAAGCTCAATGTCTCCCTCAACTGCCTCGACCGTCACCTGGCGGCCCACGGCGACAAGACCGCCCTGATCATGGAGGGCGACGAGCCCGGTACCAATCGCAGCCTCACCTACCGTGAACTCCACGCCGAGGTTTGCCGCCTGGCCAACGCCCTGCGCAAGCGCGGTGTGAAGAAGGGCGACCGCGTCGCTATCTATATGGGCATGGTCCCCGAGCTCGCAGCGGCCATGCTCGCCTGCGCCCGAATCGGCGCCATCCACTCGGTCATCTTCGGCGGCTTCAGCCCCCGCTCCATCCGCGACCGCATCGATGACTCGACCTGCAAGGCCATCATCACCCAGGACGAAGGCCGCCGCGGTGGCCGCCTGGTGCCGTTGAAGGCGAACGTAGACGAGGCGCTGAAGGAGCCGGGCCACTCCATCGAGTTCGTTATTGTCTTCCGCCACACCGGCAACCCGGTGAACATGGAGGCTGGCCGCGACGAATGGTGGCATGATGCCCTTGCCGGCGAACCGGCCGAGGCCGAGCCCGAGGCGATGGAAAGCGAGGACCCGCTCTTCATCCTCTATACGTCAGGGTCGACCGGGAAGCCGAAAGGCGTGCTCCACACCCAGGCCGGCTACCTGCTCCACGTGATGCTCAGTCACCTCTACGTGTTCGACCTTCGCGATGACGACATCTATTGCTGCGCCGCCGACGTCGGCTGGGTCACGGGACACAGCTACATCGTCTATGGCCCGCTCGCCAACGCCGCCACATCGGTCATGTTCGAATCGGTGCCTACTTATCCGGACGCAGGCCGCTACTGGGATATGGTCGACCGCCTGGGCATCACCATTCTCTACACCGCTCCCACCGCCATTCGTGCCATCGCCCGCGAAGGCGACGAGCACGTAAAGCGCTACAGCCGGAAGTCGCTGCGGGTCCTCGGTTCCGTAGGCGAGCCGATCAACCCCGAGGCCTGGCGCTGGTACTTCAACGTGGTTGGCGAGGGCCGCTGCTCGATTGTGGATACCTACTGGCAGACGGAGACCGGCGGCCACATGATCACCGGCCTTGCAGGCGCCACGATCATGAAGCCGGGCTCTGGCTCACTCCCGTTCTTCGGCGTCCAGCCCTGCGTGGTCGACGAGGCGGGTGAAGAGCTGACCGGGAACAACGTCACCGGCCGGCTCTGCATGAAGGCTTCGTGGCCGGGGATGATGCGGACGGTGTACGGCGACCACGAGCGCTTCGTCCAGACCTACCTCTCGATGTACCCGGGCAAGTACTTCACCGGCGATGGCTGCCTGCGCGACCAGGACGGGTACTACTGGATCACCGGGCGGGTGGACGACGTGCTGAATGTGGCCGGCCACCGGCTCGGCACCGCCGAGATCGAAGGCGCGCTGGTCGGCCACCCGGCCTGCGCCGAGGCCGCCGTCGTCGGCTTCCCCCACGACGTGAAGGGCACGGCGGTCTACGCGTACGTGCACCTGAACGCCGGCTACACCGGCTCGCCCGAACTCGCGAAGGAACTCCGGGAGGCGGTCCGCCGCGAAATCAGCCCGATCGCCACACCCGACAAGATCCAGTTCGTCGAGGGGTTGCCGAAGACGCGCTCCGGCAAGATCATGCGCCGCATCCTGCGCAAGATCGCCGAGGGCGAGCCCGAAAACGTCGGCGACGTGACCACCCTCGCCGACCCGGCGGTCGTCCAGGACATCATCGTGGGGGCGGCGAAAGCGGAGTGATGCCTGCCGCACGAAAGCCGTTCGCACCCCGCGAAATATCCTGCTACAATCCCGCCCGCAATACCGGCCGCCCGGGGCTTTCCCGGGTCTCCGTGGCCACGCCTGGCGTGGCCGCCACTCTGTGAAAGGGACACCCACTACATGGACCTCGGCCTCAGCGAAGAACAGGAACTGCTGAAAAACTCCGCACGCGAATTCCTCGAGAAGGAGTGCCCGGAAGAGCACGTCCGGGCAATGGAAGACGACCAGAAAGGCTACAGCCCCGAGCTCTGGAAGAAGATGGCCGACCTCGGCTGGCAGGGCCTCATGATCCCCGAAGAGTACGGCGGAGCCGGCTTCTCCTTCCTCGACCTCTGCGTGCTCGTCGAAGAGTTCGGCCGCGCCCTCGTCCCGGGGCCGTTCATTCCCAACGCCGTTTGCACCGCCGAGCTCATCCTCGCGGGTACCGACGAGCAAAAGAAGAAGTACCTCCCGAAGATTGCCGATGGCTCGGCCATCCACACCTACGCGATCACCGAGCCGAGTGGCCGGTGGGACCGCGAAGGCATCGAGATGAAGGCTGCCGCCAGCGGGTCGGACTTCGTCCTCAACGGCACCAAGCTGTTCGTGCCCGATGCTCACGTCGCTGACTACCTGCACGTCGTCGCGTGGAAGCCCGATGGCCGCCTGAGCACGTTCATTGTGCCGCGCGATCAGCCCGGCATCTCGGTGACGGTCCTCAAGACGATCGCCAGCGATAAGCAGTGCGAAGTCACCTTCAAGGATGTCAAGGTGGGCGCCGCCGATGTCATCGACATGGACGACAAGACGGCCTCCCGCCTGCGCAACATGGCCACCGCGCTCGAGTGCGCCTACCTGGTGGGCCTCGCCCAGCGTGACTTCGAAATCTCGGTGAACTACGCCAAGGAGCGCGTCCAGTTCGGCCGGCCGATCGGTTCGTTCCAGGCCATCCAGCACAAGGCCGCCGACATGGTGACCGATGTCGATGGCATGCGGTTCATCATGTACAAGGCCGCCTGGGCCACCAGCGAGAACGAAGACTCGCAAGACATGGACGTCGCAATGGCGAAGGCCTGGTGCAGCGACGCCAGCCGCCGGGTCGTGGCCCACGGCCAGCAGATCCATGGTGGTATCGGCTTCACGAAGGACTACATCATCCAGCTGTTCTTCCGCCGCCAGAAGCGCGCCGAGCTCTTTTGGGGCGATGGCGACTTCCATCGCGAGCGCGTCGCCCAGATGCTCGAGATCTAGTCCTCGCGCCGGTAACTGTCGAAACACAGGGGGATGGCCCGTCGGGCCATCCCCTCGCTGTGTCCGCGAAATGGGGCCCGCATTGGCGCGTGTTGCATCGAGCCCACACAATGCGTGGACGGCGGGAGGCAGATAAAGGAGAGGACAGTGTCTATTCGCAAACTGGTGATCTGGACGGGACTCGTTCCCATCGCACTGGTCGCGGCGGCCTTCGCGGGCTGCGGCGGGGATGACGACGGCGGCTCGGGCGGATCGGGCAGTGACGAGAGCTACGTAGCCGCTATCTGTAAGGCTGGCGTGGAATTCAGCAAGGCCCTCGAAGAAGTCTTCAAGGACCCCTCGGCGCTCACCGATGAGGACAAAGCCATCGAAAAGCTCTCTGATGCGTTCGAGGATTTTGCCAACGCGTTCGCGAAGGCGAAGCCGCCTGCTGACCTGAAAGATTGGCATGAGGACGCGGCGAAGCAGCTCAAGGATGGCGCAAAGCAGCTCAAGGATGGCGACCTCGAAGGCGGCATCTTCGCCGGCGACAGCCCCTTCCCCGAGCCCCCTGCCGAGGTCGGTGAACGGCTGAGCAAGATCGCCGAGACCAACAAGGACTGCCAGGAAGCCGACTTCTCGTTCAGCGACTAGCGGCGGGCCCGCAACCACGAAAAGGGGGATGCACGGCGTCCCCCTCTTCTTACCCCAAGAGCTTAAATGGCGTGCTTCTCAGAGTGGCGCCGAAAACCGGGACACGCGAAGCTAAGCTCCAATGTTCGGGCCAGCGAAGCATCTCCTCTCAAGAGCCCCCTTGCTGGGTGTCCCGCTCGGCCTTGCGCTTGTCACGGCGGCGCTGCTGGTTGGCGGCAATCGTCAAGTCAGCCACCCAGACCCCGGAGAGGGCGGCTACGTGGTCATCCGCCACGTCCTCCTCGATGGAGACATGGTCAGCCGCCCTGAACACGACGCGCCCGGCGCGGTCACCGCCCAGTACACCGTCAACAGGCATCGCTGGGCGGCAGTGTCCATGCCCATCACGGTCGCGTACAACGCGTCGGGCGCCCCCGAGGGCATCGATGCGGCTCCTCTTATCCAGGATGCAATCGAGAAGTGGAACGCCGTGGCCCCGAACGCGTTCTCGTTCTCCTGGGCGGGTATGTCCGCTGGCACGGCCGGCTCCTGCCGCGCGTCGGTCCAGCGCGACGGCGTGAATACCGTCACGTTCGCGGACGACCTGCCGTTCGGGACGCTCGGCCAAACGTGCACTGTCTGGTCCGTCTCTGCCGGCGCCACCGCGCCCCTCGTCGAGTTCGACATGGAGCTCAGTTCGAAGGTCCAGTGGTCAACCGCGGAGACCACGCCGGCGAACCATTACGACCTCTGGTCGACCGTCCTGCACGAGATGGGACATGCCGCGGGGCTCGGCCACACGCAGGACACATCAGCCGTCATGTACGCCTCGCTCAAGGCGGGGCATCAGCGGCGCACGCTTACCGACGACGACATCGCCGGGCTTGAAGCGGGCTATCGACGAATCGTGCTCCAGTCGGTCGCCCGCGACTAGAAGTCCACGTCGTCGAACGAGTGGCTGTGACTGTGACCGCCGGGACCGTGGCTGTGACCATGCCCGTGGTCGTGTGAGTGCCCATGGTCATCGCCATCGCCACCCTCGGAATCCCAGGGCGCCGGACCGTCTTCGACTCCCGCTTCGGCGACGCCGACCACCGCAAACTGGCCGATCGCCTTCGCGGCCTGTTTCCCGCACTTCGGGCAGGGGATGAACTGGACCACATCCGACATGGGCATGCGCTTTTCGGTGCGTGTGCCGCAGGCTGGACAAACATACTCATACAGTGCCATGGGCACGATCGTGCGCTCAGCGACGCCGCGTGGTCAACCGTTCTCGCGAGCCTCGCGGTAGGCCCAGCTCCTCCGTTCCCAGAGCGCCGCTGGTTCATCCTGCCAGCGGGGATGCAGGCGCGGAGTGCTCCAATCCGCGGGTGGCCGCCATCGATCCCAGCCGGCGGAAAACGGCAGCCGGCGATGCTCGATGTCGTCGATGACCCTGGCCGCTTCGGCGCGCACCGCTTCCCCGAATTCCGCCGAGTAGGCGCCAGTGGCGACGAGCTGCTCGAATTCGGCCAAATCCTTCCACGACCAGGACAGGTCCGGCTCGACCACGATGTCCAGCGCATGGTCGTTCGTGTCGACGCCAATCGCTGTGCGGCGGAACGGCTCCTCCATGTTCACGTAGTAGCGTGCGAACCGCCGGTCGTCTCCTTCCCAGAAGCACCACACCGAGTGCGCCTGCCCGGGGAACATCAGCCGGAGCATGTCCCGGCGCCACTCGCGCTCGACCAGCCTGCGGGGCTCCCCCGGGCTCTGCTGCCACGACATCACCGTCGTGCCGCGGGGCACGTAGAGGGCCAACAGCTCGTCGTCATCGCGCACCACACGCGCCGCCCAGGTCATGCCGGGCACACCCCCGGCGCGCGTGATGTACCGCAACACGACTTCCTCGCCAGGGCTCCAGCGCCGATGGGTCATGCTTCGATCGTTCGCCCGGGGCGAGCGCATCGTCAACGGGACCGGCCGGCTAATACGCACGGGGGAGCGGGGTGGGCGTGTTCTTCGGCGGGATCGGCGTCCGCGTGGGCGTTGGCGTCCGCGTTGGGGTCGGCGTGTTCGTCGGCGTCGCTGTGGGAGGCCCCAATGTCGGTGTGTGGGTCGGCGTCGCCGTGGCTGGTTGCGGCTCGGCGCCCCCGGATCCCTGATTGCCTTGCCCCGGTTTCGGCGTCGGCGTGGCCGATGGCTCTTTCGTCGGGGTCGCCGTGGGCGTCTGCGTCGGGGTCGGTGTTGGCGTCCACGGGACAACCTCCCGGCCGGGGATCTGGACGAAATCCGCCGGGTCAATGGGGACGCCGTTGTACCTGATCTCGAAGTGGAGGAACCCGCCCGGCTCGCCCATCCCAATCACCGTCGACCTGGAAACGAGGTTGCCTTTCGCGACGCGTGCCGTCTCCAGCCAGCCGTACAGCGTCGAGAACCCGCCACCGCAATCGACGACCACA
The DNA here is from genome assembly GCA_964648195.1 of uncultured Anaerolineaceae bacterium. Classification (GTDB taxonomy): domain Bacteria; phylum Chloroflexota; class Dehalococcoidia; order Tepidiformales; family Tepidiformaceae; genus Amarobacter. Next base: position 8,270 of record CAZYLL010000018.1, on the reverse strand, counting down.
TGCAGGCCATAGGTTTCGCTGGTGCCGGTTTCGGCCACGCTGCCATCACACGCTGATTCGACGGTGATGGTCTTCAGGCCGACTAGCGAGAAGTCGACTCCCGCGTGCTTGAGGCCGTCTCCGCGGTCGGTCCCGAAGTCATCTTCAAGGCCAGCGTGAGCCGCCAGGGGAAGCTCAAACCGCTTGCCGCCGGCGATGAGGTACTCCTTGATGTCGGGCCGGGGAGGGTTCGCGGGAAGCTCGGCCGTCCCTTCGTGAGTTCCCCCGGCTCGGTTTGCGGGGTTTCGCGTGGGCGCAATTGGGGGCGGCGTCGATGTCGGAGATTCGGTCCGCGCCTGGTCCGCTGGTGCTAGACTGCCAGCCCGGTCCTGTCCCGGCTCTCCACCGCCGAGCACGGCCATCGCGACCCAGGTGACGACGCCCAGCACGGGAAGTGCGGCGAGCAGATAAAGCGGCGCCATCCGCCGGTCGCGCGAGCCACCCCCGGATTTCCGGAAGTCACGCCCATAGAAGCCCTTGCCTGGCGGCATACCTCACCTCATCCCCGGTCCAGTGTGCGCCGCGTCGGCTGGAGCTGGCGATGGCGCGGACACGCGGCGGTCCTCGGTCACTGCCTCGAACACGAGGGCATCACCCGGACTCACCGGGTTCGCGGCCCCCGCGGCCAGTTCGATGACACCCCACGACCCCCGGCCTCCGAACGCCAGTCCAATCCAGGGCCTGACGCCGCGGGCGACGCGGGTCACGCGGAAGTCCCGGTCGTAGAACACGGCATCGATGGAGAACCGCATGAACATCATGTGGATCGAGGAACAGGGTCGGATGTCGATGGCTTCCCCCTCGGGGAGGGCGGAGCGAAACATCAGTCCGCGCGTCCGCGACCACACGCCGTGGGCGGAAACGACCCGCCGGGCAACGACAATTCCGGTTTCTTCGATGCGTACCTGGTGCATGGCTCGAACCGTGTGGGGCACAGCCCCACTCATACCTATCTATCGGCGCTCCTCGTCCCGATCACCAGCGCCTTGACCTTCCGCGCAGGATACGTTTGCACCTGCGGCCACGGCCCGGAATAGTGCGTGCACACCCCACAAAAGGATGCGCCCACAACCATGCCCCGGCATCGCCCACGCCTGGGCCAGGGCCTCGAGGCCCTGGTTTCGCCCGCCCGCCACGACGCCCCCGATGAGCCAGCCGAACTCTCGCGCCCGCCCGGAACCACTCCCGCCGGCCAGCACCCGCCGGTCACCGCCTGGGAGTACGTGCTCCTGGCGCCGGTACGGCGGAAGCGGCGGCGGGCGGCGTGCCGCGTCACCGTGCTCCCCGGCGATCTCTTGCGCAAGCCGGAGCGATATCGTGTCCGTGGCATCACGCCGCTGGTGGCGCTCGGTCTGCTTGGCGCGGGCGGGTGGGAGCTCGCCGGCCTCCGCGGGCGTTCGTACCTCCTGAAGCGCCCCGCCCGGGCGCTCGCACAGCAGGGAGGTTTACGCCTGCGGTACCTCGCGTAAACTTCGCGCGAAGCGAAGAATCTCGCGTGGACGCGCGACAGGAGCAGGACGTGACCTACCGACCACCCCGGATGCGCTTTGGCATCTTTCTTGCCCCCTTTCACCGGGTGGGTGAGAACCCGACGGTCGCCCTCGAACGGGACCTCGAACTTGCCGAGCTGCTTGACCGCCTGAATTTCGACGAAGCCTGGTTCGGCGAGCACCATTCCGCCGGCTGGGAGCTCATCGCCTCGCCTGAACTGATGATCGCGGCCGCCGCTCAGCGGACGCGGACCATCCGCCTCGGGACGGGCGTGTCCTCCCTTCCCTACCATCACCCCTTCATGCTCGCCGACCGGATGGTCCAGCTCGACCACATGACCCGTGGCCGTGCCATGTTCGGTGTTGGGCCCGGCGCCCTGACGTCCGATGCCTACATGCTGGGAATCGATGCCCTGACGCAGCGCCAGCGCATGGATGAGGCGCTGGGAGTCATCCTCCGTCTCTTTCGCGGCGAGACGGTGACCATGGAGACTGACTGGTTCACGCTGCGCGAAGCGAGGCTGCAGCTCGCACCGTACACGCACCCCCATATGCCGGTTGCCGTCGCCAGCACATTCTCGCCAGCAGGTCCGGTCGCCGCTGGCAAGCATGGAGTCGGCATCCTCTCGGTTGCCGTGTCTCAGCCCGGCGGCCTGATCTCTCTCGCGAAGACCTGGGAGATGGCCCAGGACGCGGCGGACAAGGCGGGCCAGACCATCAGCCGGGACGACTGGCGGCTCGTCATCCCCATTCACCTCTCCGACTCCCGGGAGCAGGCGATCAGCGACGTTACCGAGGGGGCGTTCCGCTACAACAAGGACTACTTCGAGGACACCCTTGGGCGCCCGGCCGACCCGAACAACCCGAACGACATCCGGGCGACGGCCGAGCGAGGCGGCGCCATCATCGGCACCCCCGACGACGCGATTGCCGCCATCGAGCGCATGCTTGAGATGTCCGGCGGGTTTGGAGCCATCCTCGGTCTGGCGCACGAATGGACCACCTGGGAGAAGACGAAGTACAGCTATGAGCTCTGGGCGCGCTATGTGGCGCCGCATTTCCAGGGCCAGCTCGACCGCATCCGGGCCAGCCAGCAGTTCGTCTCCGAGCACCGGGCAACCATCTTCGGGCCGAACGCCATGGCTATCGGCAAGGCTTTCGTCGATGCGGGCGTCGCCCTGCCCGAGGAGATGGTGAAGCGCATGCAACGGGGGAACACCTAGCCGAAGCTCAGACTCCCGCCCTCGCCAGCCCGGAAAGCAGCTCCATCGTGCGCTGCCCCGCCCCCGGGTCGCCATCGACCGGGAAGATGGACGCATTGAAGTCGGTGACACCGTCGGCGGCAAGGCTGCGGACCTGGGCCTCGACGTCTGCCTCGCTGCCCACGATGGCAATGTCGGCCGGACCGGGCGCCCCCTCGACGTCGAGCACCGCCCGGTAGGAGGGGAGGGCACCGTAATTCGCGAAGACCTTCGCGGCGGCTTCCTTCGCTTCCTGCACCTTCGTGGTAACCGCAACGGGGAAGCCGGCGACCACGCGCGGATCCGGGCGCCCCGCCTCCTTCGCCGCCTTGCGGATCGCCGGGATCGCCGTGTCCCGGAGGTACTTTGGCCCGCCCATCCAGGTTGCCGTCCCCTCGGCCATCCTCCCGGCCAGCTTCAGCATCTGCGGCCCGAGTGCCGCGACGATCACCGCGGGGCGCGGCGCGTCCGGGACCGTGAGGCGGGCCATTACCCGGTACTCCTCGCCCCGGTGCATTACCTGCTCTCCGCTCACCAGCGGTATGAGCACCGAGAGGTATTCACGCATGTGCCGGACCGGCCGCGAGTAATCCAGCCCGAGCATGTTCTCGATCACAACCTTGTGGCTCAGGCCTATCCCAAGCGTAAAGCGCCCACCAGTGGCGGCTGACGCCGTCAGTGCCTGCTGCGCCAGGGCCATCGGGTGGCGCGGGTAGGTGGGGACCACAAACGTCCCGAGTTCGAGCCTCTCCGTGACGCGGCCCGCCAGCGCGAGCACCATGACCGCGTCGAAGCCGAAGATGTTGGGCATCCAGGCCGAGTCGAACCCCGCCTGCTCCGCCCGTTCGAATGCCGTCATCAGCTGTGAGAGGTTGCCATCTTCACCAACCCCGGCGCCAATTCCGAGCCCGATTTTCACGCAGTGAACTCCTCTGTGGTATGCGGATGGGCACGCCCGCGCGAGTGGCGCCCTGGCGGCAGCAACGGCCGCCTGAGCCAATCGCGCAGGGCCGCTACACTTCGAACATGCCCTACGCCCGCGTCAACGCAGCCCAACTGTACTACGAACAGCACGGCCGTGGACCGGACATCGTCTTCCTCCACGGTGCGGGCGGGAACCACCTCAGCTGGTGGCAGCAGGTGGCCGAATTCTCCCGCGATTATCGCTGCACGACGTTCGATGCGCGGGGGTGGGGCCTCTCGCGCGGGAACATGGCCGTTGGACGTTGGTCACTCGGTACCGACCTCGTCGCCCTCCTCGAACACCTGGGAATCCAACGCGCGCACCTGGTGGCGCAGAGCATGGGCGGCCGGGCCGTAGCCGGGGTTGCCCGCCTCGCGCCCTCCCGCATCCGCTCTCTCGTGCTCTGCGGAACCACGGCAGGTGCGACCAACGATCGCGTTCGCCAGCTCCAGGATGAACTCCGCGATGAGCGCGGCGATGCCAGCCTGCGGGAGCACGCGCTGGCGCCCGGCTTCGAGGCAGAGAATCCCGGGCTTGCCCTGCTCTACCGCCAGATCAATGCGCTCAACCCGCCGCGGCCACGGGGCCTGCTGGGACGCCCGCCCGCAAACTACCGGGGCAGCACGCACGAACTGCTCGCACGGCTCGATGTTCCTGTGTTGTACATCGTGGGCGAACACGACCTCATCACCTCTCCTGCGATGATTCGCGAGGCGCAGACGCTCGTCCCGGGTTCCGAATTCCGGGAGATCAAGGCTTCCGGCCACTCCTGCTATTTCGAACGCGCCGGCGAATGGAACTGCGCGGTAAGGGATTTTCTCGCCCGGGTCGATCGTTAACGAACGGTTGCCATTAGGGAAAGGGCGGGGTTATCGTCTACTCCCTATGTCGTGGAAATTCCGGTGGCTCTCAGCCGTGCTTGCCCGCCTGCGCGGCGGCGACGGCGATGCGGGCTGGGTCGAGCCTTCCAACGCGGTCACGCGGGCGGTCCTGGGGGGCGCTCCGCTGGAACTCCTGGCGACCGTCATCGAGCGGGCACCATCGCCGTCCCCGGTCCTGCCCATGCCGCAACGTGCCCAGCCTGCCACCCGGACGGCCCAGCGTACCCGCCGCCGGCGCGCCAGCCGCGCTGCCTGACGCCGCGGCGCCGGATATACTCGGCGCATGGCCATCTACGAGTACTACTGCCCCACCTGTCGTGAGAAGTTCGAGGCGCGCCGGCCGATGGCCGAGGCTTCGGCGGCGGCCACCTGCCGGAAGGGCCACCGGGCCGAACGCACCATCTCGGCGTTTGCGGCGCCCCGCTCAGGTGGCGATGTCGCCCTCGCCGAGATGCCCTCGGGCGGCTGTTGCGGAGGCGGCGGCTGCGCCTGCGCGAACTAGGATTGAGCCACCTGGAGCTCCCCTGTCCCGGCAGCGCGCGTGACCGCATGGTCGTCGTCCCTTCCACGGCTGAATATCAGGTAGGCGAGGCTCACCACCACCACCAGCGTGGCTTCGGCAAGCGTGAGCCCTCCGGCGATGTACGTTGCCTCCTGCCAGAACTCCTCCGGGAACATCTGGATGAGCCGGTCGGTATCCGGGTCGAGGCGCCAGAGGTCGTTGCGGAATGCGACCTCGTGGAACGTGGTCCACGCCTGATCGAACCCGGTGATCGCGAATGCGCCGACCAGCCCGACCACGAGGAGCCCAAATCCCACGCCGGCGAGGGACAGGCGCGCAAGCCCGGCGATGCTCCGTTCGCCCGACCAGAGGACCGCGCAGGCGACGTAGGCCAGCACCACCGCGAGGGAAATTTCGTTCAGGCGGTAAACCGCGCGAATCAGCGTTTTCACATCGCGCATGTGGTCCGTCTCCTTCGCGTTGAAGAGCGACGTCTCCTGGCCATCGACGGTCACCAGGATGCGCAGTGTGGCGGCGTCATCTTCGAAGTACTCGATGATCTCCTCGCCCGCGCGGTCCAGGTCCGAAATCGGCAACCCCGTGCGGCCGCTGGAATCAAATTCGCGGAAGCCATGCCTGTAGTAGGCGATGTCGCTCGCGAGGAAGCGCACGTTGGCGGTCACCAGGAGCACCGGCAACGCGATGACAAACAGGGCTGCAGCGAGGCGAGAGAGGATTAGCATGGGCGCGGCACCGGCCTGTTGACCTGCCGGGAGATCGTGGTCCGGCACGACCCGCCGGTCAATCCGCACACCAGACTCAGACGGCGCCCTCTGGTAAACTCCATATTCCCGGCCCCGCCGGGTTTTCGTGCGCCATGAACCATCCCGGAGAAGCGACAGTGACCGCACCCGCACAGGTCCCCGAACTCGACTACATCTTCCATCCGCGCTCAATCGCCATTGCCGGGGTCTCCGCCAAGGAGACAGCGATGTTCGGCGGCGGCGGGTTCGTCTCCTCGCTCCAGGAGATCGGCTTTCGTGGGCCTATCTACCTCATCCACCCCACTGCACCGGCGATTCGGGGGATCAAGTGTTACCGGAGCCTGCGCGACATCCCCGACACCGTGGATTACGTCATATCGTCGGTCAATGCCCGGTACGTCCCGGAACTGCTGGAAGACTGCATCGCCAAAGGTGTCCGAGTGCTGCACCTGTTCACGGCGGGGTTTACCGAGACCGGCGACGCCGAGCGCGCGAAGATGGAACAGGCGGTGGTCGCCCGCGCACGCGAAGCCGGGATTCGCCTCATCGGGCCGAACTGCATGGGCCTCTACGTCCCGGAATCGCGCCTGGCCATGATGAACGGCCAGATCCCGGAACCGGGCCATGTCGGGATGGTGTCCCAATCAGGGATGAACGCCGGTGAGTTTGTCCGCTACGCCACGCCGCGCGGGGTCCGCTGCTCCAAGGTCATCTCCTTCGGCAATGGGGCCGACCTGAAGGCGGCCGACTTTTTCGACTACCTGGCCGACGACCCGAAGACCGAAATCGTGGTCGCATACCTGGAGGGTATCCAGGATGGGCCCCGGCTGGCCCAGGCGATCAGGAAGGTTGGTGCGCGCAAGCCGCTCGTCATCCTGAAGAGTGGCCGCACCGAAGCGGGTTCCCGGGCGGCGAACTCCCATACGGCATCGCTCGCCGGGTCGCTCCAGATCTTCGATGCGCTCTGCAAGCAGGCGGGGGCGCTCAGGGTCGAAAGCCTCGAGGAGCTCGTCGATATGGCGGTCACCTTCCAGTTCGTGAAGCGCCTGGCGGGGCCGAACGTGGTGGTAGTCGGCGGTGGCGGTGGCGCCAGCGTGCTCGCCGCCGACGACCTTGCCGCGGCCGGATTGAACCTGCCACCACTGCTGCCTGAGACCCAGGAGGCGCTCGCGAAGGTGACTCACGAAGCCGGGACGAGCATACGCAACCCGATCGACACCACGAGCCTCTGGGAAGACCAGGGGTTCGAAGCCACCCTGATGCCATGCGCCAAGGCCCCGAACATCGACCTGGTGCTGTACCACACCAGTTTCGGCGGCGGCGGCCCGGGCGCCCGTTTCGTAGGCATCCGCGACCGGATGCGCCGGCAGGCCGAAACGCTCGCGCGCGTCCAGCAGGAGTCGGGCAAGCCCGTGGTGGTTTGCATCCGGCCATCGACGACGGCTGAGGCATTTGAACAGGCAGCCGAATTCCAGGACCTCTGTTGGCGTGCCGGCCTCGCAACGTACCCGAGCATCGCGCGCGCCGGTGTTGCCCTCGGGAAGCTCCTCCAGTGGCAGCGGATGCACGAGTAGAGCGGTCAGGTTCGAAGACCCGCGGCAGACCGGGGGAGCGGGGAACCGATTCAACGATGGGTGTGTCTCAGGTCCCTGCGGGCGTCGGCGCAGGGGGTGGAGAGGAAGGCTACCCTGGTGAGGTGAGGGGGGCCGCCCACGTGTCGGGAAATGCGGGGTGCACCCGGCAGGATGTCACAGAAAGGACATTCTCGCCTGAATCGCCACCGGCGGTTCACCCCCACGCGTGTGGGGACGACGGGCTCAGACCGACGTAGTAGGCGGAATCCCACGGTTCACCCCCACGCGTGGGGGGACGACTCCGAGTGTCCCGAATGTAGTGAACATTGACAAGGTTCACCCCCACGCGTGTGGGGACGACTCGCTTCGCCGAAGCCTTCACAAACCGCTCAACGGTTCACCCCCACGCGTGTGGGGACGACTCGTGCGCTCGATGTACCCGCGGTACACGAGCCGGTTCACCCCCACGCGTGTGGGGACGACGACTCGCAAATACCATCCTTCGTTCGTCGAGGCGGTTCACCCCCACGCGTGTGGGGACGACACCGGCGGTTAACAGGCATGGCTGGCGGCGCGCGGTTCACCCCCACGCGTGTGGGGACGACACCATCAACCGCACCGGCCGGACGCGGCGGCTGGGTTCACCCCCACGCGTGTGGGGACGAGGTGATGGAGGCGATGGCGTTGGCCAGCGGCTCCGGTTCACCCCACGCGTGTGGGGACGACTTGGGCGCGCGACCCGGTACTCTCTTCTCTTTCGGTTCACCCCCACGCGTGTGGGGACGACTCGGGATCGGCGTTCCCGGCTGCATGGA
>CAZYLL010000017.1:0-47786 GCA_964648195.1 uncultured Anaerolineaceae bacterium | reverse complement strand
TCCTGGATACGTCCAGCGGCGCGGTCCTCGCCGATTTCCGGGCGCGCGATTGGGTGTGGACGCAGCCGGCGACGGCGGGCTCGGCCGTGTACTTCGGGGACTTCGGTGGCCACGTGTATGGACTCGACATAACCACGAGAGCAAGGCCCACGTGGGAGCCTGCCAGCGTCGATGGTGAACGGGTGAAGGCCGGGGCCGCCATCGTCGGCGATGTCCTCATCATCGCCGATCGGAAGCCGGTGGTGACCTTCATCAACGCGACGAACGGGCAGGTGCTGAACCGGGTGCCCATCGTCGATGCGGGCACCGTCCGCTCCAACGTGCACGCTGCCGATGGGTTCGCCTACATCCTCACGACGAAGGGCCGGCTGTTCCGCGCGAACCCCCAGAATTACTCGGTCGTCGAGATCGCGCTCAATGGGGTGAAGAAGTGATAGGCCATATCTTCACCCTGCTCCTGATGAACCCGATGGTGAACCTGCTGATCCTGCTGAACAACGTGCTGTTCGACAGTTTCGGGCTGGCGATCATCGCGTTCACGATCCTGATCCGGGCCGTTACGTTTCCGCTGACGCTTCGGCAGTTGCACGCAACGCGTTCGATGCAGGGGATCCAGCCGAAGATCCAGGAGATCAACAAGAAGTACAGCGACCCCAAGCGGCGCCAGGAAGAGGTGATGAAGCTCTACCGGGAGAGCGGAGTCAACCCCCTGGGCTGCCTGGGCCCGATGCTGCTGCAGTTTCCCATCCTGATCGCGCTGTACAACGCGGTCCGCATCGCCCTGCCCAACTCCCCGGAAGCGCTGGAGAAGCTATCGAGCCACCTGTACGACTGGTCGTACCTCCAGCATGCCGTGCCGGTCCAGGAGCACTTCCTGACGATGGACCTGCGCGAGCCGAACCTGCTCTTCGTCGTGCTCGTGGGCATCACGACGTGGGCACAATCCAAGACGACGGTGACGGTGACCACCGACGAACGCGTGCGGCAGCAACAACAGATGATGAACGTGATGCTGCCCTTGATGTTCGCGTTCTTCGCGCTGCAGTTCCCCAGCGGCGTGAGCCTCTACTGGGTGGTCAATTCCATCGTCGGCATCGCCTTCAACATCCTGACCTATGGGTTCCCTGCGCTGAACATCGAACCCGTCTTCAAGGTGCGCACGCAACCCGCACCTGCCGCGGCCGCACCGCCCACTGCCGCCGCCGCCACCACCGATCGAGAATTGAGGACCACACATGGATCAGGCCGAAGCAAGCGGCAAAACCGTCGAAGACGCCCTTAACCGGGCACTGGCCCAACTCGGCGCCACCAGGGAAGAGGTCGAATTCATCGTCCTCGATGAAGGCAAGCGCGGCGGTCTCTTCGGGCGCGGCGCCCGCGATGCCCGGGTGCGCGTCACCCGCCTTCCGCAGGCCCAGCGGGAACCTCAGGCATCCGCACCGCCCGATACCCGCATCCCACGGGCCCAGCCCACCGCGCAGCCCCGGCGCGACGGCCAGCGGGGTCAACGTGGCGCCGGGGGCCGGGGCCGGCAGGGAGCGCAACCCCGGGGCGGCCGGGGAAGTGTCGAGCCCGTCATGCCCAAGCTCACCGATGCTGACTTCCTCCGGCCGCGGGGCGAAGCAGCCCCCGCGGCTCCGCCCGCCGAGGCTTCGCGCCAGCGGCAGGGCCGCGGTGGCCGCGGCCGGGGGCAAGCGCAGCCCCGCGAGGAGCGCCCGCAGCCCGAGCGGCCACCGCGTGAACGGCGCCCCCGGCGCGAGGAATCGCGCGAGCCGCAGGAGTACATCGCACCCGACATCAACGCCGAAGCGGTGGACTTCGCCGCCCAAACAGTCGACGACATCCTCCGCATCCTCGACATCGACGCGGAGATCTCGATTCGCGAACCATTGACTCCTGGCGATGGGCTCGGGAGCGCGCTGGCCGTCATCGATATCAAAGGCGACGACCTGGGCCTGCTGATCGGCCGGCGCGGCGATACGCTGGTGGCCCTGCAGTACCTGGTGAACCTGATTCTCGCCCGGCGGTACCCCGGCAAGGGCAGCGTCACGGTCGATGTCGAGCACTACCGCCACCGGAATGAGGAACGGATCATCGCGCTCGCGCAGCGCATGGCCGACCGCGTCCGCCAGACGGGCACGCCCATCACGCTTGAGCCGATGAGCGCGGCGGAACGGCGTTTGGTGCACATAACGTTCGCCGACGACCCGGAGCTGGAGACCAACAGCATCGGCGAAGGCGAGAACCGGAAGGTTGTCATCAGCCTGAAGAACTAGGAGGGCACCGCGACGCGCATCCTCGTCGCCGGCAACGTCACGCTGGACCGCACACCCGAAGGGGGGTGGGCGCCCGGGGGACCGTCGCTCTACACGGCACTGACCGCACGGGCGCTGGGCGCGAGTGTCACGCTCATCACGGGGATGCACCCGGACTTCGATCAGCGCGCGCTCGCCGGTCTCGATGTCCGCGCGACGCCGGTTGCCGACCTCCCGCGCTACGCGAACACCTACGATGCGGCGGGCAACCGCACCCAGCTGCTGCTCGCGGAAGGCGAGCCGCTGGCGCTGATGCCGCACCTGCGCCCGGGCGAACGGCCGGATGCGGTGCTCTTCGCGCCCGCCTATCACGAGTTCCGCAAGGCGCCCCTGCGCTTTCGCGAATCGCTCACCGGGGTGGCGCTCCAGGGTGCGCTCCGCAGCGTGGCAGCGGGCGGGCGCGTCGTCCCGCACCCGGAGCCCCTGCTGGTGGCGAAGAACTTCGCGCGGCCCGGCTGGATTGCGTTCTTCAGCGATGAGGACACACCGGATGGGGAGGCGCTGGCCCGGTATCTCGCGGAGCACCGCACGCTTGCTATCCTGACGCGTGGCCACAATGGCGCTACACTGTTCGAACTGGATGGCACAGCACAGCACTGGCCAGCCCTGCCGGCGGCCCCGGTGGACCCCACGGGGGCAGGCGATTGCTTCGCCGCCGCCTTCATGGTCCGTCTCGCGGAAACTGACGACGTCGCACTGGCGATGCAGTTCGCCCTTGCGGCAGGAGCGCTCGCTGTCGAAGGCTCCGGCATCGCCGGGCTGCCCACGCGCGAGGCAATCGAAGCACGCATGAACCGGGAGGCAGCCTGATGGCGGCAAAGATCGTTTCGCTCGTGAACCAGAAGGGTGGTGTCGGCAAGACGACCACCGCCGTCTCGTTGGCCGTGGCCCTCGCCCGCCGCGGTCAGCGTGTCCTCCTCATTGACCTCGACCCGCAGGCAAACGCCACTTCCGCCCTCGGCGTGAGCGGGGCCGAGCAGCCCGGCACCTACGATGCCATCCTGGATGAGGTGCCCATGGCTGACTGCATCGTGCGTGTGGAGGAAGAGGGCGTCGATGTGGTGCCTTCGAGTGCCGAGCTTTCCGGGGCGGAAGTCGAGCTCGTCCCCGTGCTCGCGCGCGAACGGCGCCTGGCCAACGCCATCTACCCGGTGCGCGACCATTACGACTGGGTACTCGTCGATTGCCCGCCCTCGCTCGGGCTGCTCACCATCAACGCGCTCACGGCGAGCGACAGCGTGATCATCCCGGTGCAGTGCGAGTACATGGCGCTCGAAGGGCTGAGCCGCCTGATGGAGACGCTCGAACTGGTAAAGCGGAGCCTGAACCCGGGCCTCCATGTGCTCGGCCTCATCCTCACGATGTTTGATGGCCGCACGCGCCTTGCCCAGCAGGTGGTCGATGAGGTGCGCGGGCACTTCCCCCAGACGTTCGCCACGATCATCCCGCGGTCGGTGCGCCTGAGCGAGGCCCCGAGCCACGGCCAGTCGATCTTCCGCTACGACCAGGGTGGCCGATCGGCGGCGGCCTACGAGGCCGTTGCCTCCGAACTTCTAGAACGCGCAGGAGTGGCCGTATGACACAGCCAAAACGTGGACTGGGCCGGGGCCTCGATGCCCTCTTTGGCGGCGCCGCCACCGCCCCGCCCGAGCACCGCGAGGAGCCACCCGCCGCCCCGCCGCCGCCCGCCGTGACCCGCGATGAGCCACCTGTGGCCCCTGTAGCCACAACGTTGCCACCGGGCGCGGCCGCCCGCCGCGGCGGCCCCGAGCAGCTCGATATCGACCTCATCGCCCCCAACCCCGAGCAGCCCCGCACCAACTTCGAGCCCGAAAAGCTGCGCGAGCTCTCCGACTCCATCCGCGAGCACGGCATCATCCAGCCGCTCGTGGTCAGCCGCGATGAGGACGGGGGCTACCGGCTGATCGCCGGCGAGCGCCGCCTCCAGGCCGCCCGCCTGGCCGGGCTCGAAACCGTGCCTGTCGTCATCCGCGAAGCGGCCGACCACGAGCTGCTCGAGCTGGCGCTCATCGAGAACATCCAGCGCGCCGACCTGAACCCGGTCGAAGAGGCGATGGCCTACCGCCGGCTGGTGGAAGAGTACGGGCTCACGCAGGAGGAGGTCGCCCGGCGGGTGGGCAAGAACCGGGCGACGGTCGCGAACGCGCTCCGCCTGCTGCAGCTGGAATCGGAGATCCGGCGGAGCCTGGTCGCTGGCGAGATCACCGAGGGGCATGCCCGGGCACTGCTTGGCCTGCCGGAGGGGCGCGGCAGGGTGAACGCCTGGCGCGATGTGGTGAAGCGGAAGCTTTCCGTGCGCGACACCGAAAGCTATGTCCGCCGGCAGCTCGCCGGGACGCCCGCCACCTCCAGCGCACCCGGAGCGCACACGGCCCGGCGCGATGCGGCCCTGGCGGATATTGAGGCTCGCCTGCGCCGTGCGTTGAGCACGCGCGTGAAGGTGGAGCCACAGAAGAAGGGCGCGAAGATTGTGATCGAGTGCTACAGCTCGGAGGAGTTCGAGAACGTGGTGAGCACGTTGCTGGGCGAATACCAGTGAGCGCTGAGGCGCGAATCAGGGAGCTGGGCATCGAGCTGCCCCCGCCGGGGGCCCCCGCGGGCCTGTACGTGCCCTGCGTGCGCAGCGCCAACCAGCTCTTCGTCTCCGGCCAGGTGCCGCGCAACCACGACGGCAGCGGCGTGGCGATGCAGGGGAAGCTCGGGGCGAACGTGACCATCGAACAAGGGGCGGCGCTCGCGCGGACCTGTGCCATCCAGGCGCTGGGCATCGTCCGCGCCGAGCTGGGGTCGCTCGACCGCGTGGTGCGGGTGCTGCGCGTGGCGGGCTACGTCGCCAGCGCCGAGGGCTTCACGGCCCACCCGCAGGTCGTCAACGGCGCCTCGCAGCTGCTGGTCGACGTGTTGGGCGAGGGGGGACGGCACGCGCGTATCGCCATCGGCGTGGCCGAGTTGCCATCGGGCGTGCCGGTCGAGGTCGAGTTCCTCTTCGAAGTGTCCTGAACTACTTCGAGGGGAAGAGGCCGTAGCTGCCGGCGTAGAGGATGGGCTCGCCGGCATCCTGCACGGTCTCGTGGTTGGTCGCTGTTGCGCCAGTGGGCTGGCCGCCATCCTGCGTGGCCAGTGCCCCTGCGAGCGTGCCACCGGCGACGATCATGGCCGCCAGCATTGCGCCAATCCGTACCTTCGTTGTCTTCACCGTCGTTCTCCCGAATCCCTCCTGGACCATCGTGGCAGGGCGCCCCGATGGCCTCCTGTAATGTGGTTCACACAAGCGCTGCAGCTCCGCCCAAAGCAGGAGGCCGCCCCATCCTTCGAGGGGCCGGCCTGGGGTGGTGTGCGAGGTGTCCACGGAGGTGAGACCGGCGGCGGCCAGGGACCTTACAACCGCGGCAGCGGGCGGGCGACTACTGGCAAGCGGGGCCCCCGTGGTACATTCGGCTTGCGCCCAAGGCGGGGCGGTTCGAGCACAGGACCGGGGAGTAGCCTTCCGTGTACAACGACCTAGCGATCTTCAGCGGCCGGGCGCACCCCGAGCTCGCCCAGGCTATCGCCGCGCGGCTCGGACGCCAGCTCGGCAGGATCGACGTCTTCGAGTTCTCGAACGAGAACATCTTTGTGCAGTTCCAGGAAAACATCCGCATGCGCGATGTGTACCTGGTGCAGCCGTTCGTCAGCCCGGTCAACACCTCCATCATCGAGCTACTGATTATGATCGACGCCGCCCGGCGCGCCTCGGCCGGGCGGATCACGGCGGTCATTCCCTATTACGCGTACGGGCGCAGCGATAAGAAGGACCAGCCCCGCGTGCCGATCACCGCGCGCCTTATCGCGAACATGCTCGAAACCGCGGGCGCCGACCGCGTGCTCACCATGAACCTGCACGCCGGGCAGATCCAGGGCTTCTTCAATATCCCGCTCGATGAGCTGAACGCCATCTTCACGATGACGAGCCACTTCAAGAGCGAGCGGCTCGAGAACTACACCGTGGTTGCGCCCGATGTCGGCGATGAAAAGCGGGCGCGCGATGTCGCAGCGCGGCTCGACATGCCACTCGCCATCATCGAAAAGCGCCGCCTGGGCAACACCGGCCGCACCGAGGCGATGAATGTCATCGGAGAGGTCGAAGGGCGCAATGTGCTCGTCATCGACGACGAGATCGATACCGCCGGGACGATCACCGAGGCGGTGCGGATCCTGAGGGAGCGCGGCGCGCGCGAGGCGATCATCGCCTGCTACCACGGGCTGTTCACCGGGCCTGCGATCGAGCGGCTCCGGGCTGCGGACGCGCGCGAAATCGTGGTCACGGATTCGATCCCGATCCCCGAAGCCAAGCGGCTGCCGAACATGACGATCCTGCCAGTGGCGCCGCTGCTGGGCGATGCCATCGGGCGCATTCATTCGGGCCAGAGCGTGGGCGCGCTCTTCCAGTAGCCTCGCGCAATCCTATCGGCGTGTAACGGATCTGCAAGGCCCAATTTACGGGCGTTTAACACCACGCCCTGCCGTTTGTGGTACAACTGTGGTGCCGAATCCTTCCCGTGGGAAGGAGCGGGGGACCCAACTCATGGGGTGTATCCCGGCCGCCATGGCCGGGTAGGTGAACTCCCTCACCGAACCCGACAGCTAACCCCGCAGGCGTGAAGGGAGAGGCGTGGCAGCCGCTCAGCCTGCCAGTACTGCCTCTCAGACGCCCTGGAATGCGTGACCCGCTGGCGGATTCTCCCGGCGCCGGCGCTCCCGCATCCACCGCTTCACAGGAGGCTTCCATGCTCCGTCCCGGTCATCAGCCCTGGTGGCGAAGGATTTTCGCCGAATCTGGTGTGGTCAGCGCCGCCGTCGCGGTTGTCCGCCGCTGCCCCGAGTGCAGTTCGGCCTACGAAAGCCGCGACCGGTACTGCCCGGGTTGCCACACGGCAACCCCCGAATGGCGCTACGGTTAGAGACGCTCCGTTCCCTCCTCCGGTGCGGCCGCTACCCCTGGGCGGCCCACCCCGGCAAGGCCACTCGCGAATGAGCGGGTGGCCTTTTCGGTTGGACCGTTGGGTTGCTGCCGGGGCTCAGCCCTGCGGGCCGCCGGCGCCACCGATGGCTATGCGGAGGCGTTCGAAATCGACGGAGATGAAGACGCCCTCCGCCTCAGCGCAGAGCACGTCGCCGGCATGCAGCGTGCCGCTCGCGAAGATCTTTCGCCCTTCCACCCGGTCGACGCGGGCGTGGAACCGGACTTCGGTGTGAAGGGGCGTGGGCCGGCGGTAGCGGACCGTGAGCGTGCCCGTCATGCCCGGGTGGCCGGTCATGGCCTGGGCCATCCCGAGCGCCTCATCGAAGGCTGCAGCCACCAGCCCGCCGTGGACGTGGCCGGGTGGCCCCTCGTATTGCTTGCCGAACACGGCGGTGCCCACCACCGCGTCGCCTTCGATGCGGAGCCTCAGGGGCGGCGCGACCGGGTTCGCCAGGCCCAGGAGCGGGCTGTGGTCGAAGAGCGCGCGGGGGTTTCCCGAAGGCGAGGTCTCGCTGTACCCCCAGGAGCGGTGGCCGGTCCGGGTCGCCTCCAGGCGCTCGACGAAGCGCTCGCTCGCCTCCGCCGCGGCGATGAGGTCGGCCTCGGGGGCATCCATGTCCATTAGCGCCTCGGTGATGTTGCGGAGGGCGGCTGCCAGCCGGTGCAGCGCAGCGCGCTGGCCTTCGGGCGGCGCTTCCCCGGGGATCCAGGTGGACAGGCGGGCGAACGGTTCCCGCGGTTCCGTCGGTTCCATGGGGGGATTATGGCCGCCCTGGCTACCTGAGTGCGAACAGCCGGAGCGGCTCCGTCATCAGGGGCACAACCACCGGAGCGGAGAGCTCGCGAAAGCCGAAGCCCTTGCCGGCGACGAGCTCGCGCACCACGTTCGAGACCACCACCTCGCCCGGCGCCGCCACGACCGACGCGCGGACGGCAACCACGAGCGACTGGTCGGCCTCGGTGGCGGGGGCCGCACCGGGCTCGCCCGCGTGGACACCGATGCTCGCGCCGGTCTCCTCGGCCAGGGCCTGGGCACACCCGAGGGCCGCCTGCGCGGACCCGAACACACCGGTCGATGTGCCACCCGTGAGCGATACCGCCGCGCCACCATGCGAGGCGATGCGCTCCTCGATCACGCCAGGGCGGGCGTTGCCGTTGGCGACGAGCACGATGCGGAGTGGCATGTCGTCGAAGTCCGGGGTTGCGGCCGGCTGTTCGGCCGCCAGGTCGAGGAACTCGTCCATCTCGCGGATCGCCTCGCCCAGGGAGCGCGGGAGCGCAAGGCGGCCATCGGGCACGGCGCTGGCGACACGCACCGCGAGTTCGCGCGGGGTGAGCGCGTTCATATCGAAATGGATCACCAGCACAGGGCAGGAGACGCGTGGCAGGAGGGCGGTCACATCGGTCTCGCGGTCTGCGCGGAGGTAGTTGAGGAAGTCCGCAGGGGTGATTGCGGCGCGCATCTGGCTGGCGAGTGCGCGGGGGATATCGCCGGGCACCCACCCGAAGGCGTGGGACATCGAGGCCTCGGTATAGGTAAGCCAGTCGACGTTGACGAGCGATTCGAGGGCCGAACGGCCAGCCTGGTTCCAGTAGTCGGCGCCGCGCGTGTAGGGCTGGTGGAGCACCAGGTGCGAGACGCGCCCCGGGCGTGCCACGGCGTAGGCCACCGCCCACGAGCAGGCGTGGAGGTTCGCCTGGAGGGCGAAGCGCTCGAGCCCGAGCCGGCCGGCCACGGCATCGATATCGTGGATGCGCGCTTCGAGGGAGACGTCGTTTACGTCGCGGTCGGAGAGGCCGGAGCCACGGGTGTCGAAGCGGATGACCTGGCGGCGCCCGGACATGCGCTCGAACTCGCGGTAACGCGTCTGGAAGGGGAGGTTCCATTCCAGGCCGATGTGGCTGAGCTGCGGGGGGCGGAGGGCGATCACCGGCACCCCGCCTTCCCCGAACGACGTGTAGGCGATGTTCACTCCGTCGCTCGTGCGGGTGTAGTGGATACGCGGCTCCAGCATGCAGTCATGGTATGCGCGCGGCCAGGCGTCCAGGAATCCGCCGTGAGGGGGGCCGCACTCGTACAAAAGGCGGATACATGCCCACATCAAGCGGATCATCCCGCCTCCCTCGCCCGTAGTACCCGGGGGAAAGCCGGTTGCCGCGGGCGCCCGCCCTTTGCCTTACTCCTTACGCCGCGATGCGGCACCCTGTCCGGGATGGGTGGCTCCATGCCAGGGCACTTCCTCATGGCGGCGATCGCGGCCGTGGCAGGTCTCGTGGCCCTTGCGGCCGTCGCCTGCGGCGGCGCGAGCGGGGCCTCGAACGAGGTGACCGTGCGGCTGGCCACACCGGCCGGTCCCACCGCCACGCCAACCCTGCTGCCCGGCGAGACCCCGCAGGCGCTGGAGCCGCCCGCGCTCGTGCTCTCAACGCTGGAGGTATACCAGGCGGGCGCGATCCTGGTCTCGGTCACCGGCGATATCCGCGGTGGCCAGGTCGCGTTCCTTGGCCGCAAGTTCCCCCTCACGCCGGGCTCGCAAAGCCAGTACACCTTCGTGCCGGTGGATGCCGAAGACCCACCGGGCCGCCATGAGCTGAAAGTTGACGTAACCCTACCAACCGGCACGAAAGGGACGCTCCAGGAGACGATCACGGTCCTGCCGGCCGATTGGACGGTCGATTACCTGGAGTTCACGCCCGAGCAGGTGACCGAGCTGCTCGACCCGGCCGTCATCGCCGAAGAGCTGGCGATGCTGAAGTCCATCTACGTAAAGGTCACCCCGGAGAAGCTGTGGGATGGGCTGTGGCAGGTGCCGGTTGCCGGGGCACTCACCGCGCGCTATGGCGAACAGCGCTCGGTGAACGGCTCGGCGCCATCGGGCCATCACGGTGGCACCGACTTCGGGACGGCGGAGGGGACGCCGGTGGTGGCGACGAACAGGGGCCGCGTGGTGCTGGCGCGGCAACTGAAGGTGCGCGGGAACATGGTCATCATCGACCACGGCGGCGGGCTCTATTCCGGCTATGGGCATCTGCGCGCCATCGAGGTGGCCGAGGGCGACCTGGTGGAAGCCGGCCAGCAGATCGGGCTTGTGGGGAACACGGGGCTTTCCACCGGCGCGCACCTGCACTGGGAGATGGCCTCGCACGGCATCCTTCTCGATGGGCTGCGCTTCACCGACGGCACGAACGGCTTCTAGCCAGGGGCCTGGCGGAACGGATGCCGGGAGGGCATACTGCCCTCCCCATGCGCGGACTACTCCTCCAGCCCCGGCAGCCGCTGCTCTTCCAGCCCGTCGAATCACGGACAGGCTTCAGCTTCCAGGCGGTCGTCGATGAGGCGCGGGCGGTGTGGTTCCCGGAGATCAGCGACGAGATCGAGGTGCGGATACTGGCGGCCGGGCCGCTGGCGTTCATTTGCCGCCACCTGATGGGACTGGATCGGCACGTGATCGCGTTTCACCCGGTGTTGAACCGGCCGGGAACGCCAATCGAGGTGGTGCGGTTCATCGCCAAGCACGAGCTGACGCATATCACCAATCCGCCGCGGGCAATTGGGGAGTGGTGGTCAGACCACCCGCCGGACTTCTGGGACCGCGAGTTCGCGGTGGCGCCCGAGCGGTTCGCCTGCTGGGCCTGGGTGCACCGCGAGCTGGGCCGCTGCATCCGGCACGAGCAGAGGGGCGTTGGCGTGGTGCGCACCTGGCGGCGGCGCATGGCGGGACGGGAGCCCGGGCCGTACATCCCCCACCTGCCCTTCGACGACCCGCCGTGGCACGTCCTCTGCCCGGAAGGGGGAGCGCAGTTGCGGCTACCGCCAATCTGGGCCTGGCGGCCGCAACTCCTGGGGCGGGCATGACCCGTGGCGGTGACCGGAGTGGGTG
This sequence comes from uncultured Anaerolineaceae bacterium, assembly GCA_964648195.1. GTDB lineage: Bacteria > Chloroflexota > Dehalococcoidia > Tepidiformales > Tepidiformaceae > Amarobacter. The sequence goes on along the minus strand of CAZYLL010000017.1, from coordinate 36,567 downwards.
GCGGGGGTACCCTCTGTGGCGATGCGGCTGTGGCTTGAGGTGGAAGGTGAGTCCGGGGGCATCGGACTGCCGGACGAGGGGACGGACCTGGTGGGCTTCCTCTCGTTCGCGGTCTCGCGCGGGTTCGGCGCGGCCCACCCGCTGATCGCCCTCGCCGACCGGCTGCACGACGAGCACCGGGTGCGGATGGGCCCGCTCACCACCTTCTACGAAGCCGAGGCAGAGGACCAGGAAGACGTGGAGAAACTCGAGATGGCCTGGCAGGAGCCCGCACCGCTGCGCGAGGAGTTGCTGAAGGTGGCGGCGGCAATCGCCGCCGACCCGATGACAGCCACGCTTGTGCGGCGCGCCAACGCCGGTGGCCTCGCGGAACAGGCGAGCGCGCTGGCGGCCGCTCTCGAACCAGCGGTCGCCGCGGGCCGCCGGGTGCGGATGGTGTACGAACTATGATGCGCCGCCGCCGGAAGGCCATCGAGGCGCGCCAGGAGTGGGTGTTCGGGCGCACCGCGCCGCTGGCTCGGGCGATCAATTCGCAGACGGGGATGGCGCTGATCACGCCGCGTGCGCAGCGGATCATCGGCCTGATCGAGCTCGGGCCCGGCAAGCGCTACCTGGACATCGGCTGCGGGACGGCGGCCTATGCCCATCTGCTCGCGGCGAAGGCCGGCATGGACGAGCCACCGGTGACGGTGGACCTGGTTGCCGGGCCGGGGCCCGTCGAGGTCATCGCCTGGCCCGAGCAGCTGCCGTTCCGGGATGAGTCGTTCGATTGCATCACCAGCCTGTATTACCTGCGGCGGTTCGACGACGATGTGACGCATGCCTTCGCCCGGGAGATCGCGCGGCTGCTGGCGCCCGGCGGGTCGGCGCTGGTGATGGAAGTTGCCCCGGTGCGCAGCGGCTGGCTCCACCGGATGCACGCGCGCCTGTTAAGCGCGGGCTGTGGCGATGTGGACCTGCGCGGCTGGGGCCGGCTGGCGGCGATGTTCACCGAGGCGGGGTTCGATGCGCTCGACCTGGTGAACGTGGGGCCGTTCCTCGTACCGCCCATCCCGCGGGTGGGAGTGCTGGCGCGGCGGGCGCCTTCACGCGCAGAGCGTGGCGAGGACGAGTGAGAAGCCCGGCACCAGGAACCCCGCTGCGCCGCTAGAACGGCTTGAAGATGGCCAGCCAGGCGAGCAGAGGCACGCTCAGGACGAGGATGGTGCCGAAGACGATCGGGACCCGGTCATCGAGGATGGCGCGAAGCTCCTCGGTCTCTTCGCCCTTCCTGGCGGCGATGAGCGACGCCAGCCGTGCCCGCCGGAGCCCGAACCCGAGCAGGGGCAGGCAAACGAAGTAGAAGAAGATGTAGAGGAGGGTGAGGGCGGCGAGCCAGCCATCCTTCACGAAGTTGTACTCGGCCGCGACCGCCCAGAAGAAGCCGGTGATGCCGGTGGCCATCGCGCCCGGCAAGAGCACGCGGGTTTCGTTGTTCGCGGCTTCGACGAGGCAGTACATCTGGTACTTCACATCCTTCGAGGCCCAGGCGCGGAGGATGAGCGGGTAGGTGGCGCCAAGCCCCGCGCCGAGCCAGATCATGCTCAGGATGTGAACGATCCGCCACCAGTCCATAGAGCCTCAGTATGAGCCAGCGGGGGCTAGCGGTCTCCGGACACGAAGAGACCCGGGTGCAGGCCCGGGCCTCTCCGGTAGCCGGCGGAAATACCGCCTCTTCAGACAGCCGCGGCGAGCGGCGCGCGCACGCGGACGGCTGCGAGGACCACATCGGCGGCCTGTTGCGGTTCGAACTGGTCGGTGTTGACGACCAGGTCGTAGCTGGAGCAGCCGAGCCAGTCTTCGCCGTAGTAGGTGCGGAAGTAGTCCACCCGTTCCTTATCCGTGCGCTGGACGAGTTCGCGCGCTTTCGCTTCGTCGGTTGCCATGGAAGCGGCAAGCCGGCGAGCGCGGACTTCCGGTGTCCCGGAAACCAGGACGCGCAGGGAATCGGGACGGCCCTTGACCATGAACTGCGCGCCGTGACCGAGGAAGACGACCTCGCCCTGGTCGGCGAAGTTTTCGACGACTCCCTGGATGAGCAGGCGATAGTCCATGGAGGTGAGCAGCGGGGTGGCGGCGATATTCACCGGCTCGCCCCACTGCCCGGAGGCCGGCGTCGCGGGGTTGCGCGCGAGCGCTTCGATGATGCGGGCGAAGAACGACGGCTTGTGTTCCGCGTCGCTGACCGTTTCGGGCGAGACGCCGGCTTCCTGGGCGGCTTCCTGGATGACGCGGTAATCGAGCAGCCGGTAGCCGGTGGCTGCCGAGATCGTGCGGGCGACATCTTCTCCACCGGTGCCAACCTGCCGGGCAATCGTGATCACGCGAATGGCCATGTGCTGCTCCCTCGTGGGCGGGTGAGCCGCCGCTTATTCGACCACCGGGAGTTCATCGGGGGATGAGGCCCGGTGACGGAAGGAAGGCGGGTGGATGGGGCGATGGCGAGAGGAGGCAGATGCTGTCTCCTCCGAACGCCTACGGGGTTAGCTGACGGGTTCGGCGTCGGAAGTCGCCGTCCTTCGGTGGAAGGATGCACCCCAGGAGATGGGTCCCCCGTTCCTTCCCGGCGGGAAGGATTCGGCTCATCCAAAATACCACGCGGGAGGGCCGTGGGAAGATCTTTACGGGATTCGTTATGCGGCTGTAATGCGGGGGCGGGTTATCGGCTCAGGCGGTCGCGACGGCTTCGCCGGCACGCGCGTGGTGGCGGGCCCGCGCCGCGGCGACAAACTCCCGGAAAAGCGGGTGGGGCCGGTTCGGACGGCTCTGGAGCTCGGGGTGGAACTGGGTGCCGAGCATGAACGGGTGGCCCGCGATCTCGCTGATCTCCACCAGTGAGCCATCCGGCGATGTGCCGCTCACGCGCAGGCCGGCCTCTTCGAGGACTGCCCGGTAGGCATTGTTGAACTCCCAGCGGTGCCGGTGCCGTTCGCTCACCAGGTCGGTGCCGTAGGCGCGGGCGGCGAGCGAGCCCGGGACCAGGCGGCAGGGATAGGCGCCGAGGCGCATGGTGCCGCCTTTGTTCGTCACGCCCTGTTGCTCTTCGAGGAGGCTGATCACGGGATGGGGCGATTCGGGGTCGAACTCGGTGCTGTTCGCCCCCCGGAGCCCGCAGACGTCGCGTGCGAACTCGGTGACCATCACCTGCATGCCCAGGCAGAGCCCCAGGTAGGGCACCTGGTTCTCGCGCGCCCAGCGGGCGGCGGCGATCTTCCCTTCCCAGCCGCGCTCGCCAAAACCGCCGGGCACCACGATGCCATCTACCCCGGCGAGGAGCGCCTCAGCCGGGCGCGATTCGAGGTCCTCGGCGTGGACCCAGCGAATGTCGACATCCACCTCGCTGGCGATCCCGGCGTGCGCAAGCGATTCCTTCACCGACATGTAGGCGTCGTGCAGGGCAACGTACTTGCCGACGACCGCGATTTCGATCGACCCGGAGGGGTGCTTGAGCCGCTGCACCATCTGGCGCCACTCCTCAAGGTCGCGCCCGCCGTGAAGCCCGAGGCGGTCGATCACGAAATCGCCCAGGCCGCGCTCCTCGAGCAGGAGCGGGACTTCGTAGATGGTCTGGACGGTCTCCATGGGGATGACCGCGCGCGGCTCGACGTCGCAGAAGAGGGCGACCTTCTCCGAGATGTCGCGCGGGACGGGGTGGTCGCTGCGGAGGAGGATGGCATCGGGCTGGATGCCCTTGGAGCGCAGCTCGCGGACGGAGTGTTGGGTTGGCTTGGTCTTCAGTTCCCCTGTGGCGCCCACCCACGGGAGGAAGCAGACGTGCACGCTGAGGCACGTATCGCGCGGCTGTTCGTGCCGGATCTGGCGGATGGCCTCGATGAAGGTTTCGCCCTCGATATCGCCCACAGTGCCGCCGACCTCGCAGATCAGCACCTCGCAGTTCGTCTGTTCGGCAACGGAGTAGATGCGGGCCTTAATCTCGTTGGTCAGGTGGGGGACCTGCTGGATGGTGCCGCCCAGGTAGTCGCCGCGGCGCTCGCGCTCGAGGACCGAGAGGTAAACCTGGCCGCTCGTGATCGACGAAGAGGCCGTCAGGTCCTGGTCGATGAAGCGCTCGTAATGGCCGAGGTCGAGGTCGGTTTCGGCGCCATCGACGGTGACGAAGACCTCGCCGTGCTGGTAGGGCGACATGGTGCCCGGGTCGACGTTGAGGTACGGGTCGAGCTTCTGGATGGAGACGGAGATGCCGCGGGATTTGAGGATTCTGCCGAGGCTGGCGGTGGTGATGCCCTTGCCAACCGAACTTACCACGCCACCGGTAACGAAGATGAACTTTGGCATGGCCTCCGCGTACCCGTCGTTGCTCCAACGATGCTACGGGGAGAGGTGGCCGCCGGTCAACGAACATTTGTGTTACGTCGGCCTCGTGGGCGGCACGAAGGGCACAAGAAAGGGGGCCGGGCGCTGCGGTTCCCGGCCCCCTTCGGTGCTGATGCGCCGGCGAGGGTGCGCCCGCGCTGGGGAGCCTTACTCGATGAGCCGGACCGATGTCGAGCCGCTGCCCGTGCCGTTGTAGACCCCGCCCGGGATATCGGTCACGAAGGTCACGAACTCCGTCTCGACCGATGTGTGGCCGCCGCCGCCGGCTTCGCCATGGAGGAACATGAAGGCGAACCCGAGGATGGTGGAGAGGTTGGGGTTATCGATCTTGTCGACGACCGGGATGACGACGATGCGCGGGTGGTTTTCGCAGCCGGAAACGATGCTCGTCTTGCCGCTTGCGTCGGTCTTCAGGATCTTGTCGCGGTCGTTGGTGTTGCAGGTGGATGGCGGCGCGATCGCGAGCCGGTCGGAGATGCCCTGGCCGGTGGGGCCGACCATGTTGCCGGTCTGCGCTTCGACCTTCTGGCCCTTCAGGAATGTCTTGCTCGAACCGTGGGCAATATCGTCGCGGTAGTTGTCGGCCCCGGTGCCGTCGAGGGCGAGGGCGCCGAAGTCCCCGCCGGAGTTGCTGCCCGCGCCGTACTTCAGCACGCACTTCTGGTTCTGCTTGAAGGTTGGCACGCCATCGACGAAGCCGTTAAAGCAGCTGTTCCCAAGGAAGTCCTTGTTGTTGCTGGCGACGAGCCCCCAGGGCACGATGCCGCTGCCACCGTTGTAAACGCCGTAGCGCACCCTGGCTTTCGCCGAGACCGGTGTGCCCGAAAGCCCGAGCACCCTGAGGAAGGCGTACTTCACGTTGCGTGTGGCCGTGACCTGGATGGTGTCGTTCGCGTTGGTGTCTGAGCTGATGACGACGGTTGCGGAGGTGTTGGCCGCATTGAGGCCAACGTAGGTGTTGGCGCTTGCCGTGGCGGCCGAAGCGTTCGGGAGGTCCTGCGCGCCCGCGAACGCGGCCGCATCGGCGACCTTCTGCAGGTCCGTGCGCGTGAGCACGATCTGTCCAACATCAACCGCGAGCCCGGCGATGGCGATGAATGCCGCCATCCCGGCGACCATCAGCACGAGCATCTGGCCCGCCTCGTGGTTGACGTGGTGAAGCGCTCGCAGCGCGCTCTTCACCCGGTCCATAGCCACACCTCCCGTTCACGCACAGAACGTCTACTCACCCCTACCGGGGGCGATGCTCCCCTGTTACGGGGCGATGGGGACAGCCGGGTGACCGCCCGGTGACAGTCGCGTGGAGGTGCGTGCCGGGTGCCCCCGGGCGCCACAGGTTCAACGAAACGGTGTTACAGGCGTTGCAAAAGCCGAGGAGGGACCCGCCGGTACGGTTCCGGGCCCACCAGGGTGAACAGCCATTGGCCGTTCACCCGCGAGGGTTTCAGGGGGCGCGGAAGAGCCAGCCGGCATCGTCGAAACCGGGTTCGGTGGTGGGGCAGAGGAGGTTGGCGAACCCGGCGCGGCGGATGGTGTAGTGCAGGTGCGGCGCTTCGCTGTAGCCGCTATCGCCGCTGTAGCCGATGAGGTCGCCGGCGCGCACTTCCCAGGTGGCGGCGAGGTCCGCCACGCGGAAGTCGTGGAGCTCGCGGAAACGGGAGGCGAAGCCGGTATCCGGGCCGAGACCGCCGACCCATGCCTCTCGCGGGACGACGCCGCTGGTGGCGATGAGCTCGAGGTGGCCCATCTCGGCCTGGAAGGCGCTGTTACGGATGCGCACAAACACGCCCATCCCGCCGCCCGGGCCGGGGAACGGGACCACCGGGGCGCGGGCACGGTCGGGGTTGCCCAGGTAAGGCTCGCGGCTCACGCCGTAGACATCGAACGGGTTCGAAACCGTGTTGATCATCAGCGAGGCGGTGCCGTCCATCGTGGCGCGGACCGGCGTGCCGACGGGGATGTACCAGTCGACCGCGGGCTGGCCTTCGTATTCGACGTGCAGCCGTGCGTTCCACCCGCAGCGGTTCGCGCGGACCGGGTCATCAGAGGGCTGGTCGTCGCGCGAGTACTCCAGGGCAGAGGGGCCTTCGCCCCAGCGGATGGTGCGGGCCCCGGCCTCGCCGGACACGATGCCCAGCCGGGTCGCGGGGTCGATGGGGAAGCCGAGGGGTTCGAGGCGCGGCAACGGCGTGGGGTACGGGGGAACTGTCGGCGAGGGCGCGGGCGAGTTGGTGATGGGTGCAGGCGAGGATGCTGGCGATGGCGTGGGAGCGTTCGTCGCCGAAGGCGCGGGCTTGCCGCCGGGGCCTTCGCAGGCGGCGAGCGCCCAGGCGCCGAGGGACAGGAGGAACGTGCGCCGCTTCATCGTGCGAAGACTAGCAGGGATCGGCAAGGTCCCCCTTCAGGCTTGCTCGCGCGCCTTCAGCCGCTGCCGCGCGAACGTCGTGATGAGATCCGTGATTCCCATGAGTCCCATGCCCTTGCCCATCGAGACATCCTTCCCGAAGACCGTGAACACCGAATCGCACGGGACTTCGGCCACCTGCTCGAGCGGCTGGCCCGAGAGGGTTTCGTCCATGATCACCGCCCATGCCTTGGCCGAGAGCCCCTGCGGGTTTTCGACCGCGAAGTGGAACTTGAGCGTGCCATCGGGCAGGTCTTCGGCCCAGACGTAGGCCTCGGATTCGCACTTCTGGACATGGTTCTCTTCCGGGAACGGGCGCGTGGCGATGCGTGCGGGCACTTCCTGGAAGCGGTCGGCGTACTCGATGAGCATGTCGATGCGCTCGCTGCGGTCGGCGAACTGGAAGTCTTCGAGGAGGGCCTTGAGGCCCTGGGGCATCCCGGTCATGGTTCGCTCCTGGCGGAAGCCGGAAGGGGCCGGCGCGTGCTGGCCCCGCCCGGCGCGGTGTACGCAGCCGGGGCTCAGCGTTCGATGGGCACGTTCACGCTGTTCCCCCACTCCGTCCACGATCCATCGTAGTTGCGGACGTTGGGGTAGCCCAGCAGGTACGTGAGCACGAACCAGGTGTGCGAGCTGCGCTCGCCGATGCGGCAGTAGGCGACGACGTCGTCGGTGGGTTTGAGGCCCTGTTCCTGCTCGTAAATGGCGCGGAGCTCCTCGGCGGATTTGAACGTGCCATCCTCCGGGTTGGCCGCGCGGGCCCACGGGACGCTCTTCGCGCCGGGAATGTGGCCTCCGCGGAGCACGCCTTCCTGCGGGTACTCGGGCATGTGCGTGCGTTCGCCGGAGTACTCCTGCGGGCTGCGGACATCGACCAGCTTCGTGCCGGCGCCGAGCTTCCGGAGCACCTCATCCCGGAAGATGCGGATCTTCGAGTCGTCACGCTCGGGGGCCGTGTAGGTAGTCGGCGGGTACGAGAGCACCTCGCGGGTCAGCGGGCGCCCCTCCTTCTCCCACTTCAGGCGGCCGCCGTCCATCACCTTCGCGTTGGTGTGGCCGAAGAGCTGGAACACCCAGAAGGCGTAGGTGGCCCACCAGTTGTTCTTGTCGCCGTAGAACACGATGGTCGTATCGCGGGTGGCGCCGATGCGGCTCATGAGCTTTTCGAAACCTTCGCGGTTGAGGTAATCGCGGCGGAGCGGGTCGTTCAGGTCCGCGGCCCAGTCGACCTGCACCGCGCCGGGGATGTGGCCGGAGGGATAGAGGAGCTGGTCCTCGTTCGATTCGACGATGCGGATGTTGGGGTCGTTCAGGTGGGCGGCGACCCAATCGGTGCTGACGAGCACATCGGGATTGGCGTAGCCGCGCTGGGCGATGTCGGTCATCTGATCCTCCGTGACGTGGCGTTGGGTTTGGGGCTGACGATCACTGTACGCCGGCCCTCCAAGAAAGTCGAGTAACGAAGTCAACAATCCAGCCAGGGCCGAACCGGGAACGACGAAAGGCGAAGGGCGTGCGGCCACGGCCACGTGCCCCGCCGCCAGGCGGCCTTTGAATTCCGCACTTCGTGCTTGCGCCCAGGGCGGGGTTCCGATTCGGGCATCGGAAAAGGGGCGGGGGCTGGGCCGCATGGGGGATGTGGCGGGAGTGCATGGGAGTCGAACCCACCCGCGACCGCTTGTGCGGCCGCGCAACCGTTTTGAAGACGGCGGAAGCCACCGGGCCCCCTCCACTCCCGGGGAAAGGGTAGCGTTTTACGAGAGGAAAGAGGAACGAGGAAAGAAGGGGAACAAGCTACCCCAGCAGGCGGGCGAGCTGATAGTAGAGCGGAATGCCCGCGACCAGGTTGAACGGGAACGTGACCCCGAGCGAGGCCGCGAGCGGGATGCCGGGCCGGGCGCGCGGCAGCGCGTGGCGGACCGCCGCCGGGGCGGCGATGTAGGAAGCGCTCGCGGCGATGGTGCCGAGTATCGTCGCACCGCCCACCGAGAGCCCAACGAGCGTGCCGGCTGCAACGCCGAGCGTGCCGTTGAACAGCGGCATCAGGATGCCAAAGGCCAGGAGGAAGCGCCCCGACTCGCGGATGGCGCCAAGGTGCGAGCTTGCGACCCGCCCCATTTCGAGCAGGAAGACCACCAGCACCAGGTAGAACGGCGTGACGAAGATCGGGGCCAGCGGCGCCATCCCGCCGTTCCCCGCCACCGCGCCCAGCACGAGCCCGGCGAGGAGAAGCGCGATGCTCCGGCCCCTCACCACCTCGCCAAGGGCGCGGTGCCACGATGTATTGCCCGAGGCCCGGCTGGCGATGAAGAGGGCGACGAGGATGCCGGGTGCCTCGAGCAGGGCGAGGATGGCGACCATGTAGCCCTCCACCTCCACATCGAGGGACCCCAGGAAGGCCATGGAGGCGGTGAACGTGACCACCGAGACCGAGCCGTAGTGGGCCGCCAGGGCAGCCGCGTCGTCGATACCGAAGCGCCCGAGGCGGCGGGCAACCGCGTAGGCCCAGACCGGGACCAGGCAGCCGAGCACAAGCGCAATGAGCAACGGGCCGGACGCCGAGGCGGGCGAGCTTGCGGCCAGCGCCGCGCCGCCCTTCAGCCCGATCGCGAAGAGGAGGTAGCTGCTCAGGGCGACATAGAGCCAGTGGGGAAGCCGAAGTTCGGCGCGCACGAAGGCGACAGCGGCGCCAGCGCCGAAGGCGATGACGGGGGGCGACGTAAGGTTGGCCTGGGCCAGTTCAAGCGGTGACAGGGGGACCTCCCCGTGATAATACGACAGAGATTACAGGTAATGTGTAGCGCATGTCGACCCGGGGGACCCTGGCCCCTTCCCAGGCCGCCGGGCGCGGAGTAGGCTCCGCGGCATGGGACTCCCGGTACTCATGGGCGCGCAACTCATGTGCACCAACGGCCTCGGCCCCAGCCAGCTGGTGGTGATCCCCAAGGGGCCGCCCGTGATGATGGAAGGCAAGCTGGTCGCGACCGTGATGGATTTCGCGCCGTTCGCGAACATCCTGCCGTTTCCGCTGTGCAACGCGCCGGCGAACCCCACCGTGATAGCCGCGACTGCCGCCGCCCTGGGGACGCCCACGCCGGCCGCGTGTGTGCCTAACACCGTCGCGCCGTGGACGCCCGGTTCGCCGACGGTGAAGTGCGGGGCCTTCAACGTGCTCAACAATGCGAGCAAGTTGCAGTGCGCCTGGGGCGGCTCGATCACGGTGCTGAACCCGGGCTCGACCCGCGAAACGGTACCCTAGGCCGCCGCAAGGAAGCTTCGATCGCCCCCGCCCGCGACTCGCCGTGGTCACGGCCTGGTGCGGCCGCGGGCGATGCGCGGCGGCGCCACCGTCTGCGCGGCGCGGAGGCAGAGCGCGAGGCTGGCGACGTAGTCGTCGTGTTCACCCGGTGGAGCCCCCCACGCGATCGTTCCGCCGGGCCGGAGCTCGCGCCGGCAGGCGCTGACCTCCCGCCAGGCCCGCCGCCACTCGCCCGAGCCATCCGATGCCGGGAGAGCCAGCCGGCCGCCGCCAGCGGCGCTGACCAGGTCCCACCCCAGGCTCGATTTCGAGGCGGCGCTGAATACCAGGCCTGCGACGGCGTCGCCCAGCTCCTGCTTCAGCGCCGCCACAAGCGGGCCGCCCAGCCCGGTCTCATCGGCGACCAGTCGCTCCAGACGCCACAACCGGGCAGCTGCCGCCACCCCGGCCGTGAGGGCGCCAAAGGGCGTGCCCCGCCATGAGTACCAGGCAACGACTTCGCAGCGCCCCTCGCGGATGCGGGCGATGGTCAGGACCGTGGCGTCGGCGCGCGCGCCCGCCCCACCGAAGTCGATGCCGCCGGCGTACCGTTCGCCTGGCGCCGGGGCGCGCAGCACGGGATGGCTGCCGCGTAGCGCGTCGAGCTGCTCATCGTCGAACAGGGAGGCGGCCCCGCGCGACGAAACGAGCTCGTACTGGCTCAGGAAAATGGGGTTGGTCGCCCCGAGGCGGGCGCGCTCCGATTCGACGTAACGCCGGTAGAGCGGCGCTGCGAGCGCGACCGTCTGCCAGCTCGCCTGGTGGTGGCGTGGCTCGAATCCCGGCTCGCCCGCGTGTGCCCGGTCGTGGGCGCGGTTGGCTTCGACGGCGCGTTCCAGCAGCGATGCGCCATCCCACGGTGTGCCAAGCAAGAGCACCGGCGCACCCGTCGAGGCGGCCATCGGGCCGAACTGGCGGTCGAACCACTCACCGTCGATGTCCTGGGCCTCATCGGCGATGATGCCGAAGGTGGCGGTGTGGCCGGCGACGTGGGCCTCGGGCGAGGCGCTGAGGAAGATGGCGGTCACGCTGCCGGCGCGGAGGGTGTTCTCCCCGGCGGAGAGGGGAATGCCCCAGCGGCCGGCGTAGCGCACCAGGCCAAGCCGCGTGCGCTCCAGGCTGATGCGTCCCTGCGGGTAGAGCGTCGGCGCGCAGATGACGATGTTGCCTTCCCGCCTGGCGTAGTGCTGCATCAGGAGCGCGACGAAGGCGGCCGCGATCTCGTTCTTCCCCGCCTGGCGGGGAAGCATCAGGGTGAACCTGGCGCCGGGGCTCCCCGGCCAGGCCCGCGCGAGCGACAGGAGGATGGTGGACTGGTAGTTGCGGAGCGCGGAAAGCGAGCGCATCCCGGGTATCGTCGCGAGTCCCGGCGAATCGCTCCTAGGGGCAGGCGGCACCCTCAGTGTTCGAGCAATTGTTGCCGATGATGAACACGGGACCCGCCCATGGGCCCCGGGGGATGTGTGACCACAGGACGAAAGGCTGGAGCGCTGCTCACGCGGCGTGCCTGGCGGTTATTGCCGTTTTTCGTTCTCCTGGGCGGATTGGGAGCAACGTTCTGGCTCATGCTGATGGCCCAGGCCTCGGCTAACCGCCAGGACACGGACCGCCTGCATCGGCTTTCCGACGATGCGGCGGAGCTGATTCGCGCCCGGCTTGCCGTGTACTCCGATGCGTTGCTCGGCGGAGCTGGCCTGCTCGCCGCCTCGCACGAGGTGACGGGCAACGAATGGCGCGTGTTCGTCGAGAGCCTGGACCTTGGCGCGCGCTACCCGGGCATCAACGGCATGGGCGTGATCTTCCCCGTGCCGGCCTGGGACCGGGAGGTCTTCGAGGCCGCCAGGCAGAAGGAGATCCCCGGCTATACGGTCCACGCTGTGCCCGGCTTCACCCGCGGCGATGTCCTCTACCCGGTCACCTACCTGGAGCCCCTGGAGCCCAACCAGAAGGCGCTGGGGCTCGACATGGCCTCCGAACCCAACCGGCGGACCGCGGCCGAGCTCGCCCGCGATACCGGGCTCCCGCAGGTGACCGGCCGCATCGTGCTGGTGACCGACGAGCAATCGCGGGCGGGGTTCCTGCTCTTCGTGCCGGTGTACCGGCCCGGGATGCCGCTCGGCACCGTCGAAGAGCGTCGCGCGGCCTTCACCGGCTGGGTGTACGCGCCCTTCATCACGGAACTGTTCCTCGAAGGCGTGCTCGGGGGAGTAGAACCCGAGATCGACGTGCACGTCTACCAGCAGGTGACCGAAAACGCGCGGGAGGCGCTCTATCACTCGCTTGCCGGTGAAGGGCCGGACCATGCGCACGATGGGGTAGAGACGCGGCACGTTTCGCTGGCGGGCCAGGTATTCACCCTCGAGATCTCGCCGGGTCCGGAATTCGAAGCAGCCAGCCGCAAGCCGCAGGCGGCCATCCTGCTCGGCGGCATCGCCGTTTCAATGCTGCTCATGGTCGTGGTATGGAAATTGCAGGGGGCCGGGCGAGCCGCGCATGATCTCGCCGAACGCCGGACCCGCGAATTGGATGCGGCGCTCGCCTTCCAGAAGGGCATCCTCGATGGAGCCGGGAACGCCGTCATCGCGACCGACCTCAACGGGATCATCGTGGTCTTCAACCCCGCCGCCGAACGGCTCCTGGGCTACCGTGCGAGTGAGCTCGTGGGCAAGCACAGCCCGGTGGTCTATCACGACCCTGCCGAGCTGCAAACGCGCGCCGCCGAACTCGGGATCGAACTCGGGCGGCGCGTCAGCCCGGGATTCGATGCTTGCGTGGCGCTGGCGCGCCGGGGCGAGACCGACTCGCGCGAGTGGACCTTCATCCGCAAGGATGGCTCCCGTGTCCCTGTCAGCCTCACCATGACCATGCTGCGCAATGGCGATGGCGAGCCGGCCGGCTACCTGGGCATCGCCCGCGACATCAGCGCCGAGAAGCAGGCCGAGCAGGAGCTGCGCGAGAGCGAATCGCGCTTCCGCGGTGTGTTCGACCTTTCGCTCGACATGATGGCGACCGTGAACCGGCTGGGCCTGCTGACCCAGGTGAACCCGGCGTGGGAGAAGACCCTGGGCCATCCAGAGGATGTGTTCCTGGGCAAGACCATCTGGCCGCTCGTGCACCCGGAGGACATCGACGGTGGAATTGCGCGGGCGCTGCCGGCCCTCTGGGGCCAGGCCGTCTACGACTCGCGGTTGCGGGTGCGCCACGCTGATGGCCGCTGGCGCTGGCTCTCGTTCAACCTGAGCCCCATGAGCCAGTCAGGCGAAGCCTACCTGGTCGCCCGCGATGTCACGAGCGAGGTGGAATCGCGCCAGGAGATGGAAGAACTGCTTGAGGTGCTCCGGGCGAGCACGGCGGCCATGGCCGAGCAGAACGCTGAACTCGACCAGCTGCGCGAGCAGGCCGAATACCTGGCCAACCACGACACCCTCACCGGCACGCTCAACCGGCGCGCCTGGTTCGCCACCGCGGCGGCGGCCAGGCCCACGGCAATCGCCATCTTCGATATCGACCACTTCAAGCGTGTGAACGACACCTACGGCCACCCCGCTGGCGATGCCGTGCTGGTTGAAGTAGCCCGCCGCCTCGATAGCGTGCTGCCTTCCGATGCCTACCTCGGACGGCTGGGAGGTGAGGAGTTCGCCGTGCTCTTCACCGGCCCACTCGCCCAGGCGAGGGCTGCTTCCGCGCGATGTATCGAGGCGGTGGCCGCCGGGGCCGTGGTGCTGCCCACCGGCGAGTCGTTGCAGGTGACGGTCAGCGGCGGGCTGGCCGCCTGGCAGTCCCGCCGCCGGTCACGGGAGGATTCGCTCGTCGCGACCTACGATGCGGCCGACCGCGCGCTCTACGAAGCCAAGCACACGGGCCGCCACCGCCTGGTGGTTGACCGGGCGGCAGCCGCCTGAACTCCGTCATCCGGGATGTTGCTTAGGCCCGGGCACGCCTCCGCCGCACGGCATAGACCGCGCCGCCGATCCCCAGCACGGCCACGACGGCGACGATGCCGGACATGACCAGCGCCGTGGCATCGGTCCCGTCGTCGTTGTCGCCCTCGCTGGCGGCGGGGAGTTGGAGTGCATCGCGGCCGGCTGTGGGCCTCGCGGCTCCACCGCAGGCAGGCGCAAAAGATGGGCCGCTCTATGAATCGAATCACGCTTGGCGGGGAGCCCCTCGTAAGGATCAGGGGGCCGGGATCAGGATCGTGAAGGTGGTGCCGCAGCCTGGTTCGGATTCGAGCGCGATGGCGCCACCGTGGGCGCGGACGGCCCCGAGGGCCAACGCCAGCCCGAGCCCGTGGCCCGATTCCTTCGTGGTGAAGAAGGGATCGAAGATGCGGGTTCGAGTCTCGGCGTCCATGCCGACCCCCTCATCGCTGACTTCGAGACGGGCGTAGCGGGGTGCCTGCCGGGCCTCGACGAGCGGCGAAGGCGCCGCCGCAGCGGCATCGGTGACGGTGGAGGTGCGGACGACCACACGCCTGCCCGTATCCCGGGTCGCCTCCACCGCATTGACGAGGAGGTTGAGGACGAGCTGGCGCAGCTGGGTGGCGTCAGCTTCCACCGGTGGGACCGGATCGAGGGCGGTATCGATCCTGACGGGAGCCCCGGGGATCTTGCGGGTGTAGCGGACTAACTCCCCGGTGAGCGCGGCCAGGTCGACCGGGCGAGCGGTTGCGGGCTTCTTTCCGGCGAAGGCGAGGAGCTGCTCGACCAGCTCCGAGGCGCGGGTGGCGGCGCCACGGGCTTCGGCGAGAGCGCTGTGCTGCTCCTCGTGCTCGACATTCATGGCAGCGAGTTCGACGTTGGCGACGATGGCCGTGAGGAGGTTGTTGAAGTCGTGGGCGATGCCGCTCGCCATCAGGCCGAGGCTTTCCAGCTTGAGCGCCTGGACGCGCGCCTGTTCGAGCCTCTTGCGCTCGCTGATATCGCGGATGGTGATGCTTGCGCCGATGACCTCGCCGCGGGGGCCAACGACGGGGGAGAAACGGCCTTCCCACCAGCCGGGGCCGAGCCCGGGTGCGCGGAACTCGTGCTCGGTGGTGGTGGATGTCGTGCCCGAAAGGGCTTTCCGTACCTCCGCGATGAAGACGGGGCTTTCGATGAAGAACGGGTAATCGAGCAGGTTCGTGCCTTCGAGCTCCCTGGCCCCGGTTACCTGCTCGAACAGGCGGGCCGCGGCTGCGTTGATACGGCGGATCGTCAGGTCCGAAACGACGATGGCCATCGCGTCGGGGGAGGCCCGGAAGATGGCCTCGATCTCGGCGCGCGATTCCGCGAGGGCGTGCCGGATCTCCCTCTCGCGGGTGATATCCATATACACGCCGACCATCCAGAGCGGGGCGCCGTTTGCATCGCGGCGGGTAATCCTCCCGCGGGCGCGGAGCCAGCGCCACTCACCCGTTGCGGTGCGCAGCCGCCATTCCGATTCGTACATCTCCGTCTCGCCCTGCAGGTGCGCCTGCCAGGCGCGGGCCACAGACCACTGGTCGGCGCGGCGCATAAGCCGGATGAACTCGATTGTGGCGACCGGGCCGTGGTAGCGGTATCCGTAGGCCTCCCAGAATCCCTCCTGGAAGACGGTGGTGTCGGCGACTAGGTCGGCTTCCCAGGTCCAGAGTCCCGCGGCTTCGGCGGCGAGTCTAAGGATACCGGCGTCTGGCTGTTCGGCGAGTGTGTGTTGCTGGGGCATGGACTTCGGTTTCGGGCTCGGGTGCGGAGTCGCGGCGTGGGCCGGAACCTTACGGTAACGGACGCGTCCCGGCCGCAGAATAAGGGTAATCCCTACCCCGGGGCCCTCGGCCCTGGCTGATCGCGATGTTGGTCACAAACATTGACGGGGCCAATTACTCACCGTTACCGCGTCAATTGGTCGCGGGCACGCCCAGTTCGCGGAGCAGCGCCCGAACGCGCTGCTCGATATCGAGCGCGATGCGGCGGACCACCTCCGGGGGCTGCCCCGCCGGGTCGTCGACCTCCCAGTCCAGGTAGCGCTTGCCGGGATAGATAGGGCAGGCGTCGCCGCAGCCCATGGTGATGACCACATCGGCGGCCCGAACCACTTCGTCGGAGAGGGGCTTGGGAAACTCCTGCGACAGGTCGATGCCCAATTCGGCCATGACCTCGACGACAGCCGGGTTGATTTCCTCGGCGGGAGTCGAGCCGGCGGAGCGGACGCCGACCTTGCCGCCGCCCAGGGTTGCGGTCAGGGCGGCGGCCATCTGGGAGCGGCCGGCGTTGTGCACGCAGACGAAGAGCACCTCGGGCCGGTCCTTCGCCATGGTTCCCTCCGCCTGCGCGAGCGCCCTCAGACGTTCACGCGTGAAACGATGGACGAAGACCGGCACGAAATCCAGCACGCGGGCGCGGCCACGGATGTTGTCGAAGGACTCCTGTACGTAGCGTTCGACCGTTTCGACGCTGAAGATGCCTGCGAACTCCTGCTGGAGCGCCTCGGCTTCCCGGCGGATGCGCAGCCGCAGTTCGCCTTCTTCGGCCGGTGAGAGAGATACGGGTGCCATGGGCGATTCTCCTGTGGTGACGGCCGAACCATGATGCTCATCGCCTGTTAACCGGCTGTTAGCAGCGAACGGGCCGGGCCAACGACTCGCGCCTCCAAACTCGCAACTCTACGATTCCCCGCATGATCCCGAAGGACGAGCTCATCAACTACGTCGGCAACGTGCACGCACGCACTTATGAGGTGGTCGAGCGGCTTGCAGACGCGCATGTGCACTGGCGGCCCGCGCCCGGCGAGTTCAGTGTGGCCGAACTGGTCACGCACATCGCGAACACACGGCTGATGAACATCGGCGCCATCCAGACCGGGGTGACGAAGTACAGGGGCCACGCGGTCAAGGAGGAGGTGACGGCAGCCGGCCTGCGGCAGCTGGTGTTGCGGACGGGGAAGAAGACGGTCGCGGGGCTGGTGGATGCGGACCTGGAGCGGGTTATCCCGAACCTGGCGGGGCCGGCGTTCCCGGCATGGCGGCGAGTGCTTGGCGGGCTGATCGAGCACGAGACGCACCACCGCAGCCAGCTCTGCAGTTACCTCTCGGCGCTGCAGCTGGAGCCGCCGCCGCTGTTCGGGCTGCACGTGGAGGATCTGCCGCGGTAGGAGGGAGGCGGTGTTCCTATTCGCCGCTGTGCGCGGGAGCCTGCGCCGGTGTGTCCGTTGGGCGGGCGAGATCGAACCTGGCGAGGTACAGGCTCCGGGCGAGTTCACGGATTGCGCGCTCGGCACCCGATGCCGCAGGGCCATCGGCCCGGTAATGCTGGAACGCGCCGACCGCGAGGGCGCGGTGGGCGAGCCGGTATGCCCAGGTTTCCCGGGTGAACCCGCCCGGAGGCGCAAGCGCCTCCACCGAACGGATGGTCCGGCGCTGGATGGCCGCGTCAATCGCGATCGCGGCGATGCCGCCGAGGACGACTGCCCAGATCGTGAGCCAGCCATCGCCCGTGATGCTCTGCAGGCGCTCGGCCGCGCTGCTCTCGTGGCCCGCTGCATAGTTGTTGGCGGCGTGATCGAAGACTGACCAGGCCAGGCCGGCCAGCGCCGCGGCCAGCGCGATGGCGCCACGGCACCGGAGCAGCAGTCCGTAGCCGATCGCCAGGCTGGCGAGCGAGGTCCAGAGCGCGTGGCCCGCGATCACCCGGCCACCGTTGATTTCCGCAATCGGCAACCAGCTCACCTGGTCGTTCCAGCCGAAGCGGTCACGGATGTAGGCATCCTCTACCAGGCCGAAGCCCGCCCCGGCCGCGGCCCCGAGCAGCAGCAGGTCGGTCGCGCCGAGCGTCCAGGTCCGGCCATGCCGCCCAATCCAGAGAAAGAGCAGCACCGGCGCCAGCTTGAGCGACTCCTCGAGCAGCGGCACCGCAAAGTCCCGCAGGGTCGAAGCCGGGTCGTCGTCGAACGCTTCGAAGCCCTTGATGGCCAGGAGCGCGACCCCCAGCATGAATCCGCCCGCGAGGGTCACGGTTGCCAGGTTGCGAAGCGAGACGGTGCGGCTGAGCGAGCCGGCGAGGATGAGCGGCGCCAGGTACGCGGCCGCCGTCCAGAGCGCGTCCAGCCCCTCGGAGCCCGTGTCCACGAGCATAATGCCGAGCCAGGTGGCAGCACCCGCCACCGTCGCCGCGAGCCAGAGAGGAATGGCCCGCGTGCCCACCTGGATGGTGGCCTGGCCGGCCGCACGGCCGCTCACCGGGGCGACCTCCCTCCCCCGGTGAGGACCGCCTCAATGACCGTATCGACCCCGCGGTCATAGGCCTCACGGGCCTGGTCGAGAGCGGTCGGCGGGGGGCCCGATGGCGGCGGCGGGTTCTGGCGCGAATACTCGCGCTGGTTTTCCTCGAGCTGGGCCCAATCAGGGTCGGCCCGGGCAGGAGGTGGCGCAGACTTCGGGCCGGGTGCTTCGGGGTTCCCGGCATATGGTTGGCGCGGCGAGTACCGGTTCGGGGTTCCACCGGTGGGCTGCGTGCGTGGCATGAGCGGCCCTCCGCCGCCTCCGCCCCCAGTGTTCAGCGGGTGATCTGGTGGGAGGTCGGGGCGTGGCAGCTGCTGCCGGCGGCCACCGGTCGAGCCGGCGGCGCCCCCACCGGCCCCGGCGGCCCCGGTACCGGCGGGCCCGCCCGGCACGTTGTTGCCCACATCGCGCAGCCACCCGAGTTCGAGCGCGCTGCCGAGCAGCTCGAGGAGCTCCACCGCCAGCAGGGCGGCCGCAACGCCGGCCATGGCGAAGAGCAGTCCGCGCGGCATGGAGGTGGCAGTGAGCCGCAAGCTGACGATGCGCATCTGTCGTATCCGGCGCGGATGGTACGCTCGATTCGAGGGCTGTCAAGCCACTCGACCGGACTGCGCCCGTACCCCTTCCTTCCTCGCCCGGGCGGGTGGCGTAGACTGCGCGGCCATGAGCACGTGGTTCGATACCGCCCGCTTTGGCATGTTCATCCACTGGGGGCATTCGTCGCAGCGGGGCGTCGAGCTCTCCTGGCCCATGGTCGGCGGAAACGCCGCCCTCCCCGCTGGCGAACTGACGGTCGCGCAGTACCAGGCCTCCGCGGCCACCTTCAACCCCACGCAGTGGGACCCTGCTGGCCTCGCGCGGATGGCGAAGAGCCTCGGCATGCAATACGCCGTCTTCACGACCAAGCACCACGACGGCTACGCGATGTTCCACACGAAGACTTCGGACTTCAGCGTGGAGCATTCGCCGTACGGGCGCGACATCGTGCGCGAATTCGTGGAGGCGTTCCGGGCGGAAGGCCTGCGGGTCGGGCTGTACTTCTCCCTGATCGATTGGCACCACCCGGACTACCCGGCGTTTACGGACGCGGATCGTCCGTACCGGTTCGGGCGTTCGAGGCCGCCCACGCCGGAGCAGTGGGAGCGGTTCATCGCGGTGATGTTCGAGCAGGTGCGTGAGCTGCTGACCAACTACGGGCAGATCGACGTCTTCTGGTTCGATGGCGGCTGGGAGCGCACGCCCGGGCAGTGGCGGGCGAAGGATCTGGAGGCGCTCATCCGCGGGCTGCAGCCCGGCATCCTCATCAACGACCGGTTGCCGACCGTTGGCGACTTCGAGACGCCGGAGCAGTTCGTGCCCGCGCAAGCGCCCGCGCGCACGTGGGAGACGTGCATGACGCTCAACGAGAGCTGGGGCTACAACCCGGACGACGGCGTCTGGAAGTCGCCGCGGCAGGTGGTGCATACGCTCTGTGAGGTGGCGGGCAAGGGTGGCAACCTCCTTCTGAATGTGAGCCCGATGGGCGATGGCGCCATCATGCCGGAGCAGCGGGCGATCCTGGGGGCGATGCAGCGCTGGCTGAGCCAGAACGGCAAAAGCATCACCGGCACGGAGGCGGGGCTGGAGCCCTGGCAGTTCTACGGGCCGTCAACGAAGCGGGGCGACACCACCTACCTGCACCTGCTGATGCGGCCCTACGAGACGGTCACGGTGCGCGGCGTGCCGATCAGGCACGTGAAGCGGGTGCGCGTGCTCGCGAGCGGCCAGGAGCTGGAGTTCACCACGCGCTGCGCGATCATCGACCAGTTCTTCAACCCGGACCCGGCGGGCGAGCTGACGATCCGCGTCCCGCAGGAGGCCATCGATCCGCTGGCGACGGTGCTGGCGGTGGAGATGGGGTAGGCGTGGGTTGACCCGGGTATTGGCCCGCCCCGGCCCTAGATGAGCCCCGCCTTGCGCGCGTCGTCCAGGAACCGGTCGATGCCGATGTCGGTCAGGGGGTGCTTCAGCATCTGCGGGATGAGCGAGGGCGGGATAGTGCCGATATGGGCGCCGGCAAGCGCCGCCTGGGTCACGTGCAACGGGTGGCGCAGGCTCGCGGCCAGCACCCGGGCGGGCAGGTTGTGCGTCTCCACCAGGTCGACGCACTGGCGGATAAGCTCCATGCCGTCGTAGCTCACATCGTCCAGGCGGCCGACGAATGGGCTGAGAAACGCCGCGCCGGCGAGGGCGGCCAGCAATGCCTGGTTCGGCGTGAAGATCAGCGTGGTGTTGATGCGGATGCCCTCCGCGCTGCAGCGATGGATCGCCTCCAGCCCTTCGGCGTCGATCGGGATCTTCACGACGACGTTGGGGTGCCACGATGCGAGTTCGCGTGCTTCGGCGACCAGGTCATCGGCCTTGCGCGAGACGCACTCGGCGGAAATCGGGCCATCGATGACTGCGGCAATCTCCTGGATCCGCTGGCGGTAGCTGACCCCGTTCTCCTTCGCGAGGAGGCTGGGGTTGGTAGTGACGCCGGAGATGACGCCGTAGCGCGCTGCCGCACGGACCTCGTCGATAGAGGCGGTATCGAGGAAGAGCTGCATGGCACTGACTCCGGCGGGCCTCGCCGCGGGCGGGGCGTGGTAGGGGAATGGTAGGGGGAGGAGGGAGGAGGGAGAAGGGAGGGGGCGCGGCCGGCAGGGAGCGCGCCGCAGCCTGCAGGTTCGGTCAGCGCGTGAAGTGCGAGGGACGAAGTGCGAAGTGCGCCCGGCGGGCCGTACCCTGTGACGATGCTGTCGCCGGAGCTCGCGCGCAAGTTCGTGGACCTGTACGGCGAGCGAGGGGCGGCGTGGGCGGAGGCCTTCCCCGCGTTGCTCTCGCGGCTGCGGCAGCGCTGGGGCCTCGCGCTCGGTGAGACGTTCGCCTACGTGGGCTATGCCTTCGTGGCGCGGGTCGAGCTTCCGGGTGGAGCGCCCGCCGTACTGAAGATCGCGCCCCCTGATCCAGAGTTCGCCAACGAGATCGCTGCGCTCCGCGTCTACGGCGGTCGCGGCGCCGTCCGGCTACTCGATGCCGACCCGGCCGCGGCCGCGCTGCTGCTCGAACGGCTCGAACCGGGCACACCGCTCGCCGAGCTTGACGATGACGTGCGCGCCACGGAAATCGCCGCAGGGGTGATGCGCGAGCTCTGGCGGCCCCTGCCACCGGACCACGCCTTCCCGGCGATGGAACGCTGGGGGCAGGCATTCGCGCGGGTGCGTGCTGGCCACGGTGGCGGCAGCGGCCCGTTTCCGCGGGACCTCTTCGAGAAGGGCGAGCGGCTCTACTTCGTACTGTGCGCCACTGCCGCCGAGCCCGTGCTGCTGCACGGCGACCTGCACCACTGGAACATCCTGGCGGCCCGCCGCGAACCGTGGCTCGCCATCGACCCGAAAGGCGTCGCCGGCGAGCCCGCCTACGAGACGGGCGCCCTCCTGCGAAACCGGCTGACGGTGGAGCCGGACCTGCGCGCCCTCACCTCCCGGCGGGCGGGGCAGCTCGCCGATGCGCTGGGGCTCGACCAGCGGCGCATCCTCGGCTGGGCGTTCGCGCAGGCGGTATTGAGCGCCATTTGGACCTTCGAGGGGCACGGCTCGATCGGCGAGGAGCAGCTGATGCTGCCGCGCGCGCTCTCGCCGCTCGTCTCAGGCGCTCAGCCCGCGAGCGGGTAGGTGGCCAGGATCTCGGCGCCCGTGGGGGTCTCCTTCGCGATTGAAATCGACGTGATCGGTAGCTCCCAGGCGAACGGCCGGCGGGCGAGCCAGGCAAGGAGCGCCCCGAGGTCGGCGCCATCGAGGTTCTGCTGGGCAAGCGTGATGTGCGGAACCCAGCGCGCGGGCGAATAGTACGCGGCGGTGGACGGGTAGCCTGCCGCCTGGATCTCGCGGTCAAGCCGTTCGGCCAGGGCCGCCGCCGCAGGCGACCGCGCCACGATCACGAAGACGACCGGGGTGGCGCCGCCGAAGACGCCGAGCCCCGAGCTCGAGAGGGTGAACGGCGGGGTGGTGGCGGCCACACGTTCGACCACTGCCGCAGCGCCCGGCTCGATATCGAAATCGCCGATGTGGAAGGTGATGTGGGGGATGCCCCCGGGGAAGCCGCGCCGGACGGCGAAGCGCTGCTCCATCTCGTTCCAGAGGGACTCGATGCGAGCAGTCGCGGCCGGATCGAGCAGGGCAATCACACCGGGCATGGCGCTCCCCCAATGGCGTGGCGGCATGATAGCGCCCCCCGCCAGGAGACGAGGAAAGGGGGAGCCTTGCGGCTCCCTCCCAGGGTTCAACGTGCACCGGCTCGTTCAGATCTGGCTGTAGCCCGAACCCTTGCGGTCGATGCCGGTGCCCTTGCCGTTGGTGATCCAGCCAAATTCCTGGAGGATCTCCTGGCTGTAGGTAACCCGGCCGGTCACTTTGTCCAGCGGCTCCGTGGCGAGCAGGAGGGCGGCCTTCGCCATCAGGATCGGCGGCTCGCCACGGGGGTCATCCATGCCGGTGACCAGGTGGTGGTGGACGGTGCCGGGGGTGGGGACCACCTGCGAAGGTGAAACGCAGGTGACGCTCACCCCATCCTGGTAGACTTCGGACGCGAGGCCCTGGGTAAAGCGTTCGAGCGCCGCCTTCTCCGCGCCATAAAGCGTCCCGCCCCGGCTGAAGTCGCCCTTGTAAGGGCCCCGGCCCGGGCCAATCGCCGCGCCGGATGAGATGTTGACGATCGAGCCGGACTTGCGGGCGATCATGTCCGGCAATACGAGCTGGCTGAGATAGAAGGGCGCGTGGAAGTTAACGCCGATCGAGCGGTGCCATTTGCTGATCGGGTAGTCCTTGATCGGGATGAAGTAGGTGAGTGCAGCGTTGTTGACCAGGACGTCGATGGGCCCGTACTTCGCCCGCGCCTCCTCGACGGCCCGCACGCACTGGTCGTACTCGGAAATGTCGGCCGTGATCGCCGTAGCCTCGCCGCCGGCCGCCTTGATCGTGCCGACCGTGTGTTCGAGCGAACCTTCGAGGACATGGTCGCCTTCCTTCAGCGTGCGGGCCACGCAGGCGACCCGGCCGCCTTCCCCGGCGAAAAGGCGCGCGATCTCGGCGCCGATGCCGCGGCTGGCGCCGGTGACGATGACGGTCTTGCCATCAAGCTTTCCCATGTGGGGTTTCCTCCTGACGTGAACGTAAGCGTGCGGATTGTACGCGAAGACGGCGTGAGAAAGGGGGTGAGAGAGCAAAGAGGAAAGAGGAAAGAGACGGGTGGTGGCGCGTTCGTCGCCACGTGGAAGAATGCGGGCCATGCCCGGGATGACGTCCGGCGAAGTCGATGCTTTCCTCCGCGAGACGCGCATCGCAAAGCTCGCCTACCTCCGCGAAGGTGGCGCGCCGACCGTCGTACCGGTGTGGTTCGAATGGGATGGCACGGTTGCCCGCGTGTTCACGTCGCGGAGGTCGCCGAAGGCGCGGTGGATTGCCATCGACCCGCGCGTGGCCCTTTCGGTGGAGGAGCCGGTGGGGGTGCCGGAGCGCTGGGTGACGATCGAGGGCACGGCCACTATCGGGGATGAGGGGACCGTCGACCTGCTCAGCCGCCTGGCGCGCCGTTACTACGACCCGATCAGGGCGGAGCAGGCGATAGCGAGCTGGACCCGGGACCCCTCGATGTGGGTGACCGTGGTGATCAGGCCGGCGCGCATTCGCAGTTCGCGATAGAGAGAGAAGGGTGGAACTCCACCCGCTTTTGCCCGGCGGCGAAACCTGGCGTGCTCATGCCTCCCTGCCTGTTGCCTGATGCACTGTGATGGGCTTCACACGGGCCGAATTGGGCTCCGCCTTTCGGGTGAGCGCGGATTCATCCGCGAGATGGGTGGCCGTCGCGGGGGGCGTGCCTACCATCTGCTCAACAACGATATGGAGCGCGGGGCGCCGGCCCCGCCCGCAGGGAGGAACATGAAATGGAAGCCGCGGTCATCGACATCACCACCAGCGCGCCCCAGGCGCAGGATCACGCCCACCACTGGGTGATCGAGGAGGCCTCCGGGCCGCTTTCGAACGGGCGCTGCAAGCGCTGCGGGGCCACGAAGGCCTTCAAGAACTGGCTCGAAGACACCGATTTCATCACGAACGAGGAGCACCGGCTGGCGGCCTAAGTCCCCTCAGCGCGCCACGCCGGCCTCTTTCCATCGCGAGGCATGGAGATCCCCCGCTCCGTGCCTCGTTTGTGTTTCCTGCCTGGCTCACCAGCGGAAGCTGAGGGCCGCCCCGCCCCAGGCGGCGACTGCGACCAGCACGATGCCCGGCCACACGGCCCGCGCGAACGGTCGCCCGCCCGAAGTGAGCGCAAGCACAGCCTTCGTCACCGAGTTGGTGGTGAGGCCCCCCAGGATAGGGATGACCGCATCCGCCGCGGAGATCTTGCCGGCGGCCACCAGGGAGGCGACGGAGATAGCGGCGGAGTGCGTATCGGCGAATCCCGCGACAGCCGTGGAGATGATGAGCCCCGTGTTGCCGAGCCAGTCATTGAGCGCGGCGGAAACCAGCAGGATGGCGGTCACGGTCACCGCGAACGCGATCGCGGTCCTGGGCTCGAAGGCACGGCCCGCCGGCGCTTCAACCTCGGCCGGTTCGCGCAAGGCCCGCAGCGCGAACAGGGCTCCATACCCGGCGGCGGCTATCCCCGCGAGGACCATCGCCGGGCCGATCTCGCGCAGCGCCGGCATGCTCGTGGCGCCAACGACCACCACCATCTGGACGACGGTCGCCACAGTCGAGAGCACCGCGGCGGCGACTGCGGGCCGCATCAGGCGGGGTTCACGGCTGGCGCGGCCGCCCATGCTCCCGATGGTGGCGGAGCTCGAAATGAAGCCCCCTGCGAACCCGGCCAGCGGCAAACCCACGCGCGAACCGAGCATCCGCTGGGCGATGTACCCGGCCGCGCTGATGGCCATCACGATGATCACCAGCCGCCACATGGCATACGGATCGAAGGCGCCGTACGGCCCCACGCGCTCGCTGGGGAGCAGGGGGAGGACCACGAGCGCAGCGCCCGCGAAGAGCAGCCCGTCGTGGATCTCCTGTTCGGTGAGCACCTGCGAAACGAGCCGGTGCAGTTGCTCCCGGATCGCCAGGAGGATGGTGACCGTGACAGCGAGGCCCGCCGCGAGCTCGGGTTCACGCTGGGCAAGCGCGCCCAGCAGGAACGCCGTCAGCAGCGCTGCTTCCGAAGTCAGGCCCGGGTCGTCGCGGTCGCCCATGGCGTAAGCGATGAGGATGGCGGCGGCGACAAAGGCGAGCGCGACCGCCAGGACGGCCATGTTGCCGATGACCATGCAGATGCCGCCGATGAGCGAAACCAGGGCGAACGTGCGGATGCCGGCCGGCGCCCGCCCCGGGCCGATACCCTTGTGCCGCTCGCGTTCCACGCCCATCAGCAGGCCGATGCCGAGCGCGACCGCCAGGCGCCAGCCCTCCTGGTCGAACGGAACGCCGCCTAGCTCCATGTGGCGCCCGCGAGCCTGGCGCGCCGGCTCCTGGCCAGGGGGGCTGACATCAGAACCAGCCGCGCCGGTGGAAGATGTAGGCCATCGTGCCGGCGATCGCTGCCATCGCCGCCATCATCGCGGCGAAGCCCCAGTTGCTGTGCAGGCCGGGGATGTCATCGAAGTTCGTGCCGAAGATGCCCGTGATCACGGTCGCGGGCAGGGCCAGGGCTCCGACCACCGCAAGCACCTTCATCACCTCGTTCATGCGGTTGTTGAGCGCGCTCAGGTAGGTGCTGAGCGCCACTTCGGCGTCTTCGCGCAGCTCTTCAAGCGCCATGTCGACCCGTACCAGGTGGTCGTAGATGTCGCGGTAGTACACCTGGTTCGCCGGCTGGACCAGGTGAAATTCGCCGCGGCCGAAGCGCAGCATCAGGTTCTGCTCGGGGACGATGAGCCTGCGCACGCGGCCGGCAAGGGAGCGCAGCTCCAGGACGCGGTGATGGTCCATGCCGGCAACGCCTTCCGTCACAATGCGGTCCTCGATTTCGTCGAGCTCCTCGCTCATCGCGCTCACGCGGGGAAGGATGGCATCGACGCTGCGGTCGATGATCTCGTACATCAGGCCATCGAGGCCGGGACGCACCGCGACGCCCTGGGCCAGGGCGTTGGCGACCGCGGCGATCGATGGTGGCGCTTCCGGCCCATCGTGAAAGGTGATGAGGAAGTCGCGCGAGAGGAACAGGTCGAGCTCTTCCATCTCGGCCCGGGTTGCGGTGGGCACCATTGCGGCGACGACTACGAACAGGTAGTCGCCGAAGTCGTCGATCTTCGGCGTGTGGATGTACGGCGCCAGGCAGTCCTCGATCGCAAGCGGGTGGAGGCCGAAGCGTTCGCCGAGCTCCTTCAGCCGCTCGCGGTCGTCTCCCCCCAGGTCGTACCAGCGCGGGGCTGGCGCCTCCGTGCCGGTCTCGCGCCACTGCCCGTCGATGCAGGACCAGATCCGCATGGGCGGATGGTAAGGCAAGCCGCCCGCTACTTCAGGAGGCGGTCGAGGAGCTTCTTCCAGTCGTCATAGGTCGCGGGGTTATCGGGGAGGACCTCGCCGTTGATGATGAACGACGGTGTGCCGCGCAGGCCGAGGCCCTGTGCCGCGCGCAAATCCTCCTGGACGCGCTTCAGCGCGGATTCGCCGGCCACGCACGCGTCAAAGGCTGCGGCATCGAGCCCCGAATCCGAGGCCATGCCGCGCAGGCTGGCAGGCGCGAAGGCGACGCCCAGCCCCGGCCCCGACTTGTTGTTGGCCTCGGCCTGGGCGATGAAGAGGAGCTTGTGGAACTCCCAGAACCGGTCCTGTTCGGCGGCGCACTGGGCGGCGATGGCGGCTGCGCCCGTGACCTGCTGGAGAGGGAAGTAGCGATAGACGAAGCGGACCTTCCCGGTGGCCACATACTCCTCGAAGAGCTTCGGCTCGATGGTGGCGGTGAACTGGAGGCAGTGAGGGCACCCGAAATCCTCGAAGGCCTCAACCACGACAGGCGCATCGGCCCGGCCGATCGCAGTCCCATCGGCCAGGTCATTGGGGATCGAGGTGCGGGCGATGAGCTGTCCGTTCTCCGAGCGCGGCCCCCCGGCCGGGCTGGTGGCGCTGGCAGTGGCGCTGCTGGTGGGCGGGGTGGTGGCGTCATCGCTGCCACCGCAGGCGGCGAAACTGGCCCCGATGAGGCCGGCGAGTGCAAGGGTGGCCCAGCGAGCGGGCCTAGCCATCGAGAAAGGCATTCACATGTCCCATGAAGGTTTCGAACTGGTCGTGGTGGAGCCAGTGGCCAGCGTCGTCGATTTCGATCGCGCGGTAGTTGTGGAAGGCGCTGAGGTCCATCTTCACCGGGCGGGAGCCCCAGCTCTCCTTGCCCCAGAGGATGAGCATGGGGCAGGTGATCTGGTTCCAGAGGTCGCGCGCGTCTTCCATGTTGAACTCATAGGGCGACCCGGCGTGGGTGTAGTTGTCGAATTTCCAGGTGAAGCCGCCCTCGGCCCGGCGCACCCCGTGTTCGGTGAGGAAGCGGGCAAGCCCGGGCGAAAGATGGCGGTTGGCCTCGCGCATGCGCGCGGTCGCGTCCTCGATCGTGGGGTAGACGTGGAGCGTGCGGTTCTCGAGCCGGCGCATGCTCTCGATCCAGGCGCGCATCCGCTCGTGGGCCGGGCGCCGTTCGCGCTCCCAGATGCGGCCCAGGCCCTCGATCGTCACCAGCTTCTGTACCTTCTCGGGAAACGTCCCCGCGTACTGGAGCGAGACGCCGCCGCCGAGCGAGTGCCCGATGATGGTGTAGGGCTCGCGCCCGATGGCCTGGCCGAGGGCGTGGAGGTCGAGCACGTAGTCGATGATCGAGTAGTTGCCGCCGATGGCCCAGGCGGAATCGCCGTGCCCGCGCAGGTCGGGCGCGTACACGCAGTAGCGGCCGGCAAGCGCCTCGGCGGTCCGCTGCCAGGAGCGCGCGTGGTCGCGGGTGCCGTGGACCAGGATGATGGGCGGTTTCGCCTCATCGCCCCAGACCAGGTAGTGCAGTTCGAGCCGCTGAGAGGTGAAGTAGCGGGAGACGGGTTCCATGGAGCCCTAGCGTAATGGAGGGAGGAGCGAGGAGGGAGGAGCGAGGAGCGAGGAGCGAGGAGCGACCGGCGCCACGGGCCGCTGGAAGAGAAAAGAGAACGAGCTTCGCTAACCGCGCCTCACCACGTAACGGGCGATGAGGGGATTCGCCGCGCGCTGAATGTCGAGGATGGTTCGCTCGGGCGAGCCCGGCGGGTAGTGCGCAAAGTCTGCCTCGTCCTCCGTGCCGAGGGCCGCGCCGGCCGCCTGCAGCGCCCCGTAGATGGCGTGCGCCGCGGCGTCCAGCGTCCGCTCGATGTCGGGCGGGTCCGGGTCGATCGAGAGGAACGCCAGGGGGTCGCGCAGGTGTGGCCCCGCGATGAGCGGGCTCCCTTCCCGGGCGAGGCCCCAGTGGAGATGGGGCCCGGTGCTCAACCCGGTCGAACCGGCGAGGCCAAGCTGGCCGCCGCGGGGTACAGGCTCGCCCGGCCGGACATCGACCCGCGACAGGTGGGCATAGAGCGATTGCCAGCCGCCGCGGTGTTCGAGGACCACGTGCCTGCCGAAGATGGCGTTCTCGCCCGGGCGGGCGATGCCCGGTACGGGCGCGCGGACCGGCGTGCCAACGGGCGCGCCGATATCGGCGCCCGTGTGGCCGCCAGCGTGCTCCGGGATATCGCGCGCGCCAAAGTACGAGGTGAGCGGTCCGCTCATGGGCAGCCCCACGAGCATGCCGTCATCGAGGATTGCCGGTCCGAGAGCGATGGATTCCATGGGGCGAGCCTTACGCCCGCAACGCGGAACTCCAAGCGGTGGCTGGCATCGGCTTGGCGCGGCGTCAATGCGGGAAACCCCGCGGTATACGGGAAATCCCGCATAGGCGAGCATTCCGAAAATGCCGAAACTCCTTCAAATGAGGGGACAGGGCAAGCCATTGCATGTCCAACGTTAACGCTGGCCCGGCACAACACCGCGATCTCCTCCTCGAACTTGCCCTGCTCGTGAACGAGCGGGATCCGGTGGAGCGTGTCTTCGCCTCGCTCGCGGACCGCCTCCTCCAGGCGGCCAGCTTCGACTACGCATCGCTGTTCGTGCTCGAGCACGACACGCGCTTCGTCCGCGTCGCCGCCTCATACCCGGCCGAGGTTGAGCCGGCCGTTACGGGGGCGGTCTTCCGCGAGGAGACGGTCGGCGTCCAGTTGATCAGCAGCGTGCCCGGGGGCGTGGAGTTCGCGCTGCGCGATATGCCTGCGCTGGCAAGCGCACGCAACCTGCACCGGGCGGGGATGGAGCGAGCGTGGGTGACCGCGCTCATGGATGGCGGAGAGCCGTACGGGGTGTTCATCACTGCCCGGCGCCGCGACGAGCCGTTCACTGCGGCCCAGGTCGAGTTCCTTGGACAGGTGGCGCGGCTGTTGGCCCGGGCCGTCCGTCAGCAGCGCGAACTGCTGGAAGCGCGCCGCGCAAGTGAACGCGCCCGCGCAGCCAACGAGCTTTCCCTGGCGCTGAACGCGGGGGGCGACCCGGTGGCCGTGTTCGAGCGCATCCAGGCAATCCTCGGCGATGCCCTCGAGTTCGACTACGCGTCGCTCATCCTGCGCGAGGATGGCCGCAACCGGTTCGCGGCCGAGCTCCCCGAGCCCATCCATGAGCCGTTCGCACCGGGCGAGTTCGGCGACGTCGTGCAGCTGGTCATCGATAACGGCGGACAGACGGAGACGCGCACGGATCGCATCGGCCCGATGGGCGCGCGTCTCCACGCCGCCGGGGTCATGCGCGTGGTCGACCAGGCGTTGACGAGCGCGGGCGAGCCGCTCGGGGTCATCTCGTTCGGACGCAAGGAGAACCAGCGCTTCTGCGAGAGGGAGCGGGAGTTCATTTCGCTCCTCGGGAACATCTTCGGGCAGGCGATCGCGAACCACCGTCGCACCAGCCGCATGGTGGCGGTCGCTGCGCGCTCCCACGTGTTGAACGAGGTGGCGCTGCTGCTCTACCAGAGGGAAAGCATCGAGGCGATCTTCCAGCGCCTGCTGGACCTGATCGACCTCGCGATCGAGGTCGACTATGTCGGCCTCCTGGAGCCGGGCGAGCTGCCCGGGACCATGCGCATGGTCGGGTCGCGGCCCGAGCTGGTGCGGCCTGCCGGCGCTGTCGAAGCGATCGAGGCGCTCCGCATGGACCTGCTGGAACAGGCGCCGGGCGTGGTCGTCCAGTACCGCATCGACCGTCAACCCGATGTGTCGGTCTTCAACCGGGTGATGCACCGGAATGAGATGCGCCGGGGGGTTTCGATCCCCATCCGGCAGGACGGAACCCTCGTCGGCTTCCTCTCTCTCGCACGGCGGCGGGAGGAGCGGTACGACGCCGACGAGGTGGCGTTCCTCGAGACGCTTTCGACGATGCTCGGCCAGGCAATCGTCAACCGCCGGAGGCTCGAAGCCTCGATGCGCGAGGCCGCCCGCTCCCGCCTCCTCAACGAGATCGCCGTCCTCCTGAACCGCGGCGAACCGCCCGAGGCGTTCTTCGACCGCCTCGCCGCGCACCTCCAGGAAGTCCTGCCGTTCGATGGGCTGGTCCTGCTGGTACCCCATGGCAACCGCCGGCTGCGGGTGGTCCAGAGCCTCCGGAAGGTCTTCGCCGATGGCGAGATCCTGGCCATCGACGACTTTGGTTCCATGATCCTCGACCGGCTCCAGCGCGAGACCGTTGTCGAAGGCGACACGGCAGCCATGGATGGGAGCATCACGGCGCGTTCGGCAGCAGGCGGCATACGCCGCGGCGCCGTCGCGGCGCTCACCCAGCAGGGCGCCACCCTCGGGTATCTCCTGTTCGGGCGTGCTGATGGGGCGCCGTTCTCTGAGGAAGAGCAGGAGCTGATGCGTACCCTCGCGACGCTCATGGCCCAGGCCCTCGCCAACCATTCCAAGGTGGAGGAATCACGCGCCGAGGCGATTCGCAGCCAGGTCCTCTCCGAGCTCGCGCTCCTCCTGCAGGGTGGCAATAGCGTGCAGGACCACTTCGACCGGCTCAGCGAGCTCCTGCTGCAGGCGGTCGGCTTCGACTTTATCTCCATCACCGTCCACGACCCGGTCGCGGGGAGCTACCGGTCATCACGCTCGGCCGAGCTCTGGCTCGATGGCCAGCCCGTCGCGTTCGACCCGGCCGGGGCCGAGCTGCTGCTGCGTGACTATGGACAGATCACCCAGTACCGGACGGCGGATGTCCAGGGGCTTCAGGTGCCTGCGGGCCTGGCGGAGGCCGGCTTCCAGCGCGCTGTCACGGCAATCATCCCCAACCCCGACGGCCCGCCGGGGCTGCTCACCATCGGGCGCCGCGATGACCTTCGCTACGGCGACCGGGAGATGGCCTTCATCAGGCTGGTGGCGGCGCTGCTCGGCCAGGCGGCGGCGAACCACGCAAAGACGTACGCACGCGAGGCCGAGGCCCTCCGCAACCGCATCCTCAGCGATCTTGCCCTTCTCCTGAACGACGGCGAGCCCGTGGAGGTCCACTTCAACCGGCTGTGCGAATTGCTGCTCCAGGGGGTGGGCTTCGACTACTGCTCCGTCGTCGCGCGCGAGCCCACGGGAGAGGGCTTCCGCACCATGCGCTCCATCCCCGCGTACGACGAGCACGGCAACGAGCTGCCGTTCGACCCGAGCAGCCTGGACTTCCTCATCAAGAACAACCTGCGGAGCTCCCAGTACGGCCTCGAAGGCCTCGAAAACGGCGCCCCCGGCAACCTCTTCGATGCCGGCCTGCGGATGGTGTTCAGCGTGCTGCTCTCCGCTGGCACCGGCATCGAAGGCGCACTGACCATCGGCCGCAAGAGCCCCGTCCGGTTCCGGCGCGAGGAGCGCACCTTCTTCGAGCTCGTCGGCAGCCTCCTCTCCTACGCCATCGCCAACGAGCGCCGCATCGCCATGAGCGCGGCCGAGGCCGAGGAACAGGGCATCATCGCCCGGGCGGCGGCCGCCGTCGCCCGCCAGACCGGCACCCTTGCTATCGTCGCCAGCCTGCGCGATGCCATCGCCGACTTCGTGCCGGCACCGTTCGTCAACTTTGGCTTCCTCGAAGGGGAGGAGGCTGTGTTCCCGGCCCGCGATGGCCGCCCGGCGCGCCTCCCGGTCGGCGAGTTCCTCGATCCGCTGTTCCAGGAAGGCCAGGTCGTCGGCCCGGGTGAGCGCTCGTTCCCGGTCGAGGTGGTCCAGGAACTCGACCGGCTGGGGATCCGCGTCCCCGTCCTCACCGCGGCAAGCTCCGGCGGGAACGTCGTCGGCCTTTTGGTGGTGGCCACGCGCGACCCCGGGTTCGAGT
This sequence comes from uncultured Anaerolineaceae bacterium, assembly GCA_964648195.1. Classification (GTDB taxonomy): domain Bacteria; phylum Chloroflexota; class Dehalococcoidia; order Tepidiformales; family Tepidiformaceae; genus Amarobacter. The sequence goes on along the minus strand of CAZYLL010000017.1, from coordinate 3,865 downwards.
TTGGCGCGCGCGAGTTGCGCCTGATCCGGCTCATCGCCGATATCGTCGGGCCCGCCATGGCCAATGTCCGGGCGGTGGAGCGCGAGCGCCAGGAGGCGGAGGACCAGCGCGTCCTCGCCGAAGTCGCCGCGGTCTGCGCCCGCGAGGCCGACCCCGCGGCGCTGGTGAACGCGCTCCACCGGCCGTTGCGGGTGCTCGTGCCGCGCCCCGTGGTCGCCTTCGGCTTCTCCGATGGCGATGCGGTGGTCTATCCCCGGGGGGATGGCTCGTTCGTGCAGGCCTCGGGAGACCCGTATATGGAGATGGCGAAGGAGCTCGGCCAGATCCACGCCGATGAGCTCCCGGAGGACAGCGATCGCCGGGGCATCCTCCGCCAGCTGGGCGTGCATGCCACCTGCACCACCGCCGTCCGCGCAGCCGGCGAAACCGTGGGGTTCCTGCTCGCCGGGTCGCGCCAGCCCGGCTACCGCTTTGGCCGGCGGGAACGTGCGCTCCTGCGCCTGGTTTCGCAGATCGTCGGCCCCGCCATGGAGAACGCCCGGGCGGCGATGCGAGCCCGCGAGGAAGCCGAGGAACAGCGCATCCTCGCCGAGGTGGCGGCCGTCTGCGCCCGCGAAGCTGATGCCGACGCCATCATCAACGCGCTGCCAGGCTACCTCCGAAGCTTTGTGCCGCAGCCGGTCGTCCTCGAGGGAGAATTCCGCGGCGACGAGACCCACTATCGCATTCCCGACCCGCTCCTCCGCGAGTTCTTCGGCGCTGCGCGCTTCGTGGTGCCTTTCACGCCGGCCGGTTTCGCAGCTCGCGACCATGGCCAGGCCACCGGCAACGTCGATGACCTTCCGCCAGGGAACCCCTACACGGCGTTCGATGTACATGCCTTTGCGCTCACTGCGTACTACTCGGCGGGATCGATGACGAGGATGTTCCTGGTGGCCTCGCGCGATCCGGACTTCGCGTTCAGCGAGCGGCACCTGGAGCTGCTGCGGAAGATCGTCCTGGTGGTGGGACCGGCCATCGAGGCTGCGCGCGCGCAACAGGAGGTGGCCCGCCAGGGCGAACTCTATAGCCTCATCCTCCGTTCGTTGACCGAGGGCGTGATCCTGATCGACCGCGACGGAAGGGCCGTCTTCGCCAACGGCCTCGGCCGCAAGCTTCTCAGCCCCATAGGTCCGGGCGAGCCGGTCACGAGCCGGGAAGACCTGATGCCACGGCTGCCCGCAGATGTGCGCGCGGCGTACGAGAACGCCTTCCTCAATGGCGAGCCGGCCAGTGTGAGGGCTTCCATCGAGCTCGATGGCCGGCTCACCCATTTCGATTACGAGCTGGTGCCGTTGGCCGACCCCCACATGAAGGTGCTCATCGTCGCGATCGACGTCACCGCGGACGTCCTGCGCCGGGAAGAACAGGAGCAGGCGCGCGAGCGGATGGCACAGGCGTCGCGCCTGGCCGCGCTCGGCGAGCTCATCGGCGGGGTGGCCCACGAACTGAACAACCCGCTCACGGCGGTCCTCGGCTTTGCCGAGCTCATCGCCTCGAATGCCGCCGCCAGCCCGGTGAGCGAGGAGGTCGCGATCATCCAGAAGGAGGCGCTGCGCGCGCGCAACATCGTCCGCGACCTCCTCTTCATCGCCCGCCCGGGCACCTCGGAGCGCCAGCTCGTGCCCGTCAGCGAGCTCGTCGCCCACATCGAGCGGCTGCGCCGCAACCGGTGGTCGGCGCTTGGCATCACCGCCGATATCCGCATCGATCCCGCCTGCCAGGTCTGGGGGAACGAGCACCAGCTCACCCAGGTCATCCTGAACCTGGTGACCAACGCCGAGCACGTGCTGAGGGAGCGGCAGGACGGCCGGTTGACCATCACCGGGGAATCCGATGGCGCCCGCACGCGCATCGTCGTCGCCGACAACGGCAAAGGGATGGACGACGCTACCCGCTCCAGGATCTTCGAGCCGTTCTTCACCACCCGGCCCGGGCTCGGCACGGGGCTCGGGCTGCCCCTCTCCTACTCCATCGTCCAGTCCCACTTCGGGACCATCTCGGTGGAATCGGCGCCGGGCGCGGGCGCTACGTTCATCGTCGACCTTCCTGCGACCGCCGCCGCCGCGGAAGGCGACCCATCGGCGGAGACGGCTCCCCCGCGGCCCGCGGCCCGCGTGCTGGTGGTCGATGATGAGCCGAGCCTGAGGAAGGTCTGCCAGCGGCTCATCACCAGCCTCGGTCACCAGTGCGAGACGGCGGAGAGCACGGCCGCCGCCCTCACCATCGCCAGCACACGGGACTTCGACGTTGTGCTCTGCGACTACCGGCTCGCAACCGAAACGGCCGACCAGGTGCTCAACGGGTTCGCCCGGCTGGCGCCGCAGTTGATCCCCAGGACGATCATCGCGACAGGGGCGACTACCGATCCCGGGGTGCTGCAGCTGGTCGAACGGTATGGGCTGAAGCTGGTGGCCAAGCCGTATGGCGTGGAAGAGCTCTCCCGGATCATCGCGGAATCGCGGGCCGGCTGAGCCCGTCGATCGCAGGCTCGGCCGATCGGCCGATGCGCCCGGGCCATCCGGCCCATGCCGGCCAGGCGTGGGGACGGCAGGCTACGCGCACGAAGAGCTGGAGACCAGCGATGTCCGCTCAAGAACCTGCCCCTGGCGCCGATGGCGAACCGGCCTCCCGGCACGGTGAGGAGCTCGTGGCGGAAGTGATGGCCCGCGTTTCGACCGTGGTGGTGATCCTGGCGGCGGCGTTCCTTGGGGCCGCGCTCTAAGCCGGCATCTCGGGCTGGCAGGTGCGGCAAAAGCTGGTGATGCGCTGGTTCGCCGTGATTTCGCTGATCGCGCTGCCGCAGCGCGGGCATGGCTTGCCGCCGAGCCGGTGCACGCGCATGAAGTCGCGCCGTTCTTCGTAGTCGAGCACCCCGTCCTTGACCATCGCCTCGCGGACGAGCGGGGTTGCCCACGCCATCACGGCGAGGGCGGCGCGGTAGAGGCGGCGGAGGTCATCCTCGCTGAGCTTCGTGCGCGGGATGTAGGGGTTGATCTTCGCCTCCCAGAGGATTTCGTCGCTATAGGCGTTGCCGATGCCCTGGACGAACTCAGCGTTGGTGAGGATGCTCTTGACCTGGCCCCGGTACTTCTTCATGCGCGCCATCCATTCGTCTTCCGTCAGGGCCGGGTCCAGCAGGTCCGGGCCGTTGGTCGACCAGTTCGGAATCCCTTCGAGCTGTTCGAGCGGGACCAGGTACAGCTTCCCCATCAGCCGTTCATCGGAGTAGCGCAGGGAGCGGCCCCCGGCGATATCGAGCACGAGGCAGGTCTTCGCCCGCAGCTTCGTTTCGCGCTCGACGTACTGGAAGCGGCCGGTAAGCATGGGGTTGATGGCGAGGACCCGGCCCGAGGCGAGCGGGAAGAGGAGGAACTTCCCGTGGCGCTGGACCTCGCCGAAGACATCGCCGGGGAGTTCGCGGAACTCCTGGGCAGGGGTGCGGAAGACGTGGGGGATGCGCACCTGGGCTTCGGCGATGGCCTTGCCCGCGAGGTGGGTAGTGAAGAACCCTCTGATGGCCTCGAGCTCCGGTATTTCGGGCATGCGCGGAGTGTACGGGAGCAGAAAGGACAACGTGCGACCGGGAGTGAGGGAACCCACCCCGTCCGAACCGCGACCGGCAGGGAGCGGCGCTCCGGCACACACGAGCTGCCCTGAGGCAGCCACCACCCACTCCGCTCCGAGGCGCGCCAGTGATGGCGCGCTGGGATGCCCCTCCCCCGCACAACGCCCGGCGGCAGCCCCCACCCACTCAAACCCACCCCGTCGGAACCGCGACCGGCAGGGAGCGGCGCTCCGGCACACACGAGCTGCCCTGAGGCAG
>CAZYLL010000016.1:0-52950 GCA_964648195.1 uncultured Anaerolineaceae bacterium | reverse complement strand
GGACGCGGATCGAGCAGCTCGCGGGAGCCGGGCGAGCGCGGGCGCGCCTGCTGCTGGGAACGCTATCGAACCTGGAAGGCACGATCGCCGCGACGCAGCTGGGGATCACGATGGCGGGCCTCGCCCTCGGCTGGATCGGCGAGCCCGTGCTCGCGAGCATCATGGAGCCCGGCATCGACCGGCTCCTCTGGTTCGCCGGGGACCGGGCGGCCGGGATAACCGCTACCGCGATCGCATTCCTGCTGGTGACCTCGCTGGTCATCATCTTCGCCGAACTCGCCCCGAAGTCGATCGCCCTGGCAAAGACCGAGCAGGTGGCGTTCCTGGTGGCGGTGCCGGTTGCGGTGTTTTCGCGGGTCTTCCGGCCGTTCGTGTGGTTCTTGCACCGGAGCGGAGGGCTGGTGGTGCGCTCGCTGGGCATCCAGCCGCGGATGGGCGAAGGGGAATCACTCGAGCCGGAAGAGCTGGAGCTGGTGATCGAGGCGAGCGCGCGGGCGGGGTTTCTCTCAACTTCGGAGCTGATGCTGGCGCGCAGGGCCCTGGAATTCAGCGCGATCCAGGCCGACCAGATCATGGTGCCGCGGACAGAGGTGGTGGCGATCGACGCCTTGGCGACGCTGGAGGAGGTGCTCGATATCGTCGAGCGGCACGAGCACACCCGGTACCCGGTATACGAAGAGGACCTGGACCACATCCTGGGGATGCTGGATGCAAAGGCGCTGTTGCGCCTGGTGCGGAGGGGCGAACAGGACTGGCGGTCGCTCGTGCAGCCGGCGGTGGCCATCCCCGAATCCGTCAGCGTCGAGGTGGCAGTACAGGCGATGCGGGCGAAGCAGGTGCAGATTGTCGTCCTGGTCGATGAGCACGGGGGGACGAGCGGAATTTTGACCGCCGACGAGGTGCTCTACCGGCTGCTCGGAAGGTGGCTGGGAGGGGGCGGGCGGCAGGGGCCCGAAAGCGTGCGCACACTCCCTGCGGGAAACCTGCTGGTGAGCGGCCTGGCGCTCATCGCCGACATCGAGGATGCGACGGGTACCGAGCTCGCGGATGAGGATTACGACACGGTTGGCGGCTTCATCATGACGAAGCTGGGGCGGATCCCGCGGGTCGGTGACCGGGTAGAGGTGCCCGGATACCAGTTCCGGGTGATGGCGATGGACGGGCGGCGGGTAGACCGGGTGCTGGTGGTGAAGCTCCAGGAGCCGCACGGGCCCCGGCGAGAGGAGCGCTACTGAGCCGGCTGGATGCTTCGACGGCGGTAAGGCCGTAGCATGGGGCGAGCGCGGCACTCGTGGACGACGATGACGGCAGGGCGTCTGCCGGCGATGGCGGGCGCCGCGAACTCAGCGCGGAGCGGTTTCCTGCCCGCGCCGGGGATGGCGACCTGCTCCATGTGCCGGATTGTAGCGGCGCGCCCGCCTCAGTGGCCGTCAGAGGCCAGGCCGAGGCTGACGGCGCAGCCAACCCACGTGCACTTCGATGGACGCTCGGGCGTGGGGGTGGGTGGCGGGCCAGGGGTGGCGGTGGGGGTGGGGGTGGGCGTGGGCGCTTCCTTCGAGCAGCTGACCTGGCCGGTGTTCGACGTTTTCGGCGTCTGGATGGTCACAAAGTGGCCGAATTCGGAGTAGTACACATAGCTGCCGCCGGCGGTGAACGAGAGCGGCGAGGCGGAGGTCTTGCCGGGCTCGATGGTCTCGTCGAAGGCGGGTGGGAGCCCGCCGAAGCCGGGGATGTAGACGCGGATAGCGGCTTTGCCAGCGTTCTTGAAGAGCACCGAGTCGCCCCGGTTGATATTGCAGGTGCGCGGGTTGAAGCCCTCTTCGTTCACTTCGATGGTGTAGGTGTTGTAGGCGCTGGCGGGTGTCTGGTGGCCTGCGAAGAGGGCCACGGAGAGCGCGCCGGCGAGCGCCATTGCGAGCGCGGCGGCCGCGAAGAGCGGCCGGAAGGTAGCAAGCGTCATGCCAACCCCACCAGGATTCCCCACCCCGCCAGGGGCTTAGGTACCGTACCGCAGGAGGGCCTTGAGGGCTACGTAATGGACCCGAGAAGGTTAAGGGCGCTCCGCGAGCGCCGCGAAGAGAGGCCAACGCCTGCGCCCGGCACTTCCCTGCCGCGCAGGGCGCGGTAGCATGTGCGCATGCAGCAATCATTGATGGAGATCCTCTGCTGCCCCCTGTGCAAGGCGGACCTCGAGCTCAAGGTCACGAAAGAAGAAGGGGGCGAGATCCTCGAAGGGACGCTCATCTGCACGAAATGCCGGGAGCGCTACCCGATTGAGGACGGCATTCCGAACATGCTTCCCCCGGACCAGCGCGGCTGATGGATCACGACCACGGCCACGGCCACGACCACGGGGGGCACGGGCACCCGCGCGGCGCCGAGCACGGGCTGCCGCACGAGCCGGCGCCTCCCGAGCCGCGGCGGCTCATCCCGGAGCCGGCGCTGATTCCGCGTGGCATCGGGCTGGCGGTGCTGGCAGGCGGGCTCCTGTGGGCTGGCTGGCATGCGGCGGCGAAATCATGGGTGCTGGCGCCAGCCGGGGTGGTGCTGGGCCTCGCCGGTGCGCTTTCGGCGTGGGCCGCGGCTATCCACCTGAGCGGCGGCGAGCGCTTCGACGACCACCCGTTCGTCTGAGGAAGCTTGAGGGCAAAAGAAAAGGCCCCTCGATGAGGGGCCTTGCTTGCTGGCTTTGCCGGGGGCAGGTCAGTTGTTGGAAGCCTTCTCGGCTTCGAGCACACCCTGCGGCGTGATCTTGATGGAGCGGGCCCGCGCATCAGGCTTCTTGGGGAGCGACAGGCGGAGCATGCCATGCTCGAAGGTGGCCTGGGCGTGGTCGGCATCGACCGTCGGGGGGAGGCGGAGCTGGCGCTGGAAGGCGCCGTAGCGGATCTCGCGGCGGAGGTAGTTCTCCTCGTTCGCCTCTTCCTTGTGCTCGAACTCGCCCTTGATGGTCAGGATGTCGTCTTCGACGGTGATTTCGACGTCCTTGGGGTCGACGCCGGGGATGGCGGCCTTGATGACGAAGCTATCGCCGGTCTCGATGACATCGAGGTTGAGGTTGGCGGGCCCCAGGTCTTCGCCGCCATTGCGGAAGGGGACCAGGCGCGGGAAGCCCGTTTCGAAAACCCGGTCCATGAGGTTTCGCATGGCTGCGAAATCGGCTGCTGGGTCCCAACGGGTAAGAGCGGTTGCCATGGCTTTGACACCTCCACAGTCGTGTTGTGCTGGCGATTACGTTAGCACCGCTGACGTCAGGCGCGCAAGTGATCTGACAATTTCTTTATCAAGTCTCCTTCGGCGCATGTTGTGGACCCGGCGGCCAGGGCTGTAGAGTAGAAGCATGGCAAAGGACTACTACGAAGCGCTGGGCGTGCCACGCACCGCCTCCGAGAAGGAGATCAAGGCGGCATACCGGCGGCTGGCACGGAAGTTCCACCCGGATGTGAACCCGAACGATAAGGCTGCCGAGGCCCGCTTCAAGGAAGTCAACGCCGCCCACGAGGTTCTTTCGGACCCCGAGAAGCGCAGGAAGTACGACAAGTGGGGCGACCGCTGGGAGATGGCGGACCAGCTGGAAGCGGCCCAGGCTGCCCGCGGCGCCGGGGCGGCGTTCCGCACGGCTGGCGCCGATGCCTTTAGCGACTTCGGGTCGATCTTCGATTCGTTCTTCCGTCGGGAGCGCGGCAGGCCACGTGCCCAGCCGGGCAACCGGCGCGGCCAGGATGTTGAGACAACGGTCGAGGTGACCCTCGAAGAAGCGTTCCATGGCACGAGCCGGACGGTGAACCTGCAGACGCAGGACGTGTGCTCGACCTGTGGAGGCTCGGGCGAGATAGCCGGTGCGATCTGCCACGCCTGCGAGGGCATGGGGGCGGTAGCCCGGCCGCGCCGGCTCGAGGTGAAGATCCCCGCGGGTGTGAAGACGGGCTCGCGCGTGCGCGTCGCCGGGGAGGGCCGGCCGGGGACCGGGCGTGGCCCGGCGGGGGATCTGTACCTGGTGGTCACGGTCCTGCCGCATGCGCGCTTCGAACGCAAGGGAGACGACCTCCACACCGAGGTGGAGGTGCCGTATCTCGACGCAATCCTCGGCGGCGAGGTGACATTGACGACGATCGACGGGCGGGTGGCGCTCCGCATCCCGGAGCTCACGCAAAACGGCCGCCAGATCCGCCTGGGCGGCAAGGGCATGCCGGTGCTCGGACAGCCGGGCAAGCGCGGCGACCTTTACGCGAAGGTGCGCGTGACCCTGCCGGAGCACCTGACCCCGGAAGAGCGGCAACACCTGGAAGCGCTGCGGCTGATCCGCCAGGGCGCCGCGGCACGGCATTGAAAGGAGGTGACTCATGGCCCGCAACCGATCGCGTGAACCGCTGGATGGGAACGTCGAGGACGACGAGCCGATGTACGTCATCTCCATCGCGGCGCGGCTCGTTGGAATGCACCAGCAGACGTTGCGCTACTACGAGCGCGCCGGCCTCATCGAGCCCAAGCGCACCGGCGGCAACATCCGGATGTATTCGAACACGGACATCCAGCGCATCCGCCAGGCGCAGCGGCTCATCGATGAGCTCGGCGTCAACCTCGCGGGGGTCGACATCATCCTCCGGATGAGCGAGCAGATCCGCGCCTTGCAGGAGGAGCTCGCCTCCACCCGCGCCGAGCTCGACCGGCTGCGCGCGACGCGGCTGCCGGCGCCCTACCGGGGCACAGGCATGAGGCACGAGGGATGAGGCATGAGTAGGGCAGCGCCCGTCGGCCGCGTCACCAGGTTCGAGGATCTGATCGCCTGGCAGAAGGCGCGACGCTGACCGCGCTCGCTAGCCAGCTCATGCCTCAAGCCTCATTCCTCATGCCTTACCAGCCTCATCGCCACCCATGACTCCCAGGAGGGACCCTACCAATGATGAGACAAGACCGATTCACCGAGCAGGCGCAACAAGTCCTGGCGAATTCCCAGGAGATCGTGCGCCAGCAGCGCAATTCCCAGTGGGCAGTGCCACACGTGCTGGCTGCGCTGGTTTCATTCGAGGGAGGGCTGGCACAGCAAGTCCTCCAGAAGCTCAACGTGGATATGAACCGCCTGCGCGAGCGGGTCGGGAAGGCCGTGGCCGACCTGCCAAAGCTCGCCTATGACGTTGTCCAGATCTACACCACGCCCGAAGTCGTGCGGATGCTCGAGGTGGCGAACGCCGAAGCCGAGCGGCTCAAGGATGAGTACGTCGGCGTCGAGCACCTGCTCATCGCCATTGCCGACAACGAAGAGAGCGGGGCGACCCGGCTCCTCGCCGAGTTCAAGGTCAACAAGGAGAGCATCTACCGCGCCCTCCAGGACATCAGGGGGAAGCAACGCGTGACCAGCCAAACGGCGGAAAGCCGCTACCAATCGCTCGAGAAGTACGCCACCGACCTCACCGCGCTGGCGAAGGCGGGCAAGCTCGACCCGGTGATCGGGCGGGATACGGAAGTTCGCCGGGTGATGCAGATCCTCAACCGGCGGACGAAGAACAACCCGGTGATCATCGGGGAGGCGGGCGTGGGGAAAACCGCCATCGTCGAGGGGCTCGCCCAGCGGATCGCCGCCGGTGATGTGCCAGAGAACCTGAAAGACAAGCGCATTCTCTCGCTCGATATGGGCGCGCTGGTCGCCGGTTCGAAGTTCCGGGGCGAGTTCGAGGAGCGCCTGAAGGCCGTGATGGACGAGGTGAAGCAGTCGGAGGGAGAGATCATCCTCTTCATCGACGAGCTGCACACCGTGATGGGCGCGGGCGGGGCCGAGGGCGCGATCGACGCCTCGAACCTGATGAAGCCCGCGCTTGCCCGTGGCGAACTCCACGCCATCGGCGCGACCACGCTCGACGAGTACCGCACGCGCATCGAAAAGGACCCCGCCCTCGAGCGGCGCTTCGCCCCGGTGTATGTCGAGGAGCCGAGCGTTGAGGACACGATCGCCATCCTCAAGGGCCTGCGGCCGCGTTACGAGGCGCACCACAAGGTGGAGATCACCGACGACGCAATCGAGGCGGCGGCCCGGCTTTCGAACCGCTACATCACCGAGCGGCACCTGCCCGACAAGGCCATCGACCTGATCGACGAGGCGGCGAGCAAGCACGTGATCGACGCGCAGGCGCTGCCGGATAACATCCGCGACCTCCAGCAGGAGCTCGATGAACTGGCGCTGGAGACGGAGGCGGCGGTCCAGAAAGAAGACTACGAGCACGCGGCCCGCATCAAGCAGCGCATCCTCCAGCTCCAGGAGGAGTACAACCGGCGCAAGGCCGAGTGGGCGGCGGAGCACCCGGAGGTCGACAGGCGCGTCACCGCTGAGGACATCGCGCGGCTTGTTGGACAGATGACCGGCATCCCTGTCTCACGCCTGGAAGAGACCGAGCAGGACAAGCTCCTGAAGATGGAGGAGTACCTGCACCAGCGCGTCATTGGCCAGGACAAGGCGATCGTGGCCGTCTCCGATGCGATCCGGCGGGCGCGGGCGGGGCTCAAGGACCCGACCAGGCCGATCGGTTCGTTCATCTTCCTCGGGCCCACGGGCGTCGGGAAGACGGAGCTGGCCAAGACGCTCGCCGAGTACCTGTTCGACGACGAAGACGCGATGGTCCGGATCGACATGTCGGAGTACCAGGAGCGGCACACGGTGAGCCGCCTTATCGGCGCGCCTCCGGGGTATGTCGGCTACGACGAGGGCGGCAGCCTGACCGAGGCGGTCCGCCGGCGGCCCTACCGGGTCATCCTCTTCGACGAGATCGAGAAGGCGCACCCGGATGTGTTCAACACACTCCTGCAGGTGCTTGATGATGGCCGCCTGACGGACGGCCACGGGCGCACGGTCGACTTCCGCAACACGGTCATCATCATGACCAGCAACCTGGGCACGAGCGCCCAGGAGAAAGCCACGTTCGGGTTCACCCGGCGGGCCGAGCAAGATGGCGAGGCGGAGGCGCTCAAGGGCTCCATCGAGAAGGCGCTGCGCGAGTTCTTCCGGCCGGAGTTCCTCAACCGCATCGATGAGATTGTCATCTTCGAGCCGCTCACCCAGGCGGAGCTGACGCGCATCGTGGACATCCTCGCGAACGAGGTGCGGGAACGGCTGAGCGACCGCAAGCTCGATTTCGAGCTCACCCCGGCGGCAAAGGCCGAGCTGGTGCGCGAGGGCTTCGACCCGGCCTATGGCGCGCGGCCACTGCGGCGCACCATCCAGCGCCGGATCGAGAACGAGCTGGCGCGGCGCGTCCTGGCCGGCGAGTTCCACGAAGGCCAGAAGGTGACGGTGGACTTCCGCGACGGCGCCTACCAGTTCACCGCGACCGATTCGCCGGCTGCGGCGCCCAAAGGGGGCGACGTGGTCGAGGGCGAGGTGGTGGAGGTGGGGTAAGCCTCCACACGGCAAGGCAACACACGGACGGGCCGGGCGAACATTAGCCCGGCCTTTCGCGTGCCCCCCGTGGGGAACCAGCCGGGACAGGTGTACGTTGTATTGAGTATGAAGCTGGCGATCCTCCTGATCGTGCCGTTGTTGCTGGTTGCCGGGTGTACCGGGGGCGGGAAGGATCGAGTCCGGACTCCATCGCCGGCAACAGGCTCGGCGACCACGGACCCGGCCCCGTCGGCCGCCGCCACGATTGAGCCAGCAGCAACGGCGCTGACGTTCCGGGGCGAGATCAACGGCATTCAGCTCGGCGTGCCCGACGGGCCACTGCCGCAGTGCGGACAAACCATGATCGACCCCGACTGGGAAGCAGCGACCGCCGGCACTCCGTTCGACCTGAACGTGCCGCGATGGCCAGAGCGAGTCTCGGTCTTTGGGCTCCCGCAACTGGGGAGGTGCGAGGACGACGGCCGGGTCATGTGGGTCATCGCCCGGCTCGAAGTGGCCGGCGGACCCGGGGTGAACGGCGGCCTGGGAGTCGTGCAGGTGAGTCGCTGGGAGGCTGTCCGCTGGGCACAACAGGAGTTCCCCGCCGACAAGGTCACGAGCGGCACCATTGCAGGCCGCCCGGCCGTGTTTGCAGACGTGGGACGTTCGGGCATCGCCGCCGTCATCGTCGTCGACGATGAGACGGGCGGCTCGACCACCGTCATGAGCAGCAATGTAGGCCTCGAGTACCTCAAGACCATCGCGGAGGCACTGTATCCGTAGGAGTTGCGCCGGCGGCCGGAACACTGTCTGAGAACGTGCGTGCAGAAGACTGGTGGTGATCGCCGGTGTCGCCCGCCCCCTTGGGACCGGTTGCGGTACGCTGGGGGCACACCTCACCACAGGAATCGAGTGCCCCCATGCCCGTCATCTCCTACTTCCCCATCTCCCTCCCGCCCGAGGCCCGCGCCGGGTTCGAACAGACCTGGAAATCGCGCGTCGGCGCGGTCGATACCTTCCCGGGCTTCATCAGCACCGAGCTGCTGGCCCTGCCGGACCGCGGCGAATACGTCGTGCTCACGCGCTTCGAGGACGAGAAGTCGTTCGAAGCGTGGATCACGTCGGACAACTTCACCAAGGGCCACCGGGGCGAGAGCTACGAGAGCTACAAGGACAACCCGGCGATGAAGAGCCACAAGCTCTTTGAGGTCCTGGGCTAAGGCAAACCGCCAGGACGCGAAGGACGCCAAGGGCGCGCCAGGGCAAACAGGATCAACACGGAGGCGCGGAGAGCTCCTTGAGAAATGTTGCCGAGCCCGCGCCGGGACCGTGACCTGCGGCGGGGCCTCCGACAGACCTCCGCGCCTATGCCCTCTGTGTTCGCCAGCGCTCCTGACACTCCGCTGTCAGGACGGGGCTGCTACGCTCCGTGCATGGCTGTTGTTCCCGAACCGAAGGTGCGCGTCTGCTGGGGGATGGTCGGGCCGCTCGATGCGGCCTACCACGACACCGAGTGGGGCGTGCCCTGCCACGACGACCGCGAGCTGTTCGAGCGGCTGATGCTCGAGGGCTTCCAGGCCGGGCTCTCGTGGTCGACCATCCTTGCCAAACGCCAGAACTTCTGGCGCGCGTTCGAGGGCTGGGACCCGGAACGCATCGCCCGCTACGGCGCGGGCGACATCGCCCGGCTCATCGACGACGCGGGGATCGTGCGCAACCGGCTGAAGGTCGAGGGGGCCGTGAAGAACGCGCGCGCCTTCCTCGATGCGCAGGCCGAGCACGGCACGTTCGACCGCTACATCTGGTCGTTCACCGGCGGCGGCACTCTGGAGCGCCCGGCGCCGCGAAGCTTCGGCGACATCCCCGCAACCTCGCCGGAGTCCGACGCGATGTCGAAGGCGCTGAAGAAGCGCGGGTTCACGTTCGTGGGCACCACCATCTGCTACGCGTTCATGCAGAGCATCGGCATGGTGAACGACCACCTGGTGGACTGCCCGGCGCGGAGCGGGCGAACGGGTTAACCGCCAAGACGCAAAGGCCGCCAAGGACGCGCCAGGGCGAACTGGATGAACACAGAGGCGCGGAGGCGCAGATGTCGTCTGGGGAATCCTCGGTGCCTCGGCGCCTCGGTGTTTGGGCTTCGTTGCCGCCCGAAAGGACTGAGGAGGAGCGGCAGTTGAACACGAGGCACGGAGGACGCAGAGGTCGTCTTGAGGATCCTCTCTGCGCCTGTGCGCCTCAGTGTTTGGCTTCGTTGCCGCCCGAAAGGACTGAGGAGGAGCGGCAGTTGAACACGAGGCACGGAGGACGCAGAGGTCGTCTTGAGGATCCTCTCTGCGCCTCTGCGCCTCAGTGTTTGGCTTCGTCGCCGCCCGGCAGGGCCTAGCCGATGACCGGGTATGGCGGCTCGAAGAGCTTGCCGTCGACCTTGTCGGAGATGGCGGTCGCCTTGACCGTGGTGGACTTGCTCTCAACGAGGGTCAGGATGCCACCGCGCTTATCAATGCAGACGGTACTCTGCTCGTTGGTCTCGTCGAAGGCGCCTTCGAAGCAGCGGGAATCGCGGCCAGCGATTTTCTGGCTGGAAACCTCCTTGACGTTCTTGTCTTCCTTCACCCGCTGGGTGACCTTCTTCATATCGAAGAGGGTAAAGTTTTCGCTGAGCCCGCCTGCTCCAAGCGACTTGAGGCACTGGCCTGAGTCGCCGGATTTGAAGCAGGTGAAGGAGTGCTTGCCGTCATCGATCATGATGAGCTCGTCGAAGTCCTCGCTGCCACTGATGGCGATCTTCATGACGCTCTTCGGGGGCTCCTGGGCGAACGTCATTTCGCCTTCCTGCGTCTTGCCGTCGATGGTGAAGGCGACCTTGTAGGTGACGGAATAGGTCTTATCCGAGGCATCGGCGAGGAGGCTTGATACCGGATCGCTGCCGCCTGATCCGGGCGTGGCCGAGCCGCCATTCCCGCTCGAAGGGGTCCCCTTACCGGCGGCCTGTGTGATTTCGCCGCCCGGGCTGTTGGCGGTGTCATCGCCCGAGTCGTCGTCGCCACCGCAGGCCGCGGCGGTGAGGATGCCGGCCAGGGCCAGGGTCATCAGCATTCGAAGCTTCACGTGTCCTCCCTCCCCGCGTGGGGATGCAACGATTATGTTCCTGGCTCCGCTGGAAGCCAGCCCACGGGTTCACACAAGGGCAAGACATGCTCAGCTGGCATTTGCCGCACCCGGCTCCGCGCGGCCCACTCAGGCGATATAGTGCGCATCCAACAAACAACCCTTCGGAGTGCCCGCGTGACCACGACTGAAACCACCCTGAACGCCAAGGTGCAGGAGCTCCTGCACGACCAGATCCGCCGCGGGACGCAACTTGGCTCGCAGGTCTGCGCGTATCGCCATGGCGAGAAGATTGTGGACGTGTGCGCCGGCGACATGGGGCCGCGGGATGCGCGGCCGGTGGCGGCCGACACGCTGTTCAGCAGTTTTTCGACAACGAAGGGCGTTGCGGCGACGGCACTACACATCCTCGCCGACCGGGGCATCATCGAATACGAGCAACCGGTGGCGAAGTACTGGCCGGGCTTCGCGAAGAACGGCAAGGGGAAGATCACGGTCGCGCAGGCGATGAGCCACCAGGCGGGCCTGCACGCCATGCCAGCGGACCCGGCGGCCTGTCGCGAGCTGCTGAACTGGGAGAACGGCCTGGCATACATCGAGAACGGGACGCCGGCGTGGGAGCCGGGCACGGCGACGGGCTACCACGCCGTGACCTTTGCCTGGGTCGCCGGGGGGATCATCCAGCACGCCAGCGGGCGCCACATCAAGGAAGTCCTTGCCGAGGAGGTTGCGGGGCCGCTGGGTTGCGGGGATGAGATGTTCATCGGCATCCCCGACGGTGTGGAGGAGCGGCTGGCCACGCTGCTAACCGCGGAAGAGCAAGCGGCTGCAGGCGGCGAGGGGCGCCGGGCCCAGATGCAAATCCCGCCGGACCACGACTTCTTCAAGGCCATGCCGCCGACGATGGGCTGGAACTTCAACGATATGGAAGTCCGGAAGGCGTGCGTGCCTTCGGCCAACGGGCACTTCACGGCCCGGGCGCTGGCGCGCATGTACGGGGCGCTGGCCAATGGGGGTGTGGTCGATGGCGTGCGGCTGATGTCGCCGGAGCGTGTGCGGATGATGAGCGCCATCCAGGTGGATGCTCCCGACCGGGTGATCATGATGCCGATTGCCAAGAGCATCGGCTTCTTCAACGGCGGGAAGGTGATGGGCCAGCATGGGGCGGCCGGCCCGCGCCGGACGGCCTTCGGGCACCCTGGCGCCGGCGGCTCCATCGCCTTCGCCGACCCGGAGGTCGGGCTCGCGATCGCCGTCACCATCAATAAGATGCAGTCGACCCTCCAGGCCGAAGGGCCGACGTTCGAGATCTGCGAGCTCATCCGGAACGAGCTGGGCGTCAACGGTTGAGGCGCAGCGCGCTGATCGCAAGGCCGGGCACCGGTACACTCCGGCCATGAGCCGGCTGCAGGCAGCGATTTTCGATATCGGCGGGGTGCTCACGCATTCGCCGGTGACCCGCATCAAGGACTTCTGCCGCGAGCATGGCATCCCGGATGAGGTGCGCATCGCCGTGTTCGGGCCAGAGGATGGGCCGTGGTCGCGCTTCGAGCGCAGCGAGCTGACGCCCGAGGGCTTCGCGGGCGAGTTCGACCGCCACCTCGCGTCCGTGGAGACGCGCGCCACGGGCAGGTTCTTCCTGGAGTGGTTCTTCCAGGGCTTTGGCGAGCGGCCGGAGATGATCGCGGTGGTGAGGCACCTGCGCGGGCGGGTGAAGCTGGGTTCGATCACGAACAACGTCGCCCGCGACGAACCCGCACAGTGGCGCACATCCGGGCTCGACGTGCACAGCCTGTTCGACGTGGTGGTGGAATCGGCGATCGTGGGCGTGCGAAAGCCCGAGCCCCGGATTTACCAGATTGCATGCGAGCAGCTGGGCATCGAACCACCCGAGGCGGTGTTCCTCGATGACATGGGGACGAACCTGAAAGGCGCCCGTGCGCTGGGCATGCACACCATCAAGGTCGACCACACCACGAGCGCGATTGACGAGCTGGAGGAGGCGCTCGGCATCCCCCTGCCACGCCTGTAGGACTGCCGGCCGCCAGGCTCCCGGACCGCCCACCGCGCTCCACCCGGAAATCGGATATCCTTCGCTTCACGCTAAGAAACGGAGCGAGTGGACGGCATGGAGCAGTGGGAACTCGACCTCATCGCCAGGGTGCGCGAGCTCGCGCGCGGGCCATGGATAGAACGCGCGGCCCGGTATGACCGCGATGGCAGCTTCCCACGGGAGAATCTGGACGAGCTGCAGGCGCTCAAAGTCCCGCAGATGGCGCTCTCGCGGGAGCTCGGCGGGCTCGGGATCAGCGCCGAGGGCCAGATGCGCGTGATGGAGGAGATCGCCTATGGCGATGGTTCGACCGCGGTTGCGCTCAACATGCATGTGCTGGTGGCGGGCTTCCTGGAGTCGATGCCGCCCTTCGCCCGGCGCGACGCTGTCCTGAGGGACATGGGGCAGAACGGCGCGCTCATCTGCGGCCCCGGCTCGGTGCCCACGGGCGAAGTCGATAACCGCAAAGCCGGCTTCCGCTTCGTGGAAGACGGCGGCTTCGTGGTCGGGAACGGCCGGGCGGGCTTCGCGAGCATGAGCGAGGGCGCGAAGTACGCCCTCATGGGCGGGCAGATTGACCGGGGCGAAGGCAACGAGCCGGACGTCGTCCTGAGCATCCCCGAGCTCGCCACTCCGGGCATCACGAACCTGATGAACTGGGACGCCATGGGCCTGCGGGCGACCTCGAGCCACGACATCGTGGTGGAGAACATGCGCCTGCCGCAGTCCGAGGTGCTGATCATCCCCGCGGCGATGCTCCGGATGGTGCTGCAGGCCCAGGCGAACGTGGTGAACGTGCAGACGCAGATGCGCGCGCGTGGTGCGCTTGGCATCCTGGCGATCTGGCTGGGGCTGGCGCAGGCTGCGTTCGACTTCACCGTGTCCTACGTGAAAGAGCGGCACGGGTACCTTGCCGGGCCGATGTCGTCGATTGGTGGCACGGTGGGGTACCGCGCCGACCAGCCCTGGGCACAGTTCGGTATCGGCAACATGGAGCACTGGCTCGAGACCGGGCGCATCGTCCTGTACGACACGATCCGGCGGCTGGAGACGCCATTCGAGAGCTCGCAGTTGTTCACGCGCCACCTGGTGCGCACCGTCTACCACCTGCGGCGCATGAGCGAAGAGGTCTCGGCGGGGGCGATGCGCGTGTGCGGCGCCCACGCGTACGTTCGGAGCCGGCCACTGGAACGCATCTACCGCGACATGGTGGGCGGCAACGTGATGGCGTGGAAGACGGACGAGCTGCTGCACTCGCTCGGGCTTTCGGCCCTGGGGCGGGAGATCACGTTCGTTGGCCCGGCGGGCACGTGACCAGGGCGCTCGAACCGGGAAGTACACCGAAAAAGGCGAAAGCCCGGTGGAGCGGACACCGGGCTTTCGCGGCCGGCGACATGGCGTCTGCCGGCAATGTTTCGGCGGGAGCTACGAGCGGAATAGCGTCCCGCGCTGGCAAAACATACGAAAGGCGACACAATCCCGTCAATCGATCATGTCGAAATCTTTGCATTTGGACACGGCGCGCGTAGCCTTCAGGGCATGGTCGACCACAGGCTTATCGAGCGCGTCGCGAGCTGGATACGCGAGTCATCGCGCGTGGTGGTGCTCACAGGTGCGGGCATCAGCACGGAATCGGGCATCCCGGATTTCCGGGGCCCGCAGGGCGTCTGGACGAAGAATCCCGGCGCTGAGCGAACTGCGACCCTTCAGCATTACCTGGCCAACCGCGATGCAAGGGTACGCGCGTGGCAGAACCGGGCCAACGGATCGAGCTGGCAGGATGCCGAGCCGAACGCCGGGCACCTCGCCATCGCGAACCTGGAGCGCAAGGGGAAGCTTCACACGCTCATCACGCAGAATATCGACAGCCTCCATCTGAAAGCCGGGAGCTCGCCGGGGCGGATGATCGAGATTCACGGCAACGTGCGGGATTTCGTGTGCATGGGGTGTGGGGAACGCGGGCCGATTGAGCGGGTGCTGGAGCGCGTCCGGGCGGGCGAGGACGACCCGCCCTGCCGCCGCTGCGGTGGCATCCTGAAGTCCGCCACGATCTCGTTCGGGCAGAACCTGGTGCGGGAAGACCTGGAGCGCGCGGAGCGTGCGGCCTCGGAATGCGATTGCTTCCTGGCGATTGGCACATCGCTTACGGTGTACCCGGTTGCCCTGCTGCCAGAGATGGCGCTGCGCAACGGCGCACGGCTCGTCATCCTGAACGCGCAGGACACGCCTTACGACCCGGTCGCCCACGAGGTGATCCACGAACGGATCGGCGAAGTGCTGCCGCGGATCGTCGCCGCCATCTGACCCGCCGGGCGGCAAGCAAATGCATCGAAGCGGCGCACACGAAGGCGGCGGCAGAGCGACGCAAGGGCCCCTTGCCCATACTAAGAACCGGCACCTACACTCCCGCGCAACGCCGAAGGAGGAAGAGGGATGACAGTTCCAACTAACGGTGACCGGCCGCTCCTGAGCGTGCGCGGCATCACCCTCCGGTTCGGCGGTTTGGTTGCGCTCGACGACGTTTCGTTTGATGTACCTTCGGGGCGGATTGTTGGGCTCATCGGTCCGAACGGAGCGGGCAAGACCACGATGTTCAATGCGATCACCCGGTTATACCACCCACAGGCCGGGGAGATCTGGTACGACGGTTCGAAGAATCTGATTGAACTGGCTGCGCACCGGGTGCCGCGGCTCGGCATTTCCCGGACCTTCCAAAACCTGGCCCTGTTTCCATCGATGACCGTGCGCGACAACATCCGTGTCGGCGTGCACGCGCGGACAAAGGCGGACGTGTTTTCGCAGGCGCTCCGGCTGCCGTGGGTCGGGCGCGAGGAGCGTGAGGCGGAGTCCGCCGTGAACGAGGCGATTGCCTACCTGGGGCTCGAGGCTGTGGCCGACCACCCGGCGGCCGGCCTGCCGTTCGGCACACTCAAGCGGATCGAGTTGGCCCGGGCGCTCGTCGCCCGGCCGCGCCTGCTGCTCCTCGATGAGCCGGCCGGCGGCCTCAATCATGAGGAGGTTTCGAACCTGGGCAGCCTCATCCGCGACATCCGCGAGCGGTTCGATGTCACCATCCTGCTCGTCGAGCACCACATGGGCCTCGTGATGGGCATCAGCGAAAAGGTGGTTGTGCTCGATTTCGGCAGGAAAATCGCCGATGGCACGCCGGCGGAGGTCCAGCGCGACCCGGACGTCATCCGCGCCTACCTGGGGGTGGAGGTGTGAGCGCGATTCTCGAAGCGACCGGCCTGCGCGCCGCATACGGCGACCGGCCCGTGCTGTTCGGCATCGACCTGCGCGTGCCGCAGGGCGGCATCGTCGCCCTGCTCGGCGCAAACGGCGCGGGGAAGACCACCACGCTCCGGGCGCTGCTCGCCCAGACGAAGACCTGGGGCGAGATCAGCTACGAAGGCCGCCGCATCAATGGCGCCTCCACCCAGGACCTCGTCCGCATGGGCATGGTGATGGTGCCGGAGGGCCGCGGCACGTTTGTCGACTTCACGGTCGAAGAAAACCTGCGGCTGGGCGCCTATTCGCGGCGCGACCGCGACGGCATCCAGCAGGACATCGCCAGGGTGTACGACTACTTTCCGGTGCTGGGCCAGCGCCGGCACCAGCGGGCGGGCTCGATGTCTGGCGGCGAGCAGCAGATGCTGGCCATCGGGCGGGCACTGATGGCGCGGCCGAAGTTGCTGTTGCTCGATGAGCCTTCGCTGGGGCTGGCTCCACTCATCGTGCAGGAGATTTTCGCCATCCTCACCACCATCAACCGCGAGGAGAACGTGAGCATGCTGCTCGTCGAGCAGGATGCGGTACGCGCCCTGAAGGTGGCTTCCTACGCCTACCTGCTTGAAACGGGGAGGGTGGCGATGGAGGGCCCCGCGGCCCAGTTGGCTGGCAGCGAAGACGTTCGCCGGGCCTACCTTGGCTACTGAACGCCTGGAACGGAGGAGGACGCAGGCATGACGGAATTCGTCCAGCTGGTGCTGGCCGGCACGGCCAACGGGTGCATCTACGGTCTGCTCGCGCTCGCGCTCGTGCTCATTTACCGGTCGACACACATCATCAATTTCGGCCAGGGCGAGATGGCGATGTTCTCGACCTACATTTGCTGGTCGTTCCTGAACTCCGGGATGGGCTACTGGGTGGCGGTGCCGCTGACACTCATCCTCGCCTTTGCGGCCGGGCTCCTTGTCCAGCGCATCCTCATCCGGCCGGTGCAGGACGCGCCAGAACTGACGATCGTCATCGTCACGCTGGGGCTCTACCTGTTCTTTAACTCACTGGCGCTCTGGGTGTATTCCGGCGTGCCGAAGCCGTTCCCGCTGCCCACGGGTGTGAGGCAGGCCTCGTGGGAGGTGGGGGATGTCTTCATTGTGCCGTACCACCTGTTCATCTTCGCCGTGCTGATGGGGTTGATGCTGGCCCTCTACGTGCTCTTCCAGAGGACGAAGCTGGGGCTGGGGCTGCGGGCCGCGGCAGCGCAGCCGGTCTCGAGCCAGCTGGTGGGGATCAACGTGAGCTGGATGCTCGCCCTTGGCTGGGGGATCGCCGCCGCAGCGGGCGCGCTCGCCGGCATCCTGTCGGCGCCCATCGTGCAGCTCGAACCGAACTTCATGGCGACGGTGCTCATTTTCTCGTTCGCCTCGGCCACGCTCGGCGGGTTCGATTCGCCGCCGGGGGCGGTGGTCGGCGGGATCGCGCTCGGCAATATCGTGGCGCTGGGCGGGCGCTACATCGAATTCATCGGGACGCAGCTCGATATCGTGCTTGCGCTCGTCGTTATCGTCGCGGTTCTCCTGGTCCGTCCGGCTGGCCTGTTCGGACGGCAGGTTGTGCAGAGGGTGTAGCCGATGGACCTGGTACGGACGTTTGACTACCGGAAGAACTGGTTCGTTCCCCTGCTGGTGGTAGCCGGTCTCGTCTGGCTGATCGCGCCTCAGACGAACGTGGCCGATATTCCTGCCGTCGGGAAGCTGGTGCGGCCTGCAGCGGGCCTGGCGGCGCTCCTGAGTGTCCTGGCTGTTGTCACGGTCATTGCCGCAGTGGCTGTTTCGCCCGTGCTGGAGCGCGGCGCGGCCTACCAGCGCGGTCTCCGCTGGGTTGGTTATGGGCTGGTCATCGCCTTTTTCCTGTTCATGCCGCTCTACGTGGATTCGATTCCGCACGCCTCGATGCTGAAGATGACGGTGGCGATCCAGTTCATGATCGTCATCGTCGGGATCAACCTGCTGACCGGCTTCGGGGGGCAGATTTCGCTGGGGCAGAGCGCCTTCTTTGCTATCGGCGGCTACACGCTCGGGATCGGCTTCCGCCAGTGGGAGATGCCGTGGGGCTGGTCGCTCCTGGTCGCCCCGTTGATCGCGGGGGGCCTGGGCTTCGTCATCGGCATCCCGGCGCTCCGCTTCAAGGGACCGTACCTGGCGCTGGCAACCCTTTCGCTCGCGGTCACGGTGACGCCGCTGGCGAAAAAATTCGAGCACTACACGGGTGGGGTCCAGGGCGTTGCCATGTTTGGCAAGATCAGCATCCCGTTCTGGCAGGACAACCCTGATCGCTTTTTCTACTACCTGACAGCCGTGCTGGCTCTGCTCGTCGTTGTCCTGGCCGCGAACCTGCGGCGCGGGCGGTTTGGCCGGGGACTCATCGCCATCCGCGACAACGAGACGGCGGCCTCAGCCATGGGCGTGAACGTGGCGCTCTACAAGATGACGGCCTTCGGCATCGCCGGGGCGTTCGCCGGGCTGGCCGGGGCGCTCAACGGCGTCGTCATCCAGTTCGTCTCGCCGGACCAGTACTCGCCGCTGCTCTCCATCCGCTTCCTCGTCGGCGCCGTCATCGGCGGAGTGGCGACCATCCAGGGGGCAATTGTCGGTGGGCTATTCCAGCAGTTTGTGCCCGATGTGACGACCTCCATCAACAAGTCGGCGCCCGATGCAATCCAGGCAGCGATCCTGATCGTGTTCATGTATGTGATGCGGCATGGAGTAGCCGGGTTCCTGGAGCAAACGTGGCGGTATGCACGCTCCGGCCTGCAGCTGCGAAAACCGGTCATCGATGAGGGCAGAGCCCTGGGAGCGGCCGAGGCTGACGCGGCGGAAGTGAGCGCGCCGCACTGAACCGGGCATTTCCATGCCGTGCTGGCATGTGAAGGCAAACCGAATTCTGAGGAGGGAACGCACCAGATGAGGAGACCGAAACGCTGGACCGCGTTGCTGGCGTTGCTAGCCGCGGTCGCCATGGTCCTCGCTGCCGCCTGCGGCGGCGATGACGACGACGATAAGGAGACGCCGACGACGGCGCCCGGCGGCGCTGCCACGTCGGCGGCCAGCCCGACGCAGCAGCAGGACGTCAAGAAGTACGACACGGGCGCGTCGGACACCGAAATCAAGCTCGGGAGCTGCTATCCGTACTCCGGCCCGGCCGCGGCCTACGGCACCATCGGCAAGGTCATCGAGGCCTACTTCAAGATGGTGAACGAACAGGGCGGGGTGAACGGCCGGAAGCTCACCTTCATCACCCAGGACGACCAGTACTCGCCGGACAAAACGGTGCAGTGCGCCCGCTCGCTCGTCGAGCAGGAGAAGGTGCTCTTCGTCTTCAACACGCTCGGCACGCCGTCGAACACCGCTATCTGGGATTACCTGAACCAGCAGAAGATTCCGCACATCTTCGTCGCGACCGGCGCCTCGAAATGGGGCGCGGACCCAAAGAGCCATCCCTGGACCCTTGGCTGGCAGCCAGACTATCAGTCGGAGGCGGCGGTCTACATCGCCCACCTGAATAAGGAGAAGCCGAACGCGAAGGTCGCCATCCTCTACCAGAATGACGACTACGGGAAGGACTACGTCGAAGGCCTGAAAAAGGCGCTTACGGCGACGAATTCCAAGGTCACCATCGTTAAGGAAGCGACCTACGCGACGACCGACGCCTCGGTGAGCGCCCAGGTGGCGCAGCTGAAGGAGACCGGTGCGGACACCTTCTACCTTGTGGCCACACCCAAGTTCGCAACCCAGGCGCTCATTGCCGCGACCCAGATCGGCTGGAAGCCCTTCATCCTCCTGAACTCCGTGTCGTCCTCAATCCCGTCGGTCATGGATCCGTCGGCGCAGCAGGGGGCGGACCTTTCGAACGTCATCACGACCTTCTACATCAAGGACCCGGCCGACCCGCAGTGGGCGAACGACAAGGCCATGCAGGATTACCTGGCCTTCATGAAGAAGTACTACTCGGACGGCAATCCCAACGACGGCTTTAACGTGTACGGCTATAGCGTTGCCCAAACGCTCGTCGAAGGCGTCCTGAAGAGAGCCGGCAACAACCTGACCCGGGAGAACGTCATGAAGCAGGCCACCAGCATCAAGGACCTGCGGATCGAGACGCTCCTGCCGGGCATTCTCATCAACACCTCGCCGGTTGACTCGGCCAAACCGGACTACTACCCGATCCAGGCCGAACAGCTGGCAAAGTTCAATCCCTCGGCCAAGAAGTGGGACCTCTTCGGCCAGGTCATTGAGGTCGGCAGCAAATAGCGTGAAGTGCGGCAAGCGCATCCGCGTCACGGGCCCGGGGAACTCCTCGGGCCCGTTTCCTGTGCTGAACGCCGCCAGGTGATGGGAATCTCCCGGGGGTAGGCGGCCGGCGACGCGAGGGTGGTAGCATCGCTCGCGCCTGCCACCTGGGCTTCGTTGGCCATTCACCCGGATCCATTCACCCGGGCCGCCCTGGCGAAGAAAATATGGAGGTGGCGGGAGTCGATTCGGCGGTCGATCGCCGGGGCATCGCCAGACCCGAGGCGCAGTCGCCTGGCTTCAGCTCAGCATCTCCCTCTCAGCATTTCCTTCCCCGGCCGCGACATTCTGCGGCGGCGTGGCTGCCACGGATCGTCGCCGCCATCTGACCCGCCGGGCGGCGTTCTGGTACGCTCCTGCCGCAACGTTGCTGGAGGAGATGATTGTGGCCATCGCCGAGACTTCTGCACCCGCCGAACTGGGCCTCGACCCCACCCGCCTGTCGTACATCGATGAGCACCTGAAGCGATACGTCGACTCGGGGAAGATGGCCGGCACGCTCGTGCTGGTGGCGCGCGGGGGCGAAATTGGCCATCTGGCCGCCCACGGGCTGGCCGACCGGGAACGCAACGTGCCGATGAGGAGGGACACGATTTTCCGCATCTACTCCATGACCAAGCCCATCACGTCGGTGGCGCTGATGCAGCTGTACGAACGCGGTCTCTTCCAGGTGGATGACCCGGTGGAGAAGTACATCCCCGAATGGAAGGACCTGCGGGTGTATGTGATGGGCAGCGGGGCGGCGATGGTGACGAGGCCGGTGACGCGGCCGATGACGATCCGCGACCTGCTTTCGCACCAGTCGGGGCTCACCTACGGGTTCCTTGAGCGGACGAATGTGGACGCGATGTACCGCCAGAACGGCATCGGAAACATCGAGACGCGGGGCACGCTCCGCGACATGGTGACTGCCCTGGCCGGGCTGCCGCTCGAATTCTCGCCCGGCGATGCGTGGAACTACTCGGTCGCGACCGACGTGTGCGGCTACCTGGTGGAGGTCATCAGCGGGCAGCGCTTCGACGACTACCTTCAGGCGAACATCTTCGAGCCGCTGGGGATGGTCGATACGGGGTTCTCTGTGCCCCACGCGAAGGCCGGGCGGCTGGCGGCGAACTACGGCGTGGCGCCAGGCGGCGGGATCCGGCTCATCGATGACTCCGCCACGAGCGCTTACCTTCAGCCACCGTCGTTCCTTTCGGGCGGGGGCGGGCTTGTATCGACGATCGACGACTATCTGCGCTTCTGCCAGGCGCTGCTTAACGGGGGCGAGCTCGACGGCCGGCGCATCATCGGGCGGAAGACGCTGGAACTGATGGCTACGAACCACCTGCCCGAGGGCAAGGACCTTGCTGCGCACGCGCTGGGCCGGTGGGCGGAAAGCGCGTTCGCGGGGATTGGTTTCGGCCTGGGCTTCTCGGTGACGCTCGACCCGGCGAAGTCGCAGATTTCTGGCACGCCGGGCGAGTTTTCCTGGGGTGGAGCGGCGAGCACGGTGTTCTGGATCGACCCGATCGAGGACCTGGTCTGCATCTTCATGACGCAGCTGATGCCGTCATCGCACTACAACATCCGGCGGGAGCTGCGGGCGATCGTGTACTCGGCGCTGGCGGATTGAGGAGGCAGCCGGGCAGCAGGCGGGGATAGGCACGTGGGACAAGCCGGAGCGATCCGCCGGGGTGGGGCTGGCGAAGCTGTCGCTGGCCGGCAATCGGCAGCGCGCTTCAGCCCATCGCCGGCGGCCGGCGTGCTATCGGAGGAGGGGGCATGGGATTCCGGGAGCTGACGGCCGAGGAGCTCGACCTGGTGCTCGCCAAGGAGCGGGTGGTGCGGATCGCGTTCTCGGCCGGTGGCGAGCAGTTCGTCGTGCCTGTGTTCTACGCGTGGTACGAGGGAGCGCTGTGCGGGCTGACCACGCCGGGGCGGAAAACGGCGATGGCTGCGGCGAACCCGAGCGTCGCGTTCCAGGTGGATAGCACCGTCTCGACCGGGCCGTGGGAGTGGGCGAGCGTCGCCGGGCAGGGGATATTCGAGCACATGGAAGACGCCTGGGAGTACGGCGGGTTCGCGGCGACACTCCAGGCGCGCCTGGCTGACGCCCCGGCATGGGCCGCCGGCGTGCTCGAAGCGCGCTTCGCTGAGCTGGGCACCTACGCATGGCGGATTGTGCCGCGCGACCTGTACGGCCGGGCGCTGGGGCCCGAATAGCGCGGCAGATCCTCAGGCCGGTTTTTGCGCGCGCATCACGGCGATGGGGATGCTGAAGCCCCAGGGGTCGTTGCGCAGCTCGAAGGCGGCCGCGATCGTGCCCGTCGCCTCGGCCATGAGCTGCCGGAGCATGGCGACCTTTTCCGGCGGGCACTGCTGGCGCTTCACCCAATCGGCCCCATCGAGGGTGAGGGGGAAGCGTTCGAGCATCTCCGGTTCGAAGCCGGCAGCGCGGAGCATGCGCATCCACTCCGAGCCGCGGTAGTCGCGGACGTGGGACGGATCGCGCAGGAACTCGATGCAGTTCAGGAAGGTATCGAGCGCGGGGTCCTCGGGGGCGACGGTATCGGCGACGATGAGCACACCCCCCGGGCGAAGGACACGGAAGGCTTCGCTGAGCGCGCGGGTGGGATCCGCGTAGTGGTGGGCGCTAACCCGGCTGGTCACCACATCGACGGTCGCGTCCTCGAACGGGAGCCGCTCGAGGTCGCCGAGGAGGAACGTCGCATTTTGCAGCCCCCGCTGGGCTGCGAGCGTGGTGGCCATGTGCACCATCTCGGGCGTGGCATCGATGCCGGCGACGCGGGCGGCATGAGGCGCGCAGGCGAGCGCTGTGTGCCCGGCGCCGGACCCCAGGTCGACGACCAGCTCGACCCCGGTGAACCCTGCCGCCTCGACGATCGTCCGGAGGTCCGGCCCGTTCGCGTGGTAGGAGAAGGTCGCGTAGGACTGCGCGACGGGGCCGAACTGTTTGCGGACCTGGCCGGTCGTTGAGGTCATGGGCATTTGCTCCCGCGGAGGTGGATTCAGCTTCGCGCGAAACGTCCCGGTGGTTCAAGGATATGCTTACCATGGATTCGATAGCGGGGAGGCATGCATGGAACTCCGTGGCTGCGCTATCTAGTAGCGCGTTATGGGGTGGCCAACCGCTCGATGCGCTCGGCCAGGGCGTGCTCGGAAATGGGCGCCTTCGCAACCTCGACGCCATCGACGGCTACGACCGGGATTTCGAACATGTAGCGCTGGTGGAGGGCGTCGTCGGTCTCGATGTTCACGAGCTCGACGGCGAGCGGAACGTGCCGGGAGATGCGGGCAAGCATCTGCTCGGCCTGATCGCAGAGGGTACAGCCGGGCCTGCCGTAGAGCGTGACCCGGAGGGGCAGCGGCATCAGGCGGGCGTGGGCGAGCCGGTTGGCCCGTCGTCGCGAGGTGGGAGGTCGCCCCAGACGCGCTCGGCGTATTCGGGTGTGATGGGGCCGGGCTTCCGGTAGAGGATACCGGCGGCGATGACGGCGATGCCCAGCAGGATGCCGCTGGTGAGCTGCGGCACGGGAACGTCGGCGATGGTTTGTTCATCGAACCGGAAGTACGAGAGGAAGAACCGCATGATGCCGTACATCGCAACGTAGCTGCAGAACACCCAGCCGGGGACGCGGATGAAGCGGCGTGCGACGAAGAGCAAGATCGCGAGGATGATGAAGTCACCCAGGAGCTCGTAGCCGCCGGCGACGGGGTGGACGGCATAGGTATCGAGCGGTCGGAGGGGATCGTTGGGGTCCTGGTGGTTGAGCCAGTAGCGGTACTGCGGGCTATCGGGATGGAGATATTTCACAGCCCACGGGAGGCCCGAGCGGTCGGCGAGGTGTTCGCCGTTGATGAGGTCGCCGAGGCGGCCGATGCCCTGGCCGAGGATCATGCCGGGGGCGGCGGCGTCGAGGCCGATGGCGATGGGCCACTTGTGATAGAGCGCGTAGAGCAGACCGCCAAGCACACCACCAAGGAGGCCGCCGTAGAGGGTGATGCCGCCCTCGGTGATGCCGGTGACGATCTCGAGGGGGTCGCCGGAGAAGCGGTCCCAGTGTTCGAACACGTAGAACAGGCGGGCGCCGACAATGGCGCAGGGGACGCCGACCAGCGCGATCTCCTGGGCGACCTCGGGCGGGATGCCATCCTTCTTCGCGAGCCACACCGAGAGCGAGACGCCGGCGATGATGCCGATGGCGGTGAAGAGGCCGTGCCAGGTGAGGGTGAACGGCCCCAGATCGAACATGACCGGGTTGATATCGATGTTGATGGCAAGGAAGGGAAGCAGGGCGAGGCCACTCATCGGGTGTAGCGTACAGGCGCGCGAGGATAGCGGCGATGCGCAATCGAGAGGAAAGGGGAAAGAGGAGATCGCCGCGCTTCACCGGGGCAGGCTCCTACTCGTACGGTGTACGCTTTGGCGCATGAACGGCAATCCGGGCTTGGTGGCCTGGCTCAGCATGGCAGGAAGGGGTGCGCCGGGGAGCTGGCTGCTGGAAGCGCTTCACGACCTCCGCGAGGCCGGGAACGCACGGGTGGTGGTGCTCGATGCCAGTGACGTGACTCCCGCGGATGGAGAGCAGATGGACCGGGCGCGGTTGCGGGCGCTGGCGCTGTTCCCGCTCCCCGTGGTGTGTTGCTTCGAGGGCGAGCTTGGTCCCGGGCTGGCGGCCATCGCGCTGGCGGCGGATATCCGGGTCTGCGGCGCCGGGGCATCGCTGGTGGTGCGAGCCGGCGAGGCGCCGCTGGCAGCGGGCGAGTTGCTCGATGCCGGGCTGGTGACGGCGGTGGTGGCGGCGGGCCATGCGGCCGAGGAGGCCGGCCGGCTCGCGACAGTGATCGCATCGCGCGGGCCGATTGCCACGCGGCTGGCGAAGGAAGCGATCAAGCGCGGGGCGCACCAGCCGCTCGAGCAGGCACTGCGTTTCGAGACGGATTTGACCTTGCTGTTGCAGACGACCAAAGATCGCGCAGAGGGGGTCCGGGCGTTTCTTGAGAAGCGACCTCCAGTGTTTACAGGTGAGTGACCCATGATCGTGATGCTCGAAGAGGCGGAGGCCTGGTCGTTGATGATGCTCATCAGCGCGGTGGCCGTGGACAACGCGGACCTTTCGCATGAGGGGAAGGAGGCGATCCGGCGCTGGCGGAGCGATCGTGCCGAGGGCACGCCGGCGCTGGCGAAGCTGACCGACGACCTCAACAAGGCCCTGAACGCCCACATCGATGCGAAGTTCCTGCGGCGGGTGAAGAGCGGTGGCCGCTACGAGACGGTGAAGAAGTAATGGAAGTCCGATTTTCCGATGACGAGATCGCAGAAGTCCTGACGCTGCTGGTGAACCGGATCGCCGACGAGGCCGGGCTTTCGGATAAGGACCGGGCGATGCTCAAGCGGTGGCGAAGCTCGCAGATGAAGCTGGGCAGCGACGACATGGAGGACCTAGTGCGGAAGGCGAACGATGACTTTGCCCAGGGGCTGCTGCGCCGCCAGCGGAGCCAGATCCGGAAGCCAGACTGGGTGGACTGATCGCCCCGGGCGGTGGACGGGCTAGCGGCCGTATCTTTCCCGCAGCCTGCGCTCGACGAGTTCCGGTACCACACCGCTGACATCTCCGCCAAGCGAGACGGCCTCCTTCACCAGCGTTGAGCTGACGAAGAAGTAGTCGTTCGCGGGGACGAACACCGTGGTGATGCCGGGAGCCAGGTGGCGATTCATGTTCGCCATCTGCAGTTCATACTCGAAGTCGCCGACCGCGCGGAGGCCACGCAGCACGACGCTGATGCCCTTACTCCGGGCGTAATCGACCAGCAGGCCGCGGTCGAAGCGGTCGACTTCGACCCGCGGATCTTCCTTCACCGCGTCCCTGATCATTTCGATGCGCTCTTCGACGGAGAAGAGGGGCGATTTGCTGGCGTTGGTGAGCACGGCGACGACGATCCGGTCGAACGCCACCAGGCCCGCCTGGATGATGGCGACATGGCCGTTCGTGATCGGGTCGAAGCTGCCCGCATAGACTGCGCTGGCCATTGTTTCCTCGCGGGGGGGCTGCCCGGTAGTTCACGATGCGCGAATGGCCCCACGCATGCAAGCCCACGGCGCCACAGCGGGGGGCCAAATGCAACGTGTGGCGCGGCTGGCGGTAGACTGGTTGGCGATGGGCGACCCGGTGCTCTTCTCCATCGACGAACGCGGCGTGGCGACGATAACGTTGAACCGGCCCGGGCGGCTGAACGCCATCAACATGGCCATGCGCGACCTGCTCTGGGAGTACTTCCGTGCCTGCCGCGAGATCGATGAAGTGCAGGCGATCGTATTCCGGGGCGAGGGGCGGGCGTTCAGCGCCGGGGCGGACATCTCTGAGTTTGGGACGGCGCCTTCGGTCATGGCGTCGCGTTCGGCCCGGCACGACCGGGACCTCTGGTGGGAGCTGCTGAACCACCGCTGCCTGACGATCGCGCTGATGCACGGGTACTGCTACGGAGCCGGGCTGGAGCTGCCGCTGTTGTGCGACGTGCGGATCGCCGAGGCCGGGGCCCAGTTTGCGCTGCCAGAGGTGACGCTGGGGTACATCCCGAGCGCGTGCGGGACCCAGATGCTGCCGCGGCTGGTGCCCCAGGGGGTGGCGATGCACATGATCCTGACCGGGGAACCCATAGGCACGGAGGAGGCCGTGCGCTGGGGGCTGGTGGATGAGGTGGTGGAGGCCGGCGGCCTGGATGCCGCGCTGGAGCGCACGCTCTCGCGGGCGGGACGCGAGCACCTCTCGGCCCGCCGCCGGGCGATTGTGACGCTGGCCGAGATCCCGGATGCGACGCGAAGGGGCGGGGAGAGCCGGTGACCGGCATCCCGGAGGAGGGGGTGGAGAACGCGCGGCCGCCCGTGTTCCTGGGCTGCTTTACGGCCGTTGCCTTCCTCGTCCTGGTCTTTGGGCTGGGGGCGTTCCTCATCGTGTTTCTCGAATCGGGGGCCGACACGGGCAGGGTGCGGCTCGAGGAGGCCGATGCCTACGCGCCGGGCACGGTCGACTTCGTGGGCGAGGAGAACCTCTACCTGGTCCGGCTGGCGGGCGGCGACTTCCTGGCGCTCTCGGACCTCGACGCGGCCAACCGGGCGCGGGCGGAACGGCGCTGCCGGGTCGCACCGCTGGCAATTGCCGACACGAGGCTCCCGGGCATTCTCGAACGGTATGCGGAGCGGATGAGCGCCGCGGCGGCCGGCACGACGCTCGTCTTTCGCGAAGAGTGCGGCGGCGCGATGTACGACGTAACCGGCCTGCGCCTGGATGCGGACGGGCGGAACCTGGACCGCTACCCGGTCTCCATCGACCAGGCGGGCCACGTGGTGGTGGACACATCGAAGCGGGAATGCAGCGAGCGGCGCGAGACCGCCCAGTACGCCGAGGTGGAGTGCCGGTAGGCGCCCGGGTGGTCATCCTCGCCGTCATGCGCTACGTTCCGCGTGGGAGGAGCACCATGGACACCCAGGACTGGTATCTCTTTGGGCACCTTGTGGGCGTGTTTCTGCTGCTGGCGGCGGGTGGCCTGACGACTGGCACGGCAATCGCGGCCGGGCGGGTGAAGGCGGCCAACACCGTGGTCACGCTGCTCGACATCCAGCGGCGCTCCGAGCTCATCGTGACTTCGGCGGGGGCCCTGCTTGCGGTGGTGTTCGGAACGTTGCTGGTGGATGAAGGCGGATTCGAATACGGCGACCCGTGGGTTTCGGCGGCTTACACATTGCTCATCGTGGTGCTGGCCATCGATCACGGCTACTTCATGCGCAAGAACCGGGCGATCCGGGCAGCGGCGGCGGCACTCGGGAATGGCGATGTCACGCCCGAGGTGAGCCGGCAGCTGAACGATCCGGTGATGACCGTGGTCGGAGCTTTGCTCGACGTGAGCTTCGTCGTATTTCTCTGGCTGATGATCGCGAAGCCGGGCGGCTAAGCCGGGCGAGGCCATGGAAGGAGACGAGCCCGGCAGAGGCCGGGCTCGGGTGGTTGTGGGGATCGGCTCGACGGCCGGTGTCAGACCATGAGCGGGTCTTCGGCGAGCTTCGAGAGCCCGGGGTTGACGTAGGGGAGGCGGTCGATGCCGACGTCATCGAGGGTGGCGATGTAATCCACGAGCTGCTTCTGGCGGAGCTTCCCGAGGCGTTCGACGCCGGCGCCCAGGCGTTCCATGCCATCGGCGAAGAGCACCACCAGGGCTTCGCGTTCGACGTGGCTGTGGCGGAGTTCGATGCCGAGGAGGTTCTCGGCCTTGCCGAGCCAGAAGCGGACGTTTTCGAGCCCGCGGGGGTGGTGCTGGGTGTACCAGAGGAGGTGGCGCTTGCCGTATTCGAGATGGCGGCGCGAATCGCGGGCCATGAGCTCGAAGAGCTTGCGCTCGACATCGGTCCTGGCGAAATCGGCGTAGGACTCGAAGAGGGAGACCTCGTAGGACTTGTAGACGACGTTGAGGCCGACCATCATCTCGGTGAACTTGAGCGCGCCGTACCAGGCCCGGTAGAGCGCGCCCAGGGATGACTGGCCGAGGCCGCCGCCGTTGGCGAGGGCGCGCTTGCGGAGTGCCTCGACCTTGTGGCCGGCGTCGTAGATCTGGGTGCCCAGGAAGAGCATGACGTCGTGGAAGCCATAGGAGATGGGCTCGAGCCACTTCGCGATGATCTTCTGCTCGGTCAGGCCATGTCCGCTGTACACGGTGGCCAGCTGGCAGACGGCGCGCTCGATCTCGTCGGGGAGCTCCTTGAGGCCGTTCTCCCAATCGAGGTCGGTCGCGGGGATCCAGCGTTCGCGGATGGCCTGTTCGTAGAGGTGGTCGACCCCGTCGGCCCAGACCTCGGACTTATCGAAGATGTGGTAGCTGCCGGGCGCGTAGTTATCGGGGGAGGGGTGGGAGCCCAGGGGAGTGTCGTTTTCGTAGGGCCAGTGGTCGGGCACCTGGCCATAGGTGCCGATGTTGATTTCGGGGGTGCCGAGGCCGTGCGGGCCGGGCCGGGCGCGGACGCCGCGTTCTGAGCGAGTGCGGATGAAGTTGAAGGTGAGGCCGCTCATGCGCTCGGGGTCCTTATCAACCAGGTCGATGAAGCCGGCAACGCGCTCGGCAGGGATCTTCATCATGGCGATGTTGGCAACGGTGGCGTCCCTGAGGGGTGAGCGCTCGATGCGCTCGATGAGTTCGCCGGGCCAGCCGAGCTGCTGAGCGCGCATCCGGGTTGCTGGTTTCAGTTCCACAATCTCTCCTCACGTGTGCGAAGCCCCTCCCCTGGTGTGCGGGAGGAAGTGGTGGTTGAGGCGCGAGCTGGCTATTTCACCGGGTCGAGCAGTTCGCGCATGCCGGGCGCCATGCGCTCGCGGCGGTCGCCAAGGCCGATGACTTCGAGGCGGTGCATGTACTCGTTGACCTGGCGCTTGCGCATGATCATGAGCTTCTGAAAGCCCTCGTCGATCTTTTCGATGCCGCCGCCGGCGAGGATGGCGAGCGCTTCGCCGGTGGTGGGGTTGGTGGTGAGGCTGGCCTGCTGGCTCTGGCCGAGCGCGCCTTCCTGGATATCCAGGTAGTGGTGAAGCTCTTCCTTGCGCCAGGGTTCGGTATCCATCACGTACTTCATGTGGGTAACGCCGAAGGCAAGGTGGCGGCTTTCATCCTGCGCGGCGAGCCGGAAGATCTTCTTCTCCGCTTCGTTCTGGGAGATGAGCTCGCCCATGCGGAAGAGGGTCTGTACAAAGCCCTCGCCCACCAGGTGCAGGAGGGCGGTCATCTCGGTGAAGTCATCGACGGAGAGGAGGTTGATGGCGCCGAAGCCGGCATCGACCATCCCGCCGCCGTTCACGAGGGCGCGCTTGCGGAACACGTCGAGGTGGCGGCTCTCATCCATGATCTGCGTTCCGAGGAATAGCTGGGACTCGAAATGGTCCGGGTGGATCTGTTCCATGAAGCGGCCGGGGAGATCGCCAGCGATGAATTCGACCTGGGTGAGGAAGGTGCAGAGGGTGCACATGGCCCACTCAAGGTCATCGGGCAAAGGCTTTACTTCTTCCCAGGGAATATCGACGGCGCTGGACCACTGGCGCTGGTTCGCCTCTTCGTAGAGGAGCATGGCGCTTTCGGACCAGACATCGGCCTTGGAGCGGTACTGGCGGGCGTGGCGCGGGGAACGTGGGTCGGCCTTGGCGCCGCGGGGCTTGAAGACGGCGGCACCGCCCTCATCGTAGGGGTCGACACCGTAGGTGAGGGCGTTGATCTGTTCGAGGGTGAGGCCGCGGCGGCCGGCATTGATGCGCATGCCCTGTTCGGTATCGAGGTTGAGCCAGTCGAAATTGAGACCGGGGACATCGACAAGAGTCGGAGACGGCATGGTGGGGCACTCCTTCAGACCCGGCGGCGCGGGCGCGATAGGCGGAGTGTATCGGATAAATAGGCAGATGCGAAGTAATTGGAATTGTGCACTTACTGGCGGGTTGGGGCGAGGGGGGCGAGAGCGGGAGCGCGAGGCCCGGGACCGCGGGCGAGGAGGCCGCCGCATCGCCTCGGAAGCGCTCGCCCTGGCGCCCACCGCCGCAGAGACGGTCTGCGGTGCCTCAAGGTACGTTCCCGGCTACGCTAGATTCGTGGTCCACGACCTGCCCGCACATGTCGTCATCCAGCGCCGGGATGGGAAACGGGAGATCCTGCTTCACCGGGCGATGGCCCTGATCAGCGACGACAGGGTGGAGATCAAGAGCGCGCGCGGGACGGTGATCCTGCCCCTCCTGGGGCTGGTCTTCTGCGGGGCGGCGGGGTGGTTCATGGCCACCCGGGGCCACGGGATGCCGCTCTGGCTGCTGGTCTCGCTCCTGCTGCTCTGCCTGATCCTGGTGCCGTTTTCGATGATGAGCCTCATCAGCGCGGTGGTCGGGGCCGATGTAGTGGTCGACCGGCGCAAAGGTTCGGCGACCTGGCAGCAGGGCTACCTCGGGATGGGGATAGGGACGAAGGAGCTGGTGCCGTTCGCAAAGATCGACCACCTGGAAGTGACGATCGAGGGAGACCAGCCCGACCGCTGGAGAGACCAGGCCGACGACCTGCGCCAGTTCGCGCTGGTGCTGGCGAAGAAGAACGGCAAGCGGCTCATCCTTGCGCAGGTGCCGGTGCCGGCCTATGGGCAGGCCGATGGCATGGACCGCACGCTGGCTGTGGGGCAGGCCATCGCGAACCTCGTGGGGACGACGATCACGCTCCCCGAGGGCTGGGAGCTGGTCGAAATCGACACCGAGACGGGCGAGCCGGTCGCGCCGGCACCCACCATGGAGCGAAAGACAAGGAGAAGTCGTGGACGAAGCCACTGAGGCGCTGCGGCGCGCGCAGCGTATCGCCGTCGTCGGGCTGGACTCGCGGACCGACCGCCCGGCATACCGGATCGCGAGCTACCTGAAGGACCACGGCTACACGGTCGTCCCTGTCCACCGGGGGCGGTTCCCGGCGGATGAGGTACTGGGCGAGAAAGCCTATGCCTCGCTGCGCGACGTGCCCGGCCACATCGACCTGGTCGATGTGTTCGTGCGCTCCTCCGAGACGGACGAGGTCATCGACGATGCGATTGCCATCGGGGCGGGCGGTGTGTGGCTACAGGTGGGGATCAGGAACGACGAGGGCCTTGCGCGGGCGCGGAAGGCTGGCCTGGTGGCCACGCAGGACCGCTGCGCGATGGTGGTGCACCGGGACGAGATCGCCGCGAAGTAGCGCCGGCAGGTTCTGCTTTCAGGAATTGCCGGGAAGATCACGCCAGGGGAACTCGAACAGGCAAACCGGCTCATCGAAGCCGGGAAGCAGGGTTGGCCCGAACGAACCGAGCGCGACCGGCGTGGGGCCAAGCGCTTCGCGGGCCTCGCCAGTAAGCAGGATCTCTCCGCCGTGGGCGTGGCTGCAGACACGGGCAGCCAGGTAGACAGCAACTCCGAAGACGTCGCCATCTGCTTCGAGCACTTCGCCATAGTGGATGCCGCAGCGGACCTTGATGGTGCACTCCGGCGGGTTCATCGCCTGGACTCCGCGCTGGGCAGCGACGGCGTGGGCGAGCGCCCCTTCGACGGTATCGAATTCGAGGAGGAAGCCATCGCCGAGGCTTCGCAGGAGCCGGCCGCCTTGCATGGTAGGCGCCTGGCCGATCGCGGAGGAGAGTTGCTTGAGCAGCCGGTAGGCCTCGATATCGCCAAGCTGGCGGGCCAGCCGAAGTGAGCCGGCGACATCGATCAGGAGGAGGGCACGCGGCACCGTGGCAAGGTCATCGATGCCGGCTGAGAGGGCGGAGGTGGTCAACGAACGAACTCCCGCGGTCTGCCGATTCGGTGACCTGGCAGCCGCCCATCCAATCTACCGGCGGCGGTGGCAGTGCTCTGTGAGTGCCATCACAGTAAGGCCCGCAGGGACGGCCGAGCGGCGCGAATCGGGGAATTCCCTTACGCGGGGTGGAAGAGGAGATCGTGCAAGTAGCGCCAGGTTGCGCGGTCGGGAGCGGCGAGCAATCCGCCCTCGCGGTGAAGGGGCCGGTAGGGTGTTCCATCGAGCCGGGCAGAATATCCCCCGGCTTCAGCATGGATGAGCGCGCCCGCGGCATGGTCCCACGGGAGTGTGCGCTGGTAGAGCGCAAAGTCGAGCGTACCCTTCGCCAGCTGGACGTAGTCGCCCGCGGCGTGGGACTGGCGGTGACGGCGGAAAAGGCTCCTGCGCGAGTCGAGCATGTCGCGGATGGGCGCGGGAAAGAATTTCGTTGCCATCGCACCCGTGAGGGCGCCCGCCGAAGCCGGCGCGGTCACCTTCAGCTTTCGTTCGCCCAGCCATGCACCGCTGCCACGCTCGGCGGCGACCGTCTCTCCCGTGTTCGGGTCGTGGATCCAGCCCATGAGCGTTTCGCCACGGACAACCAGCGCAACAATGACGCCGAATGCCGGGCGGCCCGCCGCGAAGTTCGAGGTGCCATCCAGGGGGTCGACCACCCACACCGGTGCGGACCCCGAGAGGAGCTCGTGCAACGACGGGTCGGCGGCCGCGGCCTCCTCGCCGATGACCACCGAGCCGGGAAGCAGCTGGCGCAGCCCGGCGGAGAGCCGGCGTTCCATCGCCTCATCGGCGATGGTCACCAGGTCATCCGGGGCGGACTTGGCGCGGACCTCGCCTTCGGCCAGGTGGCGGAAACGGGGCATGATCTCGATGGCGGCCGCCCCGGCCACCAGGGCCGAGACCATTGCGGCATTGGGATACACCGGGCTCATGGGGAGTAGGGAACGCCGGCGCCGGTGAGGAACTTTCCCAACTCCTCCTCGGTCACGCGCCCGGTCTTCATCGCGCGGAGGATGCCGTCCTTATCGACAAAGAAGGTGCTGGGCATGCCAGCAACGCGGTAGTGGTCGGCGACAGAGCCGCTGGCGTCGAGGACGGCGGGATAGGTGGCGCCGAGCTCGTCGAGGATGCCCACGGCCTTGTCCTGGGATTCGAGAAAGTTCACGCCGAGGAAGACGACCTGGTCGCCGAGGGCTTCCTGGGCCTTCAGAAAGTCGGGGATCTCGGCCTTACAGGGGCCGCACCAGCTCGCGTACCAGTTGATGACCACGGCCTTGCCGCGATAGTCCGCCAGCTGGCGCACGACCGAGGTGTCGCGCGCATCGACGAGCGCGAAGTTGGGGGCGGCCTCTCCAATCGCGGGGCGGTTGGGGTCGAGCGGGCCGGTATTCGGGTAGGGATTGGGCACACCCGGGACGCCGGTGACGGGAGCGGCTGGCTCTGCATTCCCGTCATCGCCGCCGCCGGAAACGAACAGGTAGACCCCCACCGCCAGGGCAGCAACGACGGCGAGACCGAGGACGGCATAGCCCGGGAGGTTGCGGCGTGGGGCGGAAGGAGCTGACGATCCGGGTGCTTCTGACATCTGCCCCCGATCGTAGCAGCCCGGCGCGTTCATGGGCCGTTAACGCCCGGGGGTATGATGGAATTGCGATGATTGCAGCGGCGGCGGCACGTCCGAAAGTACTGGTTGTAGAAGACGAAGAGCCGCTGCTCTTCACGCTCGCCCACAGCCTGAAGCGCGAAGGCTACAACGTGGTGACCGCCTCACGCGGCGACGATGGGCTGAAGCTGGCGCGGGAGCAGCAACCGGACCTCATCCTGCTCGATGTGATGCTGCCGGGGATCGACGGGATCCAGGTATGCAGGATGCTGCGGCGCGATTCGGACGTACCGATCATCATGTTGACGGCCCTGGGTGGAGAGAGCGACCGGGTGACCGGGCTCGATACGGGCGCCGACGATTACCTGGCCAAGCCGTTCGGGATGCGAGAGCTGATGGCGCGTGTGCGCGCGCTGCTGCGGCGATCGAGCGCACGCAGCCAGCCCGATACCGGGCCGACAGTCGTGATTTCCGGCGATCTGCAGGTGGACAGGGAACGCCGCGAGGTGACGCGGGCCGGGCGGGTGCTGCGGATGAAGCCGAAGGAATACGAACTCCTGTTATTCTTCCTGCAACACCCGGGCCGGGTGTTCTCGCGGGAGCAGATACTGGATGAGGTGTGGGGATACGACTTCTACGGTGGGCCCCGGACGGTCGACGTCCACGTCCGCTGGCTGCGCCAGAAGATCGAGGACGACCCGCCGAATCCCACGCGGCTGCGCACCATTCGGGGAAGCGGGTACCTGTTCGAAGGCTAGGCCATGAGGCGCGACCTTGCCTTGCGCGGTGCGGTCGTCGGGCTGATGAGCGGGCTCGCGGGGCTGGGCGTGGGGCTGCTGCTGCGCGAGCCGGGCCCGGCATGGGCCTGGGCCGCTGCGCTCGTGGCGCTGGCCGCCGCGATGGCCGGCTACCTGGCGCTACGGAGGCCGGCAGCCGCCCTCCGGGCCGTTGTCGAAACGGCCGGCCGGATTGCGGATGGCGAGCTGGGCCAGCGGGTGCCAGACCAGCCCGGGCCGGCCGGCGAGCTGACCAGCGCATTCAACGCCATGGCTATCCGCGTGGAGGAGCTGTTCGATAGCGTCGCGGCCGAACAGGCGCGCCTCGAGGCAGTGTTCGACGCCTCGGCCGACGCGATGGTCGCGCTCCGTGCCGATACGCGCGTGAGCTTCCTTAACCCTGCAGCCGCGGAGCTCTTCGGGGCCGCGATGGCTGACTCGATCGGCCGGCCGCTCATCGAGATCGCCCGCGACTACGAGCTCGATGCGCTGGTGCGGCGGGTGGCGGCTGCGCCCGGCCAGGGCGAAAGCGAAGTCGTGAACTTTGGGCCGGCGCGCACCCCGCTGCGGGCGGCCGCACTGCCCATTCATGAGGGCGGCGACTGGGCGGTGTTGCTGATCCTGACCGACCTGACCGAGGTGCAGCGGATCGACCAGGTGCGCCGCGATTTCGTGAGCAACGTCTCGCACGAGCTTCGGACGCCGCTCGCATCGATCCGCGCGCTTGTCGAGACGATGGAGGGGGGCGTCGAGCCGGAGGAGCAGCCGGAGTTTCTGCGGCGCATCCGCCAACAGGTGGACCGGCTGACGACGCTCGTCAACGAACTCCTGGACCTCTCGCGCATCGAATCCGGGGCGATTTCGCTCCAGCCCGAGCCAGTCCGGCTAAGCGACCTGGTGGCCGAAGCCGCGTCACTCCTGCGCGCCCGGGCCGAGCCCCTGGGAGTCACAATCGTCGATGAAGGCAGCGACCTGACCGTGGAGGCCGACCGGGCGTCGCTGTTGCGCGTGGTGAGCAACCTGCTCGACAACGCGATCAAGTTCAGCCCCGCGGGCGGCACCGTCCGCGTGGCGGCGGTCGACGAGGGAGCGCTCGTGGCGCTTTCGGTGACGGATGACGGGCCGGGGATAAAGGAACAGAACCTGCCACGGGTGTTCGAACGGTTTTACAAGG
This sequence comes from uncultured Anaerolineaceae bacterium, assembly GCA_964648195.1. Lineage (GTDB taxonomy): Bacteria > Chloroflexota > Dehalococcoidia > Tepidiformales > Tepidiformaceae > Amarobacter. The sequence continues at coordinate 16,966 of CAZYLL010000016.1, read as the reverse complement.
GCGATGCGTCGCGTGCGGAGCCCGGCGTCGGGCTCGGGTTGGCCATCGTGAAGCACCTGGTGCGCGCGCACGGGGGGACGGCGACAGTGGCAAGCAGGCCCGGCGCCGGGGCCACGTTCACGGTGAGAGTGCCGAAGCGGTTTGTCGGACGCCACCGGGAAGCGTAGGCGGCAGCAGCCGAACGAGTGATCCGCGCGGGCCAGGCCGGAACTGGCAGGTTACAGACGGTGGCGGGGCCGCTAACATCCGTGGATGGACATCACGACGCGAAATGGGTTAATCGCCCGCTACCGGGCAGGGTACGGCGAGGTCAGCGAGGCGCTGGAGGGTGTGACGCCAGCACAGCTTGGCCGGCGGGGCGCCCGCGGCTGGACGGCACGCCAGGTGGTGCACCACCTGGCGGACAGCGAATGGACCTCGGCACTGCGGCTGCGAAAGCTGTTGGCCGAACGGCTACCCGTGCTCTGGGCCTACCCGGAAGAGGCGTGGGCGAAGGCGTTGTTCTACGACGTGAGACCGATCGAGCCATCGCTAGAGGCGTTCCGGCTGGCCCGGGAGACGACGCTGGCCATCCTTGAGCACGTCAGCGAGGCCGACTGGACGCGGGAGGGCTGGCACAGCGAGAGCGGCCCATACACGCCAGAACGATGGCTGGAGATCTACGCCGCGCACGCGTCCGAGCACGCGGCGCAGATCCGGCGGGCCCGCGGGGTGTAGGAAGGCCGAATTCACGCCCTACCCCCGCCGCATGTGGAGGAGCTCGCGGACGGCAAGGTCCTTCACTTCGTAAACGTGGGTCGCGACGCCCTCGACGATGCCGGGGTCGTGGCTGGCGCTGATGATGGTGCCCTCGTAGCCCTGGAGCGCTTCGATGAGCTTCCGCCGGGTGGTGCGGTCGAGGTGGTTCGTCGGCTCATCGAGGAGGAGGACGTTCGTCGGCTGGATGAGGAACTTGGCCAGGGCAACGCGGCTGCGTTCGCCACCCGAGAGCACGCTGACCGGCTTGAAGACGTCGTCTCCCTTGAAGAGGAACTGGCCGAGGACCGTGCGGAGCTTTACATCCGGGGCGCCGCCGGCGACGGAGCGGACTTCTTCGAGGACGGTGCGGTTGGGGTCGAGTGCTTCGTCCTGGTGCTGGTCGTAGTAGCCGGGGCGGGCGCGTTCGGCCCATTCGAGGGAGCCTTCGGTGGGCGCGACAAGCCCGGCGGCGATGCGCAGGAGGGTGCTCTTGCCGCTGCCGTTTGGGCCGATGAAGACGGCCTTCTGGCCGCGTTCGATGTGGAGATTCACATCGACGAGGACCAGGTGGTCGCCGTAGGCGTGGCCGATGTGCTTCATCATCAATACGTCGCGCTCGGTGCGGCCGTGGGAGGTGATGGTGAAATTGACCTCCGCTTCCTTGCGGGTGCGCTCGATGCGCTCGACCTTCGCCAGCTGCTTTTCGCGGGACTGGGCCTGGGTGGTCTTGGTCGCCGATGCGCGAAAGCGCTCGATGAAGCGCTCTTGCCTGGCAATTTCGCGCTCCTGGCGGGCGGCCGCCTGGTCCTGCGCCTGCAGTTTCGCGGCCTTCTGCTTCTGGTAGGCGGTGTAGTTCCCGGCGTAGCTTTCGACCCTCTTATCGCGCAGGTCAAGCACGCGGGTGACGACCCGGTCGAGGAAGCCGGCGTCGTGGGTGACGATAAGGATGGCGGCGTCCCATTCCTGGAGCTCCCCGGCGAGCCAGGCGCGGGTCTTCGCGTCGAGGTGGTTGGTCGGTTCGTCGAGGAGGACGTTCTCGGGGCGGCGGACGAGAACCTTCGCGAGGGCGATGCGCATCTGCCAGCCACCGCTGAAGGCGCCGCACTTCTTTTCGGCATCGCCAGGGGCAAAGCCCAGGCCATCGAGTACGCGGCCGATGCGGGCCTCGATGCGGTAGCCATCGAGGGCTTCGAAGCGCTCGAACAGGCTGGCCTGCTCCTCGATGAGGGCATCGAGGTCGCCCTCGCCGCGTTCAATTTGCGAGGAGATGTTCGCGAGCTGGTTCTCGATGGCGCGGGCATCGGGGAAGGCGAGCCAGAGCTCTTCGAGCAGGGTGCTGTCCTCGTCGAGGCCCGCCTCCTGGCGGAGGTAGCCGAGGCTGCCACCGCGAAATCCGCAGGCGCCGCTATCGGGCTGGTGGTCGCCGGCGATGAGCCGGAGGATGGTGGACTTGCCGCCGCCATTGGGCCCAACAAGGCCGACGTGTTCGCCATCGCCGACGATGAAGGTGAGGTTCTTCAGGACATCAACAGGTCCGAACGACTTGGATACTTCTTCGCAAAACAGCATTCGGTGGTGTTTCCGTGGTGCAGGGCCCCGGCGCATGGTGCCGGGGGAGCTTCTCAGAGGGTACCAGAGCAGGGCTGACGCACGGGACGCAGTGGCCGCACCGGCCGGGTGCGGTGAGGGGTCCGGCGTTCGCCAGCCGGCCTACACCGGCGGGCGACTGGACGTGCGCGGGAACGCGGCCACGGGAACCAGGGTGGCGCCTTGAGCAACCATGGGGAGAGTGTACCAGAGGGCAGCCGCCGGGAAGAGTGAACCACCCGTCACCCGGGGGAGCCCTGGCGCCATGGTTGCAGTTGAGGGCAGGGCCTGGAGGCGAACGGATGAACGGCAGGAAGTGGCCAGCAGTGATCGTTGCGGCGTGCGGCGTGGTCGCGGGCGTCGCCTGTACCGATAGGGGCAACGATGCGGGGGCCAACGGCCAGCTGGCTGTGGTGGCGACGACCATCGTTCCGGGGGTTGCGCGCGACGCGACGTCGCCCGCTGCGCCGGAACCCGGGTCCACGCCGCCCGCGCCGCCTCCACCGCAGGGGCAGCAGCCGCAGGATGGGCCCTGGAACCACGACCTGATGCTGACCCGCTCCGCGGATGGGCTGCTGTTCGGCGACGCGGGGGTGTTCGTGGAGCGTGGCGGCGTCCCCAGCGTCATCCGGGACCGCGGTGGCCGCATGGTCGCGGTGTTCCAGTGGTTCCCAATCGACAGGTCGGAGGCGTTCGACCGTGTGGCCGTGGCGTTCTCGGACGATGATGGCGCCACCTGGTCGGAACCCGAGCCGGTGCGGGTAGCGGGCCTGCCGGAAGGGTACATGCGGCCCTTCGACCCGGCGATCGTGCAGCTCGACGACGGCCGCTACCGGCTGTACTTCACCTCGCGGGACGGCCGGGCGAACGGGCAGCCGGCGATTTACTCGGCCATTTCGACCGATGCGGTCGCGTACACGTTCGAAGAGGGCGCCCGGTTCGCGCCGGTGGAAGGGACCGTCGACGCGGCGGTGGTGCGGTTTGGGGGCGCGTGGCATTTGTACTCGCACACCATGCAGGCGAACACGGGGCGGGGCTATCACGCCATCTCGGCCGATGGACTGGTGTTCGAGCGGGCCGCGGACGTGATGGCAGGCCCCGGCCGGCAATGGATCGGGAACGCCGTGGGGCAGGGCGGCGTGCTCCGCTACTACGGCTCGGGGGCCGATGGTATCTGGTCGGCGACCTCGCCGGATGGCAGCAGCTGGACGGTCGACGCGGGCACGCGGCTCCGCGGGGGCGACCCCTCGGCGGTGCTGACGGGGAGTGGCGAGGTCCTGCTCATCTTCGTGGGGCCAACTCGCGAAGACGCTGTGGGCCGGCCGCCGGGCCGGTAGCCCGCGAGGTTCAGTCGCTGTGGCCGAGGGCGGAAATCGGCATCAGCAGTGCGATGAGCTGCTCATCGCTGAGCTTCTGGACGCGGTCGCTGATCTCTTCCTGGCTGGCGTGGTCCGGCTTTTCTTTGCCGGCGAGTTCGCAGGCGAGCATGTGGCTTTCGAGGTAGGCATGGGCGAGCGAGAGCAGTTCGCCGTGGCCAAGCGCCCTGAGTGAGTTGGTGGCCTTTTGCATCGGGGTGAGTTCCATGGGTTCCTCCGGTGGCGTTGCGCGCCGCTGGAGCCATGTTCGCAGGCGGCGCCCGGTGCAGGTACGGCAGAACGGTCCGATCGGGAGGGGCCGGTGGAACGAGAGAGGGAAGGAGAAAGAGGAACGGGGGAAGAACTCCACGCTCGCTGCCCCTCGGATTCAGGGGGCAAGGCGGCCGAGGGCGAATGCGGCCCGTTCCACGCTGGGATAGACGGCAATTCCCTCGCCCGTGAACTCGTCGCGCACTTCGTCGACGAGCTGGCGGTGTTCGCGGTTGTTCGTCTCGGTGGGGCCGAGGACGACGGCGACCGGTTTGGGGGACTTCGCGCAGATGTCCCGCAACCGGTTGCAGGCGTGCTTGAGGCGGTCGCCGGCATCGGGGCGGCCGAAGAACCAGTCCTCGCCGACGTTGGCGATGGCCAGGTCGTAGCGGCCGCTCTGGAGCATGAGTTCTAGGAGGCCGTTCGAGGAGAGGCCGCTGCCGGCGAGGATCGACTGGTCCACCGGGTTGCCGATCCAGTCGGCGAGCTGGGGCGCGCGCTCACGCACCTTCTCGCGCACGTCGCCGGGCAGAGGGACCACGGTCAGGCCGTTCTCCTCGCAGGCATCGGCCGACTGGACGCTGCGGCCGCCACCACCCCCGACGACGGCGACGTTCCTCCCCTTCGCCCGGGGGAGGAGCGCGGCCCCGAGCATGAGGTCGAGCAGTTGCTCCTGGTTGCGAGCCTCGTGGGCGCCGGCCTGGCGGAGGACGGTGCTCCAGAGTTCGGCTGCGCCGGCGAGGGCGGCCGTGTGGGAGGCGGCGGAACGCGCCCCGGCGGCCGTGCGGCCGGCCTTGTGGACGACCACCGGCTTCTTTGCCGCTGCAGCGGAGAGGCCCTCGAAGAAGCCGCGGCCGTCGGGGACACCTTCGACGTAGGCGCCGATAACGGCGGTCTCGGAGTCGTCGGCCAGGTAGCGCAGCATCTCGCCGGAAGTGATATCGAGCCCGTTGCCGTAGTTAGCGACCTTGCCGAACTTGAGGCCCCGGGCGTTGCCGCGGGTGATGACCTCGACGGCGTTGTTGCCGCTCTGGCTGAGGAAGGCGACATTGCCGCTGGCCGTGGGGAGGTCGGGGCGGAAGGAGAGGCCACCGGCGGGGTGGTAGAGGCCCATGCCGTTGGGCCCGAGGATCCGAATTCCCCTGGCGGCGGCGCGGGCCGCGATTTCGCGCTCGAGTTTCGCCGCCTCTTTGTCGCCGGTCTCGCTGAAACGGCCGGTGAAGAGGTGGAGGAAGCGGACACCGCGTTCGCCGCAGTGGTCGACCAGTTCGAGGACGGCCGAGGCCGGAACGCAGGAGATCACCAGGTCGACCTGGCCGGGGACATCGGCGAGGCGGGGGTAGGCCTTCAGGCCGGCCACCTCATCGGCGCGCGGGTTGATGGGATAGATGGGGCCGGTGAACCCCTGGGCCTTGAGTGACTCCAGGTAGTCGTGGCCGGGGCTATCGACGTTGGTGGAGGCGCCGGCGACGGCGACGGAACGCGGCCGGAAGAGCAGGTCGAGGTCGGGGGTGGAGGGGAAGCGCGGCACGGGGGGATTGTAAAGGAAGTGCGAAGGGCGAGGTTCGAAGCGTGGAATGCGAGTTGCCAGGCGCGAGGGGCGAGGGGAGATTCGGTTCATGCCGGGGGATGGCATGAGTCGAGCCGCGCCGGAAATCGGAAAACCTTAAACGCCGCGCTTATCGCCCCAGATGAGGATGTGGAGGCGGGTGGAAAAGCGGTAACCGCGTTTGGTGCAGGCCTCGGCGAGCCAGGGGCTGCGGGATGCGAGTTCGGTGGCGGTGCGGCCCTCGGGCATCAGGACGATGCGGTCCGGCGGGATGCCGAACTGGTCGCGGAGCCCCTCGACTTCGGAGAGGTCGGCTTCATCCTGGACGACGAACTTGAAGAAGGCGTTGGCACTCGCGGCGAACTCGCGGAGGACGGGCGGGTCGATGCGGATGAGTTCGGCGTTGCCGGAGTGGGCGAGTTTCGGTGAGACGTTGAACTGGTCGACGAGTTCACGGAGTCCGCCCGGGGAGACGGTCCCGTTGGTCTCGACTTCGATGCGGTAGCCGCGCACCTTCAGTTCCTGGACGAGCGGTTCGAGCTGGCGGCGCTGGATGAGCGGTTCGCCGCCGGTGATGACGACGTTGCGGGGGGGAAGGGCCGTGATGGCGTCGACGGCGCTGTCGATGCTCAACGGCATGGTCTGCTCGGCGCGGTTGTAGCGCTCCCAGTCCCACGTGTAGGCGGTGTCGCACCAGGCACAGCGCAGGTTGCAGATGGCAAGCCGGAGGAACGTGCTGGGGAGGCCGGCGGAGACGCCCTCGCCCTGGATGGAGGCGAAGATCTCGGGCCGGCCATCGGCCATGCGCGAGACGAGCAGGTCGTCCATCAGCGCGGCACCAGGGCCGGGTCGGAGATCCCGGCGGCGGCGAACCCGGCGGCGCGGAGCTCGCAGGAGTCGCAGGCCCCGCAGGGGGTCTCGCCGCCCGCGTAGCAGCTCCACGTAAGTTCGAGGGGTGCGCCAAGTTCGGCGCCGTAGCGGACGATATCGGCCTTGGACATGGTGATGATCGGCGCTTCGATGCGAATGGGGACGCGGTAGGCCGTGCCAACCTTGCTGCCGAGGCGAATGACCCCGGTGATGGCCTCGTAGAACTCCGGGCGGCAGTCCGGGTACCCGGAGTAGTCGATGGCGTTGGCGCCAACGTAGATGGCGCCTATGAGGTCCGCGGGGTCGGCGCCCAGCCGCTCGATGTCGTCGAGCAGCCAGCTTTCGAGCGCGGCGGCGGCGAGGGTGACGAAGAAGGTGTTGCGCAGCGGGACGTAGGTGATCGGGATGCCGGCGGCCATTTGCGCCGGGTCACGGTGTTCCGGGATGGCGTGGGCAGCGCTAGTCAGGGCGGAGTGCGAGGCGATCCCGGCGTAGAAGCCGGCGTCAACCTCGATGAGCGGGATGCCGAGCCGTTCAGCGACCGCCCGGGCGGAGCGGAGCTCGCGCAGGTGGCGCTGGCCGTAGCCGATGCTGAGGGCCCGGACCTGGTGGCCCTGCCGGACGGCATGGGTGGCCACGGTGGTGGAGTCGAGGCCGCCGGAGAGGAGGACGATCGCGTGCATACGACCAAGGTAGCAGGTGGTCGTTCAGGAGAGGGACTTCGGTGTGCGCTTCACGAAGTCGAGGATGCGCCAGGCCTTCGGCTCGATGGTGATGCGAACCTGGCGTTTTACGCGGCCCTCCATGCGGCCGAGGTAGGCATCGGCGCCGGGGCCGAGGAAGCGGCGGACGATCTCCGGGTACTCGGGGGCCATGCCCTCGACCGGCTCAACCGTGGCGATGCCTTCCACCAGGAGCACCCGGTAGGGAGGCCGGTCGGTATCGATGGTGAACGAGACGCGCGGGCGCTGGCTGATGTGGCGCACCTTGTCAGCCTTCGGGCCCGTGACGACGGTGAAGCGGCCATCGGCGAATCGGTACCAGATGGGGACGACATGGGGCTGGCCGTTGGCGCCGACGTAGGCGAGGCGCATGAGGGTTGGGCTGGAAAGGAGCTCGGCTACGACGGGCTCATCGGCGGGAAACATGGAGGGAACGGTAGCAGATCCTTGCAGGTTGCCGCCGATGAGGCAGGCGCGGCAGCACCTTACCCGAAGAGGCGCTCGACGATGTCGTCCCGTGGAGCCTCAAAATGGGCTGCGACCTCCCCAATGATGCCTCCGAGCGTGCCCACGCGGAACGGTCGTGCCGCGGGACGGTGACGTGATGCTCGCCACGCTCCCGGGTTGTCAGGCGAAGTGGCTTCCCGTCTGCCTGGTTGGTGCGAAGCCGAGCCGCGAGAGGGCTTTGGCTAGCGATTCCCCCGTGACGTCACGAGGTAGCCGGGTCATACGGCGACGACGTCATCGCGCACGAAGTGGAGCAGGATGACACGGGAGCCTTGCCCTCATCGAAGTGGCAGCGAACCGCATCCCGGACGCGCTCGTGAAGCTCGGCCATGTCGTCGGCCTCGGTGAATATCGCATCGACCAGGGCGCGCGCCGTGAATCCACCCTCGGGTGCTTCGGTCGCCACAAAGATCAGTTCGTCCAAGGCCAACCCCCGGCGCCGGCCGCGCACCTCCATCATACCTTGCGTGACGGTGCCTTCGCGCTGAGCCGACGAGGCGGGCCGACTACATACGGTGGACACGCTCAGAACGGCTCGGCCTGGCGCTCCCAGTCGTCGTCCAGCCATGTGAGCTCGACGCGATCGAGGCTGATCGCTTCCTCGCAGCGGTCCGCCCAGTCGCAGAAGGTGCAATGGGGCCCGGGGGTGGCGGGGAACTCCTCGGTCGCCTGGAGGCGGGCAGCCAGGTTGGCCAGGTAGTCGACCGTTTTCTTCGCGTCGTCACGGGTGAGCTCGCGTACGCGCTGGACGCCCGAGCGAAGGTTCCAGCCGATGGCGGTCACGCGGGCGTCGTTCGGGAGCTTCCGGGAGGTCCGGAGGGCCAGGTGGCCGATGTCCAACTGGGAATCGACGATTTCGTCCAGGTCGAAGCGGCCGGTCTTCCAGTCGATGATGAGCCAATGCTTCGCGTCGAGGCGGTCGGCGCGGTCGATTGCGGCGCGGATGGTAATGCCGCGGCTGGCGGAGCGCACCCAGGTGTTCAGTTCGGCGTAGCGGTCTTCGCTGACGATGGATTCGTGGGCGGTGACCCCGTTGGCCAGCAGTTCGAACGCAAGGCGGTGGTACTCGGTGCCGGGGCCGGCCATTTCGTGCCTGGGCATGCGCAGGTAGACATCGAGTTCGTGTTCGGCGTCCTCGGGGTGGTCGGTCTCGCAGAGGACGCGCATGGCGCGGTGGACGCCCTTGCCGACGATGGCGGCGGGGGTATCACGCGAGGGCGGCCAGTCGAGCCCGCTGACGTAGCTGAACCAGTACTGCTTGCGGCAGCGCGTGAAGGACTGGATTTTCGTGTGGGTGACCTGGAAGAGCTCGTCGCTCATCGGCGGGGAGTGTAGCGCCGCGTGTACCATTTCCCAACTCGAACGCAACGCCCGGAGGAGACATGGCCGCACCGCTCGAAGGGATCACGGTTGTGGAGCTCGCGAACTACGTGGCGGCGCCGAGCGCGGGCGCGCTCATGGCCGACCTCGGCGCGGACGTCATCAAGGTCGAGCCGCCGGGGGGCGAGGTGATGCGCGGGGTAGTGCCCTCGGGCGGCGACGGCCAGCCGCCGTTCAACTTCCTGTTCGAGCTGGAGAACCGGGGCAAGCGCTCGGTGACGGTCGCGCTGGACGCCCCCGGCGGCACCGAGGTGGTGCACCGGCTGCTATCGAACGCGGACGTGTTTCTGACGAACCTGATGGCGCCCCGGCTGGAGAAGTACGGGCTGACGCCGCGCGAGGTCCACGCGCGGAACCCCAGGGTGGTGTTCGTTTCGGTCACGGGGTACGGGCTGCGGGGCCCGGATGCGGCGCGGCCAGGGTTCGACTTCTCGGCGTTCTGGGCGCGATCCGGGATCATGAGCCTTGTTGGGCACCCGGGCGGCCCGCCAGTCTTGAGCCGGATCGCCCAGGGCGACCACACCACGGGCATCAACGGGCTGGCGGCGACGCTGGCGGCGCTGCGGCTGCGCGACCTGACCGGCGAGGGACAGGTTGTGGAGATCTCGCTGCAGCAGACCGGTGTGTACACCATCGCCACAGACATCAGCCGGACGTTGATGGACGGGAAGGCGCCGAAGCGGTTCGACCGCACGGCGCCGGAGAACCCGCTCTTCAACACCTACCCGACGCGCGACGGGCAGTGGGTGATGCTGGTGCACATGACGCCGGACCCGTACTGGCCGAAGCTCTGCAGGCTCATCGGGCAGGAAGAGTGGGCGGAGCACCCTGACTACGCCTCGATGGCCGCGCGGCGGGTGCGCGGGGCGGAGATCGCGGCGGTGGTGGAGCAGACGCTGCTGACGGCAGACCTGGCAGACTGGGCGCCGAAGCTCGATGCGCACGGGCTCATCTGGGCGCCGATGGTGGACCTGACGCAGGTGGTGGCTGACCCGCAGCTGCGGGAGATGAACGCGTTCCAGCCACTGGAGCTGCCAACCGGGACGTTCGAGACGGTCGGGGTCCCGTTCACCATCCACGGCGCCGACATCCGGGTGCGCGGAGCGGCGTCTCAGCCGGGGGAGGACACAGCGGACGTGCTGGCGGCCGCGGGCCTGACCGAAGAAGAGGTAGCGGAGTTCGCGGCAGACGGGGTGTTCGGGTAGGGGCGGTCAGGCGCTGAGGCGCACCGTGGCTTCGGGTTCGGGGACCGGGTCACCGGCGAGCAGAGCGCACTCGATCCAGCCCTCCATGGCGTCGCCAAACATTTCGAGCGCCTCCTCGACGGTTGCGCCCGCCGTCACGCAGCCCGGCAGTTCGGGAGCTTCGGCGAGGTAGCCCTCGATGTCCTCCCCACTGATCACCTTCCGGTAGGGTCGCGCTACGATCTCCTGGATAAGGCGTTCGCGGTCTTCGTCAGTCATCGCTTGTCCACGGGCGAGTGATAGCGAACGCCCGAGGCGTGAAGCGGTGGGGCTTGACGCTCGCCCCGTTCGTTTGCATACTTGCGCAACCATGCAAGTAGACACCAGTGACGCCATCTTCGGCCAGTTCGCACGGATAACCGGCGCGCTCTCCTCGCCGAGCCGGCTCAAACTCCTTGACCGGCTTTGCCAGGGCGAACAAACGGTAGAACAGCTTGCGGAGGCTTCGGGGCTGAGCATTTCGAACGCGTCGCGGCAGCTGCGAACGCTGGCGGAGTGCCGGCTGGCGGCGGTGCGGCGGGACCCGCCGCGGGTGTACTACCGGGTAGCCGACGAACGGGTCGTGGGGTTCTGGTTCGGGCTGCGCGAACTGGCGCACGCCCAACTGACCGAGCTGGACCGGATCGTCTCCGAGCTTGTGGCCGGACGGGACGCGCTCGTCCCGATAAGCCAGGCCGAGTTGCTGGAGCGAATGGCGGCCGGCGAGGTCGTACTGGTGGACGTGCGGCCAGAGCCCGAGTACCGGGCGGGCCACATCCCTGGAGCGCTCTCGATCCCGGTCGAGCGGCTTGAATCGCAGCTGGCCAGCCTCCCGGCCGGGAAGGAAGTGGTGGCCTACTGCCGCGGGCCCTATTGCATGCTCGCGGTCGAGGCGGTCGAGGCGCTGCGTGGTCGCGGTATCGAGGCTGTGCGCCTGGAAGACGGCTTCCCCGAGTGGAAGGCCGCCGGGCGCCCCGTGCAGGTCAACTAACAAGGAGCACCCATGATCGCCACGTTGAAGTCATTGCCGGCCCGGGTGGCCGGCCGCGGACGTACCAGGACACCGCCGGCCGTGCTCGTCATCCTGAGCGACGCGCCATTCGACAGCGACGCCACCTGGAATGCGCTGCGGCTGGCGGCCACGCTGCTCGACCAGGGCGCGCAGGTCCGCATCTTCGTAATGAACGACGCGATCGACCTGGTCCGCCAGGGCGCGATGCCGGAAGGGGCGGAGTTCGACCTGCAGGCGATGCTGCGCGCGCTCCTGCCGCGGGGTATGCGGTTGAAGATCTGCACGACCTGTGTGAACCGCTGCGGCATCGGCCAGGGCGAGGTCATTCCCGAAGCGATCATGGCCACGATGGGCGACCTCGCCGCCTGGGTGGTCGACAGCGACCGCGTCGTGGTGTTCTAGGAGGCTGTGATGTCTGAAGTTCAACGGGTGGTGGTGCTGGGCGGGGGGATCGGCGGACAGGTGGCGTCCACCCGCCTCAAGCAGAAACTCGGTGGCGACGCGCGCGTCACGCTGGTCGAGCGTTCGGACACGTTCGTGTTCTCGCCGTCGCTTCTGTGGCTAATGGTTGGGAAGCGGAAGCCGGCCACCATCTCTCGCGACTACTCGACATTCTCCAGGCGCGGGATCGAGATGGTGCACGCGACAGTCACGGCGATAGACACCGCGGCATCGGCGGTGGAAACGGAAACCGGGCGGCTGGAATACGACTACCTCGTGGTCGCGCTGGGGGCGGCGCTCGACCCGGACCGGGTCCCGGGGCTGGCCGAGCACACGCACCATCCTTACGACCTTCCCTCGGCCGAACGCTTGCGCGATGCGCTGGCGGGGTTCGAGGGCGGAAAGGTGACCGTGGCGATTGCGTCGCTGCCGTACAAGTGCCCGGCGGCGCCGTACGAAACGGCGATGCTGATAGACGGGTACCTGCGGCAGCGGGGCATCCGCGCGAAGTCCCGGATCGAGATGTACACGCCGGAGCCACTCCCGCTCCCGGTCGCCGGCCCCGCCGCCGGACACCGCGTGGCGGCGGAACTGGCATCGCGAGGCATCGGCTTCCATCCCCGAAGTCTGCTTGAAGGCGTGGAGGCCGGAGCGCTCCGCATCAGCGGCGAGACGATCGCGCACGACCTGGCGGTGGTGATCCCGCCGCACCGGCCGCCGGATGTGGTTGCCCGGTCCGGGCTGGGTGGGCCGGGTGGATGGATCGCGGTCGACCGTTCAACACTGCGGGCGCGGCCGGGAAACGTGTACTCGATCGGGGACAATGCAGCGATCCCGCTCGAAAACGGCATGATGCTTCCGAAGGCGGGCGTGTTCGCGCACGGAGAGGCCGAGGTGGTGGCCGAGAACATCGCGCGGCGGATCCGAGGCGAACTCCGGGAAGAAGCATTCGACGGGCACGGCACATGCTTCCTCGAAACCGGTGGGGGCAAGTCGGGACTCGCGCGGGGCGACTTCTACGCTTCACCCGTACCGGAGGTTTCGATGTACCGGCCGGGCAGGTCGTGGCATGCGGCGAAGATCGCGTTCGAGCAGTACTGGCTGAGGCGGTGGTTGTAGTCGGGAGCGAGTAGGCCTCCGCAACCTTGAGAGCGGGTGCTTGTTGACCCGCCAGGCGGCACGCGCCTGCTAATTGCTTACGCGTTTAAGCACTCGCCTTGTCCCGCCTTCCCTCTCGTCCATATAATCCGGGGGATTCGTGGAATCGAATCAGGCGGGTGAACATGAAAGTCCAGGTTCTCCAGGAAAACCTCCAGCGCGGCCTCTCGATCGTCGGGCGGGCCGTTGCAACGCGATCGACACTGCCCATCACGGCGAACGTGCTCGTTTCGACCGATCGCGGGCGGCTCAAACTCGCCGCGACCGACCTCGATATCTCCATCTGTGCGTGGATCGGGGCGAAGATTGACGAGGAGGGCGCCACCACCGTGCCTTCGCGCCTGATTAGCGACTTTGTTGCGCAGCTGCCACCGGCCACGGTTTCGCTCGAGGTGCCCCAGAACGGCCGACAGCTGCGGCTGGAGTGCGCCCGAAATGATTCGACCATCAATGCGATGGATGCTGAGGACTTTCCGCGCATCCCCGAGATTCGCGACGGGGTGGTTGTGCAGTTCGACCCGAAGGCGCTCCGCAGGGCTATCGAGCGGGTGGAGTTCGCCGCCGCGACCGACGATTCGCGCCCTGTACTCACGGGTGTGCACATCAAGACGGATGGGCCAAGGCTCACCATGGCCGCGGCCGACGGGTTCCGGCTGGCCGTGGCGGATATCACGCTCCCGGAATCGCCTTCGGAATCGATCGAAGTGATCGTGCCGGCGCGGGCGCTGCGGGAGCTCTCGCGGCTAATCGGCGAATCGAATGAGCCGGTAGAGATGCGCGTGAACCCGCAGCGCACCCAGGTGCTCTTCGCCATGACCGACGTCGAGATGGTGGCGCAGCTCATCCAGGGGACATTCCCGAACTACAACCAGCTCATCCCGGCCGAATACGCCACGAAGGTGGTAGTGAACGTGGACGAATTCAAGCGCGAGGCGCGCATTGCAGCGATTTTTGCGCGCGATGGGAGCGGCATCATCCGGCTGCAGATGGCCCCGGGCGAAGGCGGGATGCCGGGCCAGCTGACTATCAGCGCGCGGGCGGACGAGATTGGCGACAACGAAGGCAAGATCGACGCGCGGGTGGAGGGTGAGGCCTCGAAAATCGCGTTCAACAGCCGGTATCTGCAAGATGTGCTGAACGTGCTGACGGGGTCGGTGGCGCTGGAGATGACGAGCCCTTCGAGCCAGGGCGTCTTCCGGCCGGTGGACGAGAACGGGGTGGCGGAGCCGGGCTACGTGCACGTGGTGATGCCGATGTTCGTTCAATGGAGTTAAAAACCGGGCTCTGACCGGGGCCGGGAGCGCCGGTCAGGCCGGGGATCACGCCTGCGATCACCGCGTGATCCCGCCCGGGGGTCACGGTCACGCTGAGCGCCTGGAGCATCAGGCGGTAGTCCGTCTCCTCCGCCGTCGCGAGCCACTGTCGGAGCACCGCGACGGCCGCGAACACGTCCGTGAGGCTCGGCGCCGCGGGCTGCGCGGCTGGCGTGACCGCCCTACCTAGCCGCAGTAGGCCTTCGAGGCGATTCCGCTCCTCGGCCAATCGGGCACTCTCGCTCTGGAGGACCTCCTCCGGGAGCCCACCGGAAACGAAGAGCCGCGCGAGCCGCTTCTGCTGTTCGATGACCTCGGCGAGCTGACGCTCGGCTTCACCGTCCAGGTCCACGATAGCCTCGGCGCTTCGCTGGGCGCTGGCCTGGCGGAGGATGATGTCCGGGTCAGCGAGGACGCGGGCGATCTCCTCTCGCACCGCGTCCTCCAGCGCTTCGCCCCGGACGTAGGTCGAGTCGCACTTCCCTTCGAAACCTCCCGAGAAGCTTCGCCGGCACCGGTAGTACCGATAACGCCCCTGCTGCATCGACTGACCAACCATCGGCGTCCCGCACGACATGCATCGAACGTGACCCCGAAGGCGGTAGTCGTGCGTTGGCTGGCCGCGCAGTTGGCGCTCGGCTGCCTGAAGGAGTGCTTGGGCGCTCTCCCAGGTGGGCCGACCAATGATCGCAGGGGTCGCGTCCTCGACCTCAATCCAGTCGGCTTCGTCGCGGGTGGTCACACGGCGCCGCTTCTTTCCCGTGCGGGGGTCCCGGACCGAGGTGACCTTGGTGCGGCGATAGACGGTGCGGCCGGTATAGGTCTCGTTCATCAGCACCCGGCGGACCGTGAGCGGGTGCCAGAAGCCGCCGCCCATTGCCGGGATGGCGTCCCGGTTCAGTTCACCAGCGATGCGGGAGCATCCGGCGCCAGCGCAGAACGACTCGAAGACCCGGCGGACGACTGCGGCCTGGACGGCGTCGACCTCGCGCCGGCCCGTCGCCGGGTCGTAGCGGTAGCCGTAGATGCCCTTGCCCGTCGCCTGCGGGATTTTGCCCGAGCGGGCGCGCTCGGCCTTGCCACGCATCGTCCGCTCGGCGATCTTCTCCCGTTCGACCTCGGCCGTGAACGCCCGGGCGGCGAGGATGAATCGGCCGATGGCCGTGTCCTCGAAGCGCTCGGTCACGAACTCGAACTTCACGCCCCAGCCTTCGGCCTCGTCGAAGAGGACCCCGATGTGGTTCTGGTGGCGTGAGAGCCGGTCGACCGCGTAGGCAAGCACGACGTCGAACTCGCCCAGGCGCATGCCGTCGCGCACGCGCCTCATGCCGGGGCGCTCCAGCAAGAAGCCGCTCGCCGCGTCGCGAACGGTGGCCACGACCGACCAGCCGGCCGCGGCGGCATAGTCCAGGCAGGCCCGGACCTGCGTCTCCAGCGACGTGCCGTCGCGCTCCTGGGCGTCGGTCGAAACGCGGGTGTAGACGATGGCGCGCATGGCTTCCTCCCGGGGCGCCGTGGCCCCAACAACGAATCTACTCGCTCGCGAGCGTCATGAGTCGCCCGGCGTGCGCCGGTCTGGACCCGTGAAGTTCACGAGCGTGATGCAGGAGCCGGCCACTCACCGAGGACATCGACGAGGTAGGCCCGGGGCTCACAGCCGGCTTCGGCTGCCTTGTCGCGCAGAAGCTTGGGAAGCGGCTTCGCGCGCCGTGCGATCGTGGTCACTGGCAACCGCCTTTCTGTGGGAAGTGCTGTCCGGCCAGGCAGAACAGAACATTTGTTCTAAGGTCTGCCCTGTCCCCCGCGCAAGGGCTTGTTAGCGCTCCAGGGCAAATGAGACCGAACTTGACGCGTACGCGAAGACAGCACACGAGACGGAGGCCCCAGAATGCCCATCAAGACCAGGCAGCCCGGCGACGAGTAGCGCCGCCGCATCATCGGTGGCCGCATCCGCGCCACCCGCATCGCCGCCGGCATCGGCCTTCGCCAGATGGCCCGCGACCTGGGCATGTCGGCGAGCTGGCTGCTCAGCGTCGAAGCCGGCGAGAACGGCATCGACGCGGTCCGCCTGGCCGACGTCGGCCGCTACCTGGGCTACCCGGCGAGCTACTTCCTGGACGAGCCGGACTACGTCGTCCAGCGGCAGCGACAGTTGATGTCGCGGCCGGCGACCAGACTCGACTGGCAGCTCATGTACGACGGCGAAGGCGAGCGCGCCCGCGCCCATTTCGAGCTGGACCGCGTGTTCCAGCGGCTGGAGGAAGCGAGCGGTGGCGGTGGCACGAGACCTGCAGGGGGCGATTGACCTGGCCGCCCGCATCCTGGACGAGATGGGCGTGCGGGAGCCCCCGGTGCCCGACAGCTTCATCTACTCCATCGACCCTTCGCGGACGGTCCGGGTGGTGGTCGAGCCCCTGCGCCGTGGCACCCGGGGCGCGACCATGCTCTCGCCCGACGGCGCCGAATGGTGGGTGGTTCTCAACGCGAACGACCGCTACCCGGTGCGCCGCTTCACCCTCGCCCACGAGGCCTTCCACATCGCCTGCGGCACCGGCCTCGCGTTCCGACGGGATGGGATGGGGGAGTTCTACGAGTGTTCGTTGGCGGACCACTTCGCCAGCCATCTGCTGATACCGGCGCGGGTGGCCGGCGGGAGCGGCAGCCCGGGGAGCGTCGGTGATAGCCCGAGCCAGCGGCACGAGTCTAGCGGCCGCCCGACGCCGCTTGAATGCGTCGCGCTTCAGTACCTCCGGGCCATAGGCGCGGCTCGGCACGTCTGTTCGGGGGCTGATCAGGTCCGAAGACATGCGAGACAGTCGGAAGCAGCGGGGAACTGTATAG
>CAZYLL010000015.1:0-55464 GCA_964648195.1 uncultured Anaerolineaceae bacterium | reverse complement strand
CCTCACCTTCGCCCACGCCCTCACCTTCGCCCACGCCCTCACCTTCGCCGACGCCCTCACCTTCTCCGTCGCCTTCGCCGTCACCTTCGCCCACAGCTCCGGTGGCGACAACACCAGCTGGCCCGCCGGGGAGCCTGGCCGAGTCACCCACGCTGGCGCCTACGTCGACCCCCACGCCGAGGGCAACACCGCCAAAGCCAGCTCCAACGGCCACACCGCCGAAGCCAACCTCAACACCAGTTCCGCCGGAAGAGGGTCTCGCCGGGGAGCGCACTCCAGGCCCGCAACCGACGCCGATTGTGCCCCGGACCGGCGACAGCCTGGCTCAGCGGGGAACCCGGCCACAGGTGCTCCTCGGCCTTCTTGGGCTGCTGGTTGGCGGCTGCGCGCTCACCCTTCTCGAAGTCCGCCATCGCCGGCGGCTAGCCATGCGGCGATAGCGGGAATCCGCACCGCACACCCCCAACCTCCGTCCTTCTCCGCCCTACCTACGCCCTACCCGCCCACCGCACACCCCACCCATCCGAGGCGGGTCAGTCATGACCCGCTGCAGCGCCCGTCCCCCGGACCCCGCCGCCCACCGCCTACCCCGCGGCCCGCACAGCACACGGTCCCCCGCACACCCCACCCATCCGAGGCGGGTCAGCCATGGCCCGGAGCAGCGCCCGTCCCCCGAACCCCGTACCCTGCCATCCGCCTCGCGCCCTACAGGAACGTCCGCACCGCTTCCAGGAACCCCGCCGGACGTTCCAGCGGGATCGAATGCCCCGATCCGGCCACGACCTCCATGCGGCAGCCCCGGATGGTCCGCACCATTTTGTCGGCGGTTTCTGCGGCCAGCACGTCGCTCACTTCACCCCGGATGAGCAACGTGGGCGCGGCGATCTTTTCCAGCAGCGCCCACGCCGCCGCCGCGTCTGGCCGCTGCAACGGCCGCTCACCCGAGCGCAGCCCCCGGTCGTACCGGAACGTCCAGGTGCCGTCTTCCAGCAGCATCAGGTTGTTCCGCGTCCGGTGCTCCGATTCGTGCGGGTCGGCGTTCGGGTTCGCCTGCCGGGCCCGTGCGACCGCCTCATCCGGGCTGGCGAACACGTCGGAGGCCTGCACTCCCGTGTTGATCCGGGTCGCGCCCGCCGGGTGGATGTCCGGCCCGATGTCGACGATCACCAGCCGCTCGACCTCCTCCGGGTGCGTGCCGGCGTAGTGGTACGCGGTTCGCCCGCCCATCGAAAGCCCCAGCAGCGCGAACTGCTTCAGTCCCAGCGCCCGGACGAACCGGTCCAGGTCCGACACCATCGTGTCTACGCTATAGTCGTCGGCCCAACTCGAATCGCCGTGCCCCCGCTGGTCGAGCGCGTACACGTGGTAGCCCGCCTGCATCGCCGCGGCGAAGCTATCCCATGTCCGCGCGTGCCCGGTGAACCCGTGCAACAGCACGAGCGCCTGGGCGCCGGGGTTCGGCCACTCGCGATAATGGAAACGGAGCCCGCCAAGCATGGCGGACTGGTCGATCGGCCCTGGCAAACTCATGCGGTCTGGCTCTCCCGGGATCTGGTGCGTCCGGACTATACGCTCCGCCACACCGCAGGTGACCTCACCCCGGCCGAGCGAGCCCCGCCCGTCAGGAAGGGGGGTGCGGCCCAACTCCCACCACTGCCGCCGGACCGAAAACCCGCGGGTTCACCGGCCCGGGGAAGATCGCGTCATGCTCCAACGGCCCTCGGCGCTTACGTCCCCGCCCGCGCGCGCTCCCTCGCCCGCCGCGCGTCCTGCCGCTTGGCCTCGCGCTCGTCCGCCCGCGCCCACGCCGCCGCCGCCGCGATGGTCGCGATCAATCCCAGCATCTCGCCAACGATGAACATGATCGCCCCCGCGATCTGCTGGTCTAGCAACGGCGCCGGCCCCCAGAACCGTGGCGTCTCCTGTAACTGCTCGAACATCACCTGCGACGGCTCGTAGAAGATCGACCCCAGGAACGCATGGATCGGCACCAGCGCGAACAGGTAGAACAACCGCACCGGGTGGGGCAGGTTCCAGGCTGTCGGGTTCACGCCCACCACCGGCCACCAGTAGTGGATGCCCGCGAACAGGAACAGCCCGTACCCAAGGTAGTGCAGCCACTCGTTCTCGAGTGACACCCGGAAGGCCGGCGAGACGTACCACGCGATCGGCACCACCGCGAACAGCCCCAGCCCGACCACGGGGTTCGTGAACCCCCGGAACGGCTTCGAATGCAGGACCGGGTAGATGAGCCGCTCGCGCCGCCCAGCGCCCGCGCTCACCAGGAACAGCGTCATCGGCGCGCCGAGCAGCAGCAGCGGCGGCGCGATCGTTACCAGGATGAAGTGCTGGATCATGTGCACGAACAGGAACACCCGGCTGTACGCCGCCAGCGGCCCGAACACCGTCAGCACCACCAGCCCGATTCCCCCCATGAACACCCACATGCGCCACGCGGGGAACAGCCGCTTCCGGCCGGTCGCGCGCGCCCGGCGCCACATCAGGAAGTACGCCGCCGCAATGGAGAGGAGGAAGTACACCGGCAGCGGCTCGATCGCCACCGTGAACAGCACGTCCGGGAACTCCGGCGGCGGCACGTTCGCAATCGTGCACACGAACACGAACCCGACCCCGCCGGTCGCCGCCCCGCTCCGCAAGAGCACCGTAAGAAGCGCCGCCCCGGCCAGCCCCACCAGCCACCACAACCCGAACGCCCGCGGAGTGATCACCGCATTACCCACTACCCAAGTGTCGGGGACGGACAGTGGTCACACAACTTAAGAGTAGGGGAGGTTGAGACGGCTCGCTAGCTCCTCGCGGAAGCGGTGCCATTCAGCGTGCGATGTATCAGTGATTTCTTCCAACTGAAAGAATCGGTTGGTCGTGGGAGACTCCGTTCGGGCGACGCTCTCGGGAACGACTGAATTCACTATGGTCCAGAACTCTGTGAAGCCTTTGCTCTTGGCCTTTTGATGAGACTTCTCGGCCTCCCCGAGGCGGTTGTGAGCGTTGCTCACGTCGGTCCCTCCTTTGATTTCGACCGAAAGGGTAAGTCGGGCCGTTGAGCCTAGGTCCTCGGTGATGGCGATGTCGGGATCACTCCCGAACCGCACAGTCACCCGCCGGCCTGCCGCGTTTTCGAGCGTGATCTCGGAGTCGGTCTCGGACAGTACCGTTTCATCTGGAATCGCGTGCCTGATCCGGTTGAACACGAGCCTGGTAGCGGCGGACCCAAGTTCGTTGAGTCTGGAACCGCGCAGCTGGGGGCCAAGTGTCAGCAGTTGCAGGTCGCGTATGCGCTGGAGGGAAACCTCCGGGAGGTTCTCCAGGAGCCGTCGGCCGGTTTCCGACATCCGTTCGATGAGTCCGTCCAGCAAGTCTGAAGTCGCCGGTGAAAGTTTCCCTGCGGTCTCCATCGTGAGGAACCGCGAAGCGGTCTTCGCGAACTCCTTCTGCGACAGCCCATAGAGCAACCGGTAATAGCCAACCAGACGGGGCTCCACCCTGAGCAGCGACGGGACCGCGAAGAACACTTCCCCTCTCAGCCCCCGTTGGGCGAGTGCTCCGAGCGCGTCGGGCTTTACGAACTGTATCAGCTCCGCGTCCAACACCGGGATGCCAACCCGAGCGACCGCCCGTCCGAGCGCAGGTGCCAGCTGCGCCTGGTCAATTTCGTCCAGGCGTACAGCGAATGCCATCTGGAGGTCCGGGTAGAACGGCTCAACCATTCACCACGTCCCGCTCAACGATCGGTGCCCCACTGCGCTTTGAGGCGATGGCGGCGTAGTCCGGACTGATGTCGATGCCAATGAACGAGCGCTTCAGCCGGCGCGCAACCAAGCCGACCGTCCCGGAGCCCACGAACGGGTCAAGGATGGTATCGCCCATGTCGCTGCCAGCCAGGATGCACGGTTCGACAAGTGCCGGGGGAAACGTGGCAAAGTGAGCTTCTGGCATGGGCTCTGTGGGGATACTCCAGACCGTCCGCCGGTTCCGGATGCCCCGGCCGTCCTTCGTCCCTTCAAGGATCGCCGAGGCGTTGTAGTAGTACTTCTCGGACTTTGTCATCAGGAAGACGTACTCGTGTGACCGCGTTGGGCGGTCTCTCACGGATTCGGGCTGGCAGTTCGGCTTGTGCCAGATGATGTCAGATCGCAAATACCACCCCGCCGATTGGAGGGCGAACGCAACTCGCCAGGGGACGCCGATCAGGTCCTTGGGTTTGAGTCCCTTGGGAGTGGCTGGCCGGTAGTCCATCGTTCGTGCGGGGTTCTTCTTGTCGGGCGCCCGCCAGGTCCGGTTTCCACTTGTGTAGGAGTCGCCCAGGTTGAGCCAGACCGTGCCGTCGTCCGCAAGCACGCGCCGCACTTCCGCGAACACGGCTGTCAGTCGAGCGATGTACGCATCCAGGTCATCTTCGGCACCAATCTGGGCGTCTCTCTCAACGTTGTAGTCTCGCAATCCCCAGTACGGGGGGCTCGTTATACATGCGCGAACAGAGCCCGCCTCCAGGCTCGGGAGGAGCGTCCTCGCATCCCCGACCAGTATTCGTGACGGGGGTATCGCCATGGCGTCCTCAACTGGCATTTCGAGGGGAACCTGCGTTGCTGACTCACGGGAGCCGGGGAAGAGGCTGTTCTGCACGGACCACACTCGCACAGATGTTCGTGCGAATTGTGCACAGGTGCGAGGGGCCAGTCAACGGCTACTCCTGCGGGTTCGCCTCGAAGAACGCCCACGCGATCTCCGGCGCTGAGATCTCTTTCGTCGTCGCCCCCAGCCGTTCGATCGCCGGCCCGCCCGGCCAGGTGTGGCCGCCGCCTTCGATCACGTAGTGCCCCGTCGGCGCGTCGCAGCCCTGGTACTCCCGGAACACGACCGTTTCGCTGACGCGCTTCTCCACCGGCTCGCCCTCGCAGCCGTTGTGTTCCGCCCATTCCTCCATGAGCGCTGGCACCCCCGCGAATGGCCCGCCCGTGGGCGCCAGGATTCCCGCCTCGTACGGCACAATCCGGTCGTCCGTGCCATGGAATTCGATGAACGGCACCGGTTCGCCGCACAGCCCGCTCACGCCGGTCAATCCCGCCACCGGGGCCACTGCCGCCACCAGGTCGCTCGCCCCGCAGGCTACCGCGGCCGACATGAATCCGCCGTTCGACATCCCGGTCGCATAGATGCGGTCCGGGTCGACGCACACCAGCCGCGAGATCTCGGCCACCAGGTCCCGGGTGAAGGCGATATCGTTCACCCCCGGGGTCAGCAACCACGACCGGTTGATGCCGTCCGGGCTCGCCACCAGGAACCCCTCGCGTTCGGCGATCGGGATGAGCCCCGAGTAGAGGTGCTGCTGCTCGCCGTTGCTCCCCAGGCCGTGGAAATTCAGCACCAGCGGCAGCGCGCGCGATCCGTCGTAGCCCGGCGGCACATAGAGCAGGTACGTCCGGCCCATGCCGTTGGAATTGACCGAGAGCGAGCTCGTCTTGCCGGGCACGATCCCGGGGCCGGTGTCCACGCTGCAGGCGGCCCGCACCGGCGCCGGGCTCGCTGGTGGCGCTGCCGTGGCGCTCGCCGCCGCCGATTGCTGTCCGGCGGTCGTGTTCGCCTCGTCCGCCGCCTGCCCGCCGGGATCCCCCCGGTCGCCGCAGGCCGCAGCCGCCATCCCCGTGATGGCGGCCAGCACAAGCACGAACCGCCTGGCCCCGGCGTTCACGCGCCCAGTGTATACCCGGCCGTTGGCGCCGCCATCCACCCGTGAGTGGCCCCTAGTTCGCGAAGCGCACCACGGGGCTCGTCCGTCCCCAGAGGTCTTCCAGCCGGTAGTACTCCCGCTGCTCCGGCGAAAAGATGTGCACAATCACGTCGCCGAAGTCGAGCAGCATCCAGCCGCTCTCCGGGGTGCCCTCGCGGTGGCGCAGGTCCACCCCCTCCGGCGCCAGCTCCCGCTCCAGGTACTCCGCAAGGGCGTTGAACTGGAGTGGCGATTGCGCCGTCGCAATGACAAAGTAGTCCGTGAAGGTCGCGTTCTTCGAGATGTCGACCAGGGCGATATCAAGCGCCTTACGCTCCGAAAGGACGTCGACTGCCCGGTGCGCCAGGGTTTCCGAATCCAGAAAGCGCTCTCCTTGCCCGTCCAGTGCGGGCGAAAGGAATGGTACCACAGGCAATGAAGCGCCCCCGCGTCCTCGTCGGCATGTCCGGCGGTGTCGATTCCTCCGTCGCCGCCGCGCTCCTCCATGAGCAGGGCTACGAGGTCATCGGCGTCACCATGCGGCTCTGGACCGAGGAGCGCCCCGGGGAGCTCAGCGGCCACCAGCAGTGCTGCAGTGTCGAGGACATCGACGATGCCCGCCGGGTCGCCGGCCAGCTCGGCATCCGCCACTACGTCATGAACTTCGAGCAGGAGTTCCGCCAGCATGTCGTCGACCCCTTCGTTGCCGAATATGCCGCCGGCCGCACCCCCAACCCCTGCGTCCGCTGCAACGAGCACATCAAGTACCGCGCCCTCCTCGACCGCCTCCCCGCCCTCGAAGCCGACTACGTGGCGACCGGCCACTACGCCCGCGTCGAGCCGGTCGATGGCGCCTCCCCGCGCTACCGCCTCCTCCGCGCCATCGACCCCGCAAGGGACCAGTCCTACGTGCTCTACATGCTCGGCCAGGCGCAGCTTGCCCGCCTTCTCCTCCCCATCGGCGGCCTGACCAAGGACGAAGTCCGCGCGCACGCTGCCCGGCTCGGCCTCGATGTCGCCGCCAAGCCCGATAGCGTCGAGATCTGCTTCGTCCCCGGGAACGACTACCGCGCCTTCCTCGCGGGGCGCGTCGGGCTGACCCCCGGTGAGCTGCGCGATTCCTCGGGCGCAGTCCTCGGCGAACACCGCGGGGTCGCCGCCTACACCCTCGGCCAGCGCAAGGGCCTCGGCGTGGCCCTCGGCGAGCCGCGTTTCGTCACGGCCATCGATGCCGCCCGCAACATCGTCACCATCGGCCCCGAGGAGGACCTCTTCAGCGACACCATCGAGGTGTCCGGGGTCAGCTGGCTGGCCGGGGATGCGCCCCCTGTGGGGGCCCGGCTCCAGGCGAAAGCCCGCTATAAGGCCGAGCCCGCCGCTGCCACGCTCCTCGATGCGGCCCCGGGCCGGGCCGTCATCCGTTTCGACTGCCGCCAGCGGGCCCTCACCCCCGGCCAGGCTATCGCCTGCTACGACGGCGACGAAGTCCTGGGTGGCGGCACGATCGAGCGCACCTGGCGCGCCTGAGCGCGGCCTCGCACCGCCCACGCCGGCGCCGGATAGCCCCACGCAGTGGTGGAAATTTTACCATGCAGTGGTAAAATTTCCACCATGTGGCGGAGAAACGCCGAACAGGTTGTGCGCGATGCGCTCCAGGATACGCGCGTCGTCTTCATCGCCGGCCCGCGCCAGTGCGGCAAGTCCACCCTCGCCCGCGCCATCGCCAGCAGCCTCGGTGGCCGCTACCTTACCCTCGACGATGCCGCCGTGTTCGACCAGGCCCGCGCCGACCCGGCCGCCTTCGTCGCCCAGGCCCGCGATGAGCGCCTCATCATCGACGAGGCCCAGCGCCTCCCCGAGCTCTTCAACGCCATCAAGCGCGAGGTCGATACCGACCCCCGCCCCGGCCGCTTCCTCCTCACGGGCTCGGCCAACTTCCTCGCCCTCCCGCGCATCTCCGAGTCCCTCGCGGGCCGGGTCGAGGTCGTGCCCCTGGCCACCCTCTCCCAGGGCGAGCTCGCCGGCGTCCGCGAGGGCTTCGTCGATGCCATCTTCGGCGAGGACGACCCCGCCCTCCCCCCGTCCACCCTCCACCGCGACGACTACCTCCAGGCCGCCATCACCGGCGGCTACCCGGAGGTCCTGGGCCGCGCCAGCCCCGCCCGCCGCGCCCGCTGGTTCGGCTCCTACGTCACCACCCTCATCCAGCGCGACCTCCGCGATATCTCCGCGATCGACCACACGGCCGCCATCCCGGGCCTGCTGCGCCTGCTCGCCGCCCGCACCGCCGGCCTCGCGAACGTTCTCGATATCTCCCGCGACCTGCGCATCCCGAACACCACGCTCACCCGCTACCTGGCCATCCTCGAGGCCCTCTACCTGCTCGAACCGCTGCGCCCCTGGTCCGCCAACCTCAGCGCCCGCCTCATCCGCAGCCCCCGCCTCTTCCTCACCGATACGGGCCTCGTCGCCTACCTGACCGATGCCACCGTCGAGCGCGCTGCCCGCCACCCCGAGGTCGCCGGGCCCCTCCTCGAAGCCCTCGCTCTGGGCGAGGTCCGCCGCCAGGTCACCTGGAGCGACGGCCAGCCCACGGTCTGGTTCTTCCGCACCCACGGCGGCATCGAAGTCGATATCGTCCTGGAACAGCGTGACGGCCGCGTCGCCGGCATCGAAGTCAAAGCCGCCGCACGCATCGAAGGGCGTGACACCCGCGGCCTGGCCTTCCTCCGCGACCGGCTCGGCGACCGCTTCGTCCGGGGCGTGGTCCTCTACACCGGCGAGCAGGTGCTGCCCGCCGGAGAGCGCCTCTGGGCGATGCCGATTGACGCCCTCTGGCGCTGGGGCGCCGCCCGTCAATTACCCATTCAGTGGTAGAAATTTTACCACTCAATGGGAAAATTACACGCCTCTTCAGATTCAAAATCCCCGGATCGTTCCGGTTTTTCCCCGCAGGGCGCAGTCCGCTCCCGCAACCGCCGCCTAGCTCGCCTCCACCGGGAACGCCCAGGCCACTTCGCGCTCCCCACCCCCCACCACCAGCCGCGTCGCTCCCACCTCGTACTCCGGCTCCCGCTTCTTCGTCGCCTTGCGCTCCGCCAGGTAGCCGCTGAGTGCCACTGCCGCACCCTCCCCCACGAAGTGCACCTTCCCGCAACAACAATGCTCGAACCCCGGCGAACCATCTGCCCCCGGCCGCGCCGCCGGCACGCACGGGCACCCGCACGTGTACGTCACCCCCTCGCCCCCATCGGTGGCGATCACGCGAAAGTCCGGGGTTTCCATCCCTTGGCACCTCGTTCCGTTTGCCGCTAGCGTAGCGGAGCCGCGCTCATCGCGCCCGGAGGTTCCATGGGTCCACGCTACGCCATCCGCCCCGCCCAGAAGGACGAGCTCGACGGCCTCTACGCCATCCACCGCGAAGCCATGCAGGCCTACGTCACCCAGGCCTGGGGCTCCTGGGACGAAGCCTTCCAGCGCGACTACTTCCGCAACCACTGGCCCGATGTCCGCCTCGCCATCGATGTCGAAGGCACCCTCGGGGGCTTCGTCGACCTCGACGAATCCCCCGAACGCATCCGCGTCGAAAACATCGAGCTCCTTCCCGCCCATCAGAACCGGGGCATCGGCACCGCCCTCCTCGTCTCCGTCCAGCAGCGCGCCGCCGGCCGCAACCTGCCCGTCACCCTCCAGGTACTCAAGGTGAACCCCGCCCGCCGCCTTTACGAACGCCTGGGCTTCCGCCTGACCGGCGAAACCGAAACCCACTACCAGATGGCCTGGCAGCCCGCCCCATGACTCCTGGACTCGCCGAACGCCAGCTCACCGCCTTCCTCGATGGTGAGGACAGCCCCGATATCCCCAACCCCATCCACTCCACCGCCGTGGCCGCCCGGTATGGCTTTCGCGCGGCCCTCGTCGGCGGCGTCACCGTCTACGGCTGGCTCACCCCCGTCATCCTCGAAGTCCTCGGCGAACGCTGGCTTACCGATGGCTGGGCCGATGTCCGCTTCCGCCAGCCCGTCTACCCCGGCGATTGCCTGACCGCCCGCTGCGAACCCGCTGGCGATGGCTCCGCCCGCGTCGCGATGATCAACGCCGCGGGAATCGCTTGCATCGAAGGCCGCGCCGGCCCCGGCGCCGCCCCCTGGGCCGCCACCTTCCGCTCCCCCGCCCGCCGCACCGCCGAGGACCGGCCGCCGGCGCTCCCCTGGCTCACCCTCGAGAACGCCTCCACCGGCCAGGACCTGCGCCCCATGCTCGTCCCCTGGAGCCTCGAAGACGCCCGCAAATGGGCCAGGGAGAAGCAGCGGGACGGCTCCGGCCTCTGGACCGGCGAATCCGCCCTCGTCCACCCGGGCTGGATCGCCGCCCGCATGACGCCCCTGCTCCACCACTCGTTCGACTATGGCCCCTCCATCCACACCCGCAGCGAAATCCAGCACCTGGCGCCGGCCTACGCCGGCCAGGCCTTCACCGTCGCCGGCCACTTCATCCGCGCCTACGAGCAGAACGGCCACCATTTCGCCGAACTCGACGGCGTCCTCATCGGCGAAGACGGCCACGAACTCGCCCGCATGCGCCACACCACCATCTTCCGCATCCGCCCACCTCGCGACTCCTGAACCTGCGTTAGCCTTTTCGGCGGTCCACATGCTCTCGCGCGAAGATCTGGGCCAGCGGCCCCCGCGGCACGCTCACCAGCAGCGCCCCCGGGTCCACGGAGAACGTCATCGGCGTCCTCCCCACATAGTCCCCATCGAGCTGCACGCCCAGCCCCACGGTCTCGACCGTCAGCTCGGGCGTGCGCAGGTGCACGATCCGCGGGTCCTCTCGTTTGCCCAGCGCGACTTTGCGCGCCAGCCGCAGCGCCTCACCGAACCCGTGCGGGCAGAAGGCGATCACGTCCAGTTGGCCATCATCGATGACCGCGCCCGGCGTCAGGTGCACCTTCCCCCCGTAGAGACGCGTGTTCCCCAGCACCATCCAGGCAAGGTCGTCCTCGAACGCCGCCCCCGGCGTGGTCCAGCGCGCGCGCCGTGGCCGCAGCCCCGGAGCCATCCAGGCTGCCTGCAGTATGTACGCGATGTCGCCGGTCGCGCGCTTCAGCCTTGGGTTCACGTGCGACGCGATCTCGGCGTCCCAGCCCACCCCCGCCATCAGCAGGAAGCAATGCTCGCCCGCCCGCCCCAGGTCCATGTGCACGCTCTGACCCTCGAGGTGCGCGTCG
The DNA here is from genome assembly GCA_964648195.1 of uncultured Anaerolineaceae bacterium. Taxonomy (GTDB): domain Bacteria; phylum Chloroflexota; class Dehalococcoidia; order Tepidiformales; family Tepidiformaceae; genus Amarobacter. The sequence continues at coordinate 44,506 of CAZYLL010000015.1, read as the reverse complement.
ATCGCCGCCCGGATTCCCGTTGGGATGCCCGCTTCCCGCGCCCAGATGTTTACCGTGCCTAACGGCACCGCCGCCAGCGCCGTCTCCGAACCGGCCAGCCCCAGCCCCGCGTCCCGCACCGAACCGTCCCCGCCCACCACAAACAGGATGTCGTCGCCCCGCTCCGCCGCCTCCCGCGCCTGCGCCGTCGCATCCGCCGCCGACGATGGCAACACCAGCTCGCACTCCACCCCGCGCCTCGCCAGGTAGCGCGTAATCCGCGTCCCATCGAAGCCTTCCGGCACGCCGCGCGCGGCGGGGTTCACCAGCACCGTCCCGCGGCGCAGACGTGTCATTGCGGCCACCTTCGAGCCAAACGTACCATACCCGCACATTCTCCCCCGGAGCCCTCTTTGCTTCCCATCAAACGTGTCGACCACATCAGCATGGCCGCACCCAACTGGAAGGCGCAGGCTGAAAAGCTCGAGCGCCTGCTCGGCTTCAAGTTCCTCCACTCCTGGGAGGCCGGCCCCAACTCCGGCTTCGACGGATGCGTCTCCCAGGTCCGCGGCACCGGAATCGAGTTCGAGATCATCTCACCCTCCGGCCCGGACTCCTTCGTCCAGAAGTTCCTCGACCAGCAGGGCCCCGGCCTCCACCACATCACCGTCGAAGTCCACGACATCCACGAAGCCGCCGCCGAGCTCGAACGACTCGGCATGAAACCCTTCGGCGGCATCCAGGATGATGGCCTCTGGCACCTCACCTACATCCACCCGAAAGACAGCGGCGGCATCCTCTGGCAGCTCTTCGTCGCCCACCGCTCACCCGGTGAATTCGACCGCAACGCCGGCGGCGGCGCCGTCAACCTCCAGCGCGTCGACCACGTCTCCATGGCCGTGCCCGACCTCGAACGCCAGATCGAATGGCAGCAGCGCGTCTTCGGCGGCGAAGTCGAAGGCCGCTGGACCGAGGAACGGCTCGGCTACCACGGCGCCATCATGTCCATCCCCGGCAGCCTCCTGAAGTTCGAAATGGTCCAGCCATCCCGCCCCGATAGCTTCGTCCAGAAGTTCATCGATACCCGCCGCCCCGGCATGCACCACATCTGCTGCGAGGTCGCTTCAGTCGAACAGGCCTGCGAAGGCCTCCGCGCCAACGGCATCGAACCGTTCGGCGGCATCGTTGACGAAGGCTGGAAGAAGCACACCTTCCTTCACCCGAAGGACAGCGGCGGTGTCCTCTTCCAGCTTTTCGAGGAGCAATCCCCCGCGAAGTAGCCGCCCCTCCCCCGGGCTCGTTCGCCCACCGCCGCATCGACATCCGCCAACCGCCCCCTGAAAATGGGCCCGGCGAGGAACACGACTGCATGATGACCGGCGAACACGGCTACCTCACCATCCACGGGCTCCGCCACCACTACATCCGCTGGGGGGATGTCGCCAACGACCCCGTCGTCTTTCTCCACGGGCTCATGAACAACGCCCGCTACTGGGAGCACATCGCGGAACGCTTCATCGACCGCTGGTCCGTCTACGCCCCCGACCTGCGCGGCCACGGCGAAAGCGAGCACGCCCCCGGCGGCTACCTCGTCTGGGCCTTCGCCATGGACCTCCGCGGCTTCGTCGAAGAAATGGACTTCGAAGCCTTCGACCTCGTCGCCCACAGCATCGGCAGCCGCGTCGCCATGTCCTACGCACGCGACCACAGCCACCGCCTCAAGCACCTCGTCCTCGCCGATATGGGCCCCCAGATGGCCGAACAGGGCGCCCGCGGCATCCGCCGCACCACCGGCGACGCCCAGAAGGCGCCTGGCTTCGCCACCGAGGCTGAAGCCATCGAGTACTATGCCGGCCTCTACCCCGGCCGCTCCAGGGAATTCCTCCAGCGCCAGGTCGCAGCCTCCCTCACCCTCGATGAAGCGACAGGCAACCTGGTCTTCCGCTTCGACCCCTCCATCCACCAGGCCACCGGCCGTGGCGCCATCGCCGAGATCCCCTACCTCTGGGAGAGCCTCGAACACATCACCTGCCCCACCCTCGTCATCCGCGCCGAAAAAAGCAAAGTCCTCTCGCGCGAAATCGCCGGGCAGATGGTCGAACGCCTCCCGAACGCCCGCCTGGTCGAGATCGCCGGCGCCGGCCACCAGGTCCCACTCCACCAGCCCGAAGCCTTCAGCAACGCCATCCGCGAGTTCCTCCAGCAATAGTCACCCTTCCGAACCGCCACCGGCAGGGAGCGGCGCTCGACTCCCGCCCCCAACGCCACCCTCCCGAACCGCGACCGGCAGGCGCCGGCGCTCGACCCCCGCCCCAACGTCCGCGGCAGCCCCCAGACCCTGCCTCCGGCCCAGGCCCCCTCCTGCCTGCTGCCCCTCCGGCTCCTCCTCCACCTCGAGTACGATCACGTCCTGGAACTCCACTCCGTCCACCTGCAGCACGTAGCACCCCGGCGCTTCGAACCGGATGAACGTCACGTACAGCCGCGAACCTTCGGGAAGGCCATCGGCCCACTCGGTCGCCTCCGGGCCGATGTGGAACTCGGCCGGGGGATTGGTGCCACTGCCGAAGCGAACCGGGTTGGCGCCATCTAGCGAACGCCCTCGTACCAGCGCTTCGCCCCGCACGCCGGGCGCCACCAGGAACGCGGTCTTCTGCCCCCCGATGACCGCGAGCTCGCCCGGACGCCGGAGGTAGGTCATCCTGCCTCCGGCGTCCCCGGCAACATACACGTGCTCGCCACCGGTCCAGTGTTCGAGCCCTTCGCCGGGCAGGAATCTCACGCTGGCGGGGCACACACCGCCCGGTGCCGCTGGCGGGGCGGCCAGGGGACGCCGCAGCGACTCCCGGCCGTCGGGAGATGGCGAGCCTGTGGCCACAGGCTCGCTGGCAGGCTCTTCTCCCGTGGCCGCAGCGCGTTCTCCACCACTTCCCGCGATCGCCCAGGCGGCGGCGCTGGCCGCGATCCCGGCGGCGGCGATGACGATTCCAGCAAAGGCAATACGCTTCATGCCCGGAATACACCGGTCCCGCACGCCTGGTTCCCGCCGCGTCTCACTTGCCACTCGCCCCGCGCGATGGTTCGCTAACACCGTGACCAGCGAGCCCGCCACCACGCCGAAGGTCGAAGGGATAGCCGGCTACGTCACGCCCTACCCCTACCTCGACCGCCTCCAGGAGAAGATGGAGGAGCGGCTCGACCGCCGCGTGCCCGCCGCCGGCCGCTTCTGCGGGTTCTGCTACGCCCGTCTCCGCGCGGATGACACCCGCTGCCCCTTCTGCCAGACGCTCACCAGCGAGCGCGAAACCGTCACCGAGATCCCCCAGGACGTTCTCCGCGCCTACAAGCTCAAACAATCCATCGAGGCGCGCTGGGTGCATACCGGCGCCTTCACCGGCATGATCATCGCCTCGCTCATCTTCATCTGGATGGTCACCTGGGCCCCCGGGTTCCTCGGTCACCCAGCCCTCGCATTTGCCGAACTGCTCCTCGGCGGCTACTTCCTCGCACAACTCTTCGGGCCCCTGCTCTTCGCCCAGGTGGGCTACCGCAAGGGGGCCCGCAAGCGCGATGAGGCCTGGGCGCGCTTCCTCGCCGCACGGGATGGCGACGCCTAATCGGCCTGAGACCAGCCAGGCAGAGAGCCACCACGCCCCTGCCCGGCTTGCCCCTCCCTGCTAGACGGCTCCCACCAGCTCCTGGTGTGGCACCATTCCTTCGAGCACCCGCTCGAGGGCCATCGTGTGGCTGCAGACGCTCCAGGCGCCGAAGAAGTCGCAGGTACACGACCACTTGCCATCGTGCAGCGAGACATCGTGGTCGCTGTTCTCCCCGTGGAACGCGACATGAAGGTCATCCACCCTCATCCGGTGCCGTTCCTGGGCATACACCTTCGCCTTCTCTACCTTGCCGATCAGACTTGACTGCATGACCTTGTGACCCTCCTTAAGAAGCACAAACGGCGGCACCAGCCGGTGCCGCCGTGACGGTCAGAGGATGCCCGTAAGCACATCCATGCAGGCACACTACGATCGCCCGGATCGGCCTGTCAACACATTTTCACGTTTGCATCGCAGGTCGATGGCTTCACCCTTCGCCGGCCCTTTCCGCCCATCGGACGACTGCCCCGCCCGGCGCCGAAACCGTCACCCGTTCGCCTGCAGCCGGCAGCGGGCCGCCGCCGAGCGCAGCCCGTACCAGCACTCCGCCGGCGTGCCCCCACGCCTCCAGGTGTGTTCCCATATCCGCCACGCCCTCTACCACCATCTCAAACTCGAAGTCGCCCGCACCCACCCTGAACGCCCCCGGCCTGATGGCCGCACCGCCCACCACCGTGTACCCCAGGAACGCCGCCACCCCCGCGTCTGGCGGCGAACGGAACACCGCGCCCTTCTCCCCGTGCGCACGCAGCCGCCCGCCCATCAACACCACCAGGTCGTCGCCCAGCCGCATCGCCTCCTCGCGCTCATGCGTCACCAGGATCGTGGTCGTCGCGAATGTACGCAGCATTCCCGGGAGCTCCGCCAGCAGCGCCTCCCGCGTGCCCCGGTCCAGCCCGTGCAGCGGCTCATCGAGCAGCGTCACCGGTGCCCGCAGGCAAAGCGCCCGCGCCAGGTTCGCTCGCTGCGCCTCCCCGCCCGAGACCCGGTGTGCGTTGCGCTCCAGCAGGTGTTCGATGCCGCACACAGCGGCCGCCTGCTCGATCCGCCGGGCACGTTCCCCGGCCGGGAGCGACCGCAACCGCAGGGCAAGGTCCAGGTTAGCCCGGACCGTCCCGCTCAGGAACGCCGCGTGCTGGAACGCGTAGGCGATCGACTCGCGTGTCTCCCGGCCGGGCCGGCACGGGCGGCCATCGAGCAGCACCTCGCCCCGTTGCGGCCGTTCCAGCGCCGCGATCAGCCGCAGCATCGTCGTCTTGCCCGAACCGTTGGGGCCCAGCACGGCCGTTACCCGCCCGCTCGCCAGCGCCAGGTCCGGGAGCGCGAGCACCAGGTGCCCGCTCCGCCGGAACTCCATCCCCCGAAAGGCGACCTCCATCAGCGCCCGGCCGCACGCCGCTGCTGCACCATCGTGAGCAGCAGGTTCACCAGGAAGGCCATCGCCAGGAGGATGATCCCCAGCGCAATCGCCCGGTCGTTATTCCCACGGCTCGTTTCCGTCACGATCGCCGTCGTCAGCACCCGCGTATTCCCCTGCAGGTTTCCCCCGACCGTCATCGAGGCGCCCACCTCCGAGACCACCGCGCCGAACCCGGCCATGATCGCCGCAAGCAGGCCCAGCTGCGCCTCGCGCGCGAGCAGCAGCAGGCTTCGCACCCGGCCCGCCCCCAGCACCGCCAGCAGGTCTGGCAGGTCCCGGGGGAGCGCCTGCACCGCCGCCGCCGTGAATCCAACCACCAGCGGCGTCGCGATCAGGAACTGCGCGATCACCATCGCCCGCTTGGTGTAGATCAGCTCCAGCTGGCCAAACGGCCCACTCCGCACGAGCAGCAGCCACACAATGAGCCCCATCACCACCGGCGGCATCCCCATGCCCGTGTTCACCACCCCCAGCAGCACCGTCCGCCCCCGGAACCGGCCGCGCGCCAGCGCATACCCCAGCGGCACGCCCGCCAGCATCGCCAGCAATGTCGCCGTGCCCGATATGGCGATCGTGCGAAGGGCGATATCCCGCAGCTCGGCATCGCCCTCCGCGATCAGCCGTACCGCCTCCTTCAGCCCCTCCCAGAGCGCTTCCATGAGCGGGCCTACGTGCCCAGGTCCTCCACGTTCTTGCCCGCGTCCGGCACGAACAGCGGCTCGCCGAACTCCGCCTGCCCGAACTCCCCGATCACCTTCTGCGTCCCTGGCGCGACCATGAACGCGACGAACGCCCGCGCCTGCGCTGCCTTCACCTTCGGGTGCTTCTCCGGGTTCACCACATACACGTGGTAGATGTTGAGCAGCGGCGCGGCACCCTCAAACACCACCTCCAGCGAGAGGCTCTTCCGCAGCGCCAGGTACGTCGCCCGGTCGGTCAGCGTGTAGCCCTGTTTCTGGTCGGCCACGTTCAGCGTGGCGCCCATCCCCTGGCCCGTCTCCTCGCGGTTCTTCACCGCACCCGGTTCGATGCCCGCTACCTTCCACAGCGCGAGTTCCATCGTGTGTGTGCCCGAATTGTCCCCGCGCGAAATGAACGGCCCCGTCACCGCGATCGCCTGCATCGCCGCGTCCAGGTCCTTCGCCCCTCTCACCCTCGCCGGGTCGCCTTTCGGCCCCACCAGGATGAAGTCGTTGTGCATCACGAGCTCACCCTCGACCAGGTCGCCCGAGTCGATGTACCCCTGTTCGCTCGCCAGCGCGTGCGTCAGCGCCACGTCGGCGTCGCCCTTCGCCGACATTTCCAGCGCGGCGCCGGTCCCCACGGCAATCACCTTCACCTCGACCCCGGTCTGCTTTTCGAACATCGGCACCAGCACATCCAGCAACCCGCTGTCCTGCGTGCTCGTCGTCGTGGCCAGGATCAGCGACCCGCCGATCTTCGCCTCCCCTGGAACGGCCGCCTCGCCGCCGCCGCACGCCGCCACCAGGAGGGGCGTTGCGGCCAGGAGCGCGCACAGCCAGGCGGCCACGAGCTGGCGTTTCGTCATGGCCGGGCGAGCATAACGCACCCCAGGTCCGTCATGCCAGCGCCAGCATGCCGGACCCGCAGAAGCAGAAGAGGGGCAGCCAACCGGCTGCCCCTCTTCTGTGCGTCCTCGCCCCGGCCCTACGCGTCGAAGTACATGTCGAACTCGTACGGGTGCGGCCGCATCCGGATCGGGTCCACTTCGTTCTCGTACTTGTAGGCGATCCACGTCTCCAGCAGGTCCGGCGTGAACACGCCACCCTTCAGCAGGAAGTCGTGGTCCTCTTCCAGTGCCCGCAGCGAACCATCGAGCGATTGCGCCACCGTCGGGATGTTCTCGAGCTCTTCCACGCTCAGGTCGAAGAGGTTCGTCTTGTCCAGCGGGTCGCCCGGGTCCCACTCATTCAGGATCCCGTCCAAGCCTGCCATCATGATCGCCGCGAAAGTCAGGTACGGGTTGCCTGCCGGGTCCGGCGGCCGGAACTCCACCCGCTTCGAGGCCGGGCTCGGGCTCACCAGCGGGATGCGGCAGGCCGCCGAGCGGTTCCGCGCCGAATACACCAGGTTCACCGGCGCCTCGTACCCCGGCACCAGCCGCTTGTAGCTGTTCGTCGTCGGCGCGGCAATCGCCATCAGCGCCTTCCCGTGCCGGATCAGCCCCGCAATGTACGACTTGCACATCTTCGAGATGCCCGCGTACTCGTCCCCCGCGAACTGGTTCGCCCCGTTCTTCCAGATCGAGAGGTGCGTGTGCATCCCCGAGCCGTTGTCCGCATAGAGCGGCTTCGGCATGAAGGTCGCCACCTTCCCGTGCCGCCGCGCCACGTTCTTCACGATGTATTTGTAGAGGAGCGCCTTGTCGCCCATCTTCGTCAGCGTGTCGAACCGCATGTCGATCTCGCCCTGGCCGGCCGTCGCCACTTCGTGGTGGTGCAGCTCGATCTGGATGCCCACCGACTCCATGATCTCGACCATCTCGTTGCGGATGTCGGTCAGCGTATCGTGCGGCGCGACCGGGAAGTAGCCGCCCTTGTACTGCGGCCGGTAGCCCGGGTTCAGGTCCCCGCGCAGCGTCGTCTCCGCCCCGCTGTTCCAGATGCCCTCGTCCGAATCGACCGAATAGAACGCTGAGTGCTGGTCGCTCGCGAATCGCACCTCATCGAAGATGAAGAACTCCAGCTCCGGCCCGATGTAGACCGTGTCGCCGGCGCCCGTCTCCCTCAGGTACTTCTCCGCCTTCTGCGCCACATACCGCGCATCGCGCGAATACGGCTGCCGCGTCACCGGGTCCTCAACGTTCGCAATCACCGAAAGCGTCGGCGACTGGATGAACGGGTCCACGATCGCCGTCTCCGGGTCCGGGATGAGCAGCATGTCCGACTCTTCGATCTTCTGGAAACCGCGGATCGAAGAACCATCGAACCCGTAGCCCGCCCGCCACGGCGAACGCTCGTAGTCCGTCCAGTCGTTCAGCTCATGGATCGGCCGGGTCAGGTGTTGCCACTGCCCGAACAGGTCGACGAACTTCACATCGACGAAGCGAATCCCGTTCCGTTCGCTGAAGTTCTTGATCTCGTCTGGCGTCATGGGAGCTCCTCAGGGGGATTGTCGCGGGTATCCCCGATTGTGACGGGTTTCACGGTTGATTCCAGCCACACGCGGCCGCGCCGGCATGAAGATCATGTTTCGGACGTTTCCGGAATCCCGTGGGTGCAACCTGCTGCCCGTACCCTACCCGCCAGCGGTTTCGGCCGAATTGCGGCAGCGTTACGAACACATTTCGCCCGCCACCAACCGCCTCCTACGCCTCACCCGCCACCGCCGCCGCCACCGGCCCCTCCATCGCCCCACGCGCCCGCGCCAGCGGCCGCCCGAATACCGCCAGCGCCACCAGCGCCAGCCCCGCGCACACCGAGAACGCCACCCCAAGGCCCCACCGGTCCGTGCTGAAGCCCATCGCCGGCGCCATCAACGCCATCACCAGGCTGTACACCATCCCCTGCATCGAAAGCACTGTCGCACGCCGTTCCGAACCCACCCGCCGGTTCACATACCCCGTCGCTATCGGGTGCACGGTCGAACCAAGGAACATCACCACAAGCAGCGGCACATACGCCCCGAGCCCCGGCGCCAGCGCAATCGCCAGGCACCCCGCCGCGCCCGTGAGCGGCACCACGAACAGCGCGCGCTGCGTCCCGGCATGGCTCGCGATCCGCGCCGCCAGCAACGAACCCACCATCCCCGCCGCGAACAGCGGCACCTGCAACAGCGAAAATGCCACGCCAACCTCAACATCCCGGTCCACCAGGAAGGGCTGCACCAAATAGTGCACCGCCCCCAGCGCCGCTGTCGTCACGCCTGCCAGCAGGATCACCGCCCGCAGGTCCCGTGTCGCCGAAACCTCCGCGAAGGCCAGCCGGATCGACCGCAGGTATGGCTCGGCGGGCCGGTCCTCGCGCCGGTGCGGCGGTTCCCAGAGCGCCAGCGCCACCAGCGCTGTTACCAGGCAGGTCCCAGCCCCCAGGAAGATCGTGAAGCGGATGTCGAACAGCGCCGCCACCGGCCCGCCCAGCAGCGTCGCTACCCCCACACCGGACCAGTTGAGGGCGGCCCCCCGCCCTGCAATTCGCTCATATTCCGTTTCCCGCCCGCTCAGCTTCAACGTATCGAACAGGAGCGCCATATCCGCCCCCGACATCAGCGTGTGCGCCACCGACCAGAGCATGAACGACGCCAGCAGGATCGCGAACGAGGTAGTGAAAGCGAAGATGAGTACGGAAATGCCAAGGAAGAACGCCCCCAGCGCCATGGACCGCGATCGGCCCCACTTGTCCGCCACCGCACCGGTCGGCACTTCGAGCACCACCACTCCCACGAGGAACAGCCCCTCGGCAATCGTCACCGCCGTCAGGCTAAACCCCTGCTCGATCGTCAGGAACACGATCCACACCGGGATCCAGAGCTGGAACTCCCGCAGGAACCAGTACGCCGAAAGCAGCCGCAGGTTGCGCCGCGTGTGGCCAGCATCATGTGACACATCCGCCAACGTAGCACGCGCCCCCGCTGTAACGCCTCGTCACTTCGGAGGAGAAACCTCCTCCCGCGGTTGCGCACCCCTGCCCACCTCCCGGTACAGTGGCGCGAGCAAGCCGGGGCCGCCTCCATCTTCACGGGAACTGAATATCCCGCGTCGCGCCGTGCGTGCGCTGCCAGTCCCGCAGCCCCCAACCCGTTACAGTGATGGTCACCACAGGAGGTCCAGCATGATTTGGGTCGTCAGCATGATCGTCGCCCTCGTCGTCGCCGGAGGCGTTTTCCTTGCCGGGCGCACCGCCCGCTCTGCCGCCGCACCCGGCTCGGTCGAGCGCTTCCGCGGCTCCCTTGTCATGGGCGCCGGCGTCGCGCTGTTCGTGCTCTGGGCGGGCATCCATACCGCCCTCGCCTCGATCAAGCCCATCGAGGCCGGCCACGTCGGCGTCGTCTACCAGTTTGGCGAAATCGTCGGCCAGAAGCCCGAAGGCCTCCAGTTCATCGCCCCCTGGCAGGAACTGCGCACCGAGAGCATCCAGGTCCAGCGCCACCGCTTCGAAAACGTCACCGCCTTCTCCAAGGAAACCCAGGACGTCTTCGTCATCGCCACCGTCAACTACTCCGTCTCCGCCGCAGCCGTCCAGGACCTCTACCGCCGTGTCGGCCCCAAGTGGTTCGACCGCCTCATCGAACCCCGCGTCAACAACTTCTTTAAAGAAGAGACCGTCAAGTACTCCACGGTCGACGTTGGCCCCAACCGCGAAGCTATCCGCAGCGCTGTCCGCGAACGCCTCCGCGCCGAGCTCCTCCCCTACTCCATCGATATCAACGACCTCTTGATCGATAACATCGAGTTTAATGCCGAATTCAAGGCGGCCATCGAGCAGAAACAGATCGCCACCCAGGATGCCCTCCGCGAACAGGAACGCGTCCTCCAGCGCCAGTACGAAGCCCAGCAAGCCGTCGAAACCGCAAAGGGCGAGGCCGAAGCCATCCGCGTCCGCGCCGAAGGACAGGCCGCAGCCAACCGCCTCCTCGCCGAATCGCTCACCCCCCAGGTCATCCAGTTCGAAGCCCTCCAGCGCCTCGGCGATAACGTCCAGATCGCCCTCATCCCCGCCGGCCAGGGCGTCATCCTCGATCCGGCCACTCTACTCGGCGGCAGCCTCAATACCGGGCAGCCCGGCCAGCGCCCCTGATCCCGCCGCCCGCCCGCAACGGTTAGCGCCGCTTTGCTGGTAGGATGCGCACGCACACCACGTTCCTGGAGGAATCGTCACCCATGGCAGTTCGACTCGATGGTCAGGTCGCCCTCGTCACCGGCGCCGGCCGCGGCCTCGGCCGTTCCTACGCAATCGACCTCGCGAAGCACGGCGCGAAGGTCATCGTCAACGACTTCGGCGGCAGCGTCTCCGGCGAAGGCGCCGATGAAACCCCCGCCCAGCAGGTCGTCAACGAAATCAAGGCCTTCGGCGGCGAAGCCGTCGCCAACCCCGGCGATGTCGGCAACTACGAAGATTGCTACAACATGGTCAAGCAGGCCATGGATACCTGGGGCCGCCTCGATGCTGTCGTCGCCAACGCCGGCATCCTCCGCGACCTCGCCATCCACAACATGAGCGAACAGGACTGGGACCTCGTCATCCGCGTCCACCTGAAGCAGTGCTACAACCTCGCCCACCATGCCTGGCCCGTCTTCCGCCAGCAGGCCTACGGCCGCTTCGTCATGGCCACCTCCACCTCCGGCCTCATCGGCAACTTCGGCCAGGCCAACTACGGCGCCGCCAAGGCCGCCATGTACGGCCTCATGAACGTCCTCAAGCTCGAAGGCGAAAAGTACAACATCAACGTCAACCTCATCTCGCCCGGCGCACAGACCCGCATGACCTCCAACCTCCCCGGCCGCGACCCCAACGACACCTCGCGCGAGGTCATCATGTCGCCCGACCACGTCGCCCCCGCAGTCACCTACCTTGCCTCGCCCCAGTGCGAGGAAAGCGGCGTCTGCATCGCCGCTTCCGGCGGGTCCTACAGCCGCATCGCCATCCTCCGCAACAACGGCGTCACCTACGACCCGCACGAGTTCAAGGATGCCGACTGGTTCGAGGCCAACTGGAGCAAGATCACCGATATGACCGGCGCCGTCGTCCCGTGGTCGTTCCGCGAAACCCGCGAACAGCACTACGCCGCGAAGAAGGCCGCCCAGAAGTAGCCCCGCTCCCTCACGCGATTACGAACGAGGGGCCGCACGTTGCGTGCGGCCCCCTTTTGCACCTCACCAGCGGCGCACCTTCGCCCCGGGCCCTGGCCCTTCGCACTTCGCCCGCGGCACCCCAATGCCTGGCCCCGTCGCGCGCCCACATCCCGGCGGGTCATGACTGGCCCGCCTCGGATGCCTCCTCCCTCCCTACCCCGCTGCCGCACCCGCGCGGCCCCGCACCTGCTCCCGGTACAACGCCGCATACACCCCACCCCGTGCCAACAGCTCCGCGTGCGTCCCCTGCTCCACCAGCCGCCCGTGGTCCAGCACCAGGATCACGTCCGCCGCCAGGATGGTCGACAGCCGGTGCGCAATCGCCAGCACCGTCCGCCCCCGCGTCAGGTGCGCCAGCGCCTCCTGGATGATCCGCTCCGTGTGCGTGTCCACGCTCGATGTCGCCTCGTCGAGCACCAGGATCGCCGGGTCCTTCAATAGCGCCCGCGCGATCGACACCCGCTGCTTCTCCCCGCCCGAAAGCCGGTAGCCGCGCTCCCCCACGATCGTGTCGTACCCGTAGGGCAACCCGGCGATGAAGTCGTGGATGTTCGCCGCCCGGCACGCCTCCTCGATCTCCGCGTCCGTCGCGTTCGGCGCCCCATACCGCAGGTTCGCCCGGATCGTGTCGTGGAACAGGTACGGCTCCTGGTTCACCATCGCGATGCACGCCGTCAGCGATTCCAGCGTCACATCCCGGATGTCGTGCCCATCGATGGTGATTCGCCCCCCATCCACGTCGTACAACCGCGGCAGCAGGTACGCCGTCGTCGTCTTGCCCGCCCCCGAATGCCCGACGAGCGCGCCAAACTTCCCCGGCGGGATCGTGAACGAGATGCCGGTGAGCGCCGGGGTGTCCTTCCGGTACCCGAACGTCACATCCTCGAACCGCACCTCGCCCTTCACGTCCTTCAGCGCCACCGCGCCCGGCCGGTCGGCGATCTCCTGCTCCAGGTCCAGGTAGTCGAAAATCCGCTCGAACAGCGCGAGCGAGCTGATAACCGTGAGGTTGATGTTCATCAGCTGGTTCACCGGCTGGAACATCCGTCCCAGCAGGCTCGCCGTCGCCACCACCGTCCCCAGCGAAGCCTCTCCCCCAATGACCCGGTGGCCGCCGTACCAGTACACGATCGCCGGCGCCAGCGAGGTGAACAGCCCCATCGCCACCATGAAGCCCCGCCCCACCATCGCCCGCCGGATGTTCAGCCGCCGGATCTCGCGCGCCGTATCCTCGAACCGCTCGTACTCCATCTGCTGGCGCCCGAACGTCTTCATCAGCAGCGCGCCGCTCACCGAAAGCGTCTCGTGCATGCGCGTGTTCAGGTTCGCCAGCTGCTCCTGCGATTCGCTCAACAGCTCCCGCTGGATGTTCCCCACCCGCCGCGCGGGGAACAGGAACACCGGGATGAACGCCACCGAGAACAACGCCAGCCGCCAGTCCAGGAACAGCATCAGCCCGAACGTCGTGCCGACGATAACCAGGTTCCCGATGATCCCCGTCAGCGCCTCGCTCACCGCGTTCTGCACCGACCCCACATCGTTCGATACCCGCGAAAGCACCTCGCCCGTCCGGTTCGCCGTGAACCAGCGCAGCGACATCCCCGTCAGGTGCCGGTACAGGTCGCGCCGCAGGTCGAACATGATCGTCTGGCCGATGACGTTCGAAAGGTAGCTCTGGACCACCCCGAGGAGCGCCCCCAGCGCGACCAGCACCACCATCACCAGGATGAGCGCGTTCAGCTTCGAGCCGCTGCCCCCGCCCGCCGCCGTCGGCAGCGCGTCATCCACGATCCGCTGCAACAAATACGCCGGCCCCAGCCCCACGACCGCCGAGGCCACGATCACGCCGATCAACAGCGCCACCACCCCCGCGTGCGGCCGGTGCAATCCGATGACGCGCCGGAAGGTCGGCCACGCCGGCCGCTGCGGACGCATCCGCTCCAGCCGCGTCCGCTCCGCCCGCCGGGGACGATCGGGGTCGCGTTCAGGTCTCAACATTAACGTCAACGTTAGAGTGGAACCGCCCGCTGCACAACTCCCGGCGCCTCCTCCCTTCTACCCCGCCGGGAGCCTCACCCGGAACGTCGTCCCCTTCCCCACCTGCGACTCCACCGCGATCCGGCCACCGTGCGCCTCCACAATCCACTTCCCGATCGCCAGCCCCAGCCCTGTGCCCCCCTTGCTCCGCGTCCGCTCGCTATCCGCCCGGTAGAACCGCTCGAAGATCCGCTTCTGGTCGGCCGGGGAGATGCCCGCCCCGTCGTCGGTCACGCTCAACTCCACGCGCCCGCCATCCGTCCCGCAGCGCACGTGCACAGTTCCCCCCGGGTTCGCGTACCTCAGGCTGTTATCCACCAGGATCATCAGCAGCTGCCGCAGCCGCGCCTAGTCCCCGGTGCATCACGGCTGTCTCCGGGCGCTTCCCTCGCTACCGGCCGGGGCCGAGCACCCCGGCAATAGCCGCAAACAGCTCCGACGGCGTGTACGGCTTCGGCAAGATCCCCGCGAACCCCAGCTCCGCCGCCTTCGCCATCACCGGGTTGTCCGAATACCCGCTCGATGCGATCGCCCGGACCCCCGGGTCGATCTGTCGCAACCGTCCGATCGCCTCGTACCCGCCGATACCGCCGGGCACCGTCAGGTCCAGGATCACCAGGTCGAACGGCCGCCCGCCCGCGAACCGCTGCTGGTACAGGCGCACCGCCTCGTCGCCGTCGGCCGCCAGCGTCACCCGGTGCCCCATGCGCGTCAGCACCTCGCTCATGCCCCGCCGGATTGTCTCCTCGTCGTCCATGAACAGGATCTCCGCGCTTTGGATCGGCGCGCTCAGGCCCGTCCCGCCATCGCTTGCTGCCTGTGCCTTCGCGGCCGGCAAATAAAGGTGGAACATCGCCCCACGCCCCGCCCGCGATTCCACCGCCAGCCAGCCATCGTGGCTCCGGGCAACGGCATACGCCACCGCCAGCCCCAGCCCGCTCCCCCGCTCCTTCGTCGTGAAGTAGGGGTCGAACAGCCGTTCGATGATCTCCGGGGGCACCCCCGGGCCCTGGTCCTGCACCGTGATGCGCACATACCGGCCCGGCTCCAGGCTCGCCCCTGTTACCCCATCGGGGCCCACCTGCACGTTCCGCGCGCTCACCGTAATCAGCCCCCCGTCCGGCATCGCCTGCGTCGCGTTCAACACCAGGTTGTGGATCACCTGGGCGATCTGACCCTCGTCGACCTCCGCTATCTCCAGTTCCGCCGCGATGTCGAACGAACAGCGCGACGGCGACCCCGTCGCCGCGAAGGTCGCCGTTTCCTGGATGAGCGGTCCCAGCGCCAGCGGCCGCCGCACTGGCATCCCCCCGCGCGAAAAGGTCAGCAACTGGCGGGTCAGGCTCGTCGCCCGCCGGCATGCCTGCTCCGCCTCGGAGAGCATCTCGTGCGTCTCTGATTCCTCCGGGAGGTCCAGCTTCGCCAGCCCGATGTGCGCGATGATCCCCGTGAGCGCGTTGTTGAAGTCGTGCGCGATACCCCCCGCCAGCACGCCCAGCGATTCGAGCTTGTTCGCCCGCTGCAGCTCGCGCTCCAGCCGCTTGTTCGCCGTCTCATCCCGGAACACGAGCACCACCCCGGTCATCCGCCCCGAATCGTCCCGGATCGGCGCCGCGCTATCGCCGATGATGTGCTCCCTGCCGTGCCGGGCGATCAACACGGTGTGGTTGGCGAGCTCAACCGGGTGGCCCGAAGCCAGCACGCGGTCAACCGGGTTTTCGCAGCTCTCGCGCTTGTACTCGTTCACAATGTGGAACACCTCGGGCAACTCCCGCCCCCGCGCCTCTTCCTCCGGCCAGCCCGTCAGCTCCTCGGCCACCGGGTTCAGCAGCTCCACCCGCCCTTCCCGGTCCGTCGTGATCACCCCGTCGGCAATCGAGCGTAACGTTACTTCCAGCCGGTGCCGCTCGCGGGCGAGCGCCTCCTCGGCCCGCCGCCGCCGCACCAGCGTCCCCAGGCTTGTCCCCAGCGTCGAAACCAGCGAGGCCAGCTCGTTCTCGTCCTGCCGCAGCGCCTGCGCGAAGAACGCCAGCACCGCCAGCACTTCCCCATCCGAGACGATGGGCACCCCGAACCCCGCCTTCAGTCCCGCCCGCTTCGCCGCCTCCCGCCGCACGAAGTTCACCGCGGTGGCGGTGACGTCCTCCTGCCATTCGGGCCGCATGGTGGCCCAGACGCGTCCCGGCAGCCCCAGCCCCGGCCGCAGCTTCAACATCCGCGAGACGGTCGCGAAATCCTCCAGCACTGCGCCTTCGCTGTGCCAGAGCGCCACACAGCGCAGCGTCTCGCCTTCCGTCATCTCCCAGGCCTCGCCGAAGCTCCAGCCCGTCAGCTGGCAGACCAGCTCGATCACTGCCTCGTACGCCGAGTTCAGGTCGCTCGCCTCGGCGATGGCGCGGGTCGCCGCCTCCATCAGCCGCAGCCGGTCGTGCGCGCGGCGGCGCTGGGTCACATCCTGGGCCACGCAGGCGAAGTACTCCGGCCCATCCGGCCCGCCCCCGATCGGCGTGATGCTCATGGCCTCGATGTAGAGGCTCCCATCCTTCCGGCGGTTCACCAGCTCGCCCCGGAACACCTGCCCCGAAAGGATCGTGTCCCACATCTCCTTGTAGAACGCCGGCCCCTGCCAGCCCGACCGCAGCAGCCGCGGGTGGGCGCCCACCATGTCACCGGCGGTGTACCCGGTCATCTCCTCGAACGCGCGGTTGACGAACACGATGGTCCCATCGCGCCGCGTGATCATCAGCGCCTCGGGCATCCGCGCGACGATTTCCGGGATGAGGGCCGCGAGGATCTCCGGGCCAGCAGGTATTCCGCCCGGCTCGCCCATGGCAGATCCCCCCACCTCGCGTGGGGTACCCTGCGCCTGCGCCGCCGGGCTGCGCTGCTCCTCCAACAACCTGCTCCCTCTGGGGGCGGGCCCAGCTCGCCCCGCCAATGCTCTCCGGGCACTCCGCAGGGTACGCACGGGCCTCTTCCCCTGCCATAGGGGAACTACCGGGTGGCTGAATTGAGTAATTCTTTCGTGTTTATAACAGAGTTAGATTCGGCCGCACCCCGCGCTCCCCGTTCGACAACGGTACCGCCTCACCCCAAAATCAGGCCATGACCGACCTCCGCATCGCCGTCTCCGGCGCCGGCCGCATGGGCCGCCAGGTTGCCGCCGCTGTCCTCGCCGAGCCCGGCATGGCCCCCGTCGCCTACCTCGATGGCCTCGCCTCCCCCGGGGCCATCGACGGCCTGCCCCTGTACAACGATGCCGCGACCTGCCTCCGCGAGGCCAAACCCGATGTCGTCATCGACTTCTCCAATGCTGCCTGGACTCCACGGCTTGCGGAAGCCGCCCTGGCCGCCGGCGCCCGCATGGTCATCGGCACCACCGGCCTTGGCGCGGACTTTATGCAATGGCTCGCCCGCGAATCCGCCGCCCGCAAGCTCGGCGTGGTCGTCGCAGCGAACTTCGCCATCGGCGCCATCCTCATGATGCACTTCGCCCGCCAGGCCGCCCGCTTCTTCGACCAGGCCGAGATCATCGAGCTCCACCACGACCAGAAGGTCGATTCCCCCAGCGGCACCGCCAGGACGACCGCCGAAGGCATGCTCGCCGCCCGCGGCCGCCCGTTCTCCCACCGCGAATCCGGGATGGAACCCCTCCCCGGCGCCCGCGGGGCGGAACTGGGCGGCATCGCCATCCACTCGGTCCGCCTCCAGGGCCTTGTCGCCCACCAGGAAGTCCTCTTCGGCGGCCTCGGCCAGACCCTCAGCATCCGCCACGACACCACCGGCCGCGACTCGTTTATGCCCGGCGTGCTCGCCGCCACGCGCGAGGTGATGAACCTGGACAAGCTCGTGGCCGGCCTGGATGAGCTGTTCGGACTGAAGTAAGGACTCGGTCGGTGGTGTACCCCTTGAGCGAGGGGGGGCGCCCATGGCAGTCACGGCGAAGACTTACGAAGAGCTTGCCCTTGAAGAACTTACCGCCGGGTGGGAACTGGTCGATGGCGACCTGTGCAGGAAGCCGCCCATGACCATGGAGCACTACGATCTCGCGTTCGAGCTGGCCTACGCGATCCGTTCGCAGGTCAGCCATGCCGGGTACCACGTCCGCTGCGACCAGAGCCGGCTGCGCTCCGGCCCGAGCTACCTCCTCCCGGATGTGTTCGTCGTCCCCGCGGCGCGCGTCAACCAGTTCCGGGGCCGGAACGACGTCCTCGAAGCCTATTCGGAGCCGCTCCCGTTTGTCGCGGAGGTCTGGTCGCCCTCTACCGGCGACTACGACGTACCCACGAAGCTGGCGGCGTACCAGGCCCGGGGCGACGCGGAGGTCTGGCTGCTCGACCCCTACGAACCCCGGCTGACCGCCTGGATCCGCCAGCCGGATGGCTCTTACGCTTCAACAGCCTGCACCGGCGGACGTATCGCGCTCTCAGCAATCCCCGGTGTGGTCATTGACCTGGACCGGCCCTTGGGCCGAAGCTGAACCTCCCTAGGCGCTCCGCACTTCGCGCCCCGCCGTCCACTGCCGGTAGAGCGCGCTGTAGTAGCCCCCGCGCGCAAGCAGCTCCCGGTGGTGGCCGTCCTCCACGATCGTCCCCTTGTCCACCACCAGCACCCGGTCCGCGTGCTCGGCCGTGCTTAGCCGGTGGGCGATGACCACGCTCGTCCGCCCTGCCAGCAGCCGCCGCAGCGCTTCCTCCACCTGCTCCTCCGTCGCCGGGTCCAGGCTCGATGTCGCTTCGTCCAGGATCAGCACCGGCGGGTCGGCCAGGAATGCCCGCGCGATCGAGACCAGCTGCTTCTCCCCGGCCGAAAGCCGCGAACCGCGGAAGCTCACCAGCGTCTGGTACCCGTTTGGCAGCGACATGATGAACTCGTGGATGCCGAGCGTCTGGCAGGCCGCCACCACCGCCTCGTCGTCCGCATCCGGGCGCCCGAAGAGGATGTTCTCCCGGATCGTCCCCGTGAACAGGAACCCCTCCTGCGGGACCATCGTCACGCTCCGGCGCAGGTCCTTCGAAGCCAGCGACCGCAGGTCGTACCCGTCGATCGCGACCGTCCCCTCCGTCGGGTCGTAGAAGCGCGTCATCAGCTTGGCCAGTGTCGACTTGCCAGCGCCGGTCGGCCCGACCAGCACCACATGCTCCCCGGGGGTGATCTCCAGGTTGATGTCCGAAAGCACCGGCCGCGCCGGGTCATACCCAAATGTCACCCCGTCGAGCGTGATCCGCCCACGGAGGTGCCCCTCCACCTTTGCCGGCTTCGCGGGTTCAGGCACGTCCGGCCTGATCCCCAGCACGCCGAAGATCTTGTTCAGCGCCGCCCCCGCGCTCTGCACCATGTCGTACACCTGCGAGAGGTTCTGGATCGGCTGGAAGATGAACTCCAGGTAGAACACAAACGCCGTCACCGTGCCGACCGTCACCGCGCCGCCGGCCACCTGCCGCCCGCCGAAATACAGGATCACACCGATCCCCAGCCCGCTCAGCCATTCCACCACCGGGAAGTACAGCGCCGAAATCCGCACCGTGTTCACGTTCGCCTCGAAGTTCCGCTCGTTGATCGAACCGAAGCGCTCCATGTTGTGCTGCTCGCGCGCGAACGCCTGCACCACCCGCAACCCCGAAAAGCTCTCCTGCATGTGGATCAGCACATCCGCGATTCGCTCCCGCACCGACCCGTACGCCCGCCGCGAGTACACCCGGAAGATCGCCGTCGCGACGATCAGCGGCGGCAGGATGATCGCCGTCGCCAGCGAGAGCTTCCAGCTCAGCACCAGCAGGATTACCGTCGCCCCAAGCAGCGTCAGGGTCGATTGCACCACCATCAGGAAGCCGTTGTTCAGCACGTCGTTGATGGTCGCCACGTCCGAGGTCATCCGCGCGACCAGCCGCCCCGCGTTCTCGCGTCCGAAGAAGGCGAGCGACATCCGCTGGTAGTGCGTGAACAGCCGCACGCGCAGCTCGTAGAGGAAATCCTGCCCGATGCGGTTGACCAGGTAGGTGCTCGCCGCCTGGAAGACATAAATCGTGATGATCAGCCCCAGGAACAGCGCCGCGGCGAGCGCCAGCGCGCCCTTGTCGCCCTCGGCCACGCCGCTATCGAGGGCGTACTGGATGACCAGCGGCTTCGCCAGGCTGGCCCCCGTGAACAGGCAGATCGAAGCCGTCGCCACCAGGATCGCCCGCCAGCGCGGCGCCAGCATCCCGGCCGCCCCGCGCAGCCCGCCGGCATTCCGGCCCTCGCCCGGCAGTTCGGTTACGGCATCGCTCACGAGGCCATCGCCTCCAGCTGGCCCAGCACTTCGCGGTACCGCCGGCTGCCCGCCATCAGCTCCTGGTGCGACCCCGTCGCCGCAACTTGCCCCTCATCCACCAGCACCACCTGGTCGGCCAGCGAGATTGTCGAAAGCCGGTGCGAAATGATGACCGTCGTCCGCCCGGCCATCACTTCCTTCAGCGCCGACCGGATCTCCTCCTCCATGCGCGCATCGACGCTCGAAGTCGCGTCATCGAGGATCAGGATGCGCGGCTCCATCAGGATCGCCCGGGCGATGGCGATCCGCTGCCGCTGCCCGCCGCTGAGCGAAAACCCCTGCTCGCCCACCACCGTGTCGTAGCCGTCCGCGAGCCCGGTGATGAACTCGTGCGCGTGCGCCAGCCGCGCCGCCCGCTCGATCTGCGCGTCGGTCGCGTTGATGCGCCCGTAGGCGATGTTGTTCCGCACCGTATCCGAAAACAGGAACGTGTCCTCGAACACGATCCCGATGTTGTGGCGCAGCTCCTTCAGCCGCAGCTCCCTGATGTCCGTCCCATCGATGAGCACCCGGCCCGCGTCCGTGTCGTAGAAGCGCGGCAACAGGCGCGCCACGGTCGATTTCCCGCTCCCCGTCGCCCCCACCAGCGCCACCGACGTCCCCGGGGCCACCCGCAGGTCGAACTCCCGCAGCACCGGCCGCCCTGGCTGGTAGCCGAAGGTCACCCCCTCGAACACGATCTCCCCGCCGCCCGCCGGCAGGTGCCGAGCGTGCGGGCGCTCCGTCACGGTTGGCTCCTCCTTCAGCACGTTCCACACCCGTGCCGAGGAGACGATCGCCCGCTGGCCGCTCGCAATCATGTCGCCGAGGCTCTGCACCGGCCACACCAGCATGTTCAGGTACTGCAGGGCCGCCACCAGCTCGCCTGGCGTCATCTTCCCCTCGGTGGCCAGGTAGCCGCCGAAGCCCAGCACCACCAGCTGCCCCACGCCCGGCAGGAACTGGAAGAGCGGCGTGTACACGGTCCGCAGCCGCACCACTCCCATCGAATCGCGCCGGACCTGGCCGGCCACGCGTTCGATCTTCTCGATCTCGTGGTCTTCGCGGCCGAAGGCGCGCACCAGCCGGGCCCCCGCGATGTTTTCCTCCACCGTACTCGCGAGGCTGGCAAGCCCCTGCTGCACGTCCTCGGTGCCCGGCCCCAGCCGGTTGAAGAAGCGCACGCTCAGCCACGTCACCACCGGGTAGACCGCCATCGCCAGGACCGCCAGCAGCAGGCTCGTCCGCACCAGCATCACGAACGCGCCAATCGCCATCAGCAGGTAGGCCGAGTTGATCGGGATGTTCACCAGGAACGCCTGCACTTCGTGCAGGTCCGCGCTCCCGCGCGACATCAGCTGCCCTGTGGCCGTGCGGTCGTGGTAGTCGAACGAGAGCCGGTTCACCCGGTTGTACAGCTCCAGCCGGAGGTCGGCCTCGATCCGGTAGCTCGTCCGCATCGCCCAGTAGCGCCGCAGCCCGGCGAACAGCGCCTGGAACGCAACCACCGTCACCAGCGCGATGACCAGCCCGAGCAACAGGCCCGTCTTCCGCGGGATGATCGCCTCATCGATGGTGATTCCCGTGAGCACGGGCACGACCAGCCGCAACAGGCCCCACGAAAGGCCCGCCGCGAACGCGATCGCCAGCAGCAGCCACTGGGCCCGCATCTGCCGGAGGATCAGGTCCCTCCCGGCGCGCAGGTCTAAGTGTTCGTCAGACAAGCACCCTCCCGGGGCGAAACAGCACAGGGCGGCGAAGAGGCGGGGCACCCCTGCGGTGCCCCCAAAGGTTGTAACGCCACCCGCTCCCAATCAGTTAACCGCGAGGGTTTGCTTGCGGGAAAGTGCGGCACCGTCTCAGCACCGGGACAGCAAACACCCCCGGCCGATTCGGCCGGGGGTGCTCAGGGGGAAGCCAGCGCTCCGGGTCAGTAGTCCTCGGGCGGCGGCGGCGGGGCAGCCGGCGGCTGCGGGATCTCCGCGACCAGCGTCTCCGTCGTCAGCACCAGCGCGGCGATGCTCACCGCGTTCTCCAGCGCCGAACGCGTGACCTTCACCGGGTCGACGATGCCGAGTTCGAACATGTCGCCCCAGGCATCCTTCTCCGCGTCCCAGCCATGGTTCGGGTTGGTCAGCTTCCGCACCCTGTCGACGATCACCGAACCCTCGAGCCCGCCGTTGTCCGCGATCGTCCAGGTCGGCGATTCCAGCGCCTCGGCGAGCAGCTTGATGCCCACCTTCTCGTCGTCGTTCTTCGTCTTCGCCGCCAGCGCTTCCAGCGCCTTCGTCGCACGGATGAGCGCCACGCCACCGCCGACCACGATGCCTTCATCGACGGCCGCGCGGGTCGCGCTCAGGGCGTCCTCCACCCGCGCCTTCTTCTCCTTGAGCTCGACCTCGGTGGCCGCACCGACTTTGATCACGGCGACCCCGCCGGCCAGCTTGGCCAGCCGCTCCTGGAGCTTCTCGCGGTCGAAATCGCTCGTCGCATCTTCGATCTGGGCCTTGATCTGCTTGATCCGGGCCTGGATCGCCTCGTCGCTCGCCATGCCCTCGATGATCGTCGTGTCGTCCTTGCCCGAGACGACCCGCCGCGCCCGGCCAAGGTCCGCCACCGTCGCCGTCTCCAGCTTCAGCCCGATGTCCTCGGTGATCAGCGTGCCGCCCGTCAGGATCGCAATGTCCTCCAGCATCGCCTTCCGCCGGTCGCCGAAGCCCGGCGCCTTCACCGCCAGGATGTTGATCGTCCCCCGCAGCTTGTTCACCACCAGCGTCGCAAGCGCCTCACCGTCCACATCGTCACAGATGATGACGATGTCCTTCGTCACCTGCAGGACCTTCTCCAGCAGCGGCAGGATGTCCTGCACCGCCGAGATCTTCTTGTCCGTGATGATGATGTACGGGTTCTCGATCACCGCCTCCATGCGGTCCGTGTTCGTGACGAAATACGGCGAGACATACCCGCGGTCGAGCTGCAGACCGTCCACGAACTCCGTCTCGAACTTCAGCCCGCGCGATTCCTCGACCGTGATCACGCCGTCCTTGCCGACCTTCTCCATCACATCCGCGATGAGGTCGCCAATTTCCTTATCGTTGGCCGAGATCCCCGCCACATGCGCGATCTGGTCCTTCGTCAGCACCGGCCGCGCCTGCGCGCGCAGATCCTTGATCGCCTCGGCGGCCCCCGCCTCGATGCCGCGCTTCAGCGCCATCGGGTTCACGCCCGAGGTCACCACCTTCATCCCGCCGCGTACCAGCGCCTGGGCCAGCACCGTCGCCGTCGTGGTGCCGTCGCCGGCGATGTCGTTCGTCTTCGTTGCCACCTGCTTGGCCAGCTGCGCGCCCATGTTCTCGAACGGGTCTTCCAGTTCGATCTCCCGGGCGACCGTCACGCCGTCCTTGGTGATATTCGGTGCGCCGAACTTCTTATCGATGACGACGTTCCGGCCGCGCGGGCCAAGCGTCACCTTGACCGCATCGGCGAGCGCATCGACGCCATCGCGGAGCCGGCGTCGCGCCGACTCATCGAAAACCAGTTGCTTTGCAACCACGGGCTAACTTCCTTTCACATGCCACGCAGAGGCGCGTGCCAGGCTGCCCCGGCTTCCGCGCCTCCGCGCCCAAAGCTCCCTCGGCCCTACACCTCGAGCTTGCAGAGGATGTCCTTCTCGTTCAGCACGATGTAGTCCACCCCGTCGATCTTCACGTCCGTGCCGGTGTACTTCGCATAGAGAATGCGGTCGCCAACGGCGACATCCATCGGCACACGCTTGCCACTGTCGTCGAGCCGCCCCGGCCCAACCGCAATCACTTCGCCCTGCTGCGGCTTCTCCTTCGCCGTGTCGGGGATTACCAGCCCGCTCGCCGTCACTTCATCCTGCTTCAGCGGAGTGATGACGATGCGGTCGGCAAGGGGAATGAGCTTGGACTTGGCTGCGGCCTTCGCCGCGGTCTTGGCTGCCATGGGATGCAATTCCTCCTGGAAAATGCAGGTGTTTGGTGTCGTAGCGATCCGCGATGTTAGCACTCACCGGGGGAGAGTGCTAGAGGCAGCGTACAGGCTCCCGCCCCCACGCGAAAGTCACCCCCGCTCCGCACCCGCCCCCTGGACGCTCCCATCAGGGAAAATCGTCCCCTCCAGCTTCCCCCGCGCGATGAGCTGCGCCGTCACCTTCGCCCCCGTGAAGTCCGCCCGCGCCAGCGTCGCGAAGTCCAGGTTGATGCCCGGCCCTACCGCGCCCACCAGGCTCGCACCCGAAAGGTTCGCTCGCACGAACTTCGTCGCCCCCAGCGCGGCATGCGCCAGGTCGGCCTGGCGGAAGCTCGCACCCGTCGCGTCGGCGTGCGAAAGGTCGGCCCAGCGCAAGTGCGCCCCGCTCAGGTCGGCCCCCCGCAAGTCGGCCCGCCGCAGCGAGGCAGCCTCCAGGTCTGCCCCCTGGAGCTTCGCATCGCGCAGGCAGATGCCGGCCAGGTCCAGCCCCCGCAGGTCGGCCCCGCGCAGGTCGGCCCCGGTGCAATCCGCCCCCGCATCCACCACCACGTCTCCCACCGCCACCGGCCCCGGGCGGTGCCCCGCCGGGATCCCGCTGGCCGATTCGGCATCCTCCTCCGCCTCCTCCGCGCTCTTCCCCAGGTATTCCTTTCGCGCCCGGTCGTACGCTGCCCGCAGGTGCGGGTCGCCCAGCACACTCCACGCGTCCTTCATCGCCCGCCGCCGCCGCGTGAACTCCGTCGCGCTGATGCGCGCGCCTTCCAGCTCGCCCGCCATCCGCGAAAGCACCTTCAGGATCTGCTGGCGCGGCGCATCGGCGCTCACCCCAAGGACCGCGTACCAGTCGATCGACGGGTCGCCACGGTATTCCACCGGCCCGCTGCGCGGCGCATCGTCCGCCGGCTCGAACCCTCGCGGGGGCGCGGCTGGTTCCGCCGGCCGTGGCGCGCTCGGCTGCGGCTGCCGCCGCACGGTCCGCACCACCCGCCGCGGCGCCGCCGGGCGGGGCCGCGTCCGGTCGTAGGCCGCCCGCCGCCCCGGGTCGCGCAGCACTTCCCACGCCTCGTTGATGAGCCGCATCCGCTCGGCCGATTCGGGGCTGCCGCTCGTATCGGGATGGTGGATCCGCGCGAGCCGCCGGTAGGCGCTGCGCACCTCCTCCGCGCTCGCCGATGGCGCAATTTCGAGCACCGCGTAATAGTCAGGGGGAGCTGCCACCGGCCGATCCTACCAGCGCCCTCACCTTCCGCGATGATGCCGGCCGGCCGGTAACTTCACGTTCGCGTGAAGGTATGGTAGGCTCGCCATCGAGAAGGGGGACCCTCCGTGCGCTGGCTTCTGCGCCTTATTCCGTACATGAAACCGTACAGGGGCCGCATCGCCCTGGCCTGGCTTTGCGTCCTCTTCGCGGGCGCCTTCGTCATGGTCAGCCCGCTCCTGGTCCGCTACGCCATCGATTTCGGCCTCGACCCGCAGCGCGATGCAAACGGCCGGCTCATCGGCCTCAACGGCGATGAAAAGCTCCTAGTCCTTGGCGCTGCCGCCATCATCCTCTTCGCCCTCGGCCGCGGCATCGCCGCCTTCGGACAGCAGTACCTCGGCGAATCCGTCGGCCAGAGCGTCGCCTACGACATCCGCAACAAGATCTACGACAACCTCCAGCGCCTCAGCTACGCCTACCACGACAAGGTCCAGACTGGCCAGATCATGTCCCGCGCCACCCAGGATGTGGAAAACATCCGCATGTTCATCAATATGGGTGCGCTCCGCTTCGCCTACATCATCCTCATGCTCGCCATCTCCATCGTGGGCATGTTCGTCATCAACTGGCAGCTGGCGCTCGTCAGCATCGTCAGCCTCCCCATCCTCGCCTGGCGCTCCATCGTTACCAGCCGCCGCCTCCGCCCCCTCTGGCTCGAAATCCAGCAGAACCAGGCCGAAATGACACAGGTCGCCGAGGAAGGCCTCACCGGCATCCGCGTCGTCAAGGCTTTCAGCCGCGAACCCTTCGAAAGCAAGAAATTCGCCGATGCCGCCCGCAAGCAGGCCGACCTCAGCTACACCTCCTCCGTCATCCAGGCGCGCAACCAGCCCCTCCTCCAGGGCATCTCCGCCGCCCAGGTCGCCCTCACCGTCGGTGTTGGCGCCTGGATGATCTCCAAAGGCAACGCCAACGCCTCCGATATCATCGCCTTCACCCTCTGGCTCAACCTCCTCCAGCTCCCGATGCGCACCATCGGCTTCATCATCAACATCTTCGCCCGCTGCATCAGCTCGGCCGAACGCGTCTTCGAGCTCATCGATGCCCAGTCCGTCGTCCAGGAAAAACCCGATGCGAAGCCCCTCGAAAATGTCGCCGGCCACGTTGTCTTCGATAACGTCAGCTTCGGCTACGACAACCTGAGCGCCGTCCTCAGCAAGGTCTCCATCGATGCAAAGCCCGGCCAGGTCATCGCCCTCCTCGGCCCCACCGGCAGCGGCAAATCCACCGTCGTCAACCTTATCCCACGCTTCTACGATGTCACCGGGGGCGCCATCACGATTGATGGCGTCGACGTCCGCGATGTCACCATCGAGTCCCTCCGCCGCAACATCGGCATCGTCCAGCAGGATGTCTTCCTCTTCATCGGCACCATCCGCGATAACATCGCCTACGGCCGCCCCAACGCAACCCAGGAGGAGATCGAGCGCGCCGCCAAAGCCGCCCGCATCCACGACTTCATCGTCTCCCTCCCCTACGGCTACGACGAATGGGTCGGCGAGCGCGGCGTCACCCTCTCCGGCGGCCAGAAACAGCGCATCGCCATCGCCCGCACCCTCCTCCTCGACCCGCGCATCCTCATCTTCGATGACTCCACCGCCAGCGTGGATACCCAGACCGAATTCCTCATCCAGCAGGCCCTCCAGGAGCTCATGAAAGGCCGCACCACCTTCGTCATCGCCCAGCGCCTCCGCACCGTCATGCGCGCCGACGAAATCATCGTCCTCGACTGCGGCAAGATCGTGCAGCGCGGCAAACACCACGAGCTCCTCCAGCAAGAAGGCCTCTACCGCCGCATCTTCGACCTCGAACTGAAGGACCAGGAAGAAGCGCTCGGCCGCCCCGCACCCGCCACGGCCAATGGCGCCTCGGGCGAACGCCCCCGGCCAGGCCCCCAGGTCCTCACCACCTCACCCGGGCAATCCAGCGCGGGGGGTGCATCGTGAACGCCATGCATCAATATCCGCGGCTCGCCGCTGAAGGAGGCTCCTGATGGGCATGTGGGGTGGCGCCGGCGCAGGCGGCTGGAGCACCGGCATCGGGGGGCAGGCAACCGGCCCCATGCGGCACGGCCGCGGCACCGATGGCTGGGACGATGAGTACCTCGGCAAGGCGTACGACGCCCAGGTCGTCCGCCGCATCCTCCCCTACCTCAAACCCTACAAAAAGCAGGCCGCACTCGCCCTTACCTGCATGATCGTCTCCGCCGTCACCAGCTTCATCCAGCCGCTCCTCATCGGCCTCACCGTCAAGGCTGGCGTCGAAGGCGATACCGGCCGCATCTGGACGCTCCTCGCCATCATGATCGGCGCCGCGTTCGTTACCTGGATCTCCGCCTACACCCAGCTGCTCACCACCGCCTGGATGGGAAACCGCCTCCTCCTCCAGCTCCGCAGCGAAATGTACGACCACATGCAGGGCCTCTCCCTCAGCTTCTACGACGAAATGGAAGTCGGCCGCATGATCAGCCGCCTCACCAGCGACGTCACCGTCATGCAGGAGCTGCTCACCACCGGCTCCCTCACCTTCCTCGCCGATTTCGTCGGCCTTGCTGTCGTCGTCACCGTCCTCCTCTTGCTCGATTGGCAGCTCGCCCTCGTCACCTTCGCCATCGTCCCGCCCCTCGTCCTCATCATGGTCTGGTGGGCCCGCCACGCGAAGGCTGCCTTCGTCAACGTCCGCGTCAAAATCAGCGCCCTCTACGGCACCCTCGCCGAAAACGTCTCCGGCGTCCGCGCTGTCCAGTCACTCTCCCGTGAGGACGAAAACGCCCGCCGCTTCGATGCCCTCAACCAGGAAAACCGCCGCGCCAACATCTGGGCCGGCATGCTCAGCGCCGCCATCATGCCGGTCATCGAGCTCGCCGTCGCCATCGCCACCGCCGCCGTCGTCATCGTCGGCGGCATGCGCGCCCTCAACGCCTCCGATGTCAACGTCGCCCACCTCCTCGGCGTCCTCACCAGCTTCACCATCTACGTCGGGCGCTTCTTCGACCCCATCCGCGACCTCGTCCTCCAGTACACCATGCTCCAGCGCGCCATGGCCGGCGGCGAACGCATCTTCGAAGTCCTCGATACCGAACCCCGCATCAAGGACCGCCCCGGCGCAATCGAGCTCGAAGAGGTCGAAGGCCGCGTCGATTTCGACGACGTCCACTTCCACTACACCGAAGGCGTCCCCATCCTCCGCGGCATCGACCTCCACGTCGAACCCGGCGAGACCATCGCCTTCGTCGGCCCCACCGGCGCCGGCAAGACCACCATCACCTCGCTCATCAGCCGCGGCTACGAAGTCACCTCCGGCGCCATCCGCATCGATGGCCACGATATCCGCGACGTGAAGCGCCGCTCGCTCACGAAGCACATGGGCGTTGTCCTCCAGAACCCCTATCTCTTCAGCGGCACCGTGCGCGAGAACATCGCCTACGGCCGCCCCGAGGCCACCGACGACGAAGTCATCCAGGCCGCGAAGGCCGTCGGCGCCCACGACTTCATCATGCGCCTGCCCGATGGCTACAACACCGTCCTCCAGCAACGCGGCCAGAACCTCTCCGTCGGCCAGCGCCAGCTCATCAGCTTCGCCCGCGCCATCCTCGCCGCGCCCCGCATCCTCGTCCTCGATGAAGCCACCGCCTACGTCGATACCCAGACCGAGGTCATCATCCAGAAGGCTCTCCGCGAACTCCTCAAGAACCGCACCTCCTTCGTCATCGCCCACCGCCTCTCCACCATCCGCGAGGCCAGCCGCATCGTCGTCCTCGACCAGGGCCGCATCGCCGAGATCGGCACCCACGAAGAGCTCCTCGTGAAGGGCGGCATCTATGCCAACCTCTACAAGATGACCTACGAACAGGAGCAGGCCCAGCAGGCCGCCGCCATGATGGGCGAGGACGAAGCCTTCGCCCGCCGCCGCCGTGGCGAAGTCCAGGCCCCGCCCCGGTCCGCCCCCTCTCCCGCCGCCGGCAGCTGAGACCGCTTCCCCGCGCGCAACCACCACGAAGGCCGGCGCCGCCCGGCCTTCTTTCGTTCCAGGTCTACTGAGCAACTGCAAGAATTTTCGGCCCCCGGCCTACAGCGCTATCGGGGTTTTGCCGATACCAACGGTGAATGCTTCTGAGCGAGGAAAGGGACATCCTCATGCTCGGCGAAATCGCCTCCCTGGCCCGCCTGGCGGCCACCCCGGCCTGCGAGGCAGGCGAACACTCCATCGTCCAGGCCTGTGCCCTCGTGCCCGACCTCTTCGCCGCCGAGGAGGCCTACGTCATCCGCGCAGGCGACCCTAACTTCGTCCGCCTGGGCAGCGGCGAAGACCCCCGCGCCTACGAAATCAAGCAGCGCGGCTACTGGCTCGTCTGGCGCGCCGGCGCCGAAGAACCCTCCGCCCCCGGCGGCATCTTCACCGTTCGCGATCGCATGGTGCTCGACCTCCAGGAGCTCGCCCCCGGCATCCCCGCCACCCACTTCGCCACGCTCCTCCCCGGCAACGAAAGCAACTCCGAAATCCTTGTCGTCCGCGGCCCCTGGCCCGGTGGCCTCACTCCCGCACAGGTCGACCTCGCCGCGACCATCCGTCCGCTCCTCGCCTACCTCGCCGGCAACGTCCTCGATGCCGAACGGCAGCAGCGTCAGCGCTCCCAGCTCAGCGCCCTTGCCGATGTCGCCGAGGCCTTCAGCCGCTCCGATGACGTGAACGAAGTGCTCACCGGCCTCTCCACAGCCCTCGCGAAGGCCTCCGGCTTCGCCTGGGTCGCCATCACGCTCACCGACCCGGCCATAGAACGCGTCACCGACCGCGCCCTCAACGTCAGCCGCCACTCCGGCACCACCATCGCCGAACAGGGACGCACCGGGAACATGGGCCCCACCGCCCTCGAACGCGACCTCCGCGTCGCCCGCCACCTGGCCTGGACGCGCATGCCCTACCTCGTCCCCGATGTCTTCGACCCCGCCGAGCAGATGCTCGTCGACGATAGCCTCCGCGGCTACTACCAGCAGGCCCACATCCTCTCCATGGCCTGCTTCCCCCTCTTCTTCCGCGAACAGCTCATGGGCAGCGTCACCTTCTGCGCCTCTGAGTCCCATTCCTTCGAGGAGCAGGAAGTCAGCTTCCTCAGCGCCCTCGTCTCCCAGGCGAGCAACACCGTCACCGCCTTCCGCCTCAACCGCGAACTGCGCGAGGCCGAAGCCCGGCTCCGGGCCGTGTTCGCCAACTCCCCTGCGCTGATCACCGTCATGCAGCCCGATGGCACCATCACCCTCTCCGAAGGCGCCAGCCTCCCCAGCGCCGTCCGCACCGGCGGGCTCCTCGCTGGCGCCTCCGTCTTCGATGTCCTCCCGCCGGATGTCGCTGCTGCCACCCGCGAGCACATCGCCCGCTGCCTGGCTGGCGAAACCTTCTCCGCCAACGCCCACGCCAATGGCCGCGACTACGAAACCCAGTTCGCGCCCCTCCGCGATGACTCGGGCGTCCCCGTCGCCGTCATCGCCGTCACGATGGATGTCACCGAGCGCGTCCATGCCGAACGTGAGCTCCGCATGCTCAACGATGCCCTCCGCGCCGCCAAGGAAGAGGCCGAGGAGCTGGCCCGCGCCGCCGAAGAATCCCGCCGCCGCGCCGAATTCCTGGCCAGCCACGATGGCCTCACCGGCGTGCTCTCGCGCCGCGCCTGGTTCGAGCTCGCCGAATCGCGCCGCCCCACCGCCATCGCCATCTTCGATATCGATTCATTCAAGGCCATCAACGACACCCACGGCCACCCCACCGGCGACATCGTCCTCCGCGCCGTCGCCGAGCGGATAGCCAGCGCCGCCGGTCAGGCCGGCACCGTCGGCCGCCTGGGTGGCGAGGAGTTCGCCGTCCTCTTCCACGGCCAGGTCGAGGAAGCCCAGGCCGTCGCCGCCCGCATCGTCGAGCGCGTGGCTTCGACACCCGTCGAACTGCCCGGCGGCAAGTCCCTCATGGTGACCGTCAGCGCTGGCCTCGCACCCTGCCGCCGCGCCTCCGACACCACCGCCGTCGCCGTTGCCCGCGCCTACGACCTGGCCGATAAGGCCCTGTATTCCGCCAAGGCGGGCGGCCGCCACCAGCTCGTCGTCTCCGGCCAGGCCGCATGACACGCGATCCGGGGCGAGTCAGTCATGACCCGCTGCAGCGCACTCCCCCGAACACGCCCCGCGCCGCCCACCCCTGCGCGCGTCAGCAAGTGGAAACGCGCCTCCATTCCACAACCGCGATCCTCTCCTTCACCCCGGTTTCGCGGCCTTTCCTCTGCCCATCGCCGATTCACGATTGACGATTCCTCTCACCCGCCCCATCAGAGGCGGGTCAGTCATGACCCGCTGCAGCGCCACTCCCCCGAACACCGCCCCCCGCCGCCCCCCCCCCCCCCCCGCCCCCCCCCCCCCCCCCCCCCCCCCCCCCCCCCCCCCGCCGCCCTCCCCCGCCCCGCGCCGCCCACCACCGCGCCGCGCCGCCCACCCCCGCGCCGCGCCGCCCTCCCCCGCGCCGCGCCGCCCACCCCCGCCCCGCGCCGCCCACCCCCGCGCCGCACACACGCCGGGCTCCCTGATCTCCAACGACGTCCCGGCGACTCACATTCCGGCGCGCCCCGGATGCTCGCCGCCCTTCGCACCTCGCACTTCCCTACGCCGTCGCCGCCGCCGTCCCCGTCCGGTAGATCCGCCGCAAATGCGGCCCCGTCACCAGGCTTGCCATCGTAATCACCACAAACGCCGCCCCCGGCAGGAAAAACAACACCGGCGCCCCCGTCCGATCGGCCAACGCCCCGAACGCCAGGTTCATGAACGCCATCACCCCGCCCGCCGACATCAGGTAAAGGCTCATCACCCTCCCGCGGATGTCGTCCGGAATCACCTCCTGCAGCAGCACCGCGCTTAGCGCCATGAACATCGCCTGCGATGAGCCCATCAGGATCGCCCCAACCGCCGCGTGCGGCACATGGTGGCTGCCGGCCATCAACATCGGCGAAATGCCGCTCACCAGCGCCGTGCCGAGCAGCAACGTCCCCCGCTGCCCGCCCGTCGTCATCGCCAGGATGAACGTCCCCACCAGCGCTCCCGCGCCCACCCCGAACGTCATGATCGTGAAGCCCCCCGCCGGGCTGTGCAGCCGCGTCTCGGCGAACCCCGGCAGCATCGCATCGAACGACATCGTCAGCGAGCAGTGCGCGAACACCAGCACGAAGATCGCCGCCACCTCTGGCGTCCGCCCGATGTAGGCCATCCCCTCGCGCATGTTCTCGCCAACGTCCCGCAGCCGCGTCACTCCCCCCCGCGACGACACCCGTACCCGCCGCACCGAGGAGAACGACAGCAGCGCGAACAGCGCCGAGATACCGTACGCACCTTCCACCCCGATGGTGGCCAGCAGCGGCCCTGCCAGCAGCGGCCCCGCCGCCCGCGACCCGTGTTGCGTGGTGCTCGTCAGCGCCACCGCATTCCCCAGTTCCGATACCGGCACCACGTTCGCCAGCAGCGCCTGGTCCGACGGGATCTCCACCGACCGGATGATTCCCTGCACGAACGCCAGCGAGACCACCATCCACACCGCGATGACGTCGGTGATCGCCAGCACCGCCAGCGTGGCCGTTACTCCGAACGTCGCCAGGCGCGTGCTCCGCACCAGGATGCGGCGCTCCGCCCGGTCCGCCACCATCCCGCCCAGCGGCGCCACCAGGTACGGCGACATCGACGCGAAGGTCGATACCCCAACCCACAACGACGAGTCGCTCAGCTTGTAGACGATCCACGCGTTGCCCAGGAGCAGCGTCCACAGCGAAATGCTCGAACACGCGCTCCCGATCCACAGCGCCCGGAAGTCGCGGTGGCGCAGTGCCGGCAGGCGAGCCGCCACCCCGCTCACGCCAGCATCTCGAGCACGTGCTCTGCGATGAATCCCGGGTCCTCCATCGGGATGAAGTGGCTGTACTGCGGCAGGAACACATCCTCACCGTGCTGGAAGTGGCTCGCCAGGTCCGGCGCGGTCGGCGAGCTGCTCATGTCCAGCGGGCCGCCCTCGGTCCGCGGCCGCGCCCGCAAGACCCGCACCGGGATCGTCAGCGATTCGATCGCCGGGTAGATGTCGGTCGCCATCGCCCCCGCGTACGTGGCCGCCTCGATGGTGGGCGGGCAGGCGAGCACGTACCCCTCCCCGTCCGGGTTCGGCACCAGCCCGTACTCGCAGTAGTCGCGCAACACCTCCGGGTCCCAGCTGCTGAACGGCGGACGGTCCTTGAACCGGTCGAACATCTCCTGCGGCGACGACCACTCATTCCGCCGCCGCGCCGCGAAGTGGTCGCCCTCGAACGAGGGACGCGGGTCGCGCACCCGCGGCCCGATCACCGGGTCGACCAGCAGCAGCTTCGAGAAGATGCCGGGCTCGAGCGATGCCGCGAGCGTCACCGCGTGGCCACCCTTCGAATGGCCCACGGCCAGCGCGCCATCCAGGCCGAGGTGGCGCGCCACCGCCGCCACATCGCGCCCAAAGTTCGTCCAGGGGTACGGCGGCGCGGGCTTGTCGCTCCGCCCATGCCCGCGCATGTCCAGCGCATAGGCGTGGATGCCGGGCAGCCGCGCGATCACCCGGTCCCAGCAGCGCGCATGGAACCCGGTGGCGTGGGCGAAAAAAACAACCGGCCCGTCCGCGGGCCATTCGTAAAGTTGCAGGTCCACGCCATCGGCGCGGACGCGGGAAGCTATCGGTTCGGGCATACGCGGAAGTATAGGCAACTGGCGGCTCTGCCGGCTCAATCCTGCGCGGCCCGCTACAGTTGTCCCATGGACGATCTCATCGCTCGCCTGGCCGCCACCCCGCGCACCCTCGCCCACCTGGTCGCCGAAACCCCCGAGGAGCGCCTCGATATGGCCTTCGCCGGCGGCTGGAGCGCCCGCACTATCCTCGCCCACTTCCGCGACGACGAGTACCTCTGCATGCGCGTCGCCCTCGAACGGATGCTGGCGGAGGACAACCCGGCCCTCCGGTTCATCGAGGGCGCCGAAT
Source organism: uncultured Anaerolineaceae bacterium (assembly GCA_964648195.1). Taxonomy (GTDB): domain Bacteria; phylum Chloroflexota; class Dehalococcoidia; order Tepidiformales; family Tepidiformaceae; genus Amarobacter. Next base: position 10,036 of record CAZYLL010000015.1, on the reverse strand, counting down.
GGGAACCCGCCCGCAACCGCGAACGCGACCGCAAGGAGTGGCTCCTCGCCGATTTCGCCCTGCAGCGCCAGGCGAGCCTCGGCATCCTCCGGAGCCTGCGCCCCGCCGATTGGCGCCTCCGTGGCCGCATCGATGGCGGGCGCGAGTTCACCGTCGAACAGTTCGTCTCCAGCTGGGCCGCCCACGATGCCGAGCACATCGCGGGCCTCGAGGCCGCCCTGGGAGAGACCCTGGCCGAGGTCACCGGGCGCCGCCGCCGCCCGGAGTAACCCCCGGGGCGGCGGCGCGCTCCTCTACCCGCCGCCCGGCGCTCACTCGTAGTGCGCCCACATCCGAATGACCTTGACGGCGCGCTGCTGAGGGTCCGGGTACCGGGTCCGGTACGCTTACCGGCGTGAGGTCGATACCGATCACGCTCGCCCGCCAACAACTGCACCGTCTCGTCGACGAGGTCGCGACGTCGGGTGAGGCCGTCCAGATCTCCGGGCCTCGAACGGATGCCGTCCTGGTTTCGGCGAATGACTGGCGCGCGCTCCAGGAGACCCTGCTCCTCGTGTCGGTGCCCGGAATGCGGCAGTCGATCAGGGAGGGACTGGAGACGCCCCTCGATCGATGCGGCAAATCCCCGGGCTGGTGAGTTGTTCTCCCCGGGAAGGCGCGAAGCTCCCAAAAACAACGGCCCGTGGCAGTCGCCACGGGCCTCGTTCCTGGTATTGGAGGGCGTGCGCCCTATGCCACGCCCGGCGGCACGTCTACGGAACCATCCTGGATCGCCATCGCCGCCGGCTTCACGCTCACCTCGAGCAGCTCCGCGATGTCGTACGCCTTGATCGTCCGCTTCTCCTCGTCCGGCTGGATCGCCGGGATGCCGTCGTCGAACATCTGGATGCAGAACGGGCAGGCCGTCGCCACGATGCTCGCGCCCGTGTTCGCCGCCTCGGCCGCGCGCAGGTGGTTCACCCGCGTGCCGGCCTCCTCCTGCCACATGTTGCCGCCGCCAGCGCCACAGCACAGCCCGCGCTCGCGGCTCCGCGGCATCTCCACCAGGTTCACGCCGGGGATCGACTCCAGCACCTGCCGCGGCGAATCGTAGATGCCGTTCCCGCGCCCGATGTAGCAGCTGTCGTGGTACGTCACCGTCTTTCCGAGCATCTCCTTCGGCTTGAGCGCGCCCTTCGCCACCAGCAGCTGCAGGAAGTCCGCGTGATGCGTCACCTCGTAGTTCCCGCCGAAGTCCCCGTACTCGTTCTTGAACGTGTTGAAGCAGTGCGGGCAGGCCGTGATCACCCGCTTCACCCCCAGCTCGGCGAACGTCTCCGCGTTCGATTGCGCCATCGTGGCGAACAGGAACTCGTTGCCGAGCCGCCGGGCCGGGTCGCCGTTGCACGTCTCCAGCTGCCCCAGCACGCCGAAGCTTGTCCCCGACTGGATCAGCAACCGCACCACCGACTGCGTGATCGGCACGTTGCGCTCGACCAGGGCGCCCGAGCAGCCGACCCAGTAGAGGTAGTCCTGCGTGCCATCGAAGGTCGGCACTTCGATGCCCTCCGCGCGGAGTTGCTCGATCCACGACTCGCGCGTGAGCTGGGTGCCGCGCCACGGGTGGCCGCGCTGTTCGATGTTCTGGAGCGCCGCCTGTGCGGTCGCCGGCACGCGGGCCTGCTCCATCACCAGGTAGCGCCGCATGTCGACGATGCTCGGGACATGCTCGATGAGCACCGGGCACTCCTGCATGCAGGCGCCGCAGGTGCGGCACGCCCACAGCGTCTCGTCCTTCACGTAGCCGCCAACCAGCGGTTCCGCCAGCTCCGTCTCCGGGTCCTTCCCCGCGATGAGGAGCGGCCCGGCGTGGTTCATGTACGTCTTCAGGTCCTGGATCAGGGCCATCGGCGAAAGCGGCTGCCCCGCCGTGTAGGCCGGGCACACCTCGGTGCAGCGCCCGCAGCGCACACAGGTGTCCGCGTCGAACAGTTCCTTCCAGGTGAAGTCCTGGAGCCGGCCCGCGCCCAGCCCCGCGCCTTCCTCAATGAGCTTCTCGATGTCGCCCATCGGCGCCAGGTACAGCGGCGTCGCCGGCCGCTTGAAGAACGCGTTCAGCGGCGCCAGCACGATGTGCCGGAACTTCGTGACCGCCATCAGCGAAAGCAGCACGAACGCGCCCACCACGTGGAACCACCAGAATCCGACGTGGAAGTCCAGCAGCGCGCTTTCGCTTACGCCGCCGAGCACCTTCGCGACGACCCAGCCGGCAGGCGACCACTTCGACCAGCTTTCGTTGCCGGCGGGGATCTCGTCGCCGCCGATGCGCAGGCCCTCCACCACGATGCCGGTGAAGAGCACGGCCCCGAGCAGTCCGACGATGATCGCGTCTTCGCTGGCCCGCCTGTCCCAGGTGAGCTTGCCCGGCGGCGCGACATAGCGCCGGTATACCGCCATACCAACGCCCACGAGGCCCATCACGCCCAGCACATCGCCCACCAGGCTGTACGCCAGGTACACACCGCCCTTCAGGAAGGCGTGCTCCGCATCGGAACCGAAGATCAGCGGCAGGTAGTCATCGAGCGCCAGCAGGATCGTCACGATCGTCAGCCCGGCGAAGCTCGTGTAAATCAGCCCGTGCATCACCCCGGCGAACCGGTCGTTCTTCACCCGGCTTGTGCCAGCGCCGGCGGTCAGCAGGTTGGTCAGGCGTGCCCCGAAGTTGTCCAGCACCGGCCGCGGCTTGCCCAGCCGCCAGATCCGGGCGCGCTGCACGAACGCCCCAACGATCACGCCGATCGAGGCGACGAAAACGAAATACATCAGCCACGGCGTGCTGATGTTGAAGAACACCTCGCGCGAGGCGTCCGTGGTCCGCGCCGTCTCGAACGCCGCGATGGCGCCGATGATGGCGACCGGGACGATGATGCCCCCGGTGCTGACCCGCAGGCGGGTCCCCTTCCCCGAAGGCTGGCCGCCGGGCGGGCGGCGCTCTGGCAAACTGGTCATAATTCCGAATCCCGGAGCGTAGTTTGGGGGCCACCGCGCCGGGTTAGGGAGCGGTTAACCCAGGTGAGCGGATACTACCGGAGGGGAAGGTTCGGGGCGAACGAAAAGACCTGCGCCGCCTCAGCCGCCCGCCCCGCGCATTCGCACGAATCACGGGCTGTGCTCGCCAGGCGCCGCCGGGGAAAGCGCAACCACCGCGCCGGGCCGGATCCCTTCGAGCGCGAGCCGTAACTGCGGCAGGAGTTCCAGTACCTGCGGAAGGCGATTGCGGCGCGGGCTAAGCACGATTGTGGCAATGGACGCCGGTGCAGATTCTGTTGTCCCGGCAGCGACTGATCAGCGGTGACAAGGACATCGAATCTGCCTTCCATCCGCGCGAGCAGCGCGCTGCCCGAAATGCCGCTCCAGCGAAGCGAGTGAACCGTCTCCACCTGGTGCCCGGACAAGAACGCGGCAAGCGGCCAGTCCAGGCACTCATCGATCAGGATGCGTGCCACGCGGCCCGACCAGTGCTTCACCTGCTTCAGCAATCGCGGCAAGGGCCATCTCCCGCGTCACCGCCGGGAATCCTGCGAGGAACTCTTCCAGTGGGTCGCCAGCCGCCAGGTGGTCGAACAGTGCGGCCACCGGCACACGCGTTCCCCGGAATACTGGCGTGCCAGAATGGATGTCAGGGTCGATTGCGACCACGGAAGCGCCGGTGGGCGTTGCCATGTCTGGAGTGTACCAAATCCGGATCAGCCGCCCCGCCAACCCGCGGAAACAGCAACGTCGCCACATTGCTGGAGCGGCGTCTGATTCCGGTCGCGTGGACTGGCCGCTACACCCCGTCGTTCGTCGGCGTGCCGTACACCTTCCGGAGGTCCGTCTTCAGCACCTTGCCCAGGTGGTTCCGCGGCAGCTCCGGCACGATCGCGATGTACTGCGGCGCCTTGAACGATGCCAGCCGCGACTTCGCGTAGGCGTTGATCTCCTCGGCCGTCACCGTCTTGCCCGGCTTCGGAACGATCACCGCCTTCACCACCTCGCCCCACTCCACATCGGGCACGCCGATGACCGCTGCCTCCTCGATGTCCGGGTGGTCCTCCAGCACGTTCTCGATTTCGCCGGGCGAAATGTTCTCGCCGCCGCGGATGATCAGGTCCTTCTTGCGGCCCGTGATATACAGGTAGCCGCCCTCATCCAGCTTGCCCACGTCGCCCGTGTGCAGCCAGCCGTCGATGATCGCCGAGCTCGTCGCGTCTTCCTGCTTGTAGTAGCCCTTCATTACGCGGTCAGAGCGCACGCAGATCTCGCCTTCCTGGCCCGGCGGCAACAGCCGGTTCCGCTCATCCATGATCCCCAGCTCCACGTCCGGCATCGGCTTGCCGACCGAACGCAGCCGCTGCTCCTTCACCGCCGTATCAGTGCTCAGGTCGTGGTCCTCGGGGCCCAGGAACGTCAGGGTCGCCGTCGATTCCGTCTGCCCGTACGCGTTGATCAGCCCGATGCCCTTCGGCGGGAAGATGTCGCACGCCCGCCGCACCACTTCGTACGGCATCGGCGCCGCGCCATAGGTGATGCTCTTCAGCGACGAGATGTCGTACTTGTCGAAGTCCGGCACCTCCATGATCCGCTTCAGCATCGTTGGCACCACGAAGGCGTGGGTCACGCCCTCCTGCTGGACCGCCGCCAGCCAATCCTCTGGCGTGAACGCCGGCAGGATCACCAGCGTCCGCCCGCTCCAGATCGCCAGCATCATCGTCGTCGCGCCCGCCACGTGGAAGAACGGCGCCGAAACGAGCACCTTCTCGTGCACTTCCGGGTCGGCCGGCTGCTGGTTCGTCACATACGCCGTCATGTCCAGGTACGTCAGCTGCACGCCCTTCGGCAGCGCCGTCGTCCCCGAGGTGAAGATGATGATCGTCGCTTCCTTGTCGTCGACTTCCGACCAGATCTCCTCCTCGGAAGCATTCGCCATCAGCTCGTCGTAATCGAGGAAGCCCGCCACCCTGCCGCCGCTGTAGGCGATGTAGTGCTGCGTGTGGGTCAGGGTCGGCCGGATGCGCTCCACCAGGTCCAGGTAGCGCTCCGAAACGAAGACCGCCTGGCACTGGCTCACGTTGAGCATGTGCGTCAGCTCTTCATCCTTCGCCCGGTAATTCAGCGGCACGAAGGTCACGCCCAGCATCGCGCAGGCGTAGTACGTCAGCACGTAGTCCGCGCTGTTGACCGACATCACGGCCACGTTCTGCCCGTGCTCGATGCCCAGGCCCTGGAGGGCGTTCGCAAGCTTCACAACCAGCGGATACATCTCCGCATAGGTGATTCGCTTGTTGTTTCCGCCGAACTCGACCAGCGCCTCGCGGTCGGGGACCACGGCCGACGAGATCTGCAGGAACTCGATGGTGTTCATTGATTCTCCGGAAGTGGCTCAGGGAGCGTTTGTGGCCGGATTCTACCGGATACCCGGTAGTGGGGCGAACCTGAACGAAGGCCCCGGACCCGGCACCACACCCCTCGCGGGTGAACAAAGACGAGGTGCGGACCGCGCCCCGCGGGCGCCACATGCGCCATGGAATCCGGCCACTCCAGCTGGACGGCGCGCTACACGCCCTTTCCCGGCTGCCGGGCGTCCCCCCGGCGCACTTCCCCCTTCATCCTTCATACTTCCCATCGCCCCCATGACCGTCGCCGTCCTCCGCCTCCACCTCCGCCTCCCCTCCCGCACCCTCAAGGAGAGGCGCACCATCGTGAAATCCGTCGTCGAACGGCTCCGGAACCGGTTCAACGCCTCCATCGCCGAAGTCGATGCCCTCGATGACCCGGCGAACGCCGTCATCGGCGCGGCCGTGCTCTCCAACAACTCCCGCCACGCCGTCGAACAGGCCCAGGCCATCGCCTCGGCCATCGCCGGATGGCGCCTCGATGCCGAGCTCCTCGACATCGAAATCGAAACGATCGATTTCTAGCTCCTTCAGGCTTCGCCCCTCGCCCTCCGCCACCTTTCCGCCCTCCGGCCCCTTTGGTACACTGAACCCGGTTGCTTAGCACTCGACGTGCTGGAGTGCTAAACTGGGCCAACAGGGTTGATAATGCCGTTGTCAGAGCGCCGGGCGCGCATCCTCGCTCTCATCGTCGATGACTTCGTCGGCTCCGCCCAGCCGGTCGGGTCGCAGGCGCTCGTCGAGCGCCATCGCCTCGGCCTGTCCAGCGCTACCGTCCGCAACGAAATGGCCGCCCTCGAAGACGAAGGCATGATCACCCACCCCCATACCTCCGCCGGCCGCATCCCCAGCCACCGCGGCTACCGCTACTACGTCTCCAGCCTCATGCCCGAGCGCGCGCTCACCCCCCGGGAGCAATTCACCATCCTCCACCAGTTCCACCAGGCCGCGCGTGACCTCGAGGAGTGGATCGGCCTGGCCGCCAGCGTGCTCGCCAACCACATGCACAACCTCGCCCTCGTCACCCAGCCCCGGCTCGTCGAGGTGCGCCTCAAGCAGCTCCAGCTCGTCGAACTCCTCGAAAACCGCGCCCTCCTCGTCGCCGTCACCAGCGATAGCGGCGTCCACCAGCGCACCATCGATTTCCCCGTGCCCGTCCACCAGGACCAGCTCACCCGCCTCGCCGCCCGGCTCAACGCCGAATTCGGCGGAAAAACCGTCGCCGAATTCCCCGCGCGCGACATCGCCGAGCCCCTCGGCCAGGTCGAGGCCGCAGTCGTCGCCGCCCTTACCGACCTCCTCCTCAAGGAACAGGCCGCCCAGGTCGATGCCCCGGTCGTCGAAGGCGTCCGCGAAATGCTCCGCCAGCCCGAATTCGGCCAGAGCGATCGCATCCTCGATACCCTCGATGCCGTCCAGGAGCGGCGGCTGCGCGATGCCATCCCCACCGACGCCCTCGCCCAGCCCGGCGTCGCCATCGTCATCGGCGATGAGAACCGCGAAGGCCCGTACCAGGACATGAGCTTCGTCCTCGCTCGCTACGGCCCCGCCGGCGGCGCTGGCGGCATCGTCGGCGTCCTCGGCCCAACCCGCATGCAATACGGCGATGCCGTCGCCCACGTGCGCTACGTCAGCGACGTCCTCACCGAGCTCATCCGCGAGTTCTATGGAGAAGCCGATTGACTTCCCCGCTCGCTCATTCCCGGCGCCACACCGGCGCCACCATGGAGGTGGATATGGCGGATCAATCCGATGAACGCATCGTCGATAAGCGCGCGGCCTCGCGCATGCATGAAGACGCCGGCGAACCCGGGGCCGGCTCGACTGGCGGCGCCAGCGCCGCTGAACCTGCACTCGACCCGAAATCCGAACTCGAAGCCGAACGCGAAAAGGCCGAGACCTACTACAAGAACTGGCAGCGCAGCGCCGCCGACTTCATCAACTACAAGCGCCGCGTCGAGCAGGAACGCGGCGAAATGGCCCGGCTCTCCAACGCCGCCCTCGTCATCAACCTGCTCCCCGTGTTCGATGACCTCGACAGGGCGGTAGCTTCCGTCGATTCCACCCTGGCCGGCCTCAACTGGGTCCAGGGCATCATCAACATCCATCACAAATTCAGCCGCCTCCTCGAGGCCATGGGCGTCGCCGAAATCGCCGCCGAAAACGAGCCCTTCGACCCGGCCCGCCACGAAGCCGTCGGCCGGCAGCCCGGGGAAGACGGCAAGGTCCTTCACGTGGTCCAGAAGGGCTACGAGCTCCAGGGCAAGGTTATCCGGCCCGCCATGGTCATCGTCGGCGAAACACCCCCGGCATGACCCCCAACCCAACGCACGAGCCGCCAGCCAGGCTCGCCAACACCACCACCCGCCGGCCGCGGCAGGCTGCCCGCGGCGAACAGGAGTAACACATGGGCAAAGTCATCGGTATCGACCTCGGCACCACCAACAGCTGCATGGCTGTCATGGAAGGTGGCGAGCCGGTCGTCATCCCCAACGCCGAAGGCGCACGCACCACACCCTCGATCGTCGCCGTCACCAAGTCCGGCGAACGGCTCGTCGGCCAGGTCGCCAAGCGCCAGGCCGTCACCAACCCCGAAAACACCATCTTCAGCATCAAGCGCTTCATGGGCCGCAAGCTCGATGACCCGGAAGTCCAGCGCGACCTCAAGCTCGTCCCCTACAAGGTCTCCGCGGCCCCGAACGGCGATGCCAGCGTCAAGCTCGGCGAACGCAACTACAGCCCGCCCGAGATCAGCGCCATGATCCTCCAGAAGCTCAAGGCCGATGCAGAGGCCTATCTCGGCGAACCCGTCACCGAGGCCGTCATCACCGTCCCCGCCTACTTCAACGATGCCCAGCGCCAGGCCACCAAGGACGCCGGCAAGATCGCCGGCCTCGAAGTCCTCCGCATCATCAACGAGCCCACCGCCGCCTCCCTCGCCTACGGCCTCGATAAGAAGCACGACGAACTCATCGCCGTCTACGACCTCGGCGGCGGCACCTTCGATATCTCCATCCTCGAACTCGGCGATGGCACCTTCCAGGTGCTCAGCACCAACGGCGATACCCACCTGGGCGGCGACGACTTCGACCAGCGCGTCATCGACTGGCTCATCGATGAATTCAAGAAAGCCGAAGGCATCGACCTCCGCCAGGACCGCCAGGCCCTCCAGCGCCTGAAGGCCGAGGCCGAAAAAGCCAAGATCGAGCTCTCCAGCGCCCAGCAAACCGAGGTCAATCTTCCCTTCATCACCGCCGACGCCAGCGGCCCCAAGCACCTCAACATCACCCTCACCCGCTCGAAGCTCGAACAGCTCGTCGGCGACCTCCTCACCGGGACCCTCGAGCCGGTCAAGAAGGCCCTCGCCGATGCCGGCAAGAAAGCGTCCGATATCGACGAAATCGTCCTCGTCGGTGGCCAGACCCGCATGCCTGCCGTCCAGAAGCTCGTCGCCGACTTCTTCGGCAAGGAACCCCACAAGGGCGTCAACCCCGATGAAGTCGTCGCCATCGGCGCCGCCATCCAGGCCGGCGTCCTCAAGGGCGAGGTCAAGGATGTCCTCCTCCTCGATGTCACCCCCCTCACCCTCGGCATCGAGACCCTTGGCGGCGTCATGACCCCGATCATCCCGCGCAACACCACTATCCCCACCGCCAAGAGCCAGACCTTCAGCACCGCGGCCGATAATCAGCCCAGCGTCGAAATCCACGTCCTCCAGGGCGAACGCCCCATGGCCGCCGACAACAAGTCCCTCGGCCGCTTCATCCTCGACGGCATCCTCCCCGCGCCCCGCGGCATCCCCCAGATCGAAGTCACCTTCGATATCGACGCCAACGGCATCGTCAACGTCTCCGCCCGGGACAAGGGCACCGGCCGCGAGCAGAAGATCACCATCCAGTCCTCGAGCGGCCTGACGAAGGAAGAGATCGAGAAGATGCAACGCGAAGCCGAGCTCTTCGCCGAGGAAGACCGCAAGAAGCGCGAGGCCATCGAACTCAAGAACACCGCCGACTCCCTGGCCTACCAGGCCGAAAAGACCCTCCGCGATAACGCCGATAAGATCCCGGCGGACCTCAAGGAAGAGGTCGAAGCGAAGATCAAGGACGTCCGGTCGGCCATCGAAGCTGAGGACACCGCCCGCATGCGGAGCACCGCCGACGCCCTCAGCGCCTCCCTCCAGAAGATCGGCGAGGCTGTCTACGGCGCTGCCGGCGCTGGCCCGTCCGGCCCTGATGGCGTCGAACCCGGCGCGACCGGCGGCGCCGAGGAAGGCACCGTCGAAGGCGAATTCCGCGAGGTCTAAGCCCCCGGCGCCGCTCATCGCTCACCAACAGGAGGCCGCTTCCGCCAGGAGGCGGCCCTTCCATTTCCACCCCCTTACCCCCCAGCGCGAACGACTGCCCAATCCGAGGCGCGCCGGTGATGGCGCGCTGCGATGCCGGTCGCCAGAAGGCCGCGGCGCGGTACCGCGCGGACTGCCCAATCCGGGGCGCGCCAGTGATGGCGCGCTGCGATGCCGGTCGCCTGAAGGCCGCCGCGCGTGGCGCGGTACCGCTGCCCAATCCGAGGCGCGCCAGTGATGGCGCGCTGCGATGCCGGTCGCCTGAAGGCCGCCGCGCGTG
>CAZYLL010000014.1:0-62018 GCA_964648195.1 uncultured Anaerolineaceae bacterium | reverse complement strand
CGGTGGCGAACCCGAGGTTGATGCGCCACACGATGGACCTGGCCCGGGCGCTCGGCCTCCCCATTTCCGAGCATTGCGACGAGCCCGAACTCAGCCAGGGCGCATCGATGAACGAGGGCCGCATCTCGGAGCGCCTCGGCCTGCCGGGGCAGCCGGTGGCAGCCGAAACGGCCGCGATCGCCCGGAATATCGCCCTGTGCGAGACCACGGGCGCGCACCTGCACATCGCCCACGTGACCACTGCGCGAGGCCTCGAGCTGATTGCCGAGGCGAAGTCCCGAGGACTTCCAATAACGTGCGAGGTGACGCCCAGCCACCTGTTCCTGACCGAGGACGCGGTGTTCGGCCCCGGCGACGAGCCCGCCTACGACACGAACGCAAAAATCAATCCGCCGTTGCGCACCGAGACCGACCGCCGGGCGCTTGTGGCGGGCGTGAACTCCGGGGTCATCGACGCGATCGCGACCGACCACGCTCCCCACGCCATCGAAGACAAGCTCCAGGAATTCGACATCGCGGCGTTTGGGATCAGCTGCATCGAGACCGCGGCGGGTTCGGTCTTCACGCTGGTGGAGCGCGGGGAGCTCGACCTGGCGATGGCGGTGCAGGCGCTCACCGCAGGACCGGCGGGAGCGTTCAGGATCGATGCCCGCGTGCCGGGAGCCGGCCGGTTGCAGGCTGGCCTCTCGCGGGACCTCGTCGTGCTCGACCCGGCCGCCCGGTGGCTCGTGAACCCGGCGGAGTTCGCATCAAAGGGGAGGAACACGCCGCTCGCCGGCGCGACACTCACCGGCGCCGTGCGCGCAGTGGTGTTCGATGGGAAGCTTGCGTACGAACGGGAGGCTGCGGGTGTCTGATGCCCTGCTGGTCCTGGCGGATGGGTCAGTGTTTCCCGGCCGTTCGGTTGGCGCCCCGGGCAACGCCGATGGCGAGGTGGTGTTCAACACCTCGATGACGGGCTACCAGGAGATGCTGACTGATCCCTCCTACGCGGGGCAGCTGCTGACCCTCACCTATCCGCTCATCGGCAACTACGGCATCGACGAGCGGGTCGACGAATCGGCCCGTATCCAGCCAGCCGGGCTCATCGTCCGGGAGGCGGCGCGCCTGCCCAGCCACATCCGCTCCCACCAGACGCTTCGTGAGTACCTGGAGGCCCGCGGTGTGGTCGCAATTGAAGGCGTGGATACCCGCGCGGTCACGCGGCGCATTCGCCGCCACGGCGTCATGCCGGGCACCATCACGACGACCGAGACGGCGGAGCGGGCGCTCGCCCGTCTGCGTGAGTTGCCGGACTACGACAACGTGAACTGGGTCGAAAAGGTCACGACCGGCCGCGTTTTCGACTGGTCTATCCCCCCGGGCGAAGGCCTCTACCGCGTCGCCCTGCTCGATGGGGGAGTGAAGCGGAACATCATGCGGTCGCTGGAGGCCCGATCCTGCTCCGTGCGTGTCTTCCCGGCCGAAACGCCTGCGGAAGAGCTGCTGCGGCTGCACCCGGATGGCATTGTGCTCTCGCCCGGTCCGGGGGACCCCCGGTTACTCGATGGAATGGTCCGCGAAGTGCGTAGCCTCATCGGGGAAGCGCCGATCCTTGGCATCTGCCTGGGCCACCAGGTGGCCGCGCGGGCGCTGGGAGCCGGGACGTACAAGCTGCCGTTCGGGCACCGGGGCGGGAATCACCCGGTGAAAGACACGGTCACCGGGCACGTGACCATCACCGCGCAGAACCACGGCTACGCGGTCGACCCGGACCACCTCGACCCGGCGGCCTACGTAAGCCACATCAACCTCAACGACCAGACGGTGGAGGGCATTGCGCTCAAGACCGAACCACTGATGACCATCCAATATCATTCCGAAGCCTGCCCGGGGCCACTCGACAACGCGTACATCTTCGACCGGTTCGTTGAGATGATGGCCACCGCGCGAGGAGGGTTTAGCGCATGACTCGAGCCACCGAAATCCACCGCGCCACCGATAGCGACGCCGACTGCGAGGGCATCGCCGCGATCATGCGTGGCATGGGCGCCGAGAACGTCGGCCTCCAGGGCGAATTCGATGCGAACCGTGTCCGCAATTGGATCAAGCGGCTTGGTGAGGATGGCGCCATCTTTATCGCTTTCGATGGGAGCATACCCGTTGCGTTCGGCGCGCTCGATTTCGATACGGCCGCGCCCGATACCGGCTTGCTGGGCGTGTGGGTATTGCCCGACCACCGGCGCCGGGGACTGGCGACCGACCTCGCGGAGATGCTGGTGGCGTTCGCGCGCGACCGGGGCTACCGGAAGATTCGGGGCCGCCTGCCGGAGGGCAACGAGCCGGCCCTCAGTTTTCTTTCGTCCATCGGGGCGATGGTGCCGTTGCGCAACCCCGACATGACCTTCGAGCTGCCGCTCTAGGGTGGGAATCACGACGCAAGGGGGCTACCAGGTGAGTGCTCGTCCCGCCATCCGGCGCCGGAACAATGCACCGGTGCGCCCGCCGCGGCCGGCGACGAGCGTGCCCGACTTTCTCTTCGCGCTGGCGATGTGCGCGTGGGTGATGGCGGCGATCTTCATCGTTGCCACGTTCACCTATGACGAGCTCTCGGCGGGCGACGCTGGGACCGACCTGGCACGCCTGTTCGCGGCGTCGTTGGTCCTCGCGGGCACGTGTGGCTTTCTCATCGGCGTGTTGTTGCTGCGCGGTGAGCGCCGGCGCGCCGACCATTATGTAACGCCCGTGATCATCGGCGCCGTGATAGGCACGGTGGAAGCGATCCTCTTCCTCTGGCCGGCCGAGGCGTTCCTCTTTGCGCCGTTTGCACTTCTCATCTTCGTGTTCCGGCCCGTACGCCGCCATCTTTCGAGGATGGTGCACCCGGGCAGTGACATCTTCAGGTAAGGGCCAGATGCAGCTCACGCCTGGACACCCGAACAGCCACCGGGAGGGCTTCATCTGGTCCGCGACCCGGCAGTCCATCTCCGGAGGGCCCCAGTGAAACCAGCCAGTGTCCTGATCATCGGCTCGGGCCCGATCGTCATCGGCCAGGCGGCGGAATTCGACTACGCCGGCACCCAGGCCTGCAAGGCGATGCGCGAAGAGGGCGTGCGGAGCATCCTTGTCAACTCGAACCCCGCCACGATCATGACCGACCTCGATGTGGCCGACGCGGTGTATGTCGAACCACTGACGGTGCCGGTTCTGGAGCGCATCATCGCGCGCGAACGGCCCGAAGGGCTGCTGCCCACGCTCGGGGGCCAGACCGGGCTCAACCTCGCGGTGGACCTTGCCAGGGCTGGAATCCTCGAAAAGTACAACGTGCGCCTGCTGGGCACGCCGCTCGAGGCAATCCGGCGGGCCGAGGACCGCGAGCTCTTCCGCGACATGCTGGCCAAGCTTGGCGAGCCAGTCCTCGAGAGCGAAATCTGCGTGACGGTCGAGGAGTGCGTGGCCGCCGCGGAAAAGATCGGGCTGCCAGTGGTCATCCGGCCGGCGTACACGCTTGGTGGGACGGGTGGCGGCATGGCCTTCACGATGGAGCAGCTGCGGGCCGTCGCGGCGAGCGGTCTGGCAGCAAGCCCGATCACCCAGGTGCTGGTGGAGAAGAACCTGCTCGGCTGGAAAGAGGTCGAGTATGAGGTCATGCGCGATGGCGCGGGGAACTGCATCACCATCTGCAACATGGAAAACCTCGACCCGATGGGCGTCCACACGGGCGATTCCATCGTGGTGGCGCCATCGCAGACGCTGAGCGACAAGGACTACCAGATGCTGCGCTCGGCAGCCCTCCGCATCATCGACGAGCTCGGCATCGAAGGGGGCTGCAACGTCCAGTTCTCGCTGGCGCCCCGCAAGGATGTGCGCGACTGGAAGGGCGACCCTGCCGAGCCGCTCCCGTACTACGTGATCGAGGTCAACCCGCGCGTTTCGCGCTCGTCGGCACTGGCCTCGAAGGCGACCGGGTACCCCATCGCCCGGGTGGCCGCGAAGATCGCGTGCGGAAAGACGCTCGACCAGATCCCGAACGCGGTGACGCAAAAGACCACCGCGGCCTTCGAGCCCGCCCTGGACTACTGCGTGGTGAAGATCCCGCGCTGGCCGTTCGACAAGTTCGCCCTGGGCGACCGCGGGCTGGGAACCCAGATGAAGGCCACCGGCGAGGTAATGGCGATCGACCGGTCGTTCGAAGCCGCCTTGAACAAGGCGGTTCGGTCGCTGGAGACCGGCGGCCGGACGCTGCTCTGGGAGAAGCCCGAGTGGCGTTCCGCCGGGGAACTTCCGCTGCACGCGACGGACGAGCGCCTGTGGGCGCTGATGGCCGCACTGCGGCGCGGCGCCAGCACGATGGATCTGGCGCACAAGACAAACGGCATCGACCCGTGGTTCATCGAACGGCTGCGCAACATCGTCGAGATGGAGAAGCGGCTGCTCAATGAACCGCTCCACCCGGACCTCCTCCTGGCGGCGAAGCGCTACGGCTTCAGCGACGAGATGGTCGGGCAGCTGGCCGACCGGCTGCCCGAGCAGATCCGGGCGCTCAGGCACGAATGGGGCATCCGGCCGGTCTACAAGATGGTGGACACGTGCGCAGCGGAGTTCGATGCGGTAACGCCGTATTTCTACAGCACCTACGAGACGGAGAACGAGGCGGTCACGGAGGGTGGCGCGGCAGCTGTAGTGATTGGGAGCGGCCCAATCCGCATCGGCCAGGGCATCGAATTCGACTACGCGAGCGTCCACGCCGCCTGGGCGCTCCAGGCGGCAGGGCTGCGGTCGGTGATGGTCAATTCGAACCCGGAGACGGTCTCGACCGACTTCGATACTTCTGATCGGCTCTATTTCGAGCCGCTCGACGAAGAAGCCGTGCGCGACATCATCGAGAACGAGGGGGGCGACTGCGACGAGCTCCCGGCAAGCATCGTGCAGTTCGGCGGTCAGACCGCGATCAATCTCGCCGGGCCGCTGCGCCGCTCCGGGCTCCCGATCATCGGGTCGAGCGCCGACGCGATCGACACGGCCGAGGACCGGCGGCTGTTCGAGCGCTTCCTCCAGGACCTTGGCATCCCCCAGCCGCCGGGCGCCGCCATCACGGACATCGAGGAGGCAATGAAGACGGCCCAGGCGATTGGCTATCCGGTGCTGGTCCGCCCCTCGTACGTGCTTGGCGGCCGGGCAATGGAGATCGTGCAGAATGCCACCGAGCTCGTGACGTTCGTGAGCGCGGCAGCCGAGGTGGCACAGGGCAAGCCGATCCTGATCGACAAGTTCCTCGAAGGTAGCGAGGTCGAGGTCGATGCCATCTGCGATGGCGAGTCCGTCCTCATCCCCGGCATCATGGAGCACATCGAGCGAGCGGGCGTGCACAGCGGCGACTCCATGGCGGTGTATCCGCCCGTCCACCTCGATGCGGAGGAGCGCGCCACGATCGTCGATTACACCCGGCGGATCGTGCTGGGGCTGGGCGCCGTCGGCCTCACGAACATCCAGTACGTGGTCCTGCCGCGGCGGGCAGGCGAGCCTCCTCGCGTATTCGTGCTCGAGGTGAACCCGCGTGCCAGCCGGACGGTCCCGTTCCTTTCGAAGGTGACGGGCGTGCCGATGGTGAGCCTGGCGGTTGGCGCAATGCTGGGCAAGAAACTGGAGGACCAGGGCTACCCCGACGGGGCCTGGCCGGAGCGAAACCTCGTCGCGATCAAGGCGCCGGTGTTTTCGATGTCGAAGCTTAAGGGCGTGGATACGTACCTTGGGCCAGAGATGAAGAGCACGGGCGAGGTGATGGGTATCGACCGCACGTTCGAAGGTGCGGTTGCGAAGGCGCTGATCGCCTCGGACATGGCGCTCAAGCCCAATGCCGCGATCCTCCTGAGCGTCAGCGACCGGACCAAGGCGGATGCGCTGCCGCTCATCCGCCTGCTGCGTGAGGCCGGGTACCGGCTGTACGCCACGGAAGGCACCGCCAGGATGATCGAGGCCCTCGGGATGGATGTCACAAGTGTGACCAAAGTCCTGAGCGGGGGGCATCCCAACGTGGTCGACGTGATCATGGATGGCACCGTGCAGGGGGTTATCAACACATCCGAGAACCGCTTCACCGGCTCGCTGCGCGACGGTTTCCACATCCGGAGGGCGGCGGCCGAGAAGCGTATCCCCTGCTTCACGTCGATCGACACCGCCCGGGCGGCGATCCAGGCGCTGGCGAACCCTTCCGATTACGACGTTGCCACCCTGCGGGAGTACGTCGGATGAACATCGAAGACGGCGTCATCGTCTCGACGGAGCGGGCCTGGGAGGGGGCCTATATCACCTGGTTCCACGCTCCCGGCCTCTCGAGGGGTGTCGAGCCCGGGCAGTTCGTGATGGTGCACTGCAGCGCCGAGCGGACCAGCCCGATGTTCGCGCGCGCGTTCAGCTACTACCGGGTAGATGGCGACCGATTTGCAATTTGCTACGCGGTGGTTGGACGCGGGACGCGGTGGCTGAGTGAGCAACCGCGCGGCACCCCGGTCCGGATGTACGGTCCGTTGGGCAACGGCTTCCGGCTTCCCGATGCGCCGTCGAACCTGCTGCTGATCGGGGGAGGGGTCGGCGTGGCGCCGCTCGTCGACACAGCGGAACGTGCGGTGAAGGCCGGCCACCAGGTGGTGGCGATGATGGGCGCTCGCACCGCGGAGCACCTGCTCCCGGCGAGCGAATGGCCTCGCGAAGTGGAGTATGTGGTGGTCACCGAGGACGGCTCAGCGGGGCCGAAGGGCTTCGTCACGCAGCACCTGGGCAAGTACCAGGAGTGGGCGAACCGGATCTATGCGTGCGGGCCGAATCCGATGTTCCAGTCGCTGGCGGACGTGTTGCGGAACAACGGGCGGCGCCAATCGCCGGAGATCCTGATGGAAGAGAACATGCCGTGCGGGTGGGGCATGTGCTACGGCTGTGCCGTATTCACGAAGCACCACGGCGTGAAGCTCTGCTGCAAAGACGGACCGCGCTTCAGCCTGTTCGAGGTGTTCTGAGGTTCGCCTCAGCCTCCTGTCCCGGGTTCCGCGGGCGCGGTCTGAAGACGCTCACGCAGCAGCTCCAGCACCCGCTGGCTAATCTGGACCATCACCTGGGTCCGCGTGCCGGGGAAGACGTGCTCTTCGGTGACCGTGCCGTCGGGGCCCGCGACCGCAATGACGACTGAACCAACCGGCTTTGGCGAGCGGCGGCTGCCCTGGGGGCCGGCGATGCCGCTTTCTGCGACGGCCCAGGCAGACCCCATGGCGTTGCGCAGACCCTCGGCGGTGGCCCCGGCCCACTGCGGGCTGACGGCGCCGTACTGGCGCGCAATCTCGCGGTCGAGATTGAGTTGTTCCCAGCGGTGGGCGCCTGCATAGGGCACGATACCGCCGTCGTACCAGCGCGAGGCACCGGGAACGCTCAGCATGCGGGCGCTGATGAGCCCGCCCGCCGTCGTCTCGGCGACGGCCACCTTCTCCCCGCGGGCGACCAGCAGTTCGCCGATCTCGGCGCAGAGCGTGTCGTCCTCCAGCGGAAATCCCTCCATCCAGCACCCTCCTGTGGAGCATGCCACTGACGGCAGCGTGGCGGCTGCTATCGTTGGGCTATGCCCGATTACCAGGTCAAGATTGTCGACGCATTCACCACCCGGCGCTACGCCGGCAACCCCTGCGGGGTGGTCACTCGCGCCGAAGGGCTCAGCGAGAGCCAGATGCAGGCTATCGCCCGTGAGCTGAACGCGAGCGAGACCGCGTTCGTGTTTCCATCCAGGGTGGCCGACTTCCGGGTTCGGTTTTTCACGCCGCAAAAGGAGATCCCCCTGGCGGGTCATCCCACCATCGCCACGATGTTCACGCTTGCGGATGAAGGGAGGATCGACCTGCCGCGCGGCGCGGCGCGGGTCACCCAGGAACTGAACGCTGGTGTGCTGCCGGTTGACATCACGCGGGGCCAGGAGGGATTCATCCGTGTGGTGATGACGCAGGCCCGCCCCGAGTTCCTGGGCATGCTCGACCGGCAGGCATTCGCCCGGGCCCTGGGCATTGAAGTCGAGGACATCCGCGGCGATGTCCCCCTGCAGGTGGTTTCGACAGGGACGTACCAGGCGATGGTGCCTGTGGGCTCGCTGGAGGTACTGGGACGCCTCCGGCCGGACCTCCAGCGGCTCGGGGACCTCGAGGAGGCGAACCAGTTCTTCGGCACGCACGTGTTCGCGGTAGAGGCGTTCGACCCCGCGAATCGCGCCCACGCCAGGCATTTCGCTGCCGGGGCAGGGATTCCCGAAGACCCCGTCACGGGCAGCGCAACCGGCGGCATGGCCGCATACCTGTGGAATTACGGGTTGCTGCGCCACCCACGCTACACCGTCGAGCAGGGACACTTCGCGGGAAGGCCGGGCCTGGTAGAGGTTGAGGTGGATGCAGAAGGCGATGAGCCGGTTGAGGTCCGGATAGCAGGGACGGCGGTCACGGTACTCACCGGGACTATCACGGTCTGAGGAACGGTCCGTAGCCCGGGCGGGCGCGTGGCTCTGCTAAGCTCGTTGCGTGACGGAGGGCATCGAGTTCGCAGAAGCCGAGAAGCTGCTCCGCGAGGCCGAGTTCCTCGATTGCCGGCCGATCTGGTACTCCTCCAACTATGTGTACCTGGCGCAACTGTGCGCTGGCGGCGAGCAGTTTGCCGGGGTCTACAAGCCGCACAAGGGCGAGTCGCCGCTCTGGGACTTCCCCGACGGTGCGCTCTACCGGCATGAGGCGGCCGCCTACGAGCTCTCGAAGCTGCTGGGCTGGCGGTTCGTGCCCCCGACCGTGGTCCGCGACGGCCCGCACGGGGTTGGCTCGCTGCAGCTGTTCGTCCCGCACGACCCGGGCCAGCATTTCTTCGAGCAGCGGGAGCGGCCGGAGCTCGTGCCGCAGCTGCAGCGAATCTGCGTGTTCGATGCCATCGCGAACAACGCCGACCGCAAGGGCGGACACTGCCTGCTCGATAGCTCGGGCCACATCTGGGGGATCGACCACGGGCTGTGCTTCCATCCGCAGTACAAGTTGCGGTCGGTCATGTGGGACTGGGCCGGTGAAGATGTCCCGGCTGAGCTCCTGCTTGATGTGGAAAAGGCGGGCCTGGCCATCGCGGCGGAAGCGCCCGAGGCTGGCGCCCTGCTTGGCCTCCTGCATCAGCACGAAAGCGACCCACTGCTGCGACGGATGGAGCGTCTGCTGAAGGTCGGGAAGTTCCCGGTGCCGGGACAGAGCCGGCACTATCCGTGGCCGCTCGTCTAGGCGGTAAGTCAGTCTGGCGCTGCCGCCCGTGCGGGGCGCTCTGCCCGCACCTGCCGCGCGTCGAGCTTTTCGCCGCAATGGGAGCAGACCAGCGTGGCCTGCGGCTCATGTCCGCAGGAATGGACCAGCCTGAGCGGGGGGCCATCCTCGCCAGCGGTCCACCGGTCGCCCCAGGTAAGCATCGCGATCAGCACAGGGTAGAGATCCCGGCCCTTTTCGGTCAGGCGGTACTCGCAGCGCGGGGGGCGGTCCTGATACTGGCGGCGTTCGAGGACACCATGGTCGACCAGGCTCTGCAGCCGGGCGGCGAGCACGTTCCGGGCGATGCCCAGGCGGCTCTGGAAGTCATCGAACCGGCGCACCCCGTTGAACGCCTCGCGAATGACCAGCATGGTCCACCACTCGCCCACGACCTCGAGCGTACGGGCGACGGAACATTCCATGTCGGCAAAGCTGGTGCGGCGCACGGCGATACCTTAACACACAGGACCGCCCGATTTCTCCCTCCGGCCCGGGCGGTCCGCGGCGCGGTTCGAACGTCGCCCCCGGCAGCGGTAAGCTTCACTCACCACCCACTGGAGTTACCGAGATGAATCCTGACCCACGCGCCCACAGCCGCATCATGGTCGATGGGCCCGGCCGTGCACCGGCACGCTCGTACTTCAAATCGGTCGGGTTCACCTCGGAGGATCTGAAGAAGCCGCTCGTGATGGTGGCGCATTCGTGGATCGGGACGATGCCGTGCAACTTCAACCAGCGCGAGCTGGCGCGGGATGTGATGGCGGGCGTGAGGGCCGCTGGCGGCACTCCCATGGAGGTGAACACCATCTCTATCTCCGACGGCATCTCCATGGGGACCGAGGGGATGAAGGCGTCGCTCGTCTCCCGCGAGGTGATCGCGGATTCGATCGAACTCGCGGCCATCGGCTACTCGTTCGATGCGGCGGTCATCATCGTCGGGTGCGACAAGACCATCCCGGCAGCGGCGATGGCGCTCGCCCGGCTCAATCTGCCGGGGGTCATCCTCTACGGTGGTTCGATCGCCCCGGGCCGCTACCGGGGGAAGGACATCACCATCCAGGATGTGTTCGAAGGGGTGGGGCAGCAGGCGGCAGGGACCATCAGCGAGGCCGAACTCGAAGAGATCGTCGATGCCGCCTGCCCGGGAGCCGGCGCCTGCGGGGCCCAGTACACGGCCAACACCATGGCCACGGTGCTGGAGTTCCTGGGCCTTTCGGCGATGGGGAGCGCCACGGTCGGGGCGACCGACCCGCGCAAGGAGTCCGTCGCGCACCGGACCGGCGAGCTCGTGATGGATGTGCTACGCCGCGGCGTGCAGCCGCGCGACATCCTGACGCGCAAGGCCTTCGAGAACGGGATCATCTGCGCTGCCTCGACCGGCGGGTCGACCAACGTCGTGCTCCATCTGCTCGCGATTGCGAAGGAGGCCGGGGTCGAGCTGAACATCGATGACTTCGACCGGATTTCGGAACAGACGCCGCTGATTGGTGACATGCGCCCGGGCGGCCGTTACGTGGCGCTCGATATGGACCGGGCCGGCGGCACCAGGCTGCTGGCAAAGCGGCTGCTCGAGGCCGGCAAGCTCCATGGCGACGTGATGACCGTCACGGGGAGGACCATTGCCGAGGAGGCGCAGGATGCCCGGGAGGAGCCCGGCCAGGACGTCATCCTGCCGGTCGAGCGGGCGCTTAAGCCCACGGGGGGACTCGTGATCCTGAAGGGCAACCTTGCACCCGAGGGCTGCGTGGTCAAGGTGGCCGGCCACGAGCGCCTCTACCACCAGGGCCCTGCCCGCGTCTTCGAGTCCGAGGAGGACGCGTTCAGGGCGGTGTCGGAACGCCAGATTCATGCAGGCGACGTCGTGGTGATCCGGAACGAAGGCCCGAAAGGCGGGCCTGGCATGCGCGAAATGCTTGGAGTCACGGCGGCACTCGTGGGCGAGGGGCTCGGCGAATCGGTCGCACTGCTGACCGATGGCCGCTTCAGCGGAGCGACCCGCGGGCTGATGGCCGGGCACGTGGCCCCTGAGGCGGCTGTTGGCGGGCCCATCGCGCTCGTGCGCGAAGGCGACACCATCACCCTGGACATCAAGGCCCGGAAGCTCACAGTGGAGGTGGACGAGGCGGAACTTGGCCGCCGGCGCGCAGAGTGGAAGCCACTCCTGCCGAGGTACACCCGGGGCGTGTTCGCCAAGTACGCAGCGAGCGTGTCAAGCGCGGCACAGGGGGCCGTCACGAGCTGACGGGGAGAGAACGACCGTGACCGGCCTTCCACCCGCCCCGGCGCGAGCCCTGCCAGTCCCGCTGCAAGAGGGCGAGGCCCTGCTCTTGCTGGTCCGCCGCCACTGGCTGTACTTCAGCCTGCGGATGGTGGGGGTGGTGGTGGCCGGGCTGGGCGGGATGGTGCTCGCAATCATCGCCGTCTCCAGGACATTCGGCTTCGATGGGACGGTGGGCCGGGTCGCCATGGCGGTTATCGCGGCGTGGGCGTTGTACTGGCTGGTTCGTGGCTACTTCACCTGGTACCGCTACCAGAACGATGTCTGGGTGGTCACGAACCAGCGGATTATCGACTCGATCCGGCGGCACTGGTTCCACCACCGGATGTCCTCCGCGGACCTGGTGGATGTGGAAGACATCAACGTTGTCCGGGAGGGCGTGCTGGCTACGCTCTTCGATTTCGGTGACGTGCGCTGCCAGACTGCTGGCGAGGTGCCGAACTTCATCCTCTCGGGCATTCCGGAGCCCGCGAAGGTGCTCGGGACCATCGATGCGGCGCGCGACGCAGCCCGGCGGGCGCTGCGGGGCCCTGCTGACGCGGGTTTTACGTTTCGCGGGTGACTGGTCCCGGGTGCCGGGGTACCGTGGTGGCATGCTGACCCGCCGCCGCTTCCTGGCTGGCGCCTCGGGAGGGCTGGTGATCGCGGCGTTTTCGCGACACTGGTCCGCCTCCGCGCCGGGGCTGGCGCCTGCTGCAGGGGCGGCGAGCCTCGAAGCGCAAACGGGGTTCCCGTTCCGGGTTGTCGCTCCCGGGGTCGGCGTCGATGGCTTCCACCCCGAAGTCCAGCTTTCGCAGACCACGCCCTACCAGGGAGGGGCCATTTTGGTGACCGTGCGGCATGCGAGCGCCGGTAGTGCCAGGGTTTTCGGGCGCGAGTACTTCCTCGCCCCGGGTCCCGAGGGGCTCGCAGGGTTCGCCGGCTTCGGGACGGTCGATCCTCCGGGGCCGACCACACTGGTGGTGACGGTGAACGACCAGCTCGGACAGCCCGTGACGGCCACGTTTGATGTTACCGTGCGCGCCACGCAATGGACGTACGACGACATCATCATCCCTCCACCACCACCCCGGGACCCGAACGCACCGGAGCCCACCCGGCCGCCGCTGGAGAACGAGCAGCCGCGACTGGATGCGCTTTACGCAACCGTCACGCCCCGGCGCTGGGAGGGTCCCTGGATCATCCCAATCGACCTCGGCGGGGAGGTGTGGATCAGCGGGTACTTTGGCGAGCAACGCTCCTTCAACGGCGGGCCGCGGCAGGGCCATCACGGTGGGACGGATATCGCGGCGCCGGCCGGCACGCCCGTCCGGGCGACCAACCATGGCACCGTCGTACTCGCGGAGGAGACCCTGGTTCGCGGGTTCCTGGTGGTGGTGGACCACGGCGCGGGCGTACTGTCGTCGTACGGGCACATGCAGGAGTTGAGGGTGGCTGTGGGCGAGGACGTGGCGCGCGGCGACGTCGTCGGGCTCGCCGGTTCGAGCGGGCTTTCCACCGGCCCCCACCTGCACTGGGAGCTGGCCACCGGGGGAGTGCTGGTGGACGGGCTGCGCTGGCTCGACGGGACGCAGGGCTTCTAGCCAGCAAAACGGCCAAAGGGCAAGTCCTCGCCGGATGGTGACGCCGGTGGCCCGCCTTGCGTTCCCCGATGCCGGGGTGGCACGCTGTTGGCGGACGGTTTGGACGGGTTGGGACAGCTCGGCCAAAGCAGAGCAAGGGTTCGGCGCACGCGCGCCGGAAAGGCACCGCGTTCCCGGCAATGAAGATTGCTCAGCGCCTCGCGCTCCTCACCGCGTTATTCACTCTTGTCCTCATCGGAGTCGGGGTTTATGTCCGCGCGACAGGTTCAGGCCTCGGCTGCCCCGACTGGCCAACGTGCCATGGCCAGGTTGTCCCGCCCGGTCACCGGGAAGCACTGATCGAGTTTTCGCACCGGTTCGTGGCGTCGATTGTGGGCGTGCTCGTGATCGCGGTCGCGGTGCTCTCCTGGAAGTTCTACCGGCATGTGCCGTTCATCGCCTGGGTGGCAACGGCAACGGTGCCGCTCGTGGGTTTCCAGGGGCTCCTCGGCGCCATCACTGTTGTGCGCGAGCTCCCGCCGGAGATCGTTGCGACGCACCTCGTCATCGCCATGACCGTGCTTTCCTGTGAAATCGCGGTTGCGGTAGCGATGTACCTCGAAGACCCGGACCACGGAGACCAGCTGCAGAAGGTCGTCGAGGGTCCGCACGACGTGGGACGGTGGGCATTGCTCGCCATCATCTGGCTCACGGCGACTTTCTGGATTGGCGGCTACATGGCCGAAAGTGGTGCAGCAACAGCCTGCGAGGGCTGGCCGCTGTGCAACGGGTCGGTGCTTCCCTCGTCGGACGACCAGGAGATTACCCACATGGTCCACCGCTACCTGGCGGGAGGCTTCGTGTTCCTTGCCGTCCCGCTGGTGGCTGTGGCGTGGAAGCGGGGGGGCGAACTCGCCTGGGCGCGCCCGCTGGCGATCGCCTTCGGTGTGCTTTACGTGGCCCAGGTGCTGGCCGGTGCGTTGAACGTCTGGTACACATTCCCCGACGAGCTGACGGTATCGCACACGGTGCTGGCGGCTTCCATCTGGTTCACGCTCTCGGCGGCGGTAGCGCTCACCTACTACGTGCCGGCGTCAGAATCCCGAGCCCACAGGCTCACCAAGGCCGGTGCCCCCCTATGACTGCCAACGCCATGCCCATGGCAGGTATCAATCTCGGCGCGACCATCCGCGGGTACATCTCGCTGACCAAACCGCGCGTGATCTCGTTGCTGCTGGTGACCACCGTCCCGGCGATGATCGTGGCCGAGGGAGGCTGGCCTTCGGGCTGGCTCATTCTCTGGACCGTCATCGGAGGGTCGCTCTCGGCAGGTGGAGCCAACGCCATCAACTGCTGGTACGACCGCGACATCGACGCAATCATGCGGCGCACTCGCGGGCGGCCGATGGTGACCGGGGCCATCGAGCCCGCACACGCCCTCGTGTTCGGCATCGGGCTCGGAGGGTTCGCGTTCCTGTTCTTGTGGACGACGACCACGTTCGCGGCGGCGGCCCTCGCGCTGTCCGCTTTGCTCTTTTATGTCTTCGTGTACACGATGTGGCTGAAGCGGCGAACCCCGCAGAACATCGTGATCGGAGGGGCTGCGGGCGCATTCCCGCCCATGGTCGGCTGGGCGGCAGTAACCGGAGACGTCTCCCTGGGCGCCTGGGTAATGTTCGCGATAATCTTCTTGTGGACGCCGCCGCATTTTTGGGCGCTCGCGCTCCGGCTCCAGGGTGACTACACCGAAGCGGGGGTGCCCATGCTCCCGGTCACCGACGGCCCGGCGTACACACGCATCCAGATCCTGCGGTACACGGTTATGCTGGTGCTGGTCACGTTGCTCCTGGGGCCAGTTGCCGGGCTGGGAGCCATCTATACCGGTTCGGCGGTTGTGCTGGGCGGCCTCTTCCTGTTCTACAGCTTCCAGCTCTGGAGGAAGCCCCGCGTGACTCCTCCGATCCGGCTCTACAAGTTCTCGCTGCTCTACCTGGCGCTCCTCTTCCTCGCGATGGGCGTCGACGTCATCGTCCTTTCCTGAGCCCTCCCGGGGCACCTCCGCTGTGGACTGTCGTAAAGGCCACGACGGTCCTGGGGCGGCGCTGGCTGTTAGGCGTGAAACAGCGGATGATTGGGTTTCAACCAGACATTCCCTGTAAACCTGCAGGGTCCGGGCAAACCGGCGCTGAGGGACGCACGCGACCGGGCAGGGCTTAAGGGGGGCGTCTCACCACACGCATGCGGGACCGCTCCGCTGAAGCCGCGACCCGGGACCTGGCGTCCCGGCGGCGACCGGGACGGGCCGCGGGGGAGGACTGGGTATGGCCCGGACCGGTTGGCGGCGGCATGGACGCCGCATCCTGCTCCTTCTGCCCGTTGCGCTGTTCGCGCTGGCCTCGGCCGGCGTGGCGTCGGCGCAGGTGGGCACACCGACGCCGATCACGGACGAAGGCAAGCGCATCGAGGACCTCTGGATCTTCACGCTGTCGATTGCCGTGCTGGTGTTCCTGGCGGTGGAGGGCGCCCTCATCTTCGCAGTCGTCCGGTTCCGGAAACGAAACGACGAGCTCCCGGCGCAGACCCACGGAAGCACGGTGCTGGAGTTCGTCTGGACCGGGATCCCGGTTCTCATCGTCATCGCCCTGTTCAGCTACTCGTTCATTGTCCTGCGCGATGTCGAAAACAGCGCCGCCGCGGAGGACATGACCATCGAGGTCCAGGGCTTCCAGTTCCAGTGGCAGTTCACGTACCAGTTGAACGACCTGGGCGTGAACAGCGATCCGAACGCCAGCGGGGAGATCAGCATCATCGGCACGGCGGCAGAGGAGCCAACCCTGGTCATCCCCATCGATGAGCCGATCGAGTTCAAGCTGCTTTCGAACGACGTGATCCATTCGTTCTACATCCGAGACTTCCTCTACAAGCTCGACGTGGTGCCGGGGCGGGATAACCGGTTCGTGATCACCGCCCGCGAGCCCGGGGAGTACTTCGGCCAGTGCGCGGAGCTCTGTGGCCTCAACCACGCGCTCATGCGCTTCAAGCTCCGTGTGGTGACGCGCGAGGAGTTCGACCGCTGGGCCGCGGAGCAGACCAGGGGTAGCAGCGCGGCCGTGCAACAGGCGCAGTGACGGCTGCATAGCGGAGAGAGGCCTGGCAGCCCGGCAGCCGGGCACAGGGTGCGAACCGGAGGAGTGGGCAAAGCCCAGGAGGACGTATGACCAGCATCGCAGTTCCACAGACCAGGGAGTACGGACGACCGGCGATCCTCGACTGGTTGACCACCGTCGACCACAAGAAGCTCGGGATCATGTACCTCTACACCACGATGTTCTTCTTCGCGTTGGGGGGCATCCTGGCGCTGCTGGTGCGCACGCAGCTCGCCGTGGCGGACAACTCATTCGTCGGGAACGACGCCTACAACCAGATCTTCACCATGCACGCATCGGCGATGCTGTTCCTGTTCATCATCCCCGTGTGGGCGGGGTTCGGGAACTACGTGGTCCCGCTCCAGATTGGCGCGGCGGACATGGCCTTCCCGCGTATCAACGCGCTCTCGTTCTGGCTCGTTCCGCCGGCAGGACTTCTGATGTTTTCGGGCTTCCTGGTGGATGGGGGAGCGGCGCAGGCGGGTTGGACCGCCTACAGTCCCCTCGCACGCGGCCTGGGCACCGGCATGGACCTCTGGATCATCGCGGTCATCCTCCTCGGTGTCTCCTCTACCATCGGCGCCGCGAACTTCATGGTCACGATGTTCCGGATGCGGGCGCCTGGCATGACGATGTTCCGGATGCCGATTTTCTGCTGGACGATGCTGGTGACGGCGGTCCTCCAGCTGCTGGCTACGCCGGTGCTCGCATCGGCGCTGGCAATGCTCTACATCGACCGGAACTTCGGCGGCGCGTTCTTCGACCCGAACGGGGGCGGGAACGCCATCCTCTGGCAGAACATTTTCTGGTTCTACTCGCACCCGGCGGTGTACATCATGATCCTGCCGGGCATGGGCATCGTCTCCGAGGTGCTCCCGGTGTTCTCGCGGAAGCCGCTGTTCGGCTACAAGGCCTTTGTGTTTGCCACCATGGGCATTGGCGGCCTGGGCTTCAGCGTTTGGGCCCACCACATGTTCACGACGGGCGCCGTGTTGAAGCCGTGGTTCGGCTTCATGACGTTCATGATTGGCGTGCCGACGGGCGTGAAGATGTTCAACTGGCTGGGCACGCTGTGGCGGGGCGCGATCAGCTTCGAGGCGCCGATGCTGTTCGCGCTCGGGTTCCTGAGCATGTTCCTCATCGGCGGCATCAACGGCACGTTCTCGGCGGCCGTGCCGGTGGATTTCGCCCTGCACGACACCTATTTCGTGGTCGCGCACATCCATTACGTCCTGTTCGGGGGCGCGGTGTTCGCCGTGTTCGCGGGACTCTACTACTGGTTCCCGAAGATCTGGGGCCGGCGTCTGAACGAGAAGCTGGCGCGGGCGCAGTTTTGGCTGATGTTCGTGGGATTCAATCTTGCGTTCTTCCCCATGCACCTGCTGGGGTTGGACGGCATGCCGCGGCGAATCGCGACGTACTCGAGCGAGTCTGGCTGGGAGCCGCTCAACCTCGCCTCGACCATAGGGGCGTTCCTGATCGCTGTGTCAATGATCCCGTTCATTGTGGCCGTCGTCGCAGCGTTCATGCGGCCGAAGGATCAGCCGAACGACCCCTGGAACGCGAACACGCTTGAATGGTGGACAACTTCGCCGCCACCGGTCCACAACTTCGACGACCTGCCGGAGGTTCACTCGGAGCGGCCGCTGTTCGACCTCCGCCATGGCGGGGCGGCCCACCACGGCTAGCACCACGGCCGATTCGAATCTGAGGGAGACGTAATTGATGGCAGCGCACGGAATCGCAACGCAGCACAAACAGGGCCTGAGCAACGGGATGCTGGGGTTCATCCTCTTCCTCGCCTCGGAAGTGATGTTCTTCGGCGGGCTCTTCGCGGCCTACTTCATCGCCCGGGCCGATGCCGCGGAATGGCCCCCGGAGTACCTGCTGACCCCTGAGCAGGTAGCCGCCGGGGTCAAGCTCGAAGTCGAATTCGCGCTGCCATTCATCGCAACGATCCTCCTGGTGCTCAGCTCGGTAACCATCCAGCTGGGGGTGTGGTCGATCCAGAAGGGCGACCGGACGGCGCTGGTCCGGTGGCTCATCGTTTCGATCGTGCTGGGCCTGGTGTTCCTGGTGGCCCAGATGTACGACTACAGCCAGCTGCACTTCCGGGCGGACGATACCGTGTACGGGACAACGTTCTACACTTTGACCGGCTTCCACGGCGCGCACGTCGCCGGGGGGGTCATTTTCATGATGGTGGTGCTGGCCCGCTCGATGGCGGGTCAGTTTTCGGCAGCGCGCCACGAAGCCGTCGAAGCCTGCTCGTTCTACTGGCACTTCGTCGATGTGGTGTGGATTGCCCTGTTCACCGTCCTGTATATCGTTAAGTAGAACCGCAGCCCGGAGCTGCCACCGAGGGGAGTAGCACTGTATGGAACACCAGCCCAACGAACATGGCTCGCACGGGGAGCCCCACCTCCCCGACCCGAGCATCTGGCCCCTCGTGGTTGGTGTCGCAGCGCTCTTTCTCGGGGCCGCGCTGATCTTCTGGTCGCGCGATACGAGCAACGATTTCGCCGGGCCGCTCCTTGGAGCGGCGATTGTCGCCACCCTCGTGGCCGCCTTCGGGTGGGCTTACGAAGACGGCAAGATGAAGCGCAAGGCCGAGCAGGAGCACGCCCGGGGCGGCCGGGAAGCGCGCTACACCCAGGTGGTGACGTTCATCATCGCCGAAGGCCAGCTGGAGGCGGCCCGCAGCAAGTCCGGCATCATCAGCCGCATCGAGGGTGCCGATAGCGCCCTCCGCGACCTCGATGGATTCCAGGACCTGCGCATCATCTTCTCTCCGGCGGACACCGGACCGTCGCAGGTGCTCGTGGAGACCACCTGGTCCGACCGGGAAGGCCTCGCCACATACGAGGAGACGCGCCGAACCATGCTCGACATGTTGGCCTCCCACCCCGATGAAGTGGTCCCGGGATCGGTGCAGGTCTTCGACATGGAAGTTGTGCGCGACACGAAGGACATGTCGTTCCGGTTTGGCGCTGGCGCCGCGTTCACCGTCATCGCCGGGCTGCTTATCGGCGGGTTCATGGTGGGAGCGGGCCTCAGCCTGTTCCAGGAAGAAGGCACCGGCGGCGAAGGGGGCGGCGCGGCCCCGACACCCGCCCCCGCGAACCCGTTCCGCGTGGTCGCCACGGACAACAAGTTCGACAAGACCGAGATCGTCGCGGGGCCGAACGCGGAGATTACCATCACGATGGTCAACAACGGGGCGGCCAAGCACAACATCCACTTCCTCGACAAGAAGGGCGGTACGACCCTGGCCGAGGGGGCGCAGGGCGAGATCGTCGACGGTGGCGGCACCGAGACGAAGCTGACGTTCACGACACCAGGCATCGGCGAGTACTACTTCCTGTGCGACCTGCACCCCGACCAGATGAACGGCACGTTCAAGGTCGTCGAAGGCGGGCCAACCGGTACAGGGCAGACCGCGGGCGGCGGTGGGGAGGCTCCGGCTGGCGCCGAGCAGGTGGTCGCCACCGATAATAAGTTCGACAAGAAAGAGTTGAGGGCGAAGGCCGGCCAGCAGTTCACCGTCACGCTGACCAACAAGGGCAAGGCCAAGCACAACATCCACTTCCTCGATAAGAAGGGCGGCTCCACGCTGGTCGAAGGCGCGCAGGGCAAGATCATTGATGGCGGCCAGTCCGATACCATCAGTTTTACGGTGCCCAACCCCGGGAAGTATTACTTCCTTTGCGACCTTCACCCCACGGAGATGTTTGGCGACTTTATCGTCGAATAGGGCTTCCACCAGAAACCTAAACGAATAACGAAGGCCCCGGCGCAAGTGCCGGGGCCTTCGTTATTCGCTCGTTGTTGGTTGCAGGGGCGCCTACTCGAAGGCACCGTCGGCCAGGAGTTCGATGAACTCCTCGTCACTGAGCCCCACGATCTCTTTGTAGACGTACTCGTTGTCCTCGCCCAGGCAGGGCGCAGCCCTGGTGAGCTCTGCCGGGGTCTTCGAAAGGCGGAAGGAGGGTCCATCGTAGGTGCGGAGGCCCATCACGGGATGCTGGAGCCTCCAGTAGTGTCCGCGGTGGGCGAGCTGGGGATCGGCGTGCATGGCTTCGGGCGATTGCACAATGCCGCACGGCACGCCGAAGGACTGCATGAGCTGGACCACTTCCTCAGTGGTGAACTTGCGCACCGGGGGTCCCTCGACCCCCTCTTCGGCCTGGAGCGCCGGCTCATCGCCCCGGCGGGTGAAGTCCTCGAACCAGAATGAGAGGTGACGGTCGATCTCCCTGAGCTCGTTGATGCGCTGCCAGCGTCGCCGCATGCGGTCCATGTCGCACCACTCGGGGCGGCCAAGGGCGGCCTTCAGGCCTTCCCAGTGCTTCTCGGTGGCGCAGGCCAGCACAACCCACCGGCCATCGCGGCAGCGATAGGCGTTGTGCGGTGCGGCCTCCATGTCGTGGTTCCCCAGCCGGATTTGCTCATGGCCATTTGCCGTCCAGTCGAGGATGGCGGTACCCAGGCCGTGGATGGCAGCTTCCATCTGGCCGAAATCGATGTACTGGCCCTTGCCCGTCCGTCTCCGGTAGTCGAGCGCGGCGATGAGGGCGGTGGCTGCCAGGTGGGGGACGAGGAAATCGGTATAGGCGACGCCCGTGCCGATCGGAGGCTGGTCCGGCCAGCCGGTCATATGGTTGTATCCGGCCGCGGCCTGGAGAACATGGCCGTAGCCCATGTAGCTCGACCAGGGCCCGGTCTGCCCGTAGAGCGGCATCGAGATCATGAGCAGGTCGGGCCGGAGCCCTCGCAGAGACTCGTAGTCCAGCCCGAATTTCGCCATCGTCCCCGGGGTGAACGACTCGGTGACCACATCGCAGGTGGCGATGAAGCGCTTGATGAGCTCCGGCCCACGCGGGTGTTTGAGGTTCACCGTGATGCCGCGCTTGGAGCTGTTGAAGTTCGCGTAGTAACCCGAACGGTCCACACCTGGGATGTCATCGACGAACGGCCCGGCGCGGCGGAGCGCCTCCGGGTAGGTGCTGGACTCTATCCGGACGACCTCGGCGCCATGGTCGGCGAGATATTTGGAAACGATCGGGCCAACGCCGACCCATGCGAAGTCCGCGACGCGAATACCGGTGAACGGCTTCTGAAGTGATTCTGACATGGGCTAAACCACCATCTTGAGCTTGAGGCGGCGAAGCTCGGACGCATCAATCCCGAGCAGCTCGCCATAGACGGCAGCGTTGTGCTCGCCGATGTGAGGGGCCCGGCCGCGCTGCTTCCAGGGCGTCTCGCCCAGCTTGAAGGGTGCGCCAGGGTAGATGAACGACTCACCGATATCCTCGTGGTGGACGCGGACCCAGTAGTCGCGAGCAGCGAGGTGGCGGCTCTCGACGATCTCGCGCGGGCTGAGGACTGGCGCCCATCCCGCGCCGCGCCGCTGCGCCTCGGCGACGAGCTCCTCCTTCCTGCGCGTCCTGAGGAAGGCAGCCAGCGTCTCTTCCACGTACCTGGTGTCTTCCGGAGGCAAGGGCTGCGTCGATGTCAGCCGGGCACGCCATTCCGGCGAATCCAGGCCGCGGGCCTCGCCCGAGTCGGCGAGCCAATCGATGATGGCGTTGGCGCCAGGGCCAATCAGCCCGCCCACCTGCAGCGCGACCAGCCAACCATCGGCAGTTTCGAAGAGGTAGCGTGCGCCGCGCACGCCGTTGTTGTTCCTGTGGATACCCGGTCCGGAGGCGTTGATGTGGCGGATGTCCCAGATCTGCTGGGCGTTGTCCATCGCGTTGGCGACGGCCTCCTGCATGGAGACATCGACGTGCTGGCCGATGCCGTTGTTCACGCCGCGGGCGTAGAGCGCGATCATCGCGCCGACGCCGGCCTGGAAATTGGCCTGGGCGTAGGCCTGAGGCGCGGTCACGCGGACGGGCCCGTGCTCGTCATCGCCATTGAGATACATGAGCCCGCCCATGGCCTGGCCAACGATGTCCGTCGCGTGCCATTTTGCGTAGGGCCCGGTCTGGCCGAAGTTGGTGATGCTCACCAGGATGGCCGAGGGATTGGCGGCGCTAACCGAGGGGTAGTCGAGCCCGAGAGGCGCCGCCTCGCCGGGCATGTTGGTCTCGATGACGATGTCGGAGACCGCGATGAGCCGGCGCAGGATCTGACGGCCGGCCTCGAGGCGGGGCTGGAGCGTGATCGAGCGCTTGCCGGCATTCATGGTCCACCAGTAGATGCTGGTGTCGGGTCCGGCTTCTCCCTTGAAGAAGGGCCCGTTCTGGCGGGTGGGGTCGCCATCGCGGGGAGGTTCGACCTTGATGACGTCGGCCCCGAGCTCGCCAAGGATGCGGGCGCAAAGCTGGCCCTTCTCATCGGCGAAGTCGAGCACGCGGTAGCCGGCGAGGGGGCCCGCCGGGTGTTCGAGCGGGACAGGGGGGCTCTCGGGATTCATATAGGGGTGTTCTACCGGTTCCCCCGGCCGGATTCAAACGGCTGGGCGGACGAGCAAAGCGAACGCCGCTTCATCGCCATCGAGGCCGCCTTCGAGGGCATCCAGGATTCGCTGACGGAGCATGTCGAGGCCCCAGCGGCGCTCAGCGGAGATCGCGACAACGTTGCGGGGCGGGGCGCCGGCCCCCTGCAGCACGGCACGAGCTTCGTCGAAATCGGCAACCAGCGACCCATCGTCGTTCCGGAGCAGGTCCACCTTGTTCAGGGCGAGTAACCGCGGCTTGGCCTCGACGCCCAGATCCTTCAGCGTCGTGTCCACGGTCTGCGTGTGCTCGTAGGCGTTGGGGTGGGAGATATCGATAACATGCAGGAGCAGGTCGGCCTCCTCCAGCTCTTCCAGCGTGGCGCGGAATGCAGCGACGAGCTGCGTGGGGAGCTTCTGGATGAAGCCAACGGTGTCGGTCAGGAGGACGACCTCGCCGGAGGGGAGCGTGATGCGGCGGGTCACCGGGTCGAGGGTGGCGAAGAGCCGGTCCTCGGCGAGGACGTCGGCGCCGCTCAAGGCGCGCATGAGGGTGGACTTGCCGGCGTTGGTGTAACCGACCAGTGCGACCACAGGGATGTTGTTGCGGGCGCGGCGCCGCCGGTAGAGCTGGCGCTGGGTGCGGACTTCTTCCAGGTCGCGGCGGATCTTCGCGATGCGGTTCCGGATGAGCCGCCGGTCGGTCTCGATCTGCGTCTCGCCGGGGCCACGCGTGCCGATGGCGCCCTCCATACGTTCGAGGTGAGACCACTGACCCGCGAGCCGGGGCAGGAGGTACTGCATCTGGGCAAGCTCTACCTGCGCGCGGCCTTCGCGTGTCCGGGCACGTGTCGCGAAAATGTCGAGGATGAGCGCCGTGCGGTCGATGACCTTCACACCCAGGATGCGTTCGAGGTTGCGCTGCTGCGACGGGGAAAGCTCGTCATCGAAGATGACGACGTTGGCGCCGAGCTGCTTGCTGGCCTCGGTGACTTCGTCGACCTTGCCCTTGCCGATGTAGGTGGCGGGATTCGGATGGTCGAGCTTCTGGGTGGTACTCCCGACGACGACCGCTCCGGCAGTCTTCGCGAGTTCGGCGAGCTCCTGGATGGACTCCGCGGCCGGGAGGAGGGCGCCGGGAGTATCGGCTGCAACCAGGTAGGCGCGGTCGGCCAC
Organism: uncultured Anaerolineaceae bacterium; assembly: GCA_964648195.1. Taxonomy (GTDB): domain Bacteria; phylum Chloroflexota; class Dehalococcoidia; order Tepidiformales; family Tepidiformaceae; genus Amarobacter. The sequence continues at coordinate 38,136 of CAZYLL010000014.1, read as the reverse complement.
GCGGGCGGTAGATTGAGGGGTTCTTGGCATGTGCTGGATCAAGCGTAGCGGGTTGTGGCGCCGGGGTGCGAGACGGACGGCCAAACGCGGATGACCCGGGTCGCAGTCACTCGGCCGCGAACTACCAGTCTCGCCCCCGCCTGGCGGGTAGATCTGAAGCCGGCGGGGGAGCGATGGGAGTGGGACCGGGCGAGGGCCTCTATTGTCAGGTCACCTGGCGGACCACGCCTCCAGGCGGCGCATGCCTTCTTCGAGGCGGTCGTCGGGCGTGGTAACGCTGAGGCGGATGTACCCCTCGCCGTTCAGGCCGTAGCCGCGACCCGGGGTGACCACGACACCGGTCTCGTCGATCAGGCGGGCCGCGTAGTCGGCGCTGGTCACGCCGTCGGGGAGCTTCGCCCAGACGTAGAGCGAGGCCTTCGGGGTATCGACTTCGAGTCCGCACTTGCGCAGTACCTCGACCATGCGGTCGCGGCGGCGCTGATAGATCGCGTTGTGCTCGTCGATGCAGTCCTGGGGACCGTAGACCGCCTCGATGGCCATCTTCTGGATGGCCTGGGGGATGCCGCTATCGATGTTCGACTTCACGCGCATGAGGGCATCAACCATCTGGGCGTTGCCGACAATCATGCCGATACGCCAGCCGGTCATGTTGTAGATCTTCGACCAGGAGTTGAACTCCACCGCCACATCGCGCGCGCCGGGCACCTGGAAGATGCTGATGGGCTCGTAGCCATCGTAGGCGACGTCGCAGTAGGGGTTGTCGTGGAGGATCGCCACGTCGTACTTCTTCGCCCAGGCAACGGCGCGCTCGAAAAAGTCGAAGTCCGCAACGGCCCCGGTCGGGTTGTTCGGGTAATTGAGCCAGAGCACTTTGGCCTTCTCGGCGACATCGGCCGGGACGGCTTCAAGGTCGGGCTTCCAGCCGCTTTCGCGGGTGCAATCGAGCTTGTAGCTCGTGCCCCCGGCGAACATCGTGCCGATTTCGTAGACCGGGTAGCCGGGGTCGGGAACGAGGGCGATGTCGCCGGGGTCGATGAAGCAGAGCGCGATGTGGGCGATGCCCTCTTTCGAGCCGATGAGGGGCAGGGTTTCCTTGAGCGGGTCGAACTTCACTTCGAAGCGGCGCTCGTACCAGTCAGAGATGGACTGGCGCAGTTCGGGCAAGCCCTCGGACTCCGGGTAGCGGTGGTTGACCGGCTCTTCGGCGGCCTGGTGGAGCGCATCAAGGATGTTGCGGGGGGTTGGCAGGTCGGGATCGCCGATCCCGAAGGTGACAATGTCGATGCCTTCGGCGCGCTTGGCGGCGATTTTCTTCGAGATTTCGGCGAACAGGTACGGGGGCAGTGCCTCGACGCGCTTCGCGAGCTTCATGGGGACTGGTCCTGTGTCGGGGTTGGGGTGCTGCCGGCGAGCGGCTGCAAAGGCAGGGCCAACCCGGCCTTCGCGGCACGGTCCGATCCTATCATGCGCTCCCGCGACAGCCACCCGGCGGCCACTCTACCCGGCGGCAGCAGCCACCTGCGAGGGGTCACCGCTGGCCGCGTCGAGACAGGCGAACATCTCGGCAATCGAGGTGAACTTCGCCCGCTGGCGGCCCTCGCGTGCGCCCTGCTCTTGCTCGGCGGCGTCGATCCGGCACCAATCGGCGAACGTGACGCACCGCCGGCCGGCAGCCTCAATGCGCGCCGGGTAGGCAGCGAGTGGCGACTCCACCGGCGCGAACGTCCGCCCGGCAGCGGCGTCCTCGATCATTGCGGCGACCGTCTCAACGGAATCCGGCTTGTTGGTGCCAATCACGCCGGATGGTCCCCGCTTGATCCAGCCGGAGGTGTACATGCCCGGGATGGGCTGGTTCGTGGCTTCATCAAGGACCCGGCCGCCCTGGTTGAGGATGACACCCCAGCGCTCGTTGAACGGCACCCCGGGGAGCGGAACGCCACGGTAACCTACGGAGCGGAACACCAGCCCCACAGGCAGGGTTTCGAACTCACCCGTGGGCTCAGCCGCGAGCGCGCCGGAACCGGTCGCCACCAGCCGGTTCCGGACCAGGCGGAGCGAGCCCACCCCGCCCGTGCCGTCGTCGGCCAGCTCTACCGGCGAGACAAGGAAGCGGAGGTGGAGCTGCCGCTTCTTCCCGGCCGGGGGCCGCGCGCTGAATTCCTGGATCATCTGGACCTTGCGCTGAAGCATCCGGTCGTCGCTCGCTTCGAGCTCCGCGCGGCTCAGCTCATCGAGCGCCGCTTCTTCCGGGCGGATGATAAGGCCGGCCTCGGCCAGTTCGCTGAGTTCTTTCAATTCGGGGGTGGTGAAGGCGGCCTGGGCCGGTCCGCGGCGCCCGAGCAAGTGCACTTCGCGGACGCGGCTGTTGCTGAGCGCTTCGATGACGTGGCGGGGCATGTCGGTCTGTTCCATCTCCTCGCGGGAGAGGCAGAGGATGCGGGCCACATCGACGGCGACGTTGCCGACGCCGACAACGACAACACGCTCCTGGGAGAGGTCGAACTGGCAGTCCCGGAAGTCCGGGTGGCCGTTGTACCAGGCGACGAATGCCGTTGCGGGATGGCTCCCGCGAAGGTCCTCGCCGGGGATACCCATGCGCCGGTCGGTCTGGGCGCCCGTGGCGAAGAGCACCTGGTGGTAGTGGGCCCTGATATCGTCGGGCGAGAGGTCGCGCCCGAACTCGACGTTGCCGAAGAAGCGGAACCGGGGGTCTTCGGCGACCCGCGAGAAGGCTTTCGTGACCGTTTTGATTTTCTGGTGGTCGGGCGCGACACCGTGGCGGACGAGCCCGAACGGCGTGGGCAAGCGGTCGAACATATCGACCCGGATGCCGGCAGGACCATCCCTGAGAAGCGCCTCGGCGGCGTAGAAGGCTGCAGGGCCTGCGCCAATGATCGCGATGAAGAGGGGCCCGGGACCCGTGCTGTCGCCGCTCATGCGTCCATCAACTGCGTTTCGAGCGTCTCGATGGCGCCCATGTATTCGTTGCGTTCGGCCTTCACCAGGTCGCCGATGGTGACGATGCCGACGAGGCGGGCTCCATCGACGACAGGCACGTGACGGAAGCGGCGGGCAGTCATGGTGCGAAGGACCGAGTCGACATCGTCAGCGGGGGTGGCGACGGTCACGGGGGCGGTCATCCACTCGCCGACCGTGGCGCCGTGAATGTCCTCCCCCGCGGCGAGGTGGCGGATGATGTCGCGCTCGGAGAGGATGCCGGCCGGGGCGCCCGCTGCATCGAGAACGACAACCGCTCCGATGTTATGCCGCGATAGCAGGGCGATAGCATCGGGCATCGACGTGGCTGCGGTGGTGGTGACAACCCCGGGCCCCTTGGCCGAAAGAACCGATTCGAGTTTCACACGGGCACCTCCCAGGACCTCGTGGGCTTGCATCCAGCTTCGCACGCGAAGGCCTACGGTGAAGCACGAACGGGTTCAAGATAGGAGGTCGAAGGGCCGAAAATCGGGGGTGGCCCACCGGGTTCAGGCATACCACTCCGCGTCGAAGACGCGGGTGGCGGGGCCGGTCATGAAGACCGAGCCCTGGCCGTCCCATTCGAGCACGAGGTCGCCGCCCGGGAGCGAATCGACCAGGCGGTCGCCGGTGACCCCGCGCAGGCGCGAGGCTGCGGCGACCGCGGTGGCGCTGGTGCCGGAGGCGAGCGTGATGCCCGACCCGCGCTCCCAGACCCGGTGCTTCACGTGGCCGCGGTCCAGCACCTGGACAACCTGGAAGTTTGTGCGCCGCGGGAAGAGCGGGTGATTCTCGACCAGCGGGCCAATGCGTTCGAGCGGAAACTGGTCCGGGTCGTGGTCGATGTAGTGGATGGCGTGGGGGTTCCCAACGCTGACCAGGGTGAGCTTCAGATCCATGCCGTCGACGGTGAGCGGGAGGTCGATCACCGGCCCTGGGCCCTCGACGTTGGCGGGGAGCGAGGCGGGGTCGAAGTTCGGCGGACCCATATCGACACGTGCAGCGACGATGACCCCGCCTTCGCGGAAGAGCTGGAGCGTCTTGATGCCGGCAAGCGTTTCGACGGTGACCATATCCCGGTCCGCCGGGACCAGGCCCTCCTCCACGGCGAACTTCACCACGCAGCGGATACCGTTGCCGCACATCTCGGCCTCGGAGCCGTCAGCGTTGAACATGCGCATCCGCATGTCGGCGACGGTAGAGGGCAAGGCCAGGATGAGACCGTCGCTGCCGACACCGAAATGGCGGTCGCTGACGCGTCGCGCGACCTCCGGCCAGTCCAGCTCCGCAGAAGGAAGCACGTAGACATAGTCGTTGCCGAGGCCGTGCATCTTCGTAACGCGCATGCGACGAGTCTAGCGCGGGCGGGAGGGGCCATCAATGGGACGAAGTCTCAGTTAGGGCGCGGCCGGGCAGGCCGGGTCAGCGCCGCTCGCCACGGATGACGTTCGTGCAGGCCCCGGTGAAGATGTTGGCCTGCATCTCGATGTCCGCGGCATCGCGCACCCAGGTGATCCTGCGGTCATCGCGGCGGAACCACTGGTCCTGGCTGCGGATGAGGCGGTGGGTAGCGACCTTCGCCCGCTCGACTGCCTCGTCCAGGGCGAGTTCGCCCGAAAGGTGCCGCACCGCCTCCGCGTAGCCAATCGACGACATCGCCGGGGCGCCGGCCGGCACGCCAGCGTCCAGGAGAGTGCGGACTTCATCGAGCAGGCCGCCGGCGAACATCGTTTCCAGGCGCCGATCGACGCGGTCGTACAGCACCGGGCGTTCGACGTCGATGCCGAAGAGGAGGAACTCGAAGTCCGGGCTGCCCTTGCGTTGCCAATCCGAGATGGGCCGGCCGCTCTCTTCGTAGACCTCGATGGCGCGAATTACCCTGCGGATGTTCCGTCCATCGATGCGCGCGGCGGCTGCGGGGTCGACGGCCGCGAGCCGGCTGTGGAGCGCCTCCCAGCCCTGCTCGGCGGCGAAGGCTTCCAGGCCGGCCCGCAGGTCTTCATTCGGTGCCACCTCGGGAACCTGCCAGTTTTCGAGCAGGGCCCAGACGTACTGGGCGCTGCCGCCGACCAGCCAGGCAAAGGCGCCACGATCCCATACCTGTTCGAGCACGGCGCGGGCATCCCGCTGGTAGGAAGCCAGGCTGTAGCCCTCGCGCGGGTCGGCGATGTCGTAGAGGTGGTGCCGGACACTCCTGCGGTCTTCGAGGGATGGCTTGGCGGTGGCGATATCCATGCCGCGGTAGACCTGGCGGCTGTCGGCGTTCACGATTTCGCCGCCAAGCCGCAGGGCGAGTTCGAGCGCGATGGCCGACTTCCCCGTGCCGGTGGCGCCGACGATGGCGACCAGGCGGCGAAGCATCAGGCTCTCGCAGCCGCGCAGATGGCCGCGAACTGATCGGCCTTGAGGGAGGCGCCACCAACAAGGGCGCCATCGATGTCCGGTTGGGAAAGCAACGATGCGGCGTTCTCGGGGTTCACACTTCCACCATACTGGATGCGAATGAGGTCCGCAGCGGCCGGGGCAAGCTCCCGGAGGACACCGCGGATGAAGGCGCATGCCTGCTGGGCGACCCCGGGTGTCGCCGTCTCGCCCGTACCAATGGCCCAAACGGGCTCGTAGGCGATCGTGACACGACCGGACAGCGTGATACCGGAGAGCCCGGCGCGGAGCTGGCGGTCAAGCACCTTTTCGGTCTCCCCCGCCCGGCGCTCCTGGAGCAGCTCGCCGACGCACACGATGGGGTCGAGCGGCGAGGCGAGAACAGCGGCGAGCTTGCGGTTCACCCAGTCATCGGTCTCGCCGAAGAACTGGCGGCGCTCGCTATGGCCGATGATGACGTGTGAGCAGTAGTCCTGGAGCATGGGCACGCTCACTTCTCCCGTGAATGCGCCCCGGGGCTCCCAGTACACGTCCTGTGCCCCCAGGCGCACGTGGCTCCCGGACAGCGCTGCGCGCACGCTGGCCAGGTGGGGGAAGGGCACGCAGACCGCCACCTCGCAGGGCGCGCCGGCGGTCTGCGCCGCGACCTCGCGTGCCAGGACAACCGCCTCGGCTTCGGTGGTGTTCATCTTCCAGTTCCCGGCGACGAATGGCCTGCGCATATCAACTCCTGCGGTGGTTCGGGGCATCGGTGGGCGAGGCCGGGGCGAAGAGCGCGACCAGCCGCCCGGGGTCGTCCACGCTCACGCGGAGGCGCCGCGCCCGGATGGGGAGGATGCGGGGGATGACCCACACACGCAATGGCCCGGCGAGCTCAAACTGGGCTGACTGGCCCGGGGCTGTTGCCAGCATGACGGTGCCCACCAGGTCGGTCCGGATGCCAAGGCCCTGCCACCAGCGTTGGTTCGCCAGCTCGACGGAGCGGACGTTCGAACGCGGGACCGCGGCATCGATCGCGCCGGGAAACGAAAAGCGGACGCACTCGTCGCTGACGATGACCGATGCGTTAGGCAGCCGTGCCACCATCCACGCGAGGTAGGCCGTGACCGCCGCGAGGAACCCGGCAGTCACCAGGAGAACCCATGCCGCGCCGGTGGCGGCCCCCCAGAGCATTCCCGCCACGCCACAAAGGAGCGGGACTACGACGGCAGCCAGGAGCGCCTGCATCCCCCGGACGCCGCGAAACCCGAAACGGGAGTCCGCGGCGCCTGCCACCTCAGGCATCCAGGAGCGCGGCCACACCCGGCAGCTCTCGCCCCTCCAGCATTTCGAGCGAGGCGCCCCCGCCTGTCGACACGTGGGTGAACCGGTCCTGGAGGCCGGCAAGGGCCACGACCGCGGCCGTTTCGCCGCCGCCGACAACGGTGATGGCATCGAGCGAAGCGAGCGCGCGCGCGAGCCCGAACGACCCGGCGGAAAACTTCTCCATCTCGAAGACCCCCATCGGACCATTCCAGACGACGGCCTTCGCGGTCTTCAGCGCTTCAGCGTAGTCCCGCACGGTTTCAGGTCCGATATCCAGGATCATGTAGCCCTTCGGTACCTCGTTCACCGGCCGCGTGAGCGCCTGTGCATCGGCGGCAAACTTGCTCGCGGCGACAACGTCGCGGGGGAGATGAACGGATACGCCTCGGTCCCGCGCCCGGGCAAGAATGGCCTTCGCGATTTCGACCTGTTCGTCCTCCACCAGCGACATCTGAACGTCGATCCCGCTGGCCTTGAGGAAGGTGTTCGCCATGCCGCCGCCCAGGAAGAGCATGTCGAGCCGGGGGAGCAGGTGCTCGATAGCGGCGATCTTCGTGCTCACCTTGGCGCCCCCGACGATGGCCGCGAAAGGTTTCGGGGGGTCGGCGAGAAGTGCGCTGAGGTAGCGCACCTCCTTCTCCATCAGGAACCCTGCAACCGCAGGGAGATAGTGCGTTACACCCTCGGTGGAAGCATGGGCACGGTGGGCAGCCCCGAATGCGTCGTTGACGTAGATGTCGGCAAGGCTGGCGAGCGCACGGGCGAAGTCCGGGTCGTTCTTCTCCTCCCCGGGATGAAAACGCAGGTTTTCGAGCAGGAGGACGTGCCGTCCCATGGCCGCGACCGCTTCCTCTGCCGCCGCACCAACGCAATCCTCGGCGAAGAGCACCTCCTGGCCGAGGAGGTTTGCCATGCGGCCGGCAACCGGTGCAAGCGAGAGCGCGGGATCTGGCCCTTTTGGGCGCCCCAGGTGCGAACAGACGATGACTCGCGCGCCGTGGTCAAGCAGGTAGCGGATGGTGGGGAGCGACTCGCGGATGCGCGTATCGTCGGTGATCACGCCGCCTTCCAGGGGCACATTCAGGTCGGCGCGGACAAGGACACGCTTGCCGGAGACATCGATGTCGCGGACGGTCTTCTTGCCGATGCCGTCGCTCATCGCGAGGCCGCCCGGGCGGCGATCCCGCGCTTCTCGACGTCCATGAGCTTCTTGACGCGGCGTTCGTGGCGGCCGCCCTCGAACTCGCTACGGAGGAAGGCCGAGAGGATATCCTCGGCGACGCCGCGGCCGATCTCCCACGCTCCGAGGGCCAGCATGTTGGCGTCGGCGTGCTGGCGGGCCCGGGCCGCGCCCCAGCTGGTGTGGCAGAGCGCGCAGCGGATCCCGGGCACCTTGTTCGCGGTGATGCTGATGCCCACGCCGTTGCTGCAAAGCACCACGCCAAGGTCGGCCTGACCCTCGATGACCTTCGCGGCGACCGCCTCGGCGAAGTCGGGGTAGTCGACGGATTCGGGGCCATTGGTCCCCAGGTCGACAACCTCGTGGCCGAGGCCACGCGCGAACTGGACAAGGTGGTCCTTCAATTCAAAACCAGCATGGTCGGCCCCGAATGCCAGTCTCATGGGCGGACACTCCTCAACACGGGGATGTGGGACACGCCCAGTATACGGGCGATGGTGCCGCGATCGATGGCGCCCTCGCGCAGGATACGCGGCTCGTCGCCGGCAAGGTCCACGACAGTGGAGTCCACCCCCTGCCCGGTGGGCCCCCCGTCGATTGCGAGCGCGCAGAACACCCCGACCTGCCGTTCGGCCTCTTCGCAGGTGACCGGGCTTGGCCCATCCGAAACGTTGGCGCTTGAGGCCGCGAGCGGCGCCCCGAGCCGGTCGACGATATCGAGCACGATATCGACCGGGACGATGCGAATCCCTACCGTGCGGCCACCTGAAAGCGCCGGGCTATCCCAGCCTTCGCGCGCCGGGACAATGACCGTCCAGGCGCCAGGCCCGAGTGCCGCAATCAGCCGCCGGGCGGGGCCCGTGAGGACCGCATACTGTTCGAGAAGGTGCGAGTCACGCCCGAACAGCAGCTGCAGGGGGACCGAGGGGTCGCGCCGCTTGGCGGCATAGAGCGCCCTCACCGCTTCGTCATCGCGGACGTCGGCGGCGATCCCGTACACCGTGTCGGTGGGCAGAATGATGAGTTCACCCTCGCGCAGGACTTGTACTGCGCGTTCGATGAGGGCGGGAGCGGGATCGTCGGCCATGGGCGCTCCTGGAGCGGGCCGGGGGCCCGAATTCGTTGACCAAACTATACAATTCAGTTAGCGTTTCGTATGGGTACCGCGCATTCGATGACCGACACCCCCTCCCAACCACAACCAGCTTCGGCCGCCGATCCGGCGAAGGGACATGAAAGCATCGTTGTGCTGGACTTCGGGTCCCAGTTCGCGATGCTGATCGCGCGGCGGGTGCGAGAACTCAACACCTATTGTGAACTCCTGCCGCACGACGTGCCCTACGAGCGCATCAAGGGGATGGACGTCCGCGGCATCATCCTCTCGGGCGGCCCCAACAGCGTTTATGAACCCGATGCACCGCTCGCCCCCGGCTGGGTGTGGGAATGCGGTCTGCCCGTCCTGGGTATTTGTTATGGAATGCAGCTCATGGCTCACCAGCTGGGGGGCAAGGTGGGCCCCGGCACGGAGCGCGAGTTCGGCCCGGCCATCGTCCAGCGGGAGCACGCGGCGCCCCTCCTGGAAGGGCTGCCCGCCGAGTTCGAGGTCTGGATGAGCCACGGCGACCGCCTGGACGCGGTGCCGCCGGGTTTCACGTCCTATGCGCGCTCGGGGAACTCTCCCTATGCCGTGATGGCCGACCTGGAACGCCGCTACTACGGCCTTCAGTTCCACCCGGAGGTAGTGCACACGCCGCGCGGCAAGGACATCCTGCGGAACTTCGTCCGCGATGTGTGCGGGGCCGAGGGGACATGGACGCCCGGGAACTTCATCGAGGAGTCGATCGACGCGATTCGCGCCCAGGTAGGCAGCGCCGGCGTGATCTGCGGGCTCTCCGGCGGCGTCGATAGCGCCGTCGCTGCCGCGCTCGTGCACCGGGCGATCGGCGACCAGCTCACCTGCATTTTCGTGGACAATGGGCTGCTCCGCGCTGGTGAGGCTGAGGAGGTCGTCACCACGTTCCGGAAGAACATGCACATCAACCTCGTACACGTCGATGCAGAGCGCGACTTCCTCGCCCAGCTCGCCGAAGTAACGAACCCGGAAACGAAGCGCATCCGCATCGGAAACACGTTCGTGCGCATCTTCGAGCGCGAGGCGCGCGCGATCGCTGATGCGCGCTTCCTGTGCCAGGGCACGCTCTACCCGGATGTGATCGAGTCGGGTTCCCACGGCAAGGGCGCATCGACCATCAAGACCCATCACAACGTTGGCGGGCTCCCCCCGGACATGAAGTTCGGCCTGGTGGAACCGCTGCGGTACCTCTTCAAGGACGAAGTTCGGCGCATCGGCGAGGCGCTGGGGCTGCCCGAGGAGATGGTATGGCGGCACCCCTTCCCCGGCCCCGGACTTGCGATCCGCTGCATCGGCGAAGTGACCAAAGAGAAGCTCGAAATCCTTCGCCTGGCCGACCGGATCGTGATGGACGAAATCCGGGATGCTGGCTACTACCGCGACATCTGGCAGAGCTTCGCCGTGCTCACCGATACCAGGACCGTCGGCGTGATGGGCGACTTCCGGACCTACGGATACGCCGTCGCCATCCGGGCTGTGGTGGCCGATGACGCGATGACCGCCGACTGGGCACGGCTTCCACACGAGCTCCTGGCGCGCATTTCGAACCGGATCGTCAACGAGGTGCATGGCGTCAACCGGGTGGTCTACGACATCACCCCCAAACCGCCGGGCACCATCGAATGGGAGTGACCCGATGAGTTCACGTGTGCTCCTGGTCGGCAACGGCGGGCGCGAACACGCGATTGCGTGGAAGCTGGCCCAGTCGCCGGCCGTCGGCGAGGTGTTCATCGCCCCCGGGAATGCGGGCACAGCAACGGTTGGCACCAACGTGCCGGTCCAACCGCGGGACATCGACGGCATCGTGAAGGCTGCGGTCGACCTCCGCATCGACTTCTACCTGGCCAGCATGGACGACCCGCAGCCGCTGGGCCTCGTCGATCGCCTGCGGGCCGAGGGCATCCTCTGCTATGGGCCCACGGCGGCTGCCGCGCGGATCGAGGCGAGCAAGGCCTGGGCGAAGGAGTTCATGGGCCGCTACGGCATCCCGACCGCCGCCGCCCGTACCTTCAGCGACTACGACCGGGCGGTTGATTACGTGAAGTCGCTTCCCGAGCAGCGGCTCTGGGTGAAGGCATCGGGGCTCGCAGCAGGCAAGGGGGCGGTCGGTTGTGATACGCGGGAAGCCGCGCTCAGCGCGTTGCGCTCCATGATGGTCGATGGCGAGTTCGGTGAATCGGGCAGGACGGTGGTCATCGAGCAGGACATGCAGGGCTGGGAGACCAGCGCGCATGCGTTCTGCGATGGGAAAGTCGCCGTGCTGTGGCCATTCGCGACAGACTATAAGCGCGCCCTTGACGGCGGCCTGGGGCCGAACACGGGGGGGATGGGGGCCTACGCTCCGAGCAAGGGGGTCGAGGGCGAACTCATCCGCCAGATCCAGCAGCGAGTCGTCGACCCGGTCATCCGGGGCATGGCGGCCGAGGGCCATCCCTACAACGGAACCCTCTACCCCGGGATCATGGTAACCGGCGAAGGGCCGAAAATCGTCGAGTACAACGCGCGGTCGGGAGACCCGGAGACACAGGTCCACATGCCCAGGCTTGAATCCGACCTGTATGAGGTCGGGACGGCCGCAGCGCGTGGCGAGCTTGCGAATATCGCTGTGCGCTGGTCGCCGAAGGCTGCGGTTGGCGTGGTGATGGCACCCGGGGGGTACCCCGGGAAATACGAGACCGGCCACCCGATTTCCGGCCTCGACGCCGTCGATCCGGGCGTTCTCGTCTTCCACGCGGGCACCCGCGAGGAGGGTGGGAACGTCGTCACGAGCGGCGGGCGCACCCTCACGGTGGTCGCCCTGGGCGACACCATCCGGGAAGCGCGCGAACGCGCTTACGACAACGTGCGGCGGATCCACTTCAAGGACGCGCACTACAGGACAGATATCGCGCTGGAGGCTGTGGAATGACCAACCCGCTTGTTGCCATCCTTATGGGCTCGGCCAACGACGAGCCCCTGCTCGAGCCAACCAAAAAGGCGCTCGACGACCTGGGAATCCCGTATGCCGTCCGCGTGATGTCGGCGCACCGCACGCCGGACAAAGTGCGGGAGTTCGCCCGGCGCGCGGAAAGCGACGGCTTCGAGGTGGTGATCTGCGCCGCCGGCGGGGCGGCCCACCTGCCGGGCGCGGTGGCGGCGAATTGCACGCTACCCGTCATCGGCATCCCCCTGGCGTCGAGCGAAGTCGCGGGCGGCCTCGACGCCATCTATGGGGTGTTGCAAATGCCGCCGGGCGTCCCGGTCGCGGGTGTGGCGGTGGGGGCCTGGGGAGCGCGCAACGCGGCCTACCTGGCTGCCTCGATCCTCGCGCTCAAGCACCCGGCCATCCGCGAGTCGTACAAGGCATTCCGGGACAAACAGTCACATGGCTGAGGCGGATCAGGCGCTCAGCCGGGGTTTCCTTGCGACCCAGATCTGCTCCCTTCCGTAGGCCGGCGGGGATCCGAAGTAGTCCGAGTATTCCGAGACCGCCTCGAAGCCGCACAGCTCGAGCAGGTAGCGCATCTCATACCGGTACGTCCACCGCATGCGGAGTACCTCCTCCTCCTGGCGGAGCACCTTGCCGTTCTTGTCGATCTCGGTGAAGCGCCAGGTCTCCTCGAAGACCTGGTCCAGCGGGTCGTTCATCCGGTCGGCCACCTCAATCCGGACGAGATTCCAGGTCTCGGGGTGCGGGAAGTTGCCCATCGGCGTCCACCCACCGGGCAGCGGGCCGGGGTCAAGCCGGTTGAGAAGCGGGTCGAAAAGGTTGACCGCCAGGGTGCCCCCGGGCAGCAGGTGCCGGTACGCGGATTCAAGACAGCGGCGCTGATCCCCTGGGGCGGTGAGCATCATGAACGAACGGAACGCGATGTAGACGAGGCCGAACTCGCGGTCCAGCTCGAAATCGCTCATGTCTCCCCGCACGAAGCGTGCGCGGCGGCGCACGGTGGCATCCTGGCGCGAGCGCGTGGCACCGGCGACTCCGAGCATGGCATCTGAGATGTCGAGTCCGGTCACGTCGATCCCCTCGCGGGCAAGGTGGAGCACCAGCCGGCCCGTCCCGCAGCCGAGTTCGAGAGCGGGGCCGGGCGCGGCGCGCGCCAGCTCCAGGTAGAAGCCAGCATCCCCTTCGACCACCGGCAGGGATGCGGTCCGCCCGGCATAGGTCTCGACGTTCAGGCCGGGCCGCGCGTAGAAGAAGTCGGTCACGCCGGGGAGTGTACGCCGTGTGCGGTTCCCTGTTCCGGTGGGGCGGTTGCCGGTACGATGTCACGGTGATCCCCCGTTACTCCCGCCCGGAAATGGCCGCCGTCTGGGATGACCAGAACAAGTTCCAGCGCTGGCTCGATGTCGAGATTGCCGCGTGCGAGGCATGGGCCGAGCTCGGCCAGATCCCGGCCGAGGCCGCTGCGCTGATCCGGCAGAACGCCCGGTTCGACGTCGCGAAGGTCCACGAGTACATCGCCATCACCCATCACGATGTCACCGCCTTCCTCAGGTCGGTCGCCGAATCACTGGGCGAAGAGGGGCGGTACGTCCACTTCGGGCTCACGTCGTCCGATGTCTGGGACACCGCGACCGCGCTCCAGCTGCGGGACGCCTGCGATTTGCTGCTAAAAGGCATCGACGGGCTCTCGGCCGTACTCGAACGGCAGGCGGTTGCCCACCGCAACACGCTCTGCGCGGGCCGGACCCACGGCGTCCATGCCGAACCGACGACGTTCGGGCTGAAGCTCGCCGTGTGGGTGGACGAGATGCGCCGGAACCGCAAGCGGCTCGAGGCAGCGCGCGAAGCGGTGGCGGTGGGCGCCATCTCTGGCACAGTCGGGACGCATGCTTCGGTGCCGCCTGAGCTTGAGGAGATCGTCTGCCGGAAGCTCGGACTGGGCATCGAGGCGGCCTCGACCCAGGTGATCCAGCGCGATCGGCATGCGCAGTTCGTCACGACGCTGGCGATCATCGGCGCCTCGCTGGAGAAGTTCGCGACGGAGATCCGGGCGCTGCAGAAGACCGAGGTGCGCGAGGCGGAAGAGCCATTCGACGAAGGCCAGACGGGATCGAGCGCGATGCCCCACAAGCGCAACCCGGAGCTCTGCGAGCGGGTGACCGGGCTCGCGCGCATCCTGCGGGGCTACGCGTTGACCTCCATGGAGAATGTCGCGCTGTGGCACGAGCGCGACATCTCGCATTCGAGTACCGAGCGGATCATGTTCCCCGACGCGACGCTGGTGCTGGACTACATGCTGCACATCTTCACCGGGGTGATGGACCGGCTGACCGTCTTCCCCGAGCACATGCGCGAGAACCTGGACCGCTCGTACGGACTGGTGTTCTCTCAGCGCGTGCTCCTTGCGCTCATCGAAACGGGCCTGAGCAGGCAAGATGCGTATGCCATCGTGCAGCGCAACGCGATGCGGGCATGGCGCGAACGCACACCGTTTCTCGACCTGCTGCTCGCCGATTCGGACGTCACCAGCCGCATTGGAGAGCAGCAGCTCCGCAGGCTGTTCGATTACGGGTTCTATCTGCAGCACATCGGCGCGACATTCGAGCGCCTGGGCCTGTGAATCCCGAGCCATCGAGCCCAACACGAACCGGACCCCAGCCGCCCCCGGCCAACGGACTCTTGCCCGCGCGCAAAGTCATCTCGGAAGCCTGGGCGGTGGTGGTCGACCACCCGCGCCAGGCGATGCTCCCCCTGCTGGTGATCCAGGTGCCGGTAGCGGTGGTCACGAGCGGCCTGCTGGCGGTGCTGTTGCTCACGGTCTTCGGCGATGAGGAGATCGACACCACGCACGGGGGTCAGCTGCTGGCCGTGCTTCTCATTGGCGCGGCCCAGGCGCTGTTTGCGCAGGTGGCACGGGGAGGCACCATCGTCTCGATCGCCGGCATGCTCACCGGCAAGCCGAGATCGCTTACGGAGTCGCTCGACCCGGCGTTCAACCGGATGGGCGGCTTGCTGGCGCTCGTACTGCTCGTCTCCGGCGGCCTCTTCCTGGCGTTCATCAGCCTGGTCGGGTTGCTGCTGCTCCCCTACCTCGCGCTGAGATTGGCCCTCTCGTTCGAGGCGTTCATGCTCGAGGAGCTCGGGCCGCTGCAAGCGCTGGGGCGCAGTTGGCGGCTGATGCGCGGGCACATGTTGCGCCTTCTGGCGGTCGTGCTGCTCACGGTCGCCATCCTCTTTGGGCCATTCCTCGTGATTTCGCTGATGGGTGAAGCCGTGCGAGGCGATCGCAATACCGAGGTCATCCTCGGGGCGGTCTACTCGCTCGTGCAGGGTGTGTTGCTCATCCCGATCGTGGCATTTGTCACCGCCACCACCACGGTGTTTTATCTGAACCTGAGGGAGCAAGAACGTGGCTGAAGTCCTGCTCGAATCGAACCTGCCCAACCGCGCGCACCGCGGAAAGGTGCGCGACACCTACGACCTCGGCGAGAACCTGCTCATTGTCGCGACGGACCGCATCTCGGCGATGGATGTGGTGCTGCCAACCGGCATCCCGCGCAAGGGCCACGTCCTCACGCGGCTTTCCGCCTGGTGGTTCGACCGCATCAAGGAGGTGGTGCCGAACCACTTCATCGCGGTCATCGAGGAGCACAACCGGCACCTGGTACCGTTCGACCTCACCCCCGAGTATTACGGACGCTCGATGCTGGTGAAAAAGGCAAAACGGCTGGATGCGGAGTGCATCGCGCGCGGCTACCTCTCGGGGTCGGGCTGGAAGGACTACCAGCGCACAGGCGCCGTCTGCGGGATCCCGCTGCCCGAGGGCCTGAGGGAATCCGACCGGCTGCCGGAGGCGATCTTCACGCCGAGCACGAAGGCCGACGTTGGTCACGACGAGAACATCTCGTTCGAGCAGCTCGAACAGATCGTCGGGGTGGAGGCGGCAAACGCGATGAAGCTGCGGACGCTCGCGGTCTACAGCTACGCCCACACGGTGGCACTGGAGCGTGGCGTGATCATCGCCGACACCAAGCTGGAGTTCGGGATCTGGAACGAAGAGGTCATCCTCATCGACGAGGTCTTGACGCCTGACAGCAGCCGCTTCTGGCCGGCCGACCAGTACCGGCCCGGGGGGCCGCAGCCGAGCTTCGACAAACAGCCTGTGCGAGACTGGCTCGCAGCCCACTGGAAGGAGGGCGATGCACCCCCTCCGCTTCCCCCGGACGTTGTGGCGGCGACGACCGAACGCTACCTCACCGTCTACAAGATGCTGACCGGACAGGAGCTGCCCGCATGACGAAGGCGAAGGACTCGAAGAAGAAGGACAGGAAGGCAGCGACCGCGAAGAGTGGCGAGGGGACATACCTGGCGCGCGTGTACGTTTCGCTCAAGCCGACGGTGAACGACCCGGAGGGCATCACCATCGGCGGAGCGCTCGGGTCGCTTGGTTTCGGCGGAGTGCTCGGCGTGCGCTCGGGCCGCTATTTCCAGGTCACGCTCAAGGCAGCGGACCCGAAGGAAGCCGCGACGCAGGTGGACCAGATGTGCGCCCGGTTGCTGGCGAACCCGGTCATCGAGACGTACTCGTTCGAACTGGAAAGAGCCTGAGGCATCGCCGCGGGCGGCGGGCCCGTTCAGGCAGGGATTAGCCCGCCGCGAGAAGCGAGCGCGGGCCGCCGTGCGCCGTGGCGCCTCATCAATGGCGGCGTGGGCGGCGGACATACACCAACCCGAGCCCGCTGAGGAAGATCAACCCCGCCCCTACCGCGGTCGCCCATTCAGGATCCCAGGCACCTCCAGACTTCGGCCGCGCCGTTCCAGCGGCGGGGGCCAGCGGATTTCCCGGGTGGTGGAGTGGAACACGCACTTGGGGCGCGTCGATGATCTGATCCTCCGTCCAGTTCTTGCCGTATGCGGCGATCAACCTGTCGGTATGCCCCCGGAAGGGTTCGAAGTCGACAAGCAGTTGCATTTCGACGACAAAGTCGCCGTGCGCATCGGCGGTGACCTCGTGAAACCCCACCATCGGTCCGGCGCCACAGGGGAGTTCCCCGCACGAGATTTGGTTCACGTAGAGCTCCTGGAACGGCTCGAACCCACGCCCTGAAACGATCCAGGAGTCGGGTGATTGCCCAGGTTCCGCTGTGAGATAGGGAGCGTCGACCGCCGCAGCCGCCATGGATGAAAGCGTCACGATGGCTAGAACTGCCAGTCTTGCCAAGAGCATGTCGACGGGGACTATACCACCGGACGGGACGCATTTGGCCCGTTTGACCCGGTTTTCTGCCTCTTTCGACGCTCCACGGAGCTTCGTAAGCCAGCCATGCTGAGCCCGCTTGCGCCTCCACGGCCCCTTCGGAAGGGAGGGCAAAGATGGCGATTCAACACCGCATGCTCGCAGCACTCATTCCGCTCTCAGGATCCGCCCTGATTGTCGGCACGTTGGCATTGGCCCCCGGGCAGGCTCGTCAGGGGGAAGAAGAGCAACCCGACACACGAGGCCTCGCAACGGTCGATGCCAATGCGGTCGGAGCCGCGTCGACCGGCCTCGCCCAGCCAGTCCCGACGGTCCGCTACGTCGATCCCGGACCGGGGGTCGATACGCGCTTGAACATGCCCGACGTGAGTTCTGCCGCGACCTCAAGCGACCCGGTCAGAATCGGGGCCGTGGCTCCGGAGCTTCGGATTAGTCTGGCGGGCGCGGGACTCTCTGAGCGATGGGCTGTCCTCCTGCAACTCCCTGACGCACGGTTCTCGGGAGAAGCGCGCTACGGTGATGCGACCGGCCGCGAACTGGTAATCGTTGTCTGGACGCCGGATGCGAAGGTTGAATGGGTCGCGTTGAAGGACAGTCCGGTCAGGCGGTTCGAAGAAGGAACATTGGGCACTTGGCACGCGCTGATCATGCTTCCCACGAAAGACGTGATCGGGTCCGGGCCGCGAGACGTTCTATTCGCAACCTCAAACCACGTTGTTTGGGTCCACGGTGAGGGCTTTCCCGACGACGCCAACTTCTTGGCCATCGCGGGCCGCGTGGCGCAGGAGGCAAAGTGATGTTTGGTCGATTGGTTCTCCCAATCCTCGTCGCAACAGCCGGCGCTGCCGTCTTGCTCGCGGTGCAGTCGACGGCGAGCGCGGATACGGTCTACATCCGGAATCCCATGGCGGCATCTGGGACCGTCACTAGCAATTGGAACCACCCGAGCCAAGCTCAAACGCCGTACGCGGAGCGCGCGCTTGACATGACCCAAGGGTACGGGAACACCCAGGGGAAACCCGTCTACTTCCGGGCGGAGAATATCTCGGACACCGACTATGTGTACTACGAGATCAATCCGTATCCCTCAGGAAACGGATGCACCGGGAACCAGTACACGATCTACAAGCACCCGCCAGGGAGTCCCCCATACACCAAGCTCGGCTATGACAACAACCTGCACATCACCGGGTACCCAAGCTCGGGCAGCTACAACATCGTGATCGGTGACGCTCACTCGACGTACATCGGCACAATTGCAGCAGCCCAGTGCGGGTCAGATGGCGCCCACCTTCACCACGGCCACAACACGTCTGGCGGTGACACATTCAATGATGCGTACTGGATCACGACCAGCACTGGCATCGGTTCCAACGGCATCACTCTCTACAAGTAACCTCGTACCAGAGCTGGGCCCCGCGGGTCGACGTTCCTGCTCGGCGGCGATTGTCTGCGCGTCCGGTCGCCGGCGAAGGGGCACGAACCTGATCACTGCAGGCCCGCTATTTGGCGATTGGCCCGGGATCGACCGCGAAGTAGACCTCGCAGGCGCGGCGGGTGGCGCCGGGTTCGAGGACGGCGGGCCGCTTCACAAAGCGCGATTCCTCGATGATGAGCTGGAGGATGTCGCGCGGGTGGCAGCTGCGGAAGTTGCCGTTGCTCGCGCGGCGGACCAGTTCGACCGCCGCCTCGATGTTGAGCGGGGTAGCCTCGACGCCCATGGCGTCGGCGAAGCGCCGGAAGATCTCGGCCATCTGCTCGGGCGTCGGTTCAGGGATGCGGATCTTGTAAGGAAGGCGGCGAAGATGCGCCTCTTCCAGCATCGTCTTCGGTTCGAGGTTGGTGCTGAAGCAAATCGTCGAGCGGAACGGGAAGGTGATGCGCTCGCCGGTGACAAGCGCCATCGTGTCCTCGCCTCGCTCGAGCGCCGCGATCCAGCGGTTCAGCAGCGCGTGGGGCGAAACCTGTTGCCGGCCAAAGTCGTCGATTGCCAGCAGGCCGCCGTGGGCCTTCACGTGGGGTGGGGCCTGGTGGTAG
The DNA here is from genome assembly GCA_964648195.1 of uncultured Anaerolineaceae bacterium. GTDB lineage: Bacteria > Chloroflexota > Dehalococcoidia > Tepidiformales > Tepidiformaceae > Amarobacter. The sequence goes on along the minus strand of CAZYLL010000014.1, from coordinate 18,935 downwards.
CCGAGGGCCGGGTCATAGGCCAGGTCGAGGTCCTCGTGACGGAGCTCGCCACCGACGAAGACGAACGGCCGGCGGATACGCATCCAGCGGCGGTCGTAGGCCGACGTCGCGTCGGCCGCGTCGTCACCTTCGACCGGCTGGTGCACCAGGTCGTCGTAGAGCCGGATGATGTGGCCGCTGACGTAGACGGCGACGGGCATGAGGGTGACGCCCTGGATGGCTTCGCTCGTAAGTTCGAGGATGGTGGTCTTGCCGTTGCCCGGGGCGCCCCAGAGCATGGCGGGGCGGCCCGAGGTGAGCGCCAGGCAGACCTTCGCCACCACGTCGCGGGCGAGCACGAGCTGCTGGAGCGCCCGCGCCAGGCGCACCGGGTCGGGTGCGCCGATCTCGGTGTCGTGTTCGAGGACGCGGAAGTAGTCCTGGATCGGGACCGGGACCGGGCCAACATACTTGCTGCGCTCGAAGGCGTTTTCGGCCTCGTGCATGCCGAGCTCGGTGAGCCGGTACTGCCACTCGGTTTCGAGGCGTCCTGAAGCCGAGGTCGTCTCGACCAGGCGCTGGCGGCGGAGCTCGTCGAGCGCCTCGCGGGCGACTCCCGGACTGACCCGCATGGCGTTGGCCACGCCGATGGGCGTTGGGACGGTGATGCGGTAGAGGGTCTTCAACGCCAGGTCTTCGATGAAGCGTTCGGGAAGCCCAAGCTCATGGACGTGGTCGGGCGCCTCGGGAAGGACGGGAAGCGCTCGCAGGTGCCCGGCGGCCGGGCGGGGCCCAGCCGTGTGCCCGCGATCGTTCGGATACTCCGGTTGCATCGCGAGGTTGCCAGAAGTAGGGGGGTAAGCCTGCTCCATATCACCTTCCCGCACCGCTGCTCCTGGGGAGGGGCTCGCGCGCGATGCTCTCAGCTTGAATGTCGGCACCGCGCCCTCGCTGCCCAGATCAGACAGGGAACCACGCGCGGGCGTCGTGGTGACAGGCGGGTGGACGGCCGGTGGACGGGAACCTGGGCCGGCGGGACACGGAGGAACCGGTTGTCCTCAATCGGCTCGTTCGGCCGGGGGCGGCGCGGCGGTCCCGAACCTGCCCTCCATGTCCCAGAGGAGCCACCACTCACGCCGCGCTTCCATCCGGATGAACCGGTCTCCTCCGCGTTCGACGAGTGCAACGTCGTTGAAACCCGAGGCAAGGAAGCAGCGGTGCGCTCGCTCGTTCCATTCGAGCGTGTGCAGGTAGAACGTGCGAAATGGGAAGGTCTGCCACGCGTAACGCAGGAAGACGACCGTAGCCTCGCGTCCCAGGCCGGCGCCGCGGTAGCGGGCATCGCCGATGGAGATGCCGAACTCCGCGGTCTCGCGGCCATGGTCGGCGTTGTAGAACATTACGCTGCCGATGTGGACCCCGGTGGAGGTTTCGATGGCGAACTGGGCGCGGTCGGGCTGGCCGAAGGCAAGGTCGTGTTCAAACACCTGGAGGAAGCGCGTGAAGCCCTCGCTGAACGGGAGCATGCCATTGGGGCGGGCGTTCTCCGGGTCGCGGCGCCATGCGTAGTCGTCGATCGCGTCGTCGCGAGTCTTGTGCCGGATCCGCAGGCGTGGACCGGTTGCGACAACCAGGTGGTCGCGCGATCCGGGCCGCACCTCGATGGTCATTGCAGATCTCCCAGCTTCCTGGCGGCCTTGGCCACGAGCTTGAGTTCGCCATCGTACGTGATTGTCGCCATGGACTGCTCGGCCGGGAGCCAGCAGACGACGTCGAACTCGTGGTCGTGGAGCGAGACATCGCCCCCGACGGGGCGCATGAGCCAGTGGCGCACCTGCTTGTGGTAGCGCACGCCGTTCGCGGTGAACCAGTACTCGATCGACCCGAGCTCATCGCCGAGTTCGACCAGCAAGCCGGTCTCTTCCTGGACTTCGCGGATGGCGGTCTGTTCGAGCGGCTCATCAGGGTCGGGCGTGCCCTTGGGGAGGCCCCAGACCCGGTCGGAGCGGCGGCCACACACGACAACCTCGATGCGGCCGGACTGGTTGCGGCGCCACACCACACCACCCGCGGAGATCGCTTCCTGGACCGGGAGCCGGCGTGCCATCAGTTGTCGCGCATCTCCCCAAACCGGCGGAAGAGCCCCCCCGCGCCGGCGGTTTCCAGGGCGATGTCAATCGCGTCGGCCAGCTCCTCCGGGGCGCTCGAGCGGTACTCCTTCAGGAGCTCGACCGCCTCCTCTCCGCCAATCTCGCCCAGCGATTCGACCGCGGCAAAGACCACGTCGAAGTCCTCATCGGCGAGAAGTTCACCAAGCGCCGGTACGAGATCTTCAGAGCCGAGATTGCCGGCCGCGACCGCGGCTTCGAGCCGGAACTCTGCGTCGCCCGAGTAGAGCTGGTCGGAGATGTACTCCACCCACCGCTCGAGGGCGGAACTCCCCATGGCGCGCACGGCCGAGATTCGCAACTCCCGTTCGCCGGACTCATAGGCCGCCGAGATAAGGTCGCCAACCCAGGGCCTGGCGCAGGGACCCAGCGCCTCGATAGCGGCTGCGCGGACCTCGACCGGCTGGGCCAAATCCTCGAAGGCCCGGCGGAGCACGGCCACCGCCCGCTCGCCCTCGACTGCGGCGAGCCGGCCGAGCTCGAGCGCCTCGACGAACCGGCGGAGGTTGATGGCGGCAGCTGCGCGCACTCCCGGCGCGGGGTCGCTCTCCAGCAGGTCCACCAGCCTTTGACCGATCCCGCGGTCCCCGGTCTCCCAGAGGCTCAGGATGGCACGTTCGCGGACCTCGGCGTCAGGATCGGTCAGCCCGATGCGGCCCAGCTCAACGAAGTCGAGCTCGACGTTCTCCTCGGCGAGCTCAAGCGCCCGCGAGTACAGTCCGGCCCTGCTCTCCACCGGGATCTCGAGCCAATGAACGCGGAGCCATTCGGCGCCGGCGCGGTCGAGGTCGGAGAAGAGGGCAAGGTCGTTATCAGACGGTTCGCCGCCTGCGGCAAGGTCGGCGACGAGTTGTTCGAGGGCGCGTGAACCGGTCACAGCCATGCAACGATCGTAGCATCAGCGGCCCCAAGCGGCCTCGCCCTTGAGTGGCCGGGCGAGCAGGCCCGTCATGGCCTCGGCAATGGTCGCCTCGCCCGCCACCACTCGCGCCACCTGGGCGGTAATGGGGAGATCGACGCCAAGCTTCTGCGCGAGCGAGAGGGCAACGGGTGCGGTGGCGGCGCCTTCGACGGTCTCGCCGATCTCGGCCTGGGCCTCGACCGGCGGGCGGCCCCGCGCAAGGAGCTCCCCGAAACGCCGGTTGCGGCTCAGCGGCGAAAAGCAGGTGGCGGCGAGGTCGCCAACGCCGGCGAGGCCCTGGAACGTCACCGCGTCCGCACCGCAGGCCACGCCCAGGCGAGTCATCTCGGCCAGACCGCGCGTCATGATCGAGGCCACAGTGTTGGCGCCAAACTCCAGCCCCCAGGCGGCGCCGGCGGCAATGGCAATCACGTTCTTCAGGGCCCCACCGAGTTCGACGCCCGTGACATCGGCCGACGTGTACACGCGAAATGCGGGGCCTGAGAGCGCCGCTTGCCACACCCGGGCGGTCTCTTGCGAACTGCTGGCGACAACGGACGCGGCCGGCAGGCCCCGGGCGACCTCGTGCGCGAGGTTCGGGCCGGAGAGGACGGCGATCCGTTCTCTTGCCCAGCCCTCGGATTCGAGCACCTGGCTCATGCGGGCGCCGCTCTCAAGCTCGATGCCCTTGGCGGCCGAAAGGAGCGGCAGGTCGCGGGGAAGTTGGCTCGCCCGGACCGAGGCACGGAGGGCCTGGGCCGGCACCGCGACGATAACACCATCGAGCCTGATGCCCGTCCCGGCGGCCCAGATGGTGACACGTGGGCCCAGCCGCAACTCAGGCAGCCGTTCAAGCCCGCGCCGGGCATCGACGGCCTCGGCCTCGGCGATGGTGCGGGTGAGGATGACTACCCGGTTGCCCGAGCGTTCGAGCAGGCCGGCGAGGGTGACCCCCCAGGAAGTGGCGCCCAGGACCCCCAGGTACGCCATCTCAGCCAGTCGCCGGGCGGTCTCCGCCCTGGCCAATCCGGGGCTCGGTGCCGGCAAGCAGCCGCCGGATGTTCGGGATGTGCTTGTACTCGACGAGCGCGGTGGCGAACAGCGAATACCAGGCGAACGACCAGTCGACCCAGCCGCCGGCGGCGGCGCCCACGATGATGGCCGCGCACAGCGGGACACCAACCACCGACATGACCGAGACGTAGCGCGTGGCGCCGACGAGCACCGCCCCAATGAGGGGGAAGAGGAGGGAGAGCAGGGGCGCCAGCCCGAGGACACCGCCGTAGGTACTGGCCACGCCCCGGCCACCGCGGAACCCGGCGAACACCGGCCAGATGTGGCCCACGACCGCGGCCCCGGCCCCGGCCGCACCCACCTCATTGCTATCGAACACAAGGCGGCCGACGAGCGCAGGGACGGCGCCCTTGGCGATGTCCAGAACCATGACCAGGATCGCGGGGATCTTCCCGGCGGTGCGCAGAACGTTGGTGGTACCGGTCTTCCCGCTCCCCGATTCACGGATATCCCGGCCCAGCCAGAGGTAGCCGATGATGAGCCCCCAGGGGAGCGAGCCGAGCAGGTAACCGAGTGCGATGTTCGTGGCGTATTCGAGGATCACGACCGCGAATCATCCTCTGTGCGGGCCCTGAACACCAGCTTGATGGCCGTGCCCTCGAAATCCTGCGCCTCGCGAATCGCCCGTTCCAGGTAGCGGCGATAGCTGAAGTGGACGAGCGCCGGGTCGTTCACGAACAACACGAACGTTGGGGGGTCGATGCCCGCCTGGGTGGCATAGAACAGCTTGAAGCGTTTGTTGTGGACGAGCGGCGGCACATGTTCGCGCATGGCTTTCGCCAGGAGCGCGTTCAGCTCGCCGGTCCCGACCCGCCGGCGGCGCGCTTCCCGCGCCTCGCGCGCCAGCGCCAGCAATTTCCCCAGGCCTCGCCCTTCGAGCGCGGAGATGAACGTGACCATCGCCCAGGGCACGAACTTGACCTTGCCGCGCATCTGGCGCTCGGCCCACTCCCGCCCGGCCTCCGGGTCCTCCCAGAGGTCGGTCTTGTTCACTGCGATCACGAGCCCCTTGTAATGGTCCACGGCGATGCCGGCGATGTGCGTGTCCTGGGAGGTCACGCCTTCGGTCCCGTCGACCACCAGCACGGCGACGTCGCAACGCTCAACTGCGGCGGTGGAGCGCATCACCGAGTGGCGTTCGACCCCCTTGCCGAGCTTGCCCGGACGCCGGATGCCGGCGGTATCGATGAGCAGGAACGCCCCCTCGGGCGTATCGACCTCGGTGTCGATGGCGTCTCGCGTCGTGCCGGCAACATCGCTCACAATCACCCGGCGCTGGCCGAGGATCGCATTGACCAGCGCGGACTTCCCAACGTTCGGCCGGCCGATGATGGCGATCCGGGTGCGGTCGGTTTCCACGAGTGGCTCTGCTTCGGGGAGGAGCGCGATCACCTGGTCGAGCAGCGTGCTCACGTTGAGGTAGTGCAACGCGCTCACGGCGATGGGTTCGCCAAGCCCAAGCGCGGAGGCCTCGGCCACGCCTTCGAATTCGCGCTTTTCGTTGTCGGCCTTGTTCGCAACCACGATGGTGGGCCGGCGCGCCCTGCGGACGACATCGGCCATGTCGTAGTCGCTCGCGGTGAGGCCGTCGCGGGCATCGACGCAGAAGAGCACGACCGCCGCGCCTTCCAGCGCTGCCTTCACCTGGCCGATGATAAGCGGCGCGTAGACGTTCTCTTCGCCAGTTTCATACCCGCCGGTATCTATCAGCCGGAAGCGGCGGTCGCGCCACTCTACATCGGCCTCCACGCGGTCGCGCGTCGTGCCCGGCTCGTCCTCGACGATGGCGCGGCGTTCGCCCAGGACGCGGTTGAAAAGCGACGACTTGCCGACATTCGGCCGGCCGACGATGACCACGCGCGGGAGCGCATCAGAGGCAGCGTTCATTGTCCCGCGCCTCCAGGAGCGGTCACGAGGGTGACAAGGAGGTTCGGCACCGGCTCGGCTTTGAGCCCCCCGGGGAGCGTGACAGTAACCGGATATGCCTTTGTGCCCGCCGTTCCGCCAGCAAGCGACACCGTGACTTTGATATCGCCGGGTTTGAGGTCGCGGATCTGGGTGAGCGGACCGGTGATCTTCACCTCGACGGAATAGAGGCCGGAGTGGGTGAGCCCGGCGGGGGTGTTTTCGAATGCGGGTCCAACGACAAAGGTTGTGCCGCCACAGGGCGCGCCCGCTGGACCGGTCCCACACTCAATGGGCCGGATCTCCACCGTCACAGTGACCGAAGGGCGCCCCAGGGAAGTGTTCGCGGGCTCGTCGATGGCGCGGATGAGGGTCTGGCCGGTACGGGCGCCCGAGACATCGAGGGGCTGGGTTGTGAGCTTCGTCAGCCCCGCAACCACCGCCTGGGGGCCGGTCACGACAACCGTCGCCGGTTCGACCTTGACGTTGGTAATCATGTACCCGGACGCGACATCGCCAGTGGTAAGCACCTCAACGGGCAGGGTCCGCTGGACGAAGGTCTGTTCGACCTGGATGGCCGCACGGCCGCGGGCGGGCGTGATGGTGACCACCACCTGCGCACCGCTCTGGGAACGGGCGACGAGGTCGCCTTCGATGGTCGTGTTGTCGCGCACACCGCTCAGGTTCACATCAAGATCGACTGAGCGCACGCTGGCCACGCGTTCGGGCAGACCGCTGATGACGACGGTGGCCGGTTCGATGGCCGCCGCAGACTCGACTTCCTGGTAACCCGCCGCCAGCTGGCCCGAGCGGCGGATGGTGACCGGCATCTCGCGCTCCTCGGGCTTCACGACGGTCACGCGAACCGAAGAGGGGATGACCTCTACCACCTGGACGCCGCTGCGTCGCGACTCCACCTTGACCTCGCGGACGTCCTCGATATCTGCTTGCATGCCCTGGACATCGACGTAGGCCCGGAAGTCGCCCGGGACGAGGTTCTGGAGATCATCGTCCCGGCCTTCGAGGACGACGGCCACGGCAAAGCTGTCCTTCATGATGAGGTCGCCGGCGTTCCGGGCTTCGACAGGGATAGCGGCAGGCAGCCCTTCGACAGGGAACCGGACCGTGACGCGCGGATTCTCGACATCCTCAACGATGAACCAGATGGCGAACGCGGCGACGAGGCTGAAAGATGCGAGCAGCCAGTTGCGATACACGCTGGCGACCGATGAGCGGACGATGGCCAGCGCCAGGAGAATCCAGGAGAAGCGCGACCGGGAAGGAGCGATCATGCCTGCACCGCCCGGCCATTGCGCCCGGCGGCGCCAGGCTCCAGCACCCACTCCAGGACCGCCCGAAGCCGGCGCTCATCCGGGATGGGCGTGAGCCGGCCGTTGAGCGCCACGCTAATTTCGCCTGTCTCCTCGGAGACGACCACGCTCAGGGCGTCGGTCTGCTCGGTGATGCCGATGGCGGCGCGGTGGCGCGTGCCGAGGTGACGGTCGTCGGGGTCGTTCGCCAGGGGCAACACGCAGCTCGCGGCCACCACGCGCCCATCGCGCAACACTACGGCCATATCGTGTAGCGGCGAATTCGGGTAGAAGATGCCGCCGAGGAGCTCGGGCGAGACCCTGGCATCGACCGGGATCCCCGTTTCGATAACATCCTGGAGCCCGGTTTCCCGTTCGAGAACAAAGATGCCGCCATGGCGCTCAGCCGACATGCGGGCGGCAGCGCGCACCACCGAATCGATGATCTCGTTGTGCTTCCCTTCGGTGAGCCAGCCCTGGAGCCCGGTGCGCCCGAGGCGATCGAGCGCCCGGCGAATCTCGGGCTGGAGGATGATGACCGCACCTACCACCAGCGCCGTCGCAGAATTGGCGACCAGGAAGTTCACCACTGTCAGATCGAACAGCCGCCCGAAGACGACAAACACGAGGAACAGGGCGAGAGCGCCGCGCAGCTGCGTCAGGCCGCGCGTGCCGCTCAGGACGCGCAGCGTCGCAAAGATGACGAGCGCGATGAGGAAGATGTCGATCGCGCTCCAGGCATCAAACTGGGCGAGGACGTCCCGGAAATGTTCGCTGTCGAGCATGAGTGGCGCGGCAAAGCCCCTGGTGGTACCACCCATGATACGACGTGCGCGAGGAATTCCGGGTTAGGCTTCCACCTGGCCGTGGACCCCGAGCAGGAACGCCACTACCGCCGCCTGGGCCCACACGCGGTTCTCGGCCTGGTCGAAGATGATCGACGTAGAGCTCTCCATCATTTCGTCGGTGATCTCGTCGCCGCGGTGTGCGGGGAGGTCGTGCATGACGAACGCCCCGGGAGCGGCATGCTCCATGAGCTCGCGATTGAGCTGGTAACCGGCGAAATCGATGCGCCGGCGCTCCGATTCGCGCTCCTGGCCCATCGAAGTCCAAACGTCGGTGTACACGGCCCGGGCGCCCTGGACCGCCTCGACGGGGTCATGCACGAGCGTGAGCTTGCCGCCGCTCGCAGCGGCCCGCGCGCTGGATTCGGAGATGACGTACTCAGGCAGCATGTAACGCGGGGGCGACGCGATCCGCACATCCATACCGAGCGCGGTGGCGGTGAGCACGAGGCTCGCCGCGACGTTGTTCCCATCGCCGATGAAAGCGATCGGCATGCCTTTCAGCGTGCCCACTTTCTCTTTCAGCGTGAGGAGGTCGGCGAGCGCCTGGCAGGGGTGCTCTTCGTTGGTGAGCGCGTTGATCACGGGGATTTCGGAGTAGTGAGCGTATTCTTCGACGATGACCTGCCCGTAGGTGCGGACGGCGACGATATCGACGTAGCGAGCGAGAACGCGGGACACATCCTTGATCGCTTCTCGCTCACCCAGTCCGACCTCCTGGGGCGCGAGGTAGATGGTTTCGCCGCCAAGATGGCGCATGGCGACCTGGAAGCTCACACGCGTACGGAGGGAAGGCTTTTCAAAGAGCAGCGCCAGCTGGCGGCCTTCGAGCAGCTTGCGGGGATTCGCCTTGAGCCTGCTCGCAATCTCCAGGAGTTGCGCGGTTTCCGCGGCCGAGATGTCAGCCGAGGAGAGGAGGTGCCGGACGTTCGTGTGCATCGCCCGAGTATAGGAAACGCGTGTGCTTATGTCCGTCCGGGGGCGAGCGTGACATACGCCCTATGCGGAGCCGTTGGGATTCTGCCGTAATTGATGGCAGGAGGCACCCCGTGGCAGAGCAGCGCATCATCCGGCCAGCATGGGAGCGGAAGTTCGCGGAAGGGAAGATGTTCGAGCGGATGGACTGTGTGCGCTGCGGGGCGCGCTTCAACTTTTCCCAGACCCCGCGCGTGACGCGGGTGCCGCGCTGCCCGGTGTGCGGAGCGTTTGGGGCGCAGCCCCACGCGGCGTAGCCGTTGCACAGCCGTTTTCCGTAGCTGCCGATTTGGTACGATGGTGTCCTGCGCAGGGGTGTAGCTCAGCTGGTAGAGCATCGGCCTCCAAATCCGAGTGTCGCGGGTTCGAGTCCTGCCACCCCTGCCAGAACCTCCGGGTCCAGACCCTCAGGCGGCTTGCCGCCGGGCCCATCGGGTACGTAACATCGCCTCATTGCCCAGGTGGTGGAATGGCAGACACGCTGTCTTGAGGGGGCAGTGCCTGTATGGGCGTGTGAGTTCAAATCTCACCCTGGGCACCATCACGAAACGTCCGGCGCCATGGCCAAGTGGTAAGGCAGAGGTCTGCAAAACCTTCACCGCCGGTTCGAATCCGGCTGGCGCCTCCAACTGCACTCTCCGCGGCGAATACCCCGGTCGCATCGAACGGCCCCGCTCTTTGCGGGGCTTCGTGTTGTCGCGCCCACGGCTGCCAGCCGTGGGCGTTTTGCGGCCCCTTCCCGCGTCGCACGCGCGCCGGGGGGCGCGTACCATCCGGCCATCACACTCGACAGGAGCGCCAACATGGGTGGACTCCGGGGCGAGGCCGCAATCGTTGGCATCGCCGAATTCGCACCGGTCCGGAAGCCGGACCGCACCTGGATGGGCATGGAGGCCTACGCCGAGCTCGCGCGCCTGGCGCTGGAAGATGCGGGGATGTCCCCTGGCGATGTCGATGCCCTGATGACGGGGCACGTCGCCGAAGCAGGGCCGATGTTCATGCCCGGGCATCTCACCGAATACCTCGGCATCCAGTCGCATCTCTCGGAGATTGTGGACCTTGGCGGGGCGGCCAGCGCCGGAGCTGTGCTCCGCGCTGCTGTCGCTATCGAGGCGGGGATGTGCGAGACCGCACTCTGCATCTTCCATACACTCCCCCGCCCCCAGAACCCCATGGGTGGCGGCCAGCGCTGGGGCCGGAACTGGGGCTCGCCCATGACCGAGTTCGACTACCCCTACGGCGCCATCGGCCAGAACTACGCCTACGCGATCATCGCGAACCGCTACGCCTATGAGTACGGGCTGACGGATGAACAGCGCGCAAAGGTGGCGGTCGACCAGCGGACAAACGCGATGGCGAACCCCAAGGCCGTCTTCCGCTCGCCGATCGACATCGACGACGTGCTGAATTCGCCGATGATCGTCGACCCGCTGCACATGCTGGAGATCGTGATGCCATGCTTCGGGGGCGGCGCCATCGTGGTGACTTCGAGGGAGAGGGCGAAGAAGGCGAAAAACCGCCCTGCCTACATCATTGGCGGCGGCGAGAACACCACCCACCTTTCGGTAACGTACGACCCGGACATGACCCACACGCCGATCAAGGCGGCGGCCGACCGGGCATGGGCAATGGCCGGGGTGAAACCGAAGGACATCGACCTGGCCTCGCTGTACGACTGCTACACCATCACGGTGCTACTAACCCTCGAAGACGCCGGATTCTGCGGCAAGGGGGAAGCGGGGAAATTCGTGGAAGAGCACGACCTGACGTACCGGGGCGACTTCCCGATGAACACCCACGGCGGCCAGCTCAGCTTTGGCCAGGCGGGTATCGCCGGGGGCATTTCGCATATCACCGAGGCCTACCTGCAGATGACGGGGCGGGCGGGCGACCGCCAGCTCAAGCGCTGCGACACGGTCTTCGTGCACGGCAACGGCGGACTGATGAGCGAACAGGTCTCGCTCATCCTGCGCGGGGAGTAGGAGGAAAGGATGCCGAAGTATCGCAAGGGCACCGAGCCGTTGCCGGTCCCGACCCCGATCAGCCAGCCGTTCTGGGACGCCGCGAAGCAACACCGGCTTACCCTGCAGCGTTGCGCGAACGGCCACGTGTTTTACTACGCGCGCTCGCACTGCCCGAAGTGCCTCTCGAACGAACTCACATGGTTCGACGCCTCGGGCGCGGGGACGATCTACAGCTACACCGTGGCGCGGCGTCCCACCTCGCCGGAGTTCGAGCAGGACGTGCCGTACATCATCGGCGTGATCGAGCTCGCGGAAGGCCCGAGGATGACCAGCCTGGTCGTCGAAGCCGACCCGGATAACGTCCGAATTGGCACCCCGGTCGAAGTGGTGTTCGACGACGTGAACGAGGAGATCGCCCTACCATATTTCCGGCCCGCCTGACGCGCCGCCAGGAAGGCCAGCCCACAGCGTTCCGGAGGCGGATGCCGGAGGAAATGCGTTTCCAGGCGCCGTGGAGGGCAGCCAGCGACGGTGAGTACGATCCCGCAGCCCTGCAGGGTGCCTACAAACCGTAGGCTCCCGGGCGGGTACGCACCCACTCGCCGATCATCTCGCCGATCATGATCGACGTGAGGTTCGTGTTCGCCCGGGGGACCGTCGGCATGATGGAGGCATCGGCGATAGCCAGCCCATCGACCGCGTGGCAGCGGCCATACTGGTCGACCACGGCCGCCGGGTCGCCTGCGGGGCCCATCCGCGCGGTGGCGCAGGGATGGAAGCCGCTTGCCGCAAGGCGTCGCACAAGATCGGCGATGCTCTCATCGGAGAGGCCGCGGCGCGGGTCGGGGAAGGTCACTTCGGCGATAAGCTCGCTCATTGCCCTGGTTCTTGTGAACGCCACCGTATCGCGGAAACAGGCGACCAACCGCGCGAGGTCGCGTTCGTCCTCACAGAAGTGCTGCTCCGTGATGGGCGCGGCGTGGGGGTCGGCAGAGGAAAGGCGGACGGTACCGGTGCTGTAGGCCTGCTCCAGCACCGCCGCGATGGCGAAGCTGTTGAGCGGCCCGCCGCGCGGCGAGAAGGAGAAGGCCTCGATCTGGAGGTCGTTCCGATGCTCGCTGCCGGGCGCGGTGTAGCGCAGGATGGTCTGCACGATTGGCTGGTCCGCGTCGAGCAGTGACGGGTCCTTCGCCCGGCAGACGATTGCGAGCGCCGGGTGGTCGCTCAGGTTGGCGCCAACGCCGGGGAGGTCCCGGAGCACGTCGATACCATGCCGGGCGAGCTCCTCGCGGGGGCCAATGCCGGAGCGCATGAGGATGGCCGGCGTCTGGAGCGCTCCTGCGGAGAGCACGATGAGCCTGCCCCGCACCGTCTCCACAACGCCATCGGTCTCGACTTCGACGCCTACGGCGCGGCCGTTCTCGACGATGACGCGGCGGGTGAGGGTGTTGGCGCGGATCCTCAGGTTCGGGCGCGCCCGCGCCGCGGAGAGATAGCCGATCGCGGTGGAGATGCGGAGGCGGCCGATCTTATTCATCGGGTGGGGACCGGCGCCCCAGCCGGCCGGATCGTTGGCGTCCTCGCAGTAGGGGTAGCCGAGTTCTTCCGCGGCGGCGAGCCATGCCTGGTGGACGCGCGTCATTTCGTCGTGACGGTAGCGGCGGATGGTAATCGGCCCGGCATCGCCATGGTAGTCACGATCGCCGAACTCGAGGTCGCGCTCGAGGCGCTTGAACGCGGGCAGGACTTTCTCCCAGGACCATTCGGCGTTACCGGCGGCAGCCCAGCCATCGTAGTCCTCGGGCATGCCGCGCAGGGCGATGGTGGTGTTCACCGCGCTCGAACCGCCCGTCACCCGGCCCCGGGGGAACGGCCGGGAGCCGCTGCGGGCGGTGGGCTGGTAGTCGAAGCCCCAATCGTGGTCGGTGTAGGAGTTGTTGTGGCTGTTGACCAGGTCGAACGGGGTTTGCGCCGTGTCGGCGTAGTCCGGCCCGGCCTCGACCAGCAGGACGGAGCGCGCGGGGTCCTCGCTCGCCCGGGCAGCAACGACTGCGCCGGCCGAACCGGCGCCAACCACAATCACATCGAACTGGTCCACTTGTCCCTCCACGTCCAGCCAAATCTACGTGGCGGCGGAGTTCACCGCCATGTCCGGAGTCGATCCCGGCCGGAGAGCAGGGGAAAGACGGGCGCCAGCCAGGTTCTCCCTGACACTCCCCCGTCCCTCACGTACAATCGCGCTACAATCTCCGCCCCCAATCGAGGCTCCCGCATGTCATTCGAAACAGTCATCGCGCAGGCGCGCGCCGAAGGCCGGACCCTGCTCAACGAAGTCGAGGCCAAGTCACTCCTGAAGGAAGCCGGCGTCCCGGTCGCCACCACCACCCTGGCCAGGAGCAGGGAAGAAGCCCAGGCCCAGGCCGAAGCCGCCGGGTACCCGGTGGTGCTGAAGGTAGTCTCTCCGGATATCGCACACAAGAGCGATGTAGGGGGCGTGAAGCTGAACCTGAGCGACAAAGACGCGGTTGGGGCGGCGTTCGATGAGATCGTGGCGAACGCGAAGAAGGCTGTCCCCGGGGCAAACATACTCGGCGTGGCCGTGCAGCACATGGCCCCACAGGGCACCGAAGTGATTGTGGGCATGACCACGGACCCGCAGTTCGGCCCGGTGATGATGTTCGGGCTCGGCGGCATCATGGTGGAAGTGCTGAAGGACGTGTCGTTCCGGCTGGTGCCCCTCGCCGAGAAGGATGCGGACCAGATGATCAACGAGATAAAGGGCCGGCCGGTGCTGGCCGGGGTGCGCGGGCAGCCTCCTTCGGACATCGGCGCACTGAAGCAGACCATCCTGAAGGTTTCCGAGTTCGTTGAGAAGCACCCGGAGGTCCGCGAGCTGGACCTGAACCCGGTCTTCGCCTACCCGGATGGCGCGCTCGCCGTCGACGCGCGGATCGTGATTTCGGAGTCCTGAACGCCTGCTGATGCCCGGCGCCGCCCACCGGCGAGCGCCCCGGAAGGATGATGTCTGATGGCAGTTCCCGGTCATAAGCTCGACCGCATGTTCAACCCGAAGGTGGTGGCCGTGATCGGCGATAAGGGGCCGAACTACATGTGGCTCCAGAACAACATGCCCTTCAAAGAGAAGGGCGGACACCTGTATTCGGTCCAGCTCGACGAGAAGGAGATACCCGGCATCGAGGCGCTCGGCATCCAGAACTTCAAGTCGATCGCCGAGGTGCCCGAACAGATCGACTACGCACTGGTCGCGGTGCCGCGGCAGGTCTCGCCCTACGTGCTGAAGGACTTGATCGCAAACGGGGCCAACGGAGCCGGCTTCTTCACATCGGGTTTCGCCGAGACCGGCGAAGAAATCGGGATCAAGCTCCAGGAGCAGCTGACCGCGATGGCGCGCGAGGCGAACTTCAACCTCGTGGGACCAAACTGCATGGGGCTCTACCTGCCGAAGGCCGGTGTGCGCTTCAACGCGGATGCGCCGGTGACCGATGCGGGGAAGATTGGGTTCCTTTCACAATCGGGCACACATGGGATTATGTTCAGTCTTGTATCAGCGGCGAACGGGCTCTACGTCAGCCGGTGCGCGTCGTTCGGGAACGCGGTGGTGCTCGACGTTTCGGATTATGTCGAATATCTCATGCTGGACGACGACACCGAAGTCATCGGCATGTACGTCGAGGGCGTGAAGGACGGGCGGCGGTTCTTCGAGGTGCTCCGCGAAGCGTGCAGGCGCAAACCGGTGGTCGTGTGGAAGGGTGGCCAGACCGAAGCGGGGGCGCGCGCAACGATGTCGCATACGGGTTCGCTGGCGGCCCCGCAGGCGGTGTGGGACGGGATGATGCGGCAGTGCGGCGCCATCACCACCAATAACCTGGACGAGACCATCGACACCATGAAGCTGCTGCTGAACGCCAGGCGGCCCCGGGGGAACGGCATGGCGCTCCTGGCCCAGACCGGCGGTCAATCGGTCTCCATCACCGATGCGTTCGCGAAGGCCGGCCTGCGCGTGCCGCGCTTCAGCGAAAAGACGTATGCCGAGCTTGGCGAGTTCTTCAACATCGTCGGCGGGAGCTACCAGAACCCGCTCGACATGGCCGGGACCATCCAGGGCTCGATGGACACGCTCGACCGCATCCTCCGCATCCTCGACGCCGACCCCAACATCGACGCGATGGCGATGGAGCTTTCGGCGATGTTTGCGGCGCGCCAGTGGAAGAAGGCACCCGAGTCACTCGACAAGACCATCGAGACCATCGCCGCGCACCAGCAGCGCTCGGAGAAGCCGTTCCTGGTGATCCTCCACCCGGCTCACGAGGCAGAGTACGTGGCGAGCATCGCACCGAAGTTCCATGAGAAGGGCATCCCGCTCTTCCAGAGCTTCGAGCGGGCGGCGGCAGCGATGGCGCGGGTGCTCGCCTACGAAATGCGGTAGGCGGGACGTAGCTACTCGTCGCTGCTGGCCAGGTTTGCCAGGCTCTGCTCGGCCTCGTCGACACTTTCGAGCTTCACGATGCCGCGCTTGAGCGCGTAGCGGATGAGATCCGTGCGGGACCTGGCCTTGAGCTTGTCCATGATGTGGGCCTTGTGCGCCTCGACCGTCTTCACGCTCACAACGAGCTCATCGGCGATCTGCTGGTTGGTGTGCCCTTCGGCGATGAGCTGAAGCACTTCGCGTTCGCGCGGGGTCAGCGTGTCGAGCGCGGTCTTCTGCTCGGGCCGGCGCGCCTGCAGCTGAAGCTCGGCGATGTCGAACCCATCGCTCAGGGCCGCAGAGTAGTACTGGTTGCCGCGATGCACGGTCTGGATGGCGAGCACCAGCTCCGACACGTCGGAGTTCTTCACGAGGTAGCCGGAAGCGCCGGCCCGAATCGCCCCGGTGATCTGCTCCTCATCGACGAACCCGCTGAGGATGACCACCCGGGTGGAGGGCGATGCCTTCCGCACCTGCCGGGTCGCCTCGATCCCGTTCAGGCCCGGCATCACCACGTCCATGAGGACCACATCGGGTTTGTTGCGCTCGACGGCCAGGAGCGCCTCGCGGCCGTTCTCGCAGTCGCCGATGACCTCGATCTCGGGGCGGCTCTCGAGCAGCATCCTGAGGCCCTGACGGATGACCGCGTGGTCGTCGACGACGAGGACACGAATTGGGAGGTTGTTGCCGTTACCTGGGGCCCGGTTCACGTTCACGCGCATCGCCTCCGCGAATGCAGGCACCATGCCGCCGCTCACCGGCCGGGCATGCACATGGTGGCGCAAGTGTAGCCGAGAGCGGCAAGTTACGAGCGGCAGCCTCTTCCCCCGGCGGTGGGGGTCTCCAGGTCCGGGCACGACGCGCATTCAGGGCGGCGGGTGGCCGGCTCCGGGCAAGCGATTCCCGCATCGGCCAAAAGCGCTCGAAGGCGCCAGAGGGGCAGACCGACCACGTTGCAATAACACCCTTCGAGCCTGCTGACGGTGCCGACATCGGTATCCTGGATGGCATAGGCCCCGGCTTTGTCCATCGGTCTACCGCTGGCGATGTAGGCGCGCACTGCGGCATCATCGAGGCCGGCCAACGTTACCTGGCTGATCGAATGGCCGGAGCGTTCGAACCCCGCCGGACCAACCACAGCCACACCGGTCACCACGCGATGCGCCCGGCCGCGCAGGGCCCGCCACATCGCCAGCGCCTCCTCCTCGCCGGCAGGCTTCGCATAAGCGCGACCGCCATCGAACACGATGGTATCCGCGCCGATTACCACCGCGCCTGGATTGTCCATGGCGACTGCGCGCGCCTTTGCGAGTGCCAGCGATTCGGCGTCGGCAACGGGGTCGTGGCCGAAGGGCTCCTCGATGTCAGATGGCACGACCTCGAACTTGTCGAGCAACGCAGCCAGCAACTCCCTCCGCCGTGGCGAGGCCGAGGCGAGGATGATGCGGGGCGTCATGCGTCCGCGTCCCCCGCTCTCCCATCGTAAACGAGCCGGCTGACGCATTCGATATGGCCGGTCTGGGGGAACATGTCGAGCGGCGTCACCCACTCCACCCGGTAGCCGCCGTCGGCCAGGATGCGGAGGTCGCGCGCGAGCGTGGCGGGGTTGCACGACACGTAGACCACCGCGCCCGGCTGGAACTCCTTTATCGCGTTGAGGACAGGCGTGGCGCAACCAGCCCGGGGCGGGTCGAGCACGATGGCATCCGGGCGCTCATCCAGCGCCGGCAGGATGTCCTCGACTTTCCCCACGAGCATCTCGACATTGGGCGCCTGGCGCAGATTGGCCTCCGAATCGCGGGAAGCGCTGTTCGATTCCTCGATGGCCAGGACGCGCTCGAAGCGGTCAGCAAAGATGATGGCGAACGTGCCGACGCCCGCGAAGCCATCGACAAGGAGCCGTCCGCGACCGGGAAGCGCCTCACCGACGAGGCGGACCATCTGCTCGGCCTGGGTGCTGTTCACCTGGAAAAAGGCGCTCGCGCTCACCAGGAACTCCTTGCCCGCGAGCCGCTCGCGGTAGGACTTCTGGCCGGTCTCGACCGGGGCACCGGGGATGGCGGGATTCACCAGGTAGCTCCCGGTCGCCGCGGAATGGCGCACCTGGACTTGGTGGAGGCCGGCGCCATGGCCCTGGAGCTTCGGCAGCAGGTCGTTCACCCAGGGGTCGGCGATGGGGCAGGACTCGACCTTCAGCAGGCCGCGACCGCGCCGGCTGATGTAGCCGACATCGCCCCACTTCTTCCCGGTCGAGAAGCGCAGGTGGTTGCGGTAAGCCCACGGGTTTTGGGCGCCGGCGATGGGGCGGACGATGGAGTCATCGAGCTTGCCGATACGACGTAACTGTTCGCGCACGATGGCCTCCTTCGCGGCGAGCTGTGCGGGGTAGGCCATGTGCTGAAGCTGGCAGCCGCCACACTCGCCGAAGAGCGCGCAGCGCGGTTCGACGCGGTCGGGAGACGGCTCGATGACGCGGGTCGTCACTGCCTCGAGGTAGTCGGGGTACTCACGTTCGACAAGCGCTTCGACGAGCTCACCGGGCGCCGCAAAGGCGACGAACACCACCCGCCCATCGGGCGCGTGAGCAAGCCCGGCGCCGCCGAAGACGAGGGACTCCACCCTGAGGGTGAGCGACTTCGGCTCGGGAGGCTCGTTCCAGCGTTTACCGCGGCGTGACATGAAGTTGAGAGTAGGCGCTTGGCGTGGCACAGGCGAGAACCGGGGAGCGGCGCGAGCCGCTGCGTTGAGGGAGGACGACAGAGGTGAGACATCTTCCTTGCCAATGACGGGTTCCGGATTCATACTTAGAGCTTGATCCGCTGCGGCGGATCGTTTTTGTGTTGGGATCCGCAAGGGGTTCCCGGGACCCTGCCCGGGTGGCGCAACGGCAGCGCATCCGATTTGTAATCGGACGGTTAGGGGTTCGAATCCCCTCTCGGGCTCCAGCACGCATCACCCGCGCCGCGCAAGCGGCGAGGCCTCGTGGAGAGATGGCCGAGTGGTTAATGGCAGCAGACTGTAAATCTGCCGCGCTACGCGCTTCGTAGGTTCGAATCCTGCTCTCTCCACCACCCATTGCCATCAGCCAGCTGGCTGCTGGCCAAAGGAGCACACAGCCAGCTGCTCGTAACCCGGGCCCTCATAGCTCAGTCGGCAGAGCGCGTTCTTGGTAAGAACGAGGTCTCCAGTTCAAATCTGGATGAGGGCTCCACCATCACACTCAAGGGCGGGAGAGCCGCCCGCGAACCACTTCATTCACGGCCCGGAGGGCAACCACCACAATGGCGAAGGCGAAATTTGAGAGGACGAAGCCCCACGTAAACGTCGG
>CAZYLL010000013.1:1467-68667 GCA_964648195.1 uncultured Anaerolineaceae bacterium | reverse complement strand
CCCGCTATGCAGGCGGGAGCCGCGCAGGTAGTATCAGCGCGTCCTATTTCTGCCATTGAGGAGGCGCACACTTGGGAGACAAGAGCCCGAAGAATACCCAGAAGACGAACAAGCAGAAGGCGGTCGCCAAGACCGCGAAGGGCGCCGCCCCGGTGAAGAAGTAAGGACCGGGCCGCGCGTACAGACTGGCGCCTCCCGCACGGGAGGCGTTAGGTTTTTCCGCCCGTGTACAAAGAACTCGGTCCCGACGACCACCTTGCGATGCTCGGCCTGCAGACAGAGCAACTGCCGGATGTCGTGCTGCTCGTGGGCGTGTTCGACGTCCACGAGGGGGCGAAGCGCTTTGCCGGTTACCTGGATGATGCGCGCTTTTCGCGTTCGGAGACGAGCCGGAGCGGGATCCCTTACTACCTCGGCAAGCATGCCGGCGTACGGGTCGCGCTGAGCGCGTGCTTCGGCGGGCCGATGGCGGCGCTGTTCGCCCACACATGGTGCGGGGCAGGCGTGCGTGCCGTGGTCCAGCTGGGCTGGTATGGGGCACTGCAGGAGGGCACCGCGCTCGGCGATGTTGTGGTGCCGCGGCATGCCGAACGCCAGGATGGCGTCTCCGACTGGTACCTGCCGAAGGGCATCCTCGCCGACGCCAGTCCCGACCTGGCACACGCCATCGTCGGCCGGCTGAGGGGGCGAGGAATTCCAGCGGACCAGCATGCGATCTACTCGACCCCGGCGCTGCTGGCGGAATCACGCGATGTGATCGCCGACTGGTCGCGGCATGGCTATCACGGGGTCGACATGGAGACAGCGGCCACGTTCGCGGTCGCGAAGCACCTTGGGGTTCGGCGGGCGGCAGCGCTCTTGCGGCTCGACGACCTTGTGGCCGAGGAGCATTCCCTCGCGCGGGGGCTGCCTCGCGACCTGCGCGGGTTCATGCGGGACCGCGAGCGCGATGTGATGCACGCCGTGATCGAGGCGGCGGGCGAGGTGCTGTGAGCCCCTGTTTTGTCGGCGCGAGCCGGAGCCTCTAGGATGCGCCCACGACGTTTCCCAGGAGCAGACCGTGGAGTTTTGCAGGTACGAAAAGACGGGCCATGTGGCGCGGATCACGATCACGCGTCCGGAAGTAATGAACGCGTTGCACCCGCCCGCGGGACGCGAGCTGCAACAGGTGTGGGACGAATTCGCAAACGATGACGATGCCTGGGTGGCGGTCCTCACCGGTGAGGGCGAGAAGGCCTTCAGCGCCGGGAACGACCTGAAGTACACGGCCCAGATGTCGCGCTTGCCGCGCGAACAACGGCCCGACCTCTCGTGGCCGGCCGGGGGATTCGGCGGAATCACCAACCGGTTTGACCTGTTCAAGCCCACGATTGCCCGCGTCAATGGGTTCGCACTCGGCGGCGGATTGGAGATGGCCCTCTGGTGCGACATCATTGTCGCTGCCGACCATGCTGAACTCGGGCTGCCGGAGCCGCGGCGCGGGCTCATCGCGGGCGCGCTGGGCGTGCACCGGCTCCCCAGGCAGCTGCACCTGAAGCAGGCGATGGGATACCTCCTCACCGGGCGGCATATCCCTGCGCAGCGGGCGTACGAGCTCGGGCTCGTGAACGAAGTCGTGCCGCTGGCGAAACTCGACGATGCCGTGGACGCCTGGGTGGCGGATATCCTCCGCTGTGCGCCCCTTTCGGTGCGCGCGACCAAGGAGGCGGCGATGCGAGGGCTCGATATGCCGCTCCAGGAAGCTGCCGTGGCCCGCTACGAATGGGAGATGCGGCGCCGGACGAGCGAGGATGCCGTCGAGGGCCCGCGGGCATTCGCGGAAAAGCGGGCCCCCAACTGGCAGGGCAAATAGCCGGTCACCCGGCCTCGACCGGCAGCGACCACAAATCCTTCGCGGCGCGGACGACCAGCGCATCGCGTTCGAGCGAGGCGAGGTAATCGGCCGTGCGCGCGGCATGCCACCGGGGGAGCATGGCAGCAAGTTCGGCAGTGGTGGCCGGGGCGGCGCGCAGCGCATCGACGATGCGGCCCCGGGCGTAGCGGGCGGTGTGCTCGAACTTTGGAGCGGGCCGGCTGGCGGATGCCCCGGACGGCTGGCCGGCCGCGCGCCAGGCGCAGATCTCGCTTAGCGGGCAAGCGCCGCACCGGGGAGCGCGAGCCGCGCAAACGGTCGCGCCAAGGTCCATCAGCGCCAGGTTGTGGTCGCGCGCGCCGGGCGTGGGTAGCAGGGCCGCGGCGGCCTCCGCAATTGCACCTGGCGAGGTGCCGCGCTGGCTCTCCACCCCGAGGATGGCGCGGGCGATGGTCCGGGCGATGTTGGTGTCGGCCACTGCCACGGGTTCCTCATACGCGAACGACCGGAGCGCGGCCGCCGTGTAAGGCCCGACCCCTGGCAGGCGCAGCAGCGCCGCGTGATCGTGGGGTAGCTGGCCGCCGTGTTCGTGGAGGACCGCCGCGGCGGTGCGGTGAAGGCTCAGGGCACGGCGGTTGTAGCCAAGGCCGCGCCATTCGCGGATGACATCGGCCGGGCTGGCCGTGGCCAGGGCTCTGAAGGTGGGCCAGCGTTCGAGCCAGGCGGTGTAGCGCGGTACGACCCGCTCAACCTGCGTCTGCTGCAGCATGACCTCGGACACGAGGATGGCGTAGGGGTCGCGGGTAAGGCGCCAGGGGAGGGCGTGACGCCCGTGCTGGCGGTACCAGGGTATCAGGAGGCGGCGAAGGGCCGCGGTGTCAGACCTCGCGGATGTCGAGGTCGCCTGCATTCATCCGGCCCATGAGCTCGAGTGCTTCGTCCGAGACCAGCAGGTCGAGGAAGAGCGTGCGTTCGAGCGCGAGGCCCTCGGCCAGCGGCGTCTCGGGGGTTATGCGGACCAGGCGCTTGATGTGCCCGACGGCCCGTGGCGGGCGATTGGCAATCTCGGCGGCGATCTGCCGGGCCCGCGCCAGCGCGCCGCCGGCCGGGGCGAGTTCCTGCACGATACCGAGCGCATGAGCCTCAGCCGGCGAGACCGTGCGTCCCCGGAGGGTCATCTCCAGCGCGCGAGCCATGCCCACCAGTCGAGCGAGCTTCTGCGTGCCGCCAGCCCCGGGGAGGATGCCGACCTTCACCTCCGGCAGGCCCAGCTCATAGTCGCCTTCCTCGGCAATGCGGACGTCGCAGGCAAGGGTCAGTTCGAACCCGCCTCCCATGGCAAGCCCGTTGATGGCCGCGATCACGGGCTTGGGCATGGATTCGATGCGCCTGAAGACGCGGTCCAGGTCGCGCTCCGGGACCGTCCGCGATGGATCGACCTGGACGCCCGCGGCGCGGAGGTTGCGCGAGAGCTGTTCGAGCTCGTGGACTGAGTAATGCCGGATGAATACGCCGGGCAGACCACCCGTGATGACGACGGCCCGGATGGCCGTGTCGGCTTCGAGCTCGGCCGTGGCGGCATCGAGCTCCGGCACCGTGGCCGCATCCATGTACCCCATCGGCGGGTTGGTGATAGTGATGGTCGCGACCGGGCCCTCGCGCTCGATGCGCACCTGGGGCATGGCTACTCGTCCTCCTCCTCTTCGTGTTCGTGTTCTTCGCTAGCCGGCGAGCGGAGCGCGGGAACGATGGCGAGCTCCCCGCCCTCCCGTTTTCCCTTCCGCGGCGCGGGGACCGCCCTCAGGCGGGCGGCGAGTTCGTTGAGGTCGGTGGGCGTAGCGCTCGCCGGGGCGACGACGGCGACGACGCCGGAATCGCGCAGGACGCGGAGGTCCGGGACGCTGGCCTGGGTGTCGATGGTGGCCATCAGGCCGGTGTTGGCGAACGAGGCGATCCGGACGAGCCCGAGCTGGCCCGCGAGCTTCATCGGCCCGTGGGGGCGCTCGATATACAGAGCATCGAGACCCAGGGGCCCAAGCGCGCGCAGGGTGTTGTCCTCCATCGACTCACTGGCGATGACCACGTGCCCCATCTGGTCCGCATCAACCGCGGCGGAGTCCGTCGTTTCCAGGGGACTGACCACGAAGTCGCAGCCGGCCGCGCGGAGGACCGCCGCATCGCTTTCGGTCAGGCGGTCGAGGAGTGCGCCGGCTGCCACCTTCGGACCGGCGACACCCTCCATCTCCTTCGCGGTGGTGGCGGCGTCGCCGAAATGGAAGAGGACGGCATCCGCGCCAGCTTCCAGCGCGGCGCGCGCCTCGGCGGCGGAGCGGACGCGGGCCACGAGCGCCATCGCCTTGGGCTGCTCGCGGTTGACAGGGCCAAAGCCGATGGAGGGGCCCTCCCGGCGCTGGATCCTGGCGATAGTCTTCTGAAGCTGACTCATGTGTTTCCCTCGAAGGACGGCAGCGTGGAGCGGACGGCCGTGCCCGCCTGGACTACTGCCCGGATTGCTGACTGGTTGGCAAGGACGCCGATATCCGCAAGCGGGTCAGCGTCGAAGATAACGAGGTCGGCAGCGAGCCCGGGACGGATGCGGCCAACCAGGTGATCGAGCTTGAGGAGCTCGGCGGCCCACGCGGTGGCGGAGAGGATCGCCGCCGCCGGCGAGAGCCCGAGGTTGGCCAGCCGAACGATCTCCTGTGCGTTCTCACCCGGGTGGTTCATGGGGGTGCCCTGGTCGGTCCCCATGGCGATCTTCACGCCCGCCTCGATGGCTGCGCGGATGCTGCGCTCGTGGTCTTCGAGGATCTGCCATGCCTTGTCGACCATGAACGAAGGGATGCCCGCCTGGGTGCCGCGGTGCGCTATCTGCCACGGTGCGGTGTAGGTCCCCACCAGGTAGGTGCCGCGCTCGCGCATCATGTCGATCGCTTCGTCATCGAGCCACACGCCGTGCTCGATGGAATCGACCCCTGCCCGGATGGCGTTCTTCACACCTTCCGTGGCCTGGGCGTGCGCCCCAACGACCCGGAACGCTTTGTGGGCTTCCTCGATTCCGGCGCGGAGTTCTTCCTCGGTATAGCTGGGCGAACGCGGGTCGACGCCCGGGGTCATGACGCCACCGCTGGCAAAGAGCTTGATGGCCGTCGCCCCGGCGCGAAGCTGCTGACGGACCGCCTTGCGGACCGCGTCGGGGCCATCGGCCTCGGTGGCGATGAAACCGCTGCCGTGGCCGCCTGTCATGGTGACGCCCATCCCGGCCGCAAGGATGCGGGGGCCGCGGAGCAGCCCCTCCTCGATCGCCCGGGCGAGGTGGATGTTGAGCTGGTCGGCCGCACCGAGGTCGCGGACCGTGGTAAAGCCGGCAAGCAGCGTCTGTTCGGCGTAGCGGGCCGCGCGCCAGGCGCGGGTGGCCAGCGGCACGGAGCTGGCGGCGCTCAGTTCGGCCGGGTCACCGCTGCCGGTGATGTGGACGTGACAGTCGATGAGGCCCGGAATGATGAACATGCCGGCGCAGTCGATTCGTACGGCTCCATCGGCTGCCACGCCGCCGCTCGCGACTGCCTCGATGCGGCCGTCCCGGCAGAGAACATCGGCGCGCCGGAAAACCCGGGACGCGTCATCGAAGACGGAACCTCCCGAGAGGAGCAGCGGTCGCGCGTCGGAATGGCCGGGGGCAGTCACGCAGGAGCCATTGTCCGGGCGGCATGCACGTGGGGGCAACCGGAAGGCGCGTTCAGGCGGGGGGCGGTAGTCTGGACGGTAGACAGACGCAGGAGGCCCGCATGGCCAGGCAATACCCCAATCCGCCGGAGATGGTGATCGACCCGGCGAAGAAATACGCCGCGAGGCTCGAAACCTCGGCGGGAACGATGACCGTGGAGTTCTTCGCCGAAGAGGCCCCGAAGACGGTGAACAACTTCGTCTTCCTCGCGCGTGAAGGCTACTACGACGACGTCATCTTCCACCGCGTGATCAAGGGATTCATGATCCAGGGCGGCGATCCTACCGGCACCGGCCGCGGCGGCCCAGGCTACCGCTTCAACGACGAGCCCGTGAAGCGCCAGTACCTCCGCGGAACGATGGCCATGGCGAACGCTGGCCCCAACACGAACGGGAGCCAGTTCTTCATCATGCACGCGGACTATCCCCTCCCGCCGAACTACACGATTTTCGGCAAGCTGACCTCTGGCGAGGATGTGCTCGACAGCATCGCGACAGCGCCTACAGGGGCGCAGGACCGGCCCCTCAACCCGGTGACCATCTCCTCGGTGACCATCACAGAAGCGTAACGCGCGCTGAGAGCGGATCTCCCATCCACAGGGCGACCCCGATGTTGTCCACTCCCCCGCGGGCGTTGGCGGCCTCTGCCAACGCCCGCGCGGCATGTTCGGCGTCCGCCGCTCCCGCCAGCACCTGTGCGATCTCCTCGTCGGGGACCATCTTGAAGAGGCCATCGGTGCACACCAGGAGCGCATCGGATGGATCGATCTCGAGATCGGTGACGCCCGGGTCGGCAACGTCTTCGATGCCGATGCCCCGCGTGATCACGTTCCGGTATGGGTGGGTATCGGCCTCGGCGGGGGCAAGGCGCCCGGCGCGCACTTCGCCGGCAACCCACGAATGGTCCTCGGTGACCTGGGAAAGCTTCCCGTTGTGGAAGAGGTAGCCCCGGCTGTCGCCGAGGTTCACGACGCGCGCGTGGCCGGCCTCAACCACGGCGGCGACGAGCGTGGTGGCCATGCTGCCGTATTCCGGCTTCTGCTCCTGCAGGAGGCGGACGCGCTCGTTGGCCAGGTTGGCCGCGGTCAGCAGGAGGCCCGGATACGGTGCCGCGCCAGCGAATTCCTCAAACACTTCCGAGAAGACACGCGCGGTCTCGTCGGCTGCGAGCGCGCCGCCCGGCGCGCCCCCCACGCCATCGGCGGCGAGGATGAGCACCGCGCCGCCCTTCAGCTGCTGCGCCAGGGCGCGGTCCTGGTTCTCGGTGCGGAGCCGGCCGGTATCGGTGATGGCTGCCCAGGTTGCCCTCATGCGTCCCTCCAGACGGCCCCGGCCACGCGGAGGAAGTTACCGTGGCAGATGCGTTCGAGGCTCGTATCGGAGTAACCCCGTGCCTTGAGCGCCCGGAGCACCACCGGGAGGCCGGCCGCATCGCTCACCACCGCCGGGATGTCGGTTCCGTCGAAGTCGGTGCCGAATGAGACATGCTCGTCGCCAACCAGGTTCACCACGTGGTCGAAGTGGCTCACGATGACCTCGACCGCTGTGCCGGGATCGGGCTGCATGTCGGGCCGCAGGAAGATGTTGGCGAAGTTGATCCCGATAGTCCCGCCTTTGTTCGCCAGGGCCTTGATCTGGCCGTCGTCCAGGTTGCGGACATGCGGCGAAATGGCCTTCACGCTCGAGTGGGTGGCAACGACGGGATTGCGCGATTCGGCAAGCAGGTCCCAGAAGCCCGCGGGGTTGATGTGGGACACATCGAGGATGATGCCGAGCTGGTCGCACTCGTGCACGAGCTGCCGGCCGAGGTCGGTCAGGCCGGTAGCAGGCAGGCTGCCGTTGAACGCGACGCCATGCGCGAAGATGGTCGAACGGCTCCATGTGGGCGCGAGGCAGCGGAGCCCCGCCTCGTAGAAGACGCGAAGCTCCTTCAGGCTGGACGAGATCGGGTCAGCGCCTTCGAACATGAAAACCGAAGCAAACGCATCGGCGTCCCAGGCCGCGCGGATCTCCCGCACCGTCCGGCAAACACGGAACCGCCCCTGCGAGCGGTCGGCGATGCGGAACACATCGTTCATCTCGTCGATGGCATAGGCAAGGGCGTTGAACTCGGCACGCTCATTGGAGAGGTAGATAGAGGTGAAGCAGCCCCCGAGCCCGCCCCGCATCGCCCGGGGGAGGTCGACGTGGCCCCGCCGCGAATCTTCGATGTGGCCGCCGCCGGGACCGCTGCCCGCGTCGGCGAGGAAGTCGCGGCCGCCGGCGGGCCCGAAGATCGCGCGGCGGGGCTTGATCTGGGTGATGAAGTCCTCGTGGCCATCGAAGATGGGCGGGAACTCGCGGTTCAGCGGCGGGATCGGCGCGGCTTCGCTCATGTGCGTGTGAGAGTGTACGCCCGGCGGCGCGGCAGCCGCGATTCGTCTACCATCTGGCGGCGATGGTCTCTTCTACCGCCGGATTCCCACGCCGGCCCCGGCTGCCGTGGCTGTTCCCCGCCCTGCTGGCGGTTCTCGTTGTTGGTGCCATGGCAGGCGTGCTGGTGCTCGCCCGCCAGGCGGCGCAACCGGATTCCCCGCCGCCGCCAGTGGCGTTCGTCCCTCCACCACCGCCCTCGTTCGTCGCATTCGATGTCGAACGCAACGACGGGGGCGTGCTACGGCTCACCGCCGGCGGCGGCCAGCAATCGACCGCGAGCGAAGTGGTGCTGGCCGCGGATGCGCGAGTGTGGCAGCTCGAACCCGCGGTTCTTTCAGACCTGCAGGCCCCGCTGGTGGTGAACGTGATCGCCATCCCGAACGAGGTGCGGAACTTCACCATCCACCTCCTCGCTTTCGCCCCGGCGACTGGGTCCGAGGCGCTTGACGCAGAGTTCGTGCCACTCGCTGATTGGTTCGCCGGCCACGAGACATCGCGCGACCCGCGCGACCGGCCCGTGGTCTCCGGCGTGGTCGAGCGGTTCGACGGCAATATCGGCTACGTGAAGACCGAAGCAGGGCAGGCCACCATCGAAATCGATGCGGGCGCGCCGGTGCGGCTGCTACGCCGTGGCGGGGCCGGGGAGGTCCAGCCGGGCGACCGGGTAGCCTTCCACCGTGGCGCCGATGGCAGCCCCGACGCCTCGCGCGGCGTGCTGGTGCTGACGCACGCCGGCCCCGAGTGAACTACTCGGTCCGCAGCGCCTGGGCGTCGGATGTCCGGCTGATGAGCCGGCCCGCGATCCCCAGGGCGAACACAAACACTGCCAGCACGATCGCCGCCCCCGCGAGGACCAGGAGCCAGTCGGTCCGGAGGATGAAGGACGGCTCGGCCGGCCGGCCATCCTCATCGATGTTCAGGAACGAGAGCATGCGCGTGCCGACCATGCGGCCGAGATAGGCGCCGCCAACCAACCCCAGGATGGCAACAACGGCGTACTCGAACGCGAGCAGGCGCACGACTTGCCCCCGCGAAAGGCCCATCGCCCGGAGGACGGCGAACTCCCCCCGGCGCCGCTGCACGGAAACCCAGAGCGACACGAGCAGCGCCACCCCCACGAGCAGGAGGACCGCTCCGAACGACAGGTAGAGGATGCCGGCCCCGCCCGCGGCGATGAGCGGATTGCTCGCAATACGGCGCAACTCCGTCTCGCGGTCGGTGGTGTTGTCGAGGTCGAACGGCTCCAGGCCAAGGCTCACCGCGAGCGCTGCCCGGTCGGCGCCGGGCTCGAGTGACAGCCAGGCTTCGTTGGGGCCGGGCTGCGAGGTGAGGTTGGCGATGCCGAGCCAGGAGAGGATGTGGTCGCGGTTGAAGATGACAGCCGGGCCCTCCACCGTGTTGAGCGTGGGGAACAGGCGGAACGAAGCGACGACACGGACCGGCACGAGGGTGTTGGCAACCTCGATGATGCCGGTACCGCCCACCGGGATGCCGGTCCCCGCTACGAACGAATCGCTCCCGAGCACCGGCAGCGGGACGTTGGCCTGGGCAACGTAAAGGCCCCAGGCGGGGCTGCTCTGGCCCGCGGCGCGGCTGAGCTTGCCGGCCGCGCCGGCAACCGCGCCGCTCGTGCTCACTTCGTAGACATCGGGAGTCGAGACGCGCGCGGGGAGCGGGCTCCAGCCGGGGGCTGCGCCGTCGAATGCGTCGATCACGGTCTCGGTGCCGTTGCCGATGGCGACCAGGTTATCGAACAGGATGTCGAGCCGCGTGGCGTTGTAGCGGTTCGATGGCTCGGTGATAAGCAGACCCACGAGGGTCAGCGGCTCCGGGAGTGCCCCCTCGTACGAACGGCGGATTTCGGTGGAGTACTCGCGCCACCCAACCCCTTCAAGACGGCCCATGTCGAACATCTGGTGGTTCCCGTCACGGTCCCTGATGCGGGCCCAAAGGGTCATCTGGGCGTTCGTCTCGGGGAGATTGACGCTGACGCGGATGGATGACGTGCCGGCCGGCAAAGGCTTCCCGCGGAGCTGTTCGGGCGCCCCGAGCGAGGCCATCAGTTCCCGGAGGGGGCGGTCGGCGAAGTCGTCCCGGAACCACAGCATCGTGGCCGCTCGGTCCGGGTCGACGCCGAGCACCTGGAAGATGCGTCCGGAGATACCGGCGGTACCCGGTGCGCCGATGAGCCGCATGGCGGAGGTGGCCTGGCTAACGCCGGGAAGCTCCCTGAGCGCGGCGTCGATGCCCGGGGTGTTGAGGCCCATGTTGCCCGAGCCCACCGCTGTTGCCCGGAATTCCACGCCCGACTGGTAGAGGGCGCGTTCGCCGTACGTCCTCGATGCCGTCTCGGCATAGCTCGCAGCGAAGGTGCCGACGGCGACAGCCGTGGTCAGCAGGACCGCGAGGCGGCCGGAGTTCCCGGGGCTGCGGGCGACCTGCCAGAGACCGACCGTGAGCGCTGGCGGCGCGTTCCGGCCAATGAGGCGCGCGCCGATGCGGAGCAGGATCGGGTAGAACCGCAAGAGCAGGGCCGCCGCCGCCAGCACGAGAATCGCCGGCGAAGCGAGCAGCAGCGGATCGGAGGAGACCCCGCCGGTGGGCGATGGCGTGAACACGTTGCCCCGTTCGTTGAGCTCCCACAGGAGCAGCGCGGCAACCCCCGCCAGGGCGATATCCAGGTAGTAGCGCTGGATGATCGAGACGCCGGGCCGCGCCTGTTCGCGCCGGCGCACCACCGCGCTCTTCCGCGCCGCGACCAGCGCGGGCACCACGAGCGCGATGATCGACAGCCCCACCCCGGCGGCTGCCCAGCCGAACGCCGCGAATGGGATGCGGGCCGGGAGCAGGTCACCGCCGTTCACCTCGGCGAACGTCGGTGTCAGCCCAAGACCGGCGGTCGCCACCGCGGCCATCAACGGCGCGGCCAGCAGGCACGGAGCGCCAAGGAGCAGCCCTTCGGCGAGGTAGATGGCGCCAACCTGGAGCGTGGTCGCGCCACGGCTGCGCAGGAGCGCAATCTCGTCGGCGTGACGCTCCACGATGACGAGCGCGACCAGCACCACATAGAAGATGGCTACGGCCGAGACTTCGAGGAGGAGGATGGTGAGCGGCGCCTGCTGGTACTGCTGGTCGCGGCCGTATTGCTGGAGGACGGTGGTGAGAGGGCTATACGAAGCTCCGCCCACCGGTTCGAACTCGTCGTAGAGCGCGCGAAGGTCCTCCCGTGCGCGTTCGAAGTTCGACCGCGAGAGCTTCTCCGGGTCGGCGAATGTGTGCCAGGCTACCGTCGCCTGGTAGCCAGGGTGCGCGGCGGCAAAGTTGGCCAGGATGGTCTCCTCGCTCGTGAACATCGGCGCGACCGGGCCGTTCTCGGGAAGGAGCCGGAAGGGCTCGAAGTACCGCTCGACGGGGACGACCCAGAAAGGGTCTTCGGGGTCGAGCGGCTCCACGATCCCGGTGATCACCGCAGGAAACACATAACGCACAGCAGCCACCGGCGTGCAGGGGGGTGGCGGCGGGCGGTCCTCGCTGGGGATCTCCCGGGCGCAGGTGTCGAAGTCCTCGGCCATCACCAGCTGCTGTCCGACCGCCAGGCGGGCCGCGCTCGCCGAAGCCCGGCTGATGGCGACTTCGATGGGCTGGCCGGGCCCGGTGGCCGCCGGCAGCCGCCCTTCGAGCACCTGCACATGGTCCTCGTAACCGGTGAGGGACTGGAGCTCGCCGAGGGGCGCCTGTTCGCGTGGGAGCTCGCCTTCCTGTGCCAGCGTGAAGCGCGCGGTGCGCAGGTGCCGCGAGCTTGATGCGGCGAACCAGCCGATGCGCGCATCGATGCGTGTCTCGATGGACTGCCGCATCGCTGTTCCCTCTTCCGTCGCCAGGGGCACGAAGCGGAACTCGGCGCGGTTCCCCGGGCTTTCGCTCAGCTCCTCCCGCACGGCGAAGGTCAGGCCGAGGTCGGCCATGGTGCGGGCGTAGATGGGCCCCGCGGCGAGCAGCGACGCGGCCATGAGCATGCCCAGGCCGAGGACGGCGAGCAGCCGCCAGTTCCGGCCGCTTCTGCGCGCGAAAAGCCGCCAGGTGGAGACGAGGCTCCGCATCGCCCGAAACTCTACACCGGCCGGGCCCGGAGCGTAGCCGGGCCTTTACGGCCCCGCGCAGGGACTTTGCCGCGGCGGCCCCCGGCCTGCTAGGCTCCCGCCACACGCCCATGGGTACCGCCGCCACCATCCTGCGGATGGTCATTCGCCGCAGCCTCGCCAACCGGCGCCTGCTCTCGACCGTCGTCGTCGGGGTCGTCATGTCCGCCGCGCTGATGTCGAGCGTAGTGCTCTATTCAGACGCCATCAGAGACCTCGGGCTGCGTCATGCGCTGAAAACGTCCGACCCGCTCGAACGCAACATCCGGGTGATCATCTCCGGGCGGCCAGGCGTCCCGGACTACCGGGTCCGGCGCGACGCGGTCGAGCGAGTGATTGATGCGCATGCGGGCGACATCCTGGGCGGGCGCGTCCACTACGGGCGCTCCGCCACCTTCTATCTCACGCCACCGGGCGCGCCTGTCCCTGCGGATGAGGGGCGCCCGCGCGCCCATTTCCAGTTCGCCGATCGCTACGAGGAGCACACGCGGCTGGTGGAGGGGCGGATGCCCGGGGCGCCCCGGTCGACCACGAGGCCGGAGGTCGAGGTGCTCATCGGCAAGGAGGCGGCGGAGCAACTCGGGGTCGCGCTCGGCGATAGCTTCGACCTCCACCCCTTCTGGCGCGAGGATGTCGCGCCGGTCGCCGTCGTGGTTGTCGGGTTCATCGAACCGCTCGACCTGGATGAGCCCTACTGGTTCGGCAAGAAGGACCGGTTCGTCTCCGATACGTCTTCGTGGCAGACGTACCCGTTCTGGGTGCCCGAATCGACCGTGGTGCAGACCATCGCGGGGTACCTGACCGACATGGACAGCACGCTCGAGACCTACGGGTTCGTCGACATCGGCAAGATCAATGCCCGAAATGCGCGGCAGGTAGAAGGCCGGATGAACGCGTTCGGCTTTGCGATGCGCGAGGCGGTGAACGGCGCCATCGCCGAGTCAAAGCTGGGCGAAATCGTCGGCAGCTACAGGACGAAACTGTTCTTCACGCGCTTGCCGCTCTTCGCGTTGATGCTCCAGGTGGTGGGGATCGCGATCTACTACCTGGTGATGGTCTCCACCATGCTGGTCGAGCGCCAGTCGGGCGAGATCGCACTCCTGAGGAGCCGCGGCGGGAGCCCTCGCCAGGTGGTCGCCATCTACGCCATCGAAGGGCTGCTCATCTCCGGGTTCGCGGCCATCGCAGGGCCGTTTCTCGCGGTCGCCGGGATCGGGGTCCTGGGGTACACACCGCCGTTCGAAAGCCTGAGCGGCAATGCGCGGCTGGCGGTGCCGATGTCGCGCGCGGCATTCGGGATGGCCGCCCTCGGCGCCGGGCTCGCGTTCCTGGCCCTCCTGTTCCCCGCGTGGCGCGCCGCGCGCAATAGCACGATCGACTACAAGCACGCGCTTGCGCGCCCGCAAACGCAGCCGGTGTTCCTGCGCTATTACCTCGACCTGGTGCTGGTCGGCATCGCGGCGTTCCTGTTCTACCAGCTGCGCGAGAAGGGCTCGCTCGTGACCGAGCGCCTGTTCGGCGACCTTTCGGCCGATCCGTTGCTGTTGCTTTCGCCCACGCTCTTCATGCTCATGGTGGCACTGGTGTTCTTGCGGCTATTCCCCGTTGTGCTCCGCGGCGCGGCATGGGCCACTCGGCGCCTCGACAGTGCCACCATGACGCTCGGCCTTTCGCGGATGACACGGGCGCCGATGCACTACAGCCGGCTGATCCTGCTCCTCTTGCTGGCCACAGCCGTGGGCATGTTCGCGGCCGGCTACCGGGCGACCCTCGAGCGCGGTTACGACGACCGGGCCGCATTCGAGGCGGGCGCGCCTTCACGCCTCGAAAACGTGCGCAGCCCGGCGAACATGCCCACGGACACGTTCGTCGAGTTCGTGAAGGAGAAGACCGGCGCCGGGCTGGTGAGCCCGGTCATCCGGCAACAGGGCTCGCATAGCCTAAGCACCTTCCGGAGCCAGGCGATCACCGTGCTCGGGGTGGTTCCCGGGGAGTTCGAAAAGGTGGCGTTCTGGCGGGACGATTTCGCCAGTTCATCGCTCGGGAGCCTGCTGGGACGGTTACCTCTTCGGGAGGCTCAGCGCACGGTGGCGGTGGAGGTCCCGGCGGGATCGCGGTACATCGGGCTCTGGGCGCAGCTCCCGCTCACGCAGCAGCAGGGCCGCCTGGGCATCCGCCTGCGCGAGGCCTCGGGCACCATGTGGGAGTACACCCTCGACCCGGCGCCCGGGTCGAGCCCGGACGGCTGGCGATTCTTCGTCGCGGACCTTTCGCGCCCGGCGCAACTCCGCTTCAACCCGGCAATGAACTTCTCGCTGGATTCGCCAAAGGAACTGGAGTCAGTATTCGTCCGCTCCGGGGGGACGCCGCCCCAGGTCCCCGTGCGGGTCTCCGTTCTGGTCGATGACATCCAGGTGACGGCCGCCCGCGAACTCGGCGAGAACGTCTTCCGAAGCGGGTTCGCCGATGGTGTGGTGATCGAGCCGTTCGATTCCATCGAACGGTATGAGCTGCTCACCAATGCCTCCGTGGGCGACCCGGGCGCCATCTCGTTCGCCGAGGGGATCGGCCGGAACGACTCGACGGCCGTGCGGATCGCTTTCACGCGTGGACGAGGGTCGGCGCCGCTGTTCGGCTTCCGCCTGCGGCGGGCGGCGGGGGATCTGCCAGTCCTCGCGGCCGAGAGCTTCCTCTCCCTCGCCGAAAAAAACGTTGGCGACGAGATCACGCTTTACATCAACCGGCAGTACGTGCAGGCCAGGGTGGTGGGGGCGTTTAGTCTCTTCCCCGGGCACGACCCCGGCCGCGACGACGAGCTGCTGGTGGCCGACCTGGCGGCGTTCAGGGAGCTCGCGGCCACCGTGCCCTCGCTGAGTGACGCGGCCTACGTGAACGAGGCCTGGATGTCGCCCGCTACCCCCGGGGTCATGAGCCAGGCCGTGCTGCAGCCGCTCGGCATCGCCGCCGACGGCTACTACGACCAGCGCGACATTCGCGCCCGCCAGGGCTCGGACCCCCTGGTGGCGGCGAGCTGGGAGGGGATCCTCTTCCTCTGTTTCGCGGCGGTGCTGGTGCTGACGGGGCTCGGGTTCGCCGTCTATGCAACACTGGCGGTGCAGTCGCGCTCGCTCGAGTTCGCCATCCTCCGGACGATGGGCTACACCAACCGCCAGGTCTTGGGCCTGGTGAGCTTCGAACAGCTCTTCGTTATCGCCGGTGGAGTGGTCGTTGGGACCTTCCTGGGGTTCCCGCTTGGGCGCCTGATGATCGGCTACCTGGGAGTCACGGAATCGGGCGATGACCCGGTTCCGCCCCTGGTCTCGCAAGTCAGCTGGCCCTCCGTGCTCACCGTGTATGGTTTGCTGGCGGTGGTCCTCATCTGCACAATCCTGTCACTTGCCACCGTCTATTCCCGCCTTGCCGTCTCTCGCACGCTGCGGATCGGGGAGATTTGAGCACTGATGACCAACGACGACCTCTACATCCGCTGCGAAGACCTCTTCAAGATCTACAAGACCTCGAACCTGGAAGTGGTCGCCCTCCGCGGGCTCGACCTCAAGGTCCGGCGGGGCGAGTTCATGGCGATCGTCGGCGCCTCGGGCTCCGGGAAAAGCACGCTCCTGAACATCCTCGCCGGGCTCGATACGCCATCGGCCGGGCGCTGTTTTGTCGGCGGTGAAGACCTGCTGACCATGTCGACCGCTGAGATGGTGCGTTACCGGCGAAAGAGCGTCGGGTTCATCTGGCAACAGACCGGGCGGAACCTGGTCCCGTACCTGGATGCCGTGCAGAACGTGGAAGTGCCGATGGTCCTCGATGGGGTCCCGGCCGCCACGGCCCGCCAGCGGGCGACCGAACTGCTCGAGCTCGTTATGCTCGGCCATCGTCTCCACCACAAGCCGGAGATGCTCTCGGGTGGGGAGCAGCAGCGCGTGTCGATTGCTGTGGCGCTGGCCAACAAGCCACCGCTCCTGCTGGCCGATGAACCGACAGGTGAGCTCGACTCGGTTGGCGCCGACACGGTCTACGAGGTGTTCCGTAACCTCAACCGCGAGCTGGGAACGACCGTCATCATCGTGACCCACGACCCGGACATCGCCGCCCGTGTCGACCGGGTTGTCGCGATCAGGGATGGGCGCACATCGACCGAGATCTTCCGGAGAGTGCGGTTCGAGGGCGCAACGACGGAAGTTGTGCACGAAGAGTACGTGCTCGTCGACACGGCGGGGCGGCTCCAGGTGCCGCGCGAATACCTTGACAACCTGGATATCCACGACCGGGCACGGGTACTGCTGGGAGAAGGGCGCATCGAAGTGCTCCCCGAGGGCGCCCGTCGCGTGGTAGGGAAGGAACGCTGATGGGCGGCGCCTCGGTCGAAGTCCGCAATGTATCGCGGAGGTTCAGGGTCGGCAGCGAGGAGGTGTGGGCGATCCGCGACATCTCCCTGAAGGTGGAGCCGGGCGAGTTTCTGGCGCTCATCGGCCGGTCTGGCTCGGGGAAGACGACCCTGCTGAACGTGATGGCCGGGCTCGACCGGCCGACCGAAGGAGAGGTCTACATCGATGGCGAGCGAGTCGACACCATGAGCGAAAGCCAGCTCGACCGGCTGCGACGGCACAAGCTCGGGTTCATCTTCCAGTCGTTCGGACTGCTCCCGCTGCTCTCCGCACGGGAAAACGTCGAACTGCCGTTGCGGATCGCGGGCGTCGGCTACGGGGAACGTCAGAAGCTCGTGAAGAACGCGCTCGAGTTCGTTGGCCTCGGGCGGCGCGCCGACCATCGTCCTTACGAGCTCTCCGGGGGCGAACAACAGCGCGTGGCCATTGCCCGGGCTCTGGCATCGCAACCCACACTTATCCTGGCCGATGAACCGACCGGCGAACTCGACTCCGCAACCGCGACCGCGGTGTTCGGTCTCTTGCGCGACCTTGCCCGGGCCGAGGGCATCACCATCATCACTTGCACGCACGACCGGCTGGTGATGGAGCTGGCGCAGCGAGTGGAAGAACTGGCCGATGGCCACCTGGTGACCGGCCACCACGGCGAGGTCTGGGACCGGATTCAGAAGCGTGAGCGGAGCCCGTTTGCGGCGCCGCTCCCCGCCGCCCAGGGCATCGAGGAGCAGCCGGCGCTGTCGTCGCTCATCGGGGCGGACCTTTCGGCGTTCAGGCCGGCGCCCCTGCGGGTGAAGCATCGCGAGGCGGGCCACGAAGAGGCCGCGGAGCCGCTGCCCGCTATCGACCTTTCGGAGTTCCGGCCCGCGCCACAGCGGCTCGGGAAGGACCCGGCGAAGCGCTTCGAGAGCGCCGGGCCACCGCCGGAGCCACCCGGGGCGCCGGAACCACCGGAGCCGGAAGACGACGCATCGCGCTGGGCGCGGCCACGGCAGTAGTCAGGCGCCGGCATCCCGAAGTGCGCGGCTCAGCAAGCGGAGGAGTTGCACGCGTTCTTCCGGGACGCGCTCTGTGAGGCGGTGGGCGATGGCCACGACGCGCCACCGCGCCAGGGCCGCATCGTCGACCGGCGCGGCCGAACGGTACCCGGAACGGTAGGCCTGGAGCATGAGCTGCCTGCCGAAGCGGACGAGGAAGCGGCCCCATGGTCCAGTGTCGGGAGGTGGTGCCGCGCCTTCGAGCAACACGAGCGAGCGTGCGAAGTCGGCCAGCGGGTCCCCCCGTGTGGCGTTCGGGAAGTCGATGATTACCGGGCCATCGGCCGTGAGGATGATATTCCCGGGGTGGAAGTCACCGTGACAGAGCCGATCGCCATCAGGGAGCGTCTCGAAGACGGCGAGCACGCGGGCCCGGGCACGCTCCGGTATGGCCGTCGAGGTTTCGAGGCTCTCGCGGACCGCTTCCTTCAGGTTCCGAAGTTGTTCCGGGGCGGGGGTGGCGGCGAGCGCGGCGTGAAGCCGACCGGTGAGGCGTCCGAGCTCCCGGACACGCCATGGCTGCCGTTCGGCGATCCCGAGCAGGTCGTCGCCGGCGAGCCGTTCGAGGAGAAGCCCGGGGCGGCCCGCCTGGGTGACCAGGCCTCGTGGTGCGGGCACCCGGACCCCGGCGGCGCGGGCGGCGGAAAGGGCTGCCAATTCCGTCTCCATGGAGGGCATGCCGTCGGGCCAGCGCGAGAGCTTGACCACGGTCGCCTCGTCCCACGCGAAGACCTCGGCGGCCCGGCCGGCACCGAGGCGCTGGCGCGGGGGATCGGCAGGTGCCATGGCGGGGGCCCTCCTCGTGTTCTGGGCCCGGGCCCGGAGGCCGGGGCGCGGATACGATACACCAATGCCCGATGCCATCTTCATCCCCGAGGGCGACTCGTTCGTCCCGACCGACCTTGCCCGCAGCCCGTGGGGCCCGAACCTGCTCCACGGTGGGCCGCCCGCCGGGCTACTCGCGCGGGCCATCGAACACGCAGTACACGACACGGACATGCACCCGGCGCGCGTAACCATCGACCTCTTCCGGCCG
The DNA here is from genome assembly GCA_964648195.1 of uncultured Anaerolineaceae bacterium. Lineage (GTDB taxonomy): Bacteria > Chloroflexota > Dehalococcoidia > Tepidiformales > Tepidiformaceae > Amarobacter. Next base: position 50,068 of record CAZYLL010000013.1, on the reverse strand, counting down.
GTGCCAAAGCAGCCGCTGCGTGTGACGGTCCAGGCCGTGCGCGAAGGCAACCGGATCGCGGTGATGCAGGCATCGCTGCTGGCTGACGGACTGGAGGTGGCGCGGGCGAGCGCGCTGATGCTCCGCCAGTCGGAGGTGGAACTGCCGGCGAACGTGCTGCCGCCCGCGCGCTACGTCGAGGGGCCGGAGGGGCTGCCGCTCACGGGGCTTTCCGGGGTGATGAACCGCGAAGGGGAGCCCCCGGCACTGAACCCGCTGCTGGGCGGCTTCCACACCACGGTGGAGGTGAAGCGCGTGAGCGGCGTGCCGGGGAGCGGGCAGGCGACCGCGTGGATACGGATACCTGTGCCATTCGTGCTCGGCGAGGAGATTTCGCCGCTGGTACGGGTGGCGGCCACCTCGGATTTCGGGAACGCGCTGGGGCACATCCGGCCCTCGGAGCAGGTGGGGTTCATCAACGCGGACATTACGCTCTACCTGCACCGGCTCCCCGAAGGCGAGTGGGTGGGGCTGGAAACGAAGGGCGTGGCCCAGCCGCACGGGCTGGGGCTGGTCGAGTCGGTGGTGCACGACCAGCACGGGGCGATTGGGCGGGTGGTGCAGGCGCTGATCGTGAACCGTCGGTTCGCGCCGTAAGGGTGGGAGCCAGATCTTCAGCGGACGAGGGGAGTGACGGCGCAAGCCCTTTACTTTCATATCGGTTTCATAACAGATTCTTGACAACGGGGTTGCGTCCACGGCTACGATGACGCCCCACGACCGACCTGGAGGTGCACCGTTGCGGAGGATGCGGCTTGTGCTAAGCGGGTTCTTGGTGGCCGCCATGGCTGTGGGCGCGTTGGTGCCTGCAGGAATGGTTCTCGGAATTCGGGATACCCAGACGCGTTATGCTGGAACCAACTGCGTTGTGACGGGCAAGTCGTTTTCTGGAACCGATAACGCGACGCTCTGGGGCCTTGCCGGGGAAACTGATGGCTCGCAATGCACGGCGTATCGGCTGTCTGGGTACTGGGAATGCGACGATGGTTACAGTGGAACCCTCGGGGAGACGTGGTACTCGTATGGATTCTCACACATCCATCTGTGCGGGTATCCGTACGTAAGGATTTCGACGCACCTGCATGATGCTTGTGAATACGGCAATTGTGCCGGGACATTCAGTACATACGTCCAGGAGTGGTGAGATGAGACGGCAATGGTTGGCAGTAAGTGTGCTCGTACTCGGGGCGGCATCAGGCTCCCTGTTCGTAATCAAATCACTCGTTGATGGGACCGCTGGGGAGGCGGCTGCCCCCGCAGATCATGACCGGGCGGTCGATGGCGTCGTCTCCCAGATTGACCAGCGGCCGCGCTCGGACTTCCAGGACCAACTGCTCACTGACGGCGATCTGAGCGAAGCCGAATACGACCTCGCGTTCGAGAGGTACTCCGCATGTGTCGTGGGGGCCGGCGGGGAGATCAACGGTCCGGGGACGAAAACGCGGTGGGGTGTGTACGACTTCTGGGTCGGCGTCCCGCCGGCGCCTTCGGGTGGGCCGGACCGCGAAGCGCAGGCCCGGGTTGCCGAATGCTCGACGAAGTACTGGGATGTGGTCGGACCGCGCTGGTCGGCGATGCGCATGGCGCCTCGGGAGGAGTTCGTGGAAGCGTTTGCCTCGGTGCCGGGGTGCATGCGCGATTCCGGGGTGGAGCCACCCCAGGACCTTTCTGCTGGCTGGGGCAACCGGTACCTCGCGACGGCCTCCCACGAGGACGGGACAGTCTTCATGGAGTGCGTGCGTGCAGCCAACCGGGCGATTGGCATGCCGTCGAATGTGGTAAGCCTGCCGTAGGTCAGCTCACCCCCTGAGGTGCTCCGCCGTACCGCCGCGCATGCAGGACGATCGCAATGGCCGTCGCCCCGGCGAGTACTGCCGCGGCGCGGAAGGCCGCAGGCGCATCCCACTGGCCCACCACGAAGCCGCCAAGGGCAGGGCCGATGGCGAGCCCGAGCCCGCTGAGCGCGACGGACAGCCCGATGAGCGTCCCCCGGTGGCTCTCGGGCGCGAGGTCCATAACCGCCGCGTTCCAGGCGGGGACGGTGAGCACGTTGCCCGCGAACACGACCATTGCCGCGGGAATGGCGAGCCAGAGGCTCGTGGTGGCCGAGAGCACCAGCAGGCCCATGACTGTGAGCGCCTGCCCCGCGAAGAGCGGCCGCCAGCGGCCGTAGCGATCGGCCAGGTGGCCGGCTGGGATGTACAGGGCCGCGCCGGCGATGACGGCGGGGATAAGGGCCACCGTGAGCCGCGCGAACGAAATGTTGAGCTGGTGCTGGCCGTAGGGCCGGATGGCCGGGACCACCATCGCCAGGGCGATACTCGCGCCGAGGATGATCGCGCTCAGCGCCACGAGACGCACGGAAACGATGGTCAGCACTGAGGGCCGGGCAGGTGCTTGGACCCGCGCGAAGAGGCGTTCGCCGCGGTAGTTGGGGATCCCGCGGACCGCAGCAGCGAAAGCCGCCGAGACCGCCAGGAATGCGATCGCGAACTGGGGCACATCGGCAGATTCGACCATAAAGGCGCCGGCGAGTGCCCCGGCGCCAAACCCGAGGAGCTGCGCCAGGTTGAGGAAACCGATGACCTTGCCGCGGCGGCCCGGCTCGTAGAGGTCAGCGGCGATGGCGTAGGTCGCCGGCCAGAGGAAGGCGGTCGCGAAGCCCAGCCCGGCCGCGAGGGGAAGAAACAGATGTTCGTTGCGGGCCACCGGCATGAGCGCGATCGCCGGGAGCATGAGGGCGAAGCCGAGGAGCAGGCCGAGGCGCCGTTCGATGCGGTCGGAGATGGCGCCGGTCGGGGTTTCGAAGAGGAAGCGGGCGCCACCGTAGGCGCCGAGCAGATAGCCACCCCATGCGTCGCTGGCGCCGAGCTCGGCGGGCACCCACTGCTGGAAGGTCGCGAACAAAACGATGCCAAGCGCCACCTGGACCAGAAAGATGGCCAGCGCGAGCGGGTACGGGTAGCTCCCCAGGGCCGGCGGGCGCGGCGGGTTTGTCGGCACGGTTCGACTGTACGGCCAGCGCAAGGAACGGACGATCGACGCAGGCACGCCATGGGCAATCCGCTCGTTCCGCGCTACAGTGCGGGCTACCTTTGACCGGAGGCTGATCGATGGAGGCTCCACGACAGGTCAACCCCACGAAGCTGGCCGACTACCTGGAAGTGCTCTCGAAGGCGGTCTTCGAAGCCGGGATGAACTGGAAGGTCATCGAGAACAAGTGGCCCGGCTTCCGCGAAGCCTTCGACCAGTTCGACCCCGCGACCATCGCCGCCTACACGCCCGACGACATCGACCGTCTGATGGGCGACACGCGCATCGTGCGAAACATGCGCAAGGTGGAGGCGACGATACATAACGCGCAGGCGATGCTGGAACTGGAGCGGGAGTTCGGGTCGTTCGCGAAGTACCTGGAGGCGAAGCGGCCGTTCGATTTGCAGCTGGCGGATATCCGGAAGCGGTTCAAGCACGTGGGGAACTTCGCGGTGTACTACTTCCTCTACGTGGTGGGCGAGCAGGTGCCGCCGCACGAAGAGTACGGCGCGAAGCTGAAGGGCAACCCGGTCGAGCAGTCAAGGCAGCGGCTGGGGCGGTAGGCGCTGCGCCGCCCGGGGGCACGGTGGCATACTCTCGCCGCGAAGCAGGAGGGATGCCATGGGCGACCGCGTTCGGGGCAAGGTAGCGATCATCTTCGGGGCGGGGCAGACGCCCGGCGAGACGATTGGCAACGGGCGGGCGACGGCGCTGCTGCTGGCGCGCGAGGGCGCGACCGTGGTGGCGGTCGACCGGGATGTGCGTTCGGCGCAGGAGACGGTTGACATCATCGCCGGAGAGGGCGGGAGCGCGATGGCCGTCCAGGCGGATATCACGAGCGAGGAGCAGGTCCGGGATGCGGTCGCGGCGTGCACGGCGTCGCACGGGCGGATCGACATCCTGCACAACAACGTAGGCGCCAGCCTGGCGCTGGGCGATGCGCCGGCGACGGAGCTCGAAGTGGAGGCGTTCGACCGGCTGTACGCAGTGAACCTGCGGGGGATGTGGCTGGCCTGTAAGCACGCGCTCCCGGTGATGCGCGAGCAGGGGAGCGGCTCGATCGTGAACATCTCCTCGATGGCGGCGTGGGAGGCATACCCGTACGTGGGCTACAAGACGACGAAGGCGGGTGTCATCGCGCTCACGCAGAACATCGCTATGGAGAACGCGCGCCACGGCATCCGGGCGAACGTGATCCTGCCGGGGCTGATGAACACGCCGATGGCGATCGAGGCGCGGGTGGCGGCAGGGACGCCGCGCGAGGAGGTCATCGCCTCGCGCGACCGGCGGGTGCCGCTGGGGAGGAAGATGGGCTCGGCATGGGACGTGGCCCATGCCTCGCTCTTCCTCCACTCAGACGAAGCGAAGTTCATCACCGGCGTTTCGTTGCCGGTCGACGGAGGCGCGAGCGTCTCCTGAGCGTCACTTCCTCCGGAAGAGGAGCGCCACGGCCGAGGCTGCGCCAGTGACGGATTCGAGCGTGCGGGCCAGTGGACCACAGTCTTCGAGTCGCGGGTCGCCGCGCCTGCGCACCGCGGGGCGGCCGCGGAAGCTCGACAGCGTGGAAAGGTCGAGCTCGGTCGAGTAGGTGTCCGGACTGTTATCGCGTGGCGCCAGCGCCAACGCCGATTGCCCCGGGCCCCGGCGGGTGGCGGCGAACCATGCGAGGACGGTCAGCACGAAGAGGAAGCCGAGCCCGAGGACCCCCACGTTCGGGCCGCCGGGTGCGAGCGGCCGGGTGGTGCCTGCCACCGGCACCTTCGGCGTGGATGTCGGCGTCGCGGTCGGGAGCGGAGGCGGCGTGCCGGTTGGGATGGGCGTGGCGGTTGGGGGCGTCGTCGGGGTTGAGGTGGGCGTAGGCGTCCGGAGCCCGACGATGACGGTGAAATCGGCCGCGACCTGGCAGGAGCACTTGAAGTCGGTGAAGAAGACGGGGTAGGTGCCGCTCAGGGCGTAGGGGATGGTGAAGGTGAAGGTGGCCTGGCCGTTGGCGTCGGTCGTGCCGGTCGCGAGGACGGGGTCGCCGGGGATCTTGAAGATGACAGTGATGGGGTCGTTCGGCGGCGCCCCGGTGAGCTTCGCCTCGACAACCGTGCCGACGATACCCGAGGAGGGGTTGAGGGTGACCTTTTTCTCGGCGGCGCTTGTGGGGGCGGTGGCGCCCGCCATGCCGATGATCGTGGCCGCGACAAAGGCGAGGATGGTTGCGAAACGTACCGTCATCACGTTTCTCCAATCTTTATGTGGGGCAGGCAGCGTAGTCCCGATTCCTCCCTATCGCAACCGGGTAAAGGCCTGATATTCCTGGCGATGTAGAAGAACGTTTGTTCTATACTGTGACGGCTGTGGCCGGTTACGTCGAACTTCACGCCCACTCCTGCTGGTCGCTCCGCGAGGGCGCGAGCACGACAGATGAGCTGATCGACCGGGCCGTGGCGCTGGGCTACCCGGCGATGGCGCTCACCGACCATGACAACCTCTACGGGGCGATGGAGTACGCGCAGGCGGCGCGGGAGCGAGGGCTGAAGCCCATCACGGGGTGCGAGCTGACCGTCAGGGAGGAGGGAGGAGGGTCTACGTCCCACCTGACAGTGCTGGCGCAGGATGTGGAGGGGTACCGGAACCTGTGCCGCCTGCTGAGCCGGGCGTACCGGGTGCATGGCAAGGACGCGCCGGTGGTGGAGCGGGAGTGGCTGCTCGAGCACCATGCCGGGCTGATCGTGCTCTCCGGGTGCCGCGATTCGGAACTGGCGCGGCTGGCAGTCGATGACCCGCGCCGGGCGGATGCGCTTGCCGCCGGGTATCGCGACGTGTTCGGCGACCGTTATTTCGCGGAGCTGCAGCACCACGATGTCTTTGGCGATACCGGACGGGTAGCGGCCCAGGCGGCGGTGGCGGAGCGTTGCGGGATCGAGGTGGTGGCGACCAATAACGTGCACTATCACGTGCGGACGCGGCACCGGCTGAACGATGTGCTGGTGGCGGTGCGGCACCGGCTGACGCTGGACAGCTCGCACCGGGAGCGGCGGCCGAACTCGGAGTTCTTCCTGAAGAGCGCGGAAGAGATGGCACGCCGCTTCGAACGCTACCCGCGCGCGGCGTCGAACACGCTGGCGATCGCGGAGCGCTGCACGTTCGACCTGGCGCGCGACCTGCCCTACCGCCTGCCCGACTATCCGGTACCGGAGGGGGCGACGCCCGATAGCTTCCTGCGTGGCGTGTGCGAGCGGGCGTTCCGGCGGAAGTACCCCCCAACCGACCCCTTCGGCGCCGAAGCGCGCGATCGGCTGGAACGCGAGCTGGCGCTCATCGCGAAGCACGGGCTGGCCGGGTTCTTCCTGGTGTACTGGGACCTGCTGCAGCTCGTGAACGAGATCGCGGTGGAGGTGCGGGGCCGGGACGCGCGCCTGCAGCCGGATGAGCGTCCCGTGGGCCGGGGGCGGGGCTCGTCGGTCAGTTCGATCGTGTGCTACCTGATCGGGCTGTCCCACATCGACCCGGTGCGGAACAACCTCTACCTCGAACGGTTCCTGAACGACGAGTTGCACTCGCTCCCGGATATCGACCTTGACTTCCCGCGGGATATCCGTGACGAGGTGCTGCGGCGGATCTACGACCGCTACGGCGAAGAGCACGCGGCCATCGTTGCGGCGTTCCCGACGTACCGGTTCCGGAGCGCCGTGCTGGATATCGGGAAGGCGCTGGGGCTGCCGGCGCCCGTGCTGGCAAAGCTGAACAAGCTCGGCGGTCCGTACTCGAGCGCGACGGCCATTGCCGAGGAGATGCGGAAGGTGCCGGAGCTACGGCAGCTGGTGGATGCGCCAATCTGGCGCGACATGGTGGAGCTGGCGGGGCAGGTGGCTGGCTTCCCGCGTCACATCGGGCAGCATGTCGGTGGGGTGATTGTCTCGGCCGAGCCGCTGTCGTCGGTGGTGCCGGTGGAGCCGGCGCGGATGGACGGGCGGTTTGTCTGCCAGTGGGATAAGGATTCGGCCGACGATGCCCGCTTCGTGAAGATCGACTTCCTGGCGCTGGGGATGCTCTCGGCGGTGGACGAGTGCTTGGAGATCATCGAGGAGGAGCACGGGGTACGGGTGGACCTTGGGCGGGTGCCGCACGACAGCCCGGAAATCTACGCCTCGATCTGCGAGGGCGACACGATGGGCGTGTTCCAGATCGAGAGCCGGGCGCAGGTGCAGACGCTGCCGCGGACGCAGCCGCGCAACCTGGACGACCTGGCGGTGCAGGTGGCGATCATCCGGCCGGGGCCCATCATGGCCGGGGCGTTCCGGCCGTACATGGAGTACCGGGAGCGGCTGGCGCGGGGCGAAGCCATCGAGGTCGACTACGGCCACCCGGAACTGGGGCCGCTGCTGGAGCACTGCCTGGGCGAGACGCTGGGGCACGTGCTCTACCAGGACCAGGTGCTCCAGATTTCGTGCGCGGTGGCGGGTTTCACGCCGGGGCAGGCCGACCGCCTGCGCCGCGCGATGAGCCGGAAGCGCTCATCCGATGCCATGCAGGCGCTCGCCGCCGAGTTCTACGCCGGGGCCGAGCGCATGGGGGTGAGCCGTGAGGCCGCGAAGGTGGCGTTCGACAAGATGGCCGCGTTCGCCGCGTTCGGGTTCCCCAAGAGCCATGCGGTGGCCTTCGCGCTGCTGGCATACGAATCGGCGTGGCTGCGCTACCACTACCCGGCGGCGTATTACTGCGCGCTCTTCAACGCCCAGCCGATGGGGTTCTACCCGGTGGAGGTGCTGACGCAGGATGCGGCGCGGCACGGGATCGCGACGTTGCCGCCTTCAATCAACGCGAGCCGGGCGGGCGCGTGGCCGGAGCAGGGGGATATCCGGCTTGGGCTGCAGCAGGTGAAGGGGCTGGGCGGAGGCTGGCAGGATATTCGCCAGCATCCGCGGGGGCAGGGCTATACCACGCTGCCGGAGCGCATCGTGGCCGAACGCCAGGCGAACGGGCCGTACCGCTCGCTTCGCGACCTGCTGGTGCGTGCGCGGTTGAGCCGGGAGCAGGCGGAGACGCTCATCCGGGCGGGGGCGCTGGAGGAGTTCGGGTTGCCCCGGCGCGAGCTGCTCTGGCAGCTGGGGCTGCTCACCGAAGCGGCGGTGCCCGCCAGGGCGGTCGCTCGCGAGAATCAGCTGGCGCTGCCGTTGCCGACGGAACAGGACATGGCCGAGCTGCCGGGACTTTCGGCGTGGCAGGAGCTGGCCTGGGACCACGACCGGCTGGGGCTGAGCCCGGGCCGCCACCCGATGTCGCTGGTGCGGCCGCTGTTGCATGAAGGGCTCATCACGAGCCGCCACCTGGGTGGCGTGGGCAACCCGAACCGGCTGCCGCAGGGGATGATCGTGGAGATGGCCGGGATGGTGGTGACGCGCCAGCGCCCGCAGACCGCCAGCGGGGTGATGTTCATGCTGCTGGAGGACGAGTTCGGGCTGGCGAACCTGGTGGTCTACACGGCGTTGCAGGAGCGGCAGCGGGAGTTGGTGCGAGGCACGCCGTTCGTGATCGTGCGGGGGCGGGTGGATAACGAGCAGAGTGGCTTCCCGAACATCATCGCGGAGCACTTCCGGGCGTGCCCGCTGCCGGGCTTCATCGAGACGCCGGTCTCGCACGACTTCGGGTAGGGGTTACCGGCGGGCGGCGAGTTCCTCGGCGATAGCGTCGGCGACGGCCGAGATGGCGCGCTCGATGGTGGCCGGGCCGGCGGCGGTGAAGTTCATGCGAAAGGTGTTCTGGTTGCCTTCGGGCCGGGCTGAGGCTCTGTAGCCGTTGGTTGTTCGCCGTTGGCCGTTGGTTCCGCAACAACTCCGGCCTGGCCGCGGCTGCTGTAGTGATACCGCCGCCGCAGCGCGCCATGACCGGCGCGCCTCGGATGAATGACTACCCCGCGCGGCCGCGGAGGATGCTGCCGCCGTCGCGCGGGCCTTCGTAGGGCTGGGCGTACCAGGTGCCGGTCACGAGGTCGCAGAAGAGGGTGAGGCGGCGGCCGGATTCGAGTTCGGCGACGAAGTAGCGGCGGGCGATCTCGTCGCGCCACCACTCGTCGTCGATGCGCCAGCTATCGGCGATGGCGCGGACGCGCTGGTACCGCCCCTGCCAGACGATGGCGGCGGGTTCGCCGATCGGCGTGGCTTCGACGGCGGCCGGTTTGGGCTGGTTCAGGAGCCGAAGGCTACCAGCGCCAGCTGGCGTTCCGGGATTCTCGACCATGGTTGGACCTCCACGATGCGGTAGACCTGGGGGCCGCCGGTGCGCGCGGAGAGCTGGGCGATCGCCTGTTCGAGCTCGCGCTGGCGGCGGGGGCCAACCTGCCAGAGGTTGGCCTGGTGGGCGTATTCGCTGCAGATGCCGGAAAGGGTGATGCCCACGCTGGTGGCGGCCGCATCGAGGGCGAGCCGGTCGAGCTTGCTCCGCAGGACGAAGAGCATGTGGCGGGCGTCGCTGGTTGGTTCGCGGAAGACGACGCGGCGGGCCACCTGCTCGCCGCTTTCGAGGCCGAGCCACCAGTCGAGCTGGCGGATGGCCTGGCCGCGGACATCCGGGTGGGCGAGGGCGCGGTTGAGGAGCGCTTCGGTGCCGGCCATGAGCGGTTCGATGGAGGCGGCGGGCGCGGGAAGGTCCATCTCCTCTGTGATCCGCGCCTCTTCGCGGCGTGCGACGATGCGGGAGGTGTCGCGGCCGTTGGCCAGGTCCCATGCGCGACGGCCATCCGGCCCAAACTGGGCCTGGAGCGCGGAGAGCGGGATGGCGGCGACCTGGCCGATGCGTTCGAGCCCGAAGAGGCGCAGGCGCACGTGCATCACGGGGTCGACCGGGAGGACTTCGACGGGGAGGTGGGCGAGAAACTCGCGCTCCTGGCCTGGCGGCACGAGTACCCAGCCGCCTTTTGGGGCGGGCGCCGGCTGGAGGGGGTGGGAAGCGGTGGCGCCAACCAGGGGGAGGGCAGTGGCTGCGGCATGAGCAGGGAAGACCGTGGTGGCGGCTCCCAGCCACACTCCCAGCCCGGTTTCGGCCTGGACGGATTCGAGGAGCTCGGCGAGGTACTGCTCGTCGCTCATCCCGGCGATGCGGGCGAGCCCCCGGACCTCGAAATGCATGTGCCCCGGGGCGATGATCTCGACCAGGGGGCTGCGGCCCAGGATGACATCGGCTAGGCGCGCGGCCTCGGTGTGCGCAAAGGCTTCCTGGAGAGGAAGGAAGACAGCATTTGGGCAAAGGGCTAGCGCGCGCCGGAGGCTGGTACCGATGGTTACGCCGGCGGCGGCCGCCTCCGCCGAGCAGGCGGTGACCTGGGCGTGCTCTTCGGGCGCGCCGCCGACGACGACCGGGCGTTTGGCCAGATCGGGGTGGTCGCGCCGGGCAAGGGCGATGAGGAAGTTGGGGACCTGGAGGCAGGCAGCGGCCATCGGATCTGCGATGGTAGAACAAATGTTCTAATCTGAGGAGATCCGAAGTGTGAAGATTTCGCCCGGTGCTGTCAGTCGAGGGGCGGCGCTTCCGCGATGGCATCGGCATCCGCCGATGATGGTGCGGACGTGACGCCCGCCGCTTCGAGGGTAGCTTCGAACGAGGCGATCGCCACTTCGATCTGGCTATCGTCGGGCGCCTTTGTGGTGAGCGCCTGGAGGGCGATGTTGGGCGCGAACATGGCGCGCACGAACCGGTTGCCGCCGTAGCGCGCGCCAATCCGGAGAATCTCGTAGCTGATGCCCGCGACGAGCGGCATGAGGACGATGCGGGAAACCGTCCGGATGATGAGTCCTTCGTCCACCAGGAGATCGAAGACAAAGAAGGTGATGAGCGCGACGAACACGACGACCAGGAGGAAGCTGGTGCCGCAGCGGGTGTGTTCCTTGGGGAAGGGACGGACCTCGCCAGGCGTGAGTAGCCGGCCGGCCTCGTAAGCGTGGATGGTCATGTGTTCGGCGCCGTGGTACTGGAAGACCCGCCGGATATCGGGGATGAGGCCGATGAGGGCGATGTAGCCGACAAACAGGACCAGGCGGAGGACACCTTCGACGGCAACAATCCAGAAGCGGTGGGCGTCGAAGGCTTCGAGGAGGTTGGCGAGGAGGATGGGGCCGGCGAAGAAGACGCCGACGACGAAGAGGATGGCGAGGGCCATGGTGCCCCAGAGAGCCTTCTCTGGGAACTGCACCTGCTCGCCGTTACCGTCCTCCTCCTCGAAGGCGATGCGGGAGGAGTAGTTGAGGGCACGCATCCCGAGCGCCATGGTTTCCCAGAGGACCACAACGCCGCGGAGGAAAGGGATGCGCCGTGAGCGGCCGGTGTAGATGCCGCTAAGGCGCTCCGAGTGGGTGACGATGTGTCCCTTTGGGTGCCGCACGGCCACGGCCATGTGTTCCGGCCCGCGGATCATGACGCCTTCGATCACGGCCTGGCCGCCGAAATACACGTTGGCGGGCTGGGAAGACGTCGCGTCCGTCATGGACTCTCCAGGACAGAAAAAGGGGCGCACGAGGCGCCCCGGTATTGTGCGGTCTCCGCGAGTTAGCCGCGCCGCTGAAAGCGCCGGTTGAATCGCTCAACGCGGCCGGCGGTGTCGACGATGCGCTGCTCGCCGGTGAAGAACGGGTGGCAGACATTGCACACATCGAGGTGCATCGTCGCCCTGGTGGAGCGGGTCTTAATCTCATTGCCGCAGGAGCAATGGATGGTGGCTTCCTGGTAGTTGGGGTGGATCCCGGGCTTCATCGCTTCTTCCTTAGCTGTCGGCCTGCGCGTAGACGCTGATCTTCTTGCGGCGGCCCTTGGCAAACGGTTCGAACTTCACCTTCCCATCGATGAGCGAGAAGATCGTGTAGTCCCGTCCCAGGCCCACGTTGTTGCCCGGGTGGAAGCGGGTGCCGCGCTGCCGCAGGATGATCGAGCCAGGCTTCACCACTTCCCCATCGAAGTGCTTGACGCCGAGGCGCTGCGCGTTGCTATCGCGCCCGTTCTTCGAGCTGGAAACGCCTTTCTTGTGCGCCATAGTGCCTAACCCTTCGAAATGGATTCGACCACGAGCCGGGTGACCGGCTGGCGGTGGCCGAACTTGCGGCGGTACCGGATCTTGTTCTTGTACTTCATGAAGGTGAGCTTCGGCGCGCGGCCGTGCTGGGTGATGCGCGCGCGCACCGAGGCGCCCTCAACAAGCGGCTTCCCGATGGTCACGTCCGGTCCGTCAAGGACCATTATGACCTCCAGGTCCACCGTATCGCCAGGCTCACCGTCGACGCGGCTCATTTCGAACTCTTGCCCCTCGACGAGGCGCAACTGACGCCCATCGGCGCGTACGATCGCTTCCATCTCTAACTCCAGGAACTCCGTGGACAGCTTTCCAGTGTGCTGCTGTCCACGGATTCAGTCAACGGCGCGGCGCTGCCCCTGGTGCCTACCCGTCGGTGCGGGATTGGCTCCCACCCTCCCAGGCCAGGCCGGGGGCGGGCTTCGGGTCGAACGATGGACGGCGCGGCGCTTCATCGCTGGTCGCGGGCGGCGAAGCTGGCTCGGGCTTCGCCGCAAGGTCCGGCGGCGGCCACGGTTCGTTCGGGTCGCTGTTGAGGAGCCGCGTGAGCGTATCGCCCTCCAGTGTCTCGACTTCCATGAGGACATTGGCGAGCTTGTCGAGGAGCGCGCGGTGCTCCTTGAGGATGTTCGTCGCCACCTCGTGCGCTTCGTCGATGAGCGTGCGCACCTCGTCGTCGATGCTCTCCGCGACTTTCTCGCTGTAGTCGCGCGTCTCGGAGATCTCCCGTCCGAGGAAGACGAGCTCTTCGGCCTTGCCGAACGTGCGCGGCCCCAGTTTCTTGCTCATGCCCCAGCGGGTGACCATCGAGCGGGCGATGCGGGTGACCTGCTGAATATCGCTCGATGGGCCCGTGGAAGCCTCGCCGAAGACAAGCTCTTCGGCGGCGAGGCCGCCAAGGGCGCTGGCCATGCGGTCCTTGAACATCGCAGGCGTGTGATAGCTCGTGTCCTCGCCGATGAAGCGCGTGTGGCCGCCGCTCATGCCGCGCGACACGATGGTGACTTTGTGCACCGGGTCGTGGTGCTTCAGGAAGTGGGCGACGATGGTGTGGCCACCTTCGTGGTAGGCGGTGACCTTCTTTTCGAGCTCGGACATTACCTTGCTCTTGCGCTCCGGCCCGAGGATGACTCGGTCGACGGCCTCCTCGAACTCCTTCATGGTGATGATCTTCTTGTTGCGCCGCGCCGCGAGAATGGCCGCCTCGTTCACCAGGTTCGCGAGGTCCGCCCCGCTGAAGCCCGCGGTTGCTTTCGCCAGGACGGAGAGCTTGACATCGTCGGCAATGGGCTTGCCCTTCGCATGGACGCCGAGGATCGCCTCGCGGCCCTTTACATCAGGCGCGTCGAGAATCACCTTGCGGTCGAACCGCCCGGGGCGGAGGAGCGCCGGGTCGAGGATGTCGGGCCGGTTGGTGGCCGCGATCACGATGACGTTGGTGCCGGTATCGAAGCCGTCCATCTCGACCAGGATCTGGTTGAGGGTCTGTTCCCGCTCGTCGTGGCTGCCGCCCAGGCCGGCCCCGCGCTGGCGCCCAACAGCGTCGATTTCATCGACAAAGACGATGCACGGCGCGTTCTTCTTCGCCTGGTCGAAGAGGTCGCGGACGCGGCTGGCGCCGACACCGACAAACATCTCAACGAATTCCGAGCCGGAGATGCTGAAGAAGGGCACCCCCGCCTCACCCGCGACGGCGCGCGAGAGCAGCGTCTTGCCGGTGCCGGGAGGGCCGACCAGGAGGACACCCTTCGGGATGCGTGCGCCGAGGGCTGCGAACTTCTCCGGGTACTTGAGGAACTCGACGACTTCAGCGAGCTCTTCCTTGGATTCATCGACCCCGGCGACATCGGCGAAGGTCACCGTCACCTTGCTCCCGGTGAAGAGGCGGGCACGGCTCTTGCCGAAGCTCATCGCCTGGGAGTTCGAACCCTGGGCCTGGCGCATGATGAGCAGCAGGAAGAGGCCGAAGAGCAGGAACGGCAAGACGTTGAGCAGCAGCCCGAGCCACGGGCCGAACCCCGAGCTATCCTTGTACTCGAGGTTGACCGCCGCCACGCCCGCGCCGGAGCCCGCTGGACGGCTGAGCGAGACGCCAGCATCCGCCAGCAGCTTCTCAATCTCTGAGTTGGGACCGATTTTCGAGGACTTGACCTCGGGCTCGGTATCACCGCTGGTGGTGACATAGGTGACGGTCAGGTTCCGCCCATCAACTTCGATCTTCTGGACGAGGCCGTTCTTGGCATCCTCGACAACCTGGCCATACCCGACCTTCTGGTGATCGTCACCGTTCGAGAAAAATGCGAACACGATGGCGATGACTGCCACGAGTATGAGCAGGTAGATGAAACTGTTGCGTAGCCAGCGGGAATACAAAGGCGATCTCCGGTTTCGCGGACGGGGACCCGCGCCAATGGTTCGAGTATAGCAGACGGCCAAAGGCCGGCCGGGCCAGCGTGGTAAGCGCGCCTATACGCCTGTGCGCCGGTTCGTCTCCTCTCTGCAAGGTCGCCAGCCCGGGCCAGCTGGCACAGGGGCAGCCGGGCTGGCTGCGGTGAATTGGGGCCCGCCAGTCTCCCATTTCTCCCACAACCCTTACGCTTCTCCTATTCGCTGGTGTGCAGAGGAGGCGTCATGAAGCTCGCGTTCGTTGGAGGCACGGGTCCGGAAGGGCTGGGCCTTGCCATGCGGTTTGCCCGGGCCGGTCACGAGGTCGCTATTGGTTCGCGTTCCACCGAACGTGGGCAGGAAGGCGCCCAGAAGGTCATGGAGGTGGTGCCAACGGCGAAAGCGACGGGCGGCGCCAACGCCGACGTTGTGGCCGATGCGGACGTGGTGTTCCTGACGTTTCCCTATGCCGGCCAGCGCGCGACCCTGGAGGCGCTGGGGGCCGCGCTCGATGGCAAGATCGTGTGCAACGTTGTGGCGCCCCTCGAGTTTCAGCAAGGTGTCGGAGCCGTCGCGTTGAACGTGCCGGGCAACAGCGCGCTCCAGGAGGCCATGGAACAGCTGCCGAACGCCAGGGTGGTCTCGGCCTTCCAGAACATGAGCGCCGAGGAGCTCCAGCACGTAGACCACCCGATCGAGGCCGACGTCCTCGTCTCCGGGCGCGATGCCGAGGCGAAGCAGGTCATCATCGGCCTGGCGAACCAGATCGAGGGCGTCCGGGGAATCGATGCCGGTGGGCCCTCGCAAAGCCGCTACGTGGAGATGCTGACCTCGCTCCTCATCAACCTGAACCGGAAACACAAGACGCAGACCAGCATCCGGATCGTCGGCCTCTAGCCGGCCCGGCGCTTACGCGCGGGACGCGGCTCGGCCACAATTGCGGCACTCTCTTTCGAACAAGGCGGCGCGCATGCCCGGCATCTCCATCTTTGGCATTCCTGGACTCCCCGAGATAACAGCCGGGACCGACCTCCCCGGGAGCATCTTTGCCGCCGCCGCGGCGGCAGGCACCCCGCTCGAATCTGGCGACATCCTCGTCATCACGTCGAAGGTCGTCTCGAAGGCGGAAGGGCGCGTGGTCGAGCTCGCAGGCGTCGAGGTGTCGCCCTTCGCCCGCCAGTACGCGGAGAAGTGGGACAAGGAGCCCGCCGTCATCGAGCTCGTGCTGCGCGAATCCCGGCGCATCGTCCGCCAGGTGGGGCCCGTTCTAATCACCGAGACGCGTCACGGGTTTGTCTGCGCCAACGCCGGGGTCGACCAGTCGAGCTCCGGTGGGCACGGACTTGCCGTGCTCCTGCCCGTGGACCCGGATGCGAGCGCCATGCGGGTGAGGAACGCGCTCAAGGCGAAGGGGCTCGACGTTGCCGTCATCATCTCCGACACCTTTGGCCGTCCCTGGCGCGAGGCCCAGACCGATATCGCCATCGGGATCGCGGGCATGCAGCCGGTCACCAGCTACATCGGCCAGGTCGACCCGCACGGTCACGAGTTCCGGGTCCAGGCCCTCTGCACGGCCGATGAAGTGGCCGGCGCCGCGGAGCTGGTGAAGGGGAACCTTTCTCGCGTCCCGTGTGCGGTCGTGCGCGGGCTGCCCTGGGAGCCAGACGAAACGGCGACGATGCAGTCCATCATCCGGGATTCCGAAAGGGACCTGTTCCGCTAGCGTCAGACCCGCGGCCGAACCGTCTCCACCACCAGGCCGCCACGCTGCAGCTGGCGCGGATTCAGCGTCACCAGCCGGTCGCCCAGGGTCTCGGCGACGGCGAAGTAGATGGCATCGCTGCCGCGGAGCTGGTGTTCGGCGGCGAGCGTAGCCGCGCGCTCGGCCAGCGGAAGCGCCACCGGCAGGAGCTCGAACAGCGGCGAGTGGCGCACGTGTGCCTCGACATCCCG
This sequence comes from uncultured Anaerolineaceae bacterium, assembly GCA_964648195.1. Classification (GTDB taxonomy): domain Bacteria; phylum Chloroflexota; class Dehalococcoidia; order Tepidiformales; family Tepidiformaceae; genus Amarobacter. The sequence continues at coordinate 33,612 of CAZYLL010000013.1, read as the reverse complement.
GGCAAGCTGCTTGTCCCCCGTTCCCGCCGCGATCGCGGCCGATACTTCGGCGAGCACGGTCACCGGCGCCCGCAGCGGCTCGCCATCGGCTACCGCTTCGCGGAACCAGGCGACCGTCGACTGGTGGAGGCGGTCGCGCGTGTTGAACAGCGAGATGAGGACGCTCGCATCGAGAGTTGCCACGCTACTCCTCCTGGCCCGGCCGTGCAGGTTGGCGGCGGCGCGCCGGCGCATCGGCACCGTCCTCGACATCTGGCACCGTTATCCAGGCCTCTCCAACCGCTGCGGCCAGCCGTTCGATCGCGGCGATCTCCGAAGCCGCCTGCGAGCGCTGCATCCCCGCGATATCGCGGTCGGAGTACGGGCGGAGGGTGGCGACGGGCTGGCCGTTCACCGTGATGACATAGAGGGCGTGTTGATCCCGGACTGCCCGGACGATCTGGGTCGCCTCATTCTTCAGCTGGCGGACGCCAATGGTCTTCACGCTCGTGCTGATCTCCCCGGGAAGTAGCCACATAGTGGCCACTTTTCCCGTAACCGGTCAACTCCCCGCCGCATCTCGTCGCGCCGCGGGACCGGCCCCCGTATGCTTGCGCGCATGCCTGCTCTGATGGACATCCGGGTCGAACGTAACGTCCCCGTGCCGATGCGCGACGGGACCATCTTGCGGGCCGACGTGTTTCGGCCCGAGCCGGAGGGTAACTATCCGGTCTTGCTCACCAGGACGCCCTACAACAAGTCCATGGCCAGCCTGTCATACGGGTGGTTGCAACCGATACGGCCCGCGAGCGAGGGCTACGTGGTGGTCGTCCAGGACGTCCGCGGCCGGTTCGAGTCTGACGGCCGCTTCCACCCCTTCCACCAGGAGCTGAGCGACGGCTTCGATACCGTGGAATGGTGCGCGCGTCAGCCCTGGAGCAATGGCCGCGTGGGCATGTACGGGATCTCCTACCTTGGCGCCACACAGTGGCTGGCCGCCTCGGCGCAACCGCCCAACCTCCAGTGCATCTTCCCCTCGCTCACCGCCTCCGACTACTACGACGGGTGGACCTATCGCGGCGGGGCGTTCGAGCTCGGCTTCAACCTCACCTGGGCCGCGCTGCTGCTCGCTCTCCCGGAAGCGCCCCGTCTGGGCCTCGAAACGGGCGAACTGCAGCGCGTGATGGCGGGCCTCGGTGGCGTGGTCTGGGACCACTGGCCGGCGCTCCGCCACCTGCCGATCGGCGAGTTGCCCGCGTTTGCCCACCACGCCGTGGCGCCTTACTACAAAGAGTGGCTGGAACACCCCACGCGCGATGCCTACTGGGAGCCCATCTCCATCGAAGCCGCCCACCCCCGCATCCACACCCCCGCTTACAACCTCGGCGGTTGGTTCGACCTCTTCATCCGGGGCACGCTGAGGAACTTCACCGGGATGCGTACCAACGGGCCGACCGCCATCGCCCGCGACGGCCAAAAACTGATCGTCGGCCCCTGGTCGCACGGCGCGACGATTACCGCCTCGGTCGGGCAGACCGTGTTCGGACAGGCAGCGCAGGTACTCATCGAAGACCTGCATATGAACTGGTTCGACCACTGGCTGCGCGACCGCGACACCGGCGTCACCGCGGAGCCACCCGTGCGCGTATTCACGATGGGCACAAACCGGTGGGACACGTACTCTGACTGGCCCCCCAAAGAGGCGGTACCCACCAGGTACTACCTCCATTCGAACGGGGCGGCGGCGACCGCCCGGGGCGATGGCGTGCTCTCGACCACGGAGCCCGGCGCGGAACGCCCCGACCGCTTCATCTACGACCCGCTGAACCCGTGTCCGACCCGGGGCGGCGCCCTCTTCCCCTATCCCCTCGACGTGCCGCCGGGACCATTCGACCAGGGGGACATCGAGGCGCGGCCGGACGTCCTCTGCTACACCACGGCACCCCTCGACCGTGACCTCCAGGTGACCGGGACCATCGAGGCGCGGCTCTGGGTGGCCAGCAGCTGCCCGGACACTGATTTCACCGCGAAGCTCGTCGATGTCCACCCCGATGGCACCGCGATGAACCTGACCGACGGGATCATCCGGGCGCGCTACCACGATGGTTTCGGCCGGCCAGTGCCCTTGCAGCCCGGAGTGCCCGTTGAGCTGACCATCGACATGGCGGGCACGTCGAACGTGTTCCGGGCGGGCCACCGCATCCGGCTGGAAGTGAGCAGTTCCAACTTCCCCCGGTTCGACCGCAACACCAACACCGGCGGCACGATCGCAACGGACCATGGGCTCGAGGTCGCGCTGAATACGGTGATCCACGACACGTCGCACCCGAGCCACCTCATCCTGCCGGTTATCCCACGGCCATGAGCGAGACCATCCGGGTGAAGCTGCTGCGCCCCGGCGCCCGCATCCCTGCGCGCGCAACGCAGTTCGCGTCGGGGTTCGATATCCACGCCTGCATCGAAGCGCCGGTGGTGGTCGGGCAGCGGCCGGTCATGATCCCGACCGGGATCGCGCTGGAAGTGCCGTGGGGGCTGGATGCCCAGTTCCGGCCGCGCAGCGGGCTCGCACGCCAGGGGGTGCTCGCAACCTTCGGGACGCTCGACGCGGACTACCGGGGGGAAATCATGATCACGCTCTACACGGTTGCGCCTGGCATCGAACACACGGTGCATCACGGCGACCGCATCGCCCAGCTTGTCGTCACGCGGCTCGCCGATGTCACCTTCCAGGAGGCCATGGACCTCTCGGAGACCGCCCGCGGGACCGGCGGGCACGGCAGCACCGGCCGCTGACGCCACCCGGTAGGGTGGAACATAAAGGCCGATCCGGTATCGTGTGAAAGTTACGCCCACAGAGGTTCTTACGATGGCTTACGAACTTGACGCGCTCGTGCCCGGCGAAGCGCGAGAGAATGTCCCGGATTTCAACAGTGGCGATACCGTGCGCGTGCACGCGAAGGTCGTCGAAGGCGACAAGGAGCGCATCCAGGTGTTCGAGGGGGTCGTCATCCGCAAGCGGATGAAGGGACTGGTCTCCAACTTCACTGTGCGGAAGATCGCGAGCGGCGTCGGCGTCGAGCGCACGTTCCCGGTGAACAGCCCGCGTGTCGACAAAATCGAGGTGGTGCGCCGCGGCAAGGTGCGCCGCAAGAACCTGTACTACCTGCGCGGCCTGACAGGCAAGGCGGCACGTATCAAGGAAAAGCGGTTCTAGGGGCTATCCCCGGCATTGCCTTCAACGGCCCCGGCGAACTGGCCGGGGCCGTTTGATGTGGGATGCGGCCGGGGTCTATTTGCCCGGTGCGCCCGGCGCGCGCTCGGCCGGCACGGGGCCTCCCGTGGCGGTCGAGCCCTGGGGCACCTGCCCTGGCGGGCCACCCTGCACGGTCCGGCGAAGCGGCAACTCCTGCATCAGTGCGGCGAACAGGGCGCAGATGAGCGACGCTCCAAATGCCGCTATGTAGATGTTCCGCACCGCGCGGACCACGCTCTCGCCCTGGGCCGACTCAGCGCGAGCGAGGATCGCATCGCCGCCGTCCAGCGTGCTCACCTGCTGTGAGATGCGCGCATAGGCCTGTTTGTTGAGCTTCACCGTTGGGTCGTCGAGCTGGGCGGTAATGGCTGGCCCAACCGCCGCGCGATCGTCTTGCCCGAACCGGTCTTCGAACTCTGTGTGATAGGTATTCGCCAGGATCGCACCGAACACGGCGATGCCGAGCACGCTGCCAATCTGCCGGAAAAACTGGCTCGAAGAGCTGGCGACACCGATGTACTGGTAGCTCACCGCGTTCTGCACCACCAGGGACATCGTGGGCAGGACGAGCCCGAAGCCCAGCCCAAGGACAACCATCATGGCGCTGATATGCCAGAGCTTTGTCTCGAGGCTGAGCTGCGTGAGCATCCCGAGCGCAATGGCGATGAGCACGGTGCCGAGGAATGTCTGCCACTTGTATTTCCCGGTGCGGGAAATCACCTGGCCACCCACGACGCTGGTAATCAGCACGCCGAGGCTTTGCGGTGTGCTGATGACGCCGGACGTTGTCGCCGAGGCATCGAGCGCGGTCTGGACATAAATGCCCAGGAACTGGAACGCGCCGAACACGCCCACGCCAAACGTGAACACAATCAGGTTCGACATGAGGAACACGCGGTTGCGGAAGAGGTGGAGCGGCAGGATGGGCTCGGGGTGGCGCGCCTCCTGCCAGACGAAGAACCCGAGAATGACCACCGATCCGCTGAGCAGACCGATGATCTGGGTCGAACCCCACGCGTACTTGTCGCCGGCCCACACCAGGGCCAGGAGCGCCATGACCGAGGAAGCCGAGAGCAGAGCGGCGCCAACGAAGTCGAGCCGCGGGTTCGCGGAGCGCGCCCTGGCCGGGAGGTTGAAATAGATCGCCGGCATGGCGATGAGGCTCACCGGGATGTTCACATAAAACACCCAGCGCCAGCTCAGGTTATCCGTGAGGAACCCGCCGAATGTTGGCCCCAGGATGCTGGCCAGGCTGAACATGCCCGTGAACAGGCCGATGTACTTGCCGCGCTCCGCCGGCGAAAACAGGTCGCCCATGGTGGCGAAGACGGAGGCGAAGATCATGCCCCCGCCAAGGCCCTGGACAGCGCGCATCCAGATGAGGACGGGCATGCTCGGCGCAGCTCCACAGGCAGCCGAGGAGACCATGAAGATGAATACGCCGCCGATGAGAAACAGTTTTCGCCCGTAGATGTCGCCGAGCTTGCCCACGAGCGGGATGATCACCGTGGAGGTCAGCATGTAGCTCGTGAACAGCCACGAGAGGAGGCCGAAGCCCCCGAGGTCCGCAAGGATGCGCGGTGTGGCGGTCGAGACCACGGTCTGGTCCAGCGCGCCGACGAACAGGCTGACCATCAGGCTGCCGAGCAGCAACCATTTCTGGCGGTTGTCGAGGGTCTCGCCGAGCGGGACTCCGGCGGATGGTTGCATGCTTGCCCCCAGCCCTTCACCTCCGCGTGAAGTAAGCCAGAAGCGTACATAGTTCGCTCGAAGCGAACAATTGGGGCCAATTCTGCCCTCTTCCCGCTGTTCGGTAGCGGACTTCACCGCTACGGTTAGCCAGAAGGCTCCAGCACGCCCCCGCTGGTCGCGCTGCTCTCCCGAGGTACCCGGATGATCGAAACTCCCGCGCCCACGGGCGCACGTGCCGCCCTGCGCGAGGAAGTGCGCCGGCGGCGCACGTTCGCGATCATCTCGCACCCCGACGCCGGCAAGACGACGCTAACGGAGAAGTTCCTCCTCTACGGGGGCGCAGTCGAGGAGGCCGGGTCGGTGCGGGCTCGCGGGAACGCGCGGAGATCGACCTCGGACTGGATGGCGATGGAGCGCCAGCGCGGTATCTCGGTGACTTCGACAGCGTTGCAGTTCGACGCGTTCGGGTGCCGGTTCAACTTGCTCGATACGCCAGGCCACCAGGACTTCAGCGAGGATACCTACCGGACGCTCGCGGCGGTCGATAGCGCCGTGATGGTGCTCGATAGCGCGAAGGGCATCGAGGCGCAGACGCGCAAGCTGTTCGATGTGTGCCGCATGCGGAAGATCCCGGTGCTCACCTTCATCAACAAGCTCGACCACCCGGGCAGGGAGCCGCTGGAACTGCTCGACGAGATCGAGCGGGTGCTGGGGATGCTGGCTGTGCCACTCAACTGGCCGATTGGCGATGGCCCCACCTTCCGGGGCGTGTACGACCTCGTCAACCACGCCGTCCTCCAGTTCGAACGGACCGAGGGAGGCCGCTACCGGGCTCCGGTGACTGTGGGAAACCTGGATGACGCGAAGTTGACGGCGATCCTGGGAGACCGCGGGCACGCCAGCCTGCGCGAGCAGATCGACCTGATCCGTGGCGTCACGCCGGAATTCGACAAGGAGTCCTTCCTGCGTGGCGAAATGACGCCCGTGTTCTTCGGGAGCGCGCTCAACAGCTTCGGGGTCGAGCCGTTCGTGGAGGCGCTGGCGAACCTTGCGCCCGCGCCGGGGCCCCGGCCGTCGGATGCCGGCGAGGTGGCCCCGGACTCCGAGGAGTTCTCCGGCATCATCTTCAAAATCCAGGCGAACATGGACCCGCAGCACCGGGACCGGATGGCCTTCCTCCGGGTCTGTTCGGGGCGGTTCGAGAAGGACATGATGGTGTACCACCCGCGCCTTGGGCGGAGCATCCGCGTGACGCGGCCGCACCGGTTGTTCGCGCGCGAACGGGAAACGGTGGAGGAGGCGTACGCGGGTGACGTCATCGGCCTCGTGAACCCGGGGCTCTTCCTCATCGGCGATACACTGACATCGAGCAAGAACCTGCGCTACGAGCCGATCCCCCGGTTCGAGCCAGAGTGCTTCGCGCAACTGGAAAGCTTCAGCTTCGCGAAGTCGAAGCAGTTCCAGCGCGGTTTGGAGCAGCTGGAGGAAGAAGGCGCGGTGCGGGTGTTCTGGCCCCTCGATGGGACGCGAACACCGATCCTGGGCGCCGTCGGCACGCTCCAGTTCGAGGTTGTCGCATCGCGCCTGGAAACCGAGTACGGCGTGGAATCGAAGGTAGTGCCCATGGAGCACACCGTGGCGAAGCGGGTGACGCTGCCCACTGGCGGCCAGGTGCAGTGGCCGCGCTCGTCGATTCGCGTGCGCGACCGGCACGGCGACCTTGTCGCCATGTTCCCTTCGTCGTGGGAAGAGGACTATTGCCGCAAGCAGAACCCGGACCTGGGGCTCGAACCGCTCGGCTAGCGTGGCCTCAGAACTCGAGGATGGCGCGGCCTGCGATCCGCCCCTTCTCCAGGGCCTCGCAGGCCTCGTTAATCTGGTCGATGCGGTAGCGAGTGGTCACGAGCGCGTCGAGGTCGAGGTCGCCTTCGGCGTACCAGCGCAGGAACATCGGGAAATCGCGGTCGGGACGGCAACTGCCGCCGATGCTGCCGATGTACTTCTTCTCGTTGATGAGCAGGTCACGGGCGTCGAGCTCACCCGGTGTGGTGGGGACGCCAACGAGGACGGCGGTGCCGCCCGTCGCCCGGCCGAGGATACCGGAACGGGCGGCCGGGAGAATCTGTTCCATGGTCTTGCGTACGCCGATGCAGTCGAAGGCGAAATCGACGCCCATGGCGGTCGCTCCGGATGCGTCGACCCGCGTGGTCAGGTCCCGGATGGCCTGGACCGGGTCGATACGCGACGCGTTGATGCCGTGGGTCGCGCCGAAGCGCTTCGCAAAGTCGAGCTTCGCGTCGTCGAGGTCGACCGCGATGATTGGGTTGGCCTCGACCACCTTCGCGGCGGCGATGGCAGAGAGGCCGACGCCGCCGACACCGAAAACTGCGACGCTCTCGCCCTTCTTCACTCCGGCGGTGTGGTACACGGCGCCGGCGCCGGTCATCACGGCGCAGCCGATGATCGACGTGACGTCCTTTCGGTACCCTGGCGGCATTTTCACAACGTACTGTTCGTCGGCCAGGGTGGTATCCGCCCACGTAAACACGGAAGTGGGAGCAGTCTGCGTGCCGCCCGGCAGGGCAAGCGAGACCTGGCCTGGCCTCCGGGCCGCGTGCTCTCCATCCCGGGGCACCCAGGTGACCATCACCTCGTCGCCTTCCTTCACGTGGCGCACTTCGCTGCCCGTTGCCAGCACCACCCCGGTGGATTCGTGGCCGAGGATCACGGGGGCCGTGCGCGGACGATGAATCTGATGCAATTGCGAATGGCACGCGCCGCTCGCGAATTGCTTCACGACGACCTCGTGGGGGCCCGGGTCGGGGAGCTGAAGCGATTCGACCGTGAGCGGGGCCCCGGGTTCAACGGGGACAACGACGACGCGGGCAGGTGTGGGCACGTGGCGAAACCTCGAACGGCAGGTGGGCGCGATTCTACGCCGATGACCCGCCCGGCGGCGCGCACCAGAGGAGCGCCACTCCCCCGGCGTCGGCGTAGACGATGGCGGACTGGCCGAAATGGGCCGCCAGGGCGAGCGCATCTTCCCGGGGCATGCCGATGACCGCGAACGAGGGCTCGACGTGCCCACCGGCCACATCGCGCCCCCGGCCAGAGAGATACCGCAAGCCGCGGCGGTCCATCTCCGCTTCCAGGCGGCGGTTGGCCTCGCGGTTGGCGGCCTCCCCGGGCCGTTCCAGCCCCGGGTTGTACGCGGTGATTATTGCGAGCGGCAGCGGGAGGCCGCGCGGCGGTGCATCGCCGATGCGGAACGCGACCGTCCCACCGGGCAGGTCAACCTCGTAGAGAGCGTCGCGGTAGAGCTGTTCGAGTGTGGATTCAGGACCCATGGGCGCCGTTGACATGGATGGTACCGTGTCTGGATGGGCGGCAGAGCGACGCGAAGGCCACAGGAACAGCCCGCAGCCGACCGGGCAGTCGAGCTTCTGCGGGGTCTCGACCGGCTGAAGACCGATGAACCACGGCTGGCCGAGCCGATGGAGCGAGCGACTGCGCGCGTGATTGACGCGCTGGTGTGGCTGGTCGTGTTCTTCGTGGCCGGGGGCGCCGGGTATCTGATCGGGGACCTGCTGGGGCTGACGGTGGAGACAGACGCGGCGGGCGTGGTGGCAGGGCCAGGCACTCCAGAGATGCACCCTGCGGTGAGCTGGGCGACGCTCCTGGGGATCGTGGTGGCGCTTTGGTTGTACGAAGTGCCTGCAACTGGCCGCCGGGGGCGGCATGTTGCGAAGCGGAGGGTGAAGCTGCTGGTGGTTGGGCCGGACGGACAACCACCCGGGCTGGTGCGGGCTTCGGTGCGGTGGTTCGCCTGGTGGCTGCCGGCGGTTGCGGCGTTCGCGTTGTGGGGGGCTACGGTGTCGTCAGACTGGGCATTCGTGTTCCTGGTGTTGGAGGTAGGAGCGCTGCTGATCCCCGGGGCGATGTTCCTCGACAGGGAGAATCGGGGACTGCACGACCGCGTGGCGGGGACGCGGGTGCTGGCCGAACGCTGAGCCCGGCCGCTCGACAGGGTCCGCCGCCCACTCCAGAATCCGGGCATGAACGAGCCCATCCTCTTCGAGCAACACGGGCCTCTTGGCATCCTCACGCTGAACCGGCCCGAGCGCCTGAATGCGATCGACCACGACACGCTGCGGGCGCTCCGCAACTTCTTCGACGGGCGCCAGCGTGACTTCGAGACACGGGTCATCGTGATCACCGGCGCTGGCCGGGGCTTTTGTGCCGGGCTCGACCTGAAGGCATCCGGCCAACAGGGGCCGTGGCAGCCAGGGGTAGGCCCCGTGCAGGACCTGATGGCGTTCCAGGAAGACATCGCTGATTTGATGGTGAAGATGCGGAACTGTCCCCAGCCGCTCATCGCCGCGGTAAACGGGCCTGCCACCGGGGGCGGGCTCTCCATAGCGATCGCGTGCGACATGCGCATCGGCACCGGGAACGCGCGCTTCGCCTGTTCGTACCTGAACCTGGGACTGGGCGGCGCCGATGTCGGTTCGTCGTACTTCCTGCCGAAGATCGTGGGCCCTGCGTATGCGGCCGACATGCTGTACTCCGGGAGGATCGTTGATGCCGAAGAAGCCCGGGAGATGCGCCTTATCGCCAGGATAGTCGCCCAGGACGAGCTGCTGCCGGCAGCCATGGCTATCGCGCAGGGAATCGTGCGCAGGGCCAGCCCGCTGGGGCTCCGGCTCACGAAGCAGGTGCTCAATGAGACAGTGAACGGCATTCCGCTGGAGACTGCGCTCAAGCTCGAGAACAGGAACCAGGCCCTCGCGAGCCAGACCGAGGACGCGCGCGAGGCGCGCCAGGCCTGGTTCGAAAAGCGCGACCCGGTCTGGAGAGACGCGTAGGCGCTGGCGGACCTGGAGCCAGCAGGCGTGGCAGACTGCGCTCGTGACAACCCTGTTGTGGTTGCTGGTAGCCTGGGGCACCGCCTTCGCGATCAGCATCGTCCCCGCATTCATGCCACCGATGTGGGCGGTGCTCACCGCATTCCGGGTCGGCACGGGGGTGCCGCTTGTCCCGCTGGGGATTGGCGCCGCGATCGCGGGGGCCGCCGGGCGGTTCGTGCTCGCCGGGCTGGCGCGCTGGGCGGCCCCGGCCCTGCCCGAGTCGTCCAGGAAGAACGCGGAGGCCCTCGGGGCCTGGTTCGAGCGGCACGGCCGGGGCCAGCGAAGACGCGCGGTCCTCTTTGCCGCGGCCTACACAGCCGGCCCGTTCCCGAGCAACGCGCTCTTCATCGCCGCGGGCGCGGGACGCATCCCGGCCGCTCCGCTGGCCGCGGGATACGCGCTTGCCCACCTGGTGACCGACATGCTCTGGGTCCGGGTCGGGGCTACCGCCGCAACCAGCGCGCGCGAACTGCTCGCGGGCACCTTCACCGACTGGTGGAGCCTGCTCCTGCAGGTCGCGGGGCTCGCCGTCGTCGTCGCCGTGTTCCGGTTGCCGTGGGAGCGCTGGCTCATCGGTGAGCCGCCTCCGGAGTGACGCGGCCCTACCCGGGTATCTCGACACCCGGCCCGACGACGATGACCGGCACCTTTGCCTGGCGCACCACCGCGCTGGCGGTGCTCCCAAGCAACGCCTGGCTCAGGCCGGAGCGGCCGTGGGTGCTGAGGGCCACGAAGTCGGGCTTTTCTTCGCGAACGAACGCGGCGATAGCTTCTGCCGCATCTTCGCCGAACGTGGCGCGCACGCGGACATCCACGCCGTCGAGGTAGCGCTGGGCCAGGTCCCGAAGCGCATCCTCGGTGGCTGTGCGGGCGGCCTCGAGCTCCTGGCCGCGGCTCACCGAGACCGTGGGAGCGGGGCTTATTTGCGCGCCGCCAAGCGAAGGCGCCGTGGCCAGGCCTTTCGCCGGGGCGGCTGGCCTGCCCGGTTCGGAAAGGACGTCGTGCGATTCCCGCGGGTCGACCACGGAAAGTAACCAGGTCTCTGCGCCCCAGGCACGAACCCACGGCGCAAGGACAGCAATGGCGCGTTCGGAGAGCGGGCTTCCATCGGAGGTGACGACAATGCGCACGACGGTACTCCTTCGCCGGCAACCTAACCGGAAAAGCGCGCGGCGATGAGGGTCCACCGGCCCCTTTCGTGGGGATAGCGCGGCCGTGCATGGCCGCCGAAAAGGGGCCGGCAGCCGCTCACTGCCCGCTTGCCGCGTCAGCTGTAGACAAACTCCGCGCCATTGAGATCGATGGCCGGGATCTCATCCTTTTCGCGCCAGTAGTCCTGGGTGTGCTGCCATTCGCGCTTGCTCCCACGCTTGGGAAGGAGGTGCATCGCGCGCATCAGGTACCCGGGATTGAAGTTCTCCTCATCAATCCACGGCAGGAGCTCCATGTCCCGGTCCTCGGGCCGGAGGGCAACCTCCACCTGCCTGGCTCCGCGCCTCTCCATGTTGGCGAGCAGCCGGCAAACGAAGTCGGCCACGAGGTCGGCCCGGAGCGTCCAGCTCGCACGGAAGTATCCGAAGACCCAGACCAGGTTCGGGAGCCCGGTGAACATCATGCCCCGGTACGTCACCGTCTCGGAGAACACCAGCGGTTTGCCATCGATGGTGAAGTTGATGTCGCCCAGGACGTTCATGTTGAAGCCCGTGGCCGTCACGACAATGTCGGCCTGCAACTCCTGGCCTGATTTGAGAAGGATGCCGCGTGGGGTGAAGCATTCGATTTCGTCCGTGACTACCGATGCCTTCCCCGCGCGGATGCCCTGGAAGATGTCGCCATCGGGCACGAACGCGATGCGCTGGCGCCATGGCCGGTAGCGCGGGGTGAAGTGCGTCTCGATGTCGAAGTCGGGGCCCAGGTAGGCGCGGACCATGCCGATGAGCTCCCGCTTCACAGCCTCGGGCTCCTCGAACGAGCGCTGCGTGAACTTCGCCTGGTCGAACAGGATCTTCCGGCGGACGATTTCGTGGATCCACGACTCATCGATCTCGAGCTCGCGGAGCGTATCCGCCAGGTCGTTCGCGTTCCTGCCCGGGATGAAGTACGTCGGCGAGCGCTGGAGCATCGTGACGTGCCCGCACTCATTGGCGATGGCGGGGATGAGCGTCGCCGCCGTGGCGCCCGACCCGATGACGACGACGTTCTTGCCGGCCAGCTCGATATCCTGCGGCCACGTCTGCGGGTGGACGATCTGGCCCTGGAACCGGTCCATGCCGGGCCATTCCGGGGTATAGCCTTCGGAGTGCCGGTAGTAGCCCTGGCACATCCAGAGGAAGTTGGCGGTGAGGCGCTGCGGCGCGCCGGTATCGGAGCGGGTAGCTTCGATGGTCCAGAGCTTTTCCTCGCTGGACCAGCTGGCGCGGTCGATGCGGTGGTTGTACCGGATGTGGCGGCCGAGGCCGTTCTCCTCGATCACCTCGCCCATGTACTTCAGGATCTCCTCAGCCGTGGCGATGGGGGCGCCAGTCCAGGGCTTGAAGCGGTAGCCAAAGGTGTAAAGGTCGCTGTCTGAGCGGATGCCCGGGTATTTGTGCGTCCACCACGTGCCGCCGAAGGTCTCCTGCGCTTCGAGGACCACGAAGGTGGTACCCGGGCGTTGATGGGTGAGGTGGTAGGCTGCGCCGACGCCGGAGATGCCGGCCCCAACGATGAGGACGTCGAAGTGCTCGGTACCCGCTGGCCGGGCCCGGGCGAGGGTCTCGGATTGTGTCATGAACTCCTGCCTGTCCGTGTGTAGACAGTATCTGCCGTACCCGCCGGACGATGCCACCACGGGGCGTTGCGCGTAAAGGCCCGGATCGCCCCCCGGGCACGGGGAGCCCGCAAAGGACCGGTTTTTTTCGGCAGTTCGATCAATAGCCCGGGTCGCCGGCGATCAGAAGCGGGTCCACTGCCAGTAACGCCCGAGCGGGATGCGCAGGATGACCATGTCGTGGGACTTCCCGTCGCGCCCCCGGTAGGCATCCTTGAGCGAGCCGACCTCGACACCACCGAGGGCCTTGATCGCCTCCAGCGCGTCCTCCTGGACGTCCCGGACAAACTCCGCCTGCACCGATTCGAGCTCGGCATCCCACGCGATATCAATCAGCTCTTTCATGAGGGCGGTGCCCAGCCCGCGCTCGCGGTATTCGGGGTCCACCACCACGCGGATTTCCGCGTAGTGGCAGCGCGCGTCGCCGCGGTGGCGAATCAACACCGCATCGGCGCAGATGCGCTCGCCATCGAAGGCGAGCAGGGGCAGGGCACGGTCGTAGTCCAGGTGCTCAACCCAGCTGTTGATGACGGACTCCGATGCGACATCGTCCTTCAAGAAATAGCGTTCGTCGTCGGGGATCCGGCGGAAGAACGCGAGGAGGGCCGGACCGTCGTCGCGCGTCATGGGCCGGACCGTGATGGGGGGGCCGGAGGAAACCTGGAGATGCTTCGGATAGCCAGTGAGTTTGTAGACAGCCATGACCCGTGTTCCTTTCGTGAAGAGCACGCCTCCCGCGCCAGCATGTGGCGTGGTGCGGCCCGTGCCTAGGGCCAGTCGGTCCCCCTCTGGTGGGCATGGTGGCTGCCCCGGGACCGACAGGCGAATCGCGGCGGTTGCATTTTCGTGGGCGTGTTGGCCCGAAGGGGGTGGAGAGCCGCTCAGGTGTTGAAGGGGGCTGGCTGGGGACGGAGGAGTCGAACCCCCACGTACAGATCCAGAATCTGCTGTCCTACCATTAGACGAGTCCCCAGCAGGAACCCAAGGGTACCATGCCGCGCGCCGAACGCTCCAGCAGCAACGCCGCGAACTAGCCCAGCCGCGCGCGGGCGGTGCGAAGCCGCTGAAGCGACCGCTCGCGCCCCAGCAACGCCAGCGAATCGAACAGCGGGATGCCCTGGGGGCGGCCCATCTCCGCGACATACAGCACCGGGACAAACTTCCGCAGCTTCATCCCGAGCGCCGCCTCCATCCCGCGGATGGCTGCCTCGATCGATTCGCGCTCCCAACGCTCCTCGGGGATGGCATCAAGCGCGACCAGCGCGCCATCCAGCGTCTTCAGCGCAACCTCGATATCGCCCCCGACGCGCTCCGTCAGGGCGTCGAGCTCGTATTCGGGCGCTTCGTACCCGAACAGGAACTCGACCAGCCCCGCGATCTCGTCGAGCCGGCTGACCCGCTCCTTCAGCAGGGGCGCCACCGGCTTCACGATGCCCGGGTCGATGGGCCGTCTCACCGATTCGGGAAGCTGGCGCCCGCACCACTCCGTAATGGTGTCCTCCCAGCGGCGGTCATCCATGGCCCGGATGTAGTGGCCGTTGAGGTGGTTGAGCCGCTCGATATCGAACACCGCCGGGTTGGGCACCACCCGCTCAAGGTCGAAGTGCCGTTTCAATTCCTGGACGCCAAGGATCGACGTGTGGTCGTCGAGCGACCAGCCCAGGAAGGCGAGGAAGTTGACCATCGCCTCCGGCAGATAGCCATGGTCGCGGTAATCGAGAACCGCGGTATCGCCGCTGCGTTTGGAAAGCTTCTTGTGGTCGGGCCCGAGGATCAGCGGGAGGTGGGCCCATTGCGGCGGCTCCCAGCCCAGCGCCTCGTAAATCTGGATGTGCTTGGGCGCGCTCGAAATCCATTCATCGCCGCGGATGCAGTGGCTGATTTCCATTTCCTTGTCATCGACGATGAGGGCCAGGTGGTATGTAGGGTAGCCGTCCGACTTCAGCATCACGAAGTCGTCCTGGAGGCTGTTCTCGAAGACGACATCCCCGCGGATGATGTCGTGGAGAACCGTCTGGCCCTCGCGGTTCATGGCGAAGCGGATGACGAACGGTTCCCGCCTGGCCCGCGCGTCCGATTCCTCGCGCGAAATCCCGCGGCAGAGGCCGTCGTACCCCGGCGGCCGCTTTGCGGCAGCCTGGGCGGCGCGCATCTGGTCGAGCCGCTCAGCGGTGCAGAAGCAACGGTAGGCGCGTCCGCGGTCCATCAGCGTTTCGGCCGCCTTGCGGTAGAGCGGAAGGCGCTGGGACTGGAAGTAGGGCGCATGGGGCCCCCCGATATCTGGGCCCTCGTCCCAATCGATGCCGAGCCAGCGCAGACTTTCCATAATCGCGGCCACAGAGGTTTCGACGAGGCGGTTGCGGTCGGTGTCCTCGATGCGCAGGAGGAACTGGCCGCCCTTCGCCCGGGCGTAGGCCCAGCTGAACAGGGCCGAGCGGATGTTGCCGATGTGCGGATCGCCGGTGGGGCTCGGCGCATAGCGGGTGCGGACGGGGCGCGAAGAATCAGTCACGGTGCAAGCTCAACTGATGGCCGCATCGAGGGCTGGCGGCACGGGCTGGGAGTAGTGCGAGGCTACCTGTTCCCCGGCGATAGGGCGAATCGCCGCCGCAACGTCTGGCGGTGCCGCGGCCGTTACCGTGAGCGTGCCCCCGCGTGGGTGGGGAACCTCGATCCGGTAGGCGTGCAGGAGCTGGCGCCCCTCGTCCCCGCGCCTGCCGTAAACAGCATCGTTCACGACCGGGCAGCCGATGGCCGCCAGGTGGACGCGGATCTGGTGCGTGCGGCCGGTCTCGGGGTGGACCTCAATCACCGAGCGCTCACCATTGGAGGCCACCACTTCGTACTCCGTACGCGAAGGGCGCCCCTTCCGGGTGACAGCCATGCGGGTGCGGTCGCCGGGGTGGCGGTCGATCGGGGCGTCGACGACGGCGCGCGGCTGGGGCGGTCTGCCCTCGACGATGGCGACGTAGGTCTTGCGGGTGGTGCGCTCCTCGAAGGCGCGGCTGAGCGCTGCCTGGGCAGTGGGCGTCTTTGCGAGGAGGAGCACCCCGGAAGTGTCCTTGTCGAGCCGGTGGACGATGCCCGGGCGCTCGGCATCGAAGCCGGCCGCGGGGCCGAGCTGCTCGAGCCACCAGCCGGCGACGCTCGGGCCGGTGTCTCCGGGGGCGCCGTGGACGGCGAGGCCGGGCGGCTTGTCGATAGCAGCGAGGTCGTCGTCTTCGTAGAGAAGGGGCAGGTCGAGGCCCGAGGGGGTGACCGCGTGGTCTGTCGCGGGGACTTCGAACTCGAGGACGTCGCCTTCCTGGACCGTGGCGGACTTGCGGACGACTTCGCCGTTGACGCGGACGTTGCCGGCTTCGATGAGGCGCTGGACGCGGGCGCGGGAAATCCCGGGCAGGGCCCGCGAGAGGACGGCGTCGAGCCGGCCGGTCTCGGAGGCGGTCAGCTCGCGGGTTTCGGGTTCGGAGTTGTGTCGAACATCAGTGCCCATATCAGGAAAAACACACCAATCGTGATGGCCGAATCGGCCACGTTGAACGCGGGAAAGTTCGGAACTTTGACGAAGTCCACGACGCGGCCTTCGGAGACGCGGTCGATGAGGTTGCCAACGGCGCCACCGAGCATGAAGGCGAGCCCGAGGCGCATGAGCGGGTGGGCGAAGCCGGGGTTGAACAGGTAGACCAGGATCGCGACCATCCCGACGACGCTCGCGATGACGAGGAGGGGCCCGGCGCCCTGGAACATGCCAAAGGCCGCGCCGCTGTTGGTCACATGGACGATTTTGAGCGGCCAGATGAGCGAGTACGCCTCGCCGCGTTCGAGCCAGCCGCGGATGATCCACTTGGTGAGCTGGTCGAGCCCGACGATGGCGGCGGGGAGGGCGAGGAACCAGCCATCGCGGGGGCGGATGGCGAGGCGGGGGCCGGCGGCCGGGCGGGTGTCGGCGTCTTGCATTCCTCCCAGTGTAACCGCGGGATGCGCTGCGGTAAGGCAATATGCCTTGTCGGTGCGCGTTGCCACCGGCTACGCTGGTTTCACAGCGGACGGATGACTCCAGGAGATTTCGAACGATGACGATGCAGGGCACCAAAGAGATGCGCCCCGATGGGAAGCTCCGGCTGCCCCCGGGCCAACACCTGACCGCCGGCTGGCCAGTGCTCCACTATGGCAGCATCCCGCGCATCGACCTCGATTCGTGGCGATTCCACGTGTGGGGGCTGGTGGAGGAGGAGAAGACCTTCACGTGGGAAGAGTTCAACGCCCTCGGGGACATCACCGATACGAGCGACATCCACTGCGTGACGACGTGGAGCAAGTACGACAACACCTGGCAGGGCGTGCCGTTCAAGGCGCTGCTCGATGCGATCAAGCTGAAGCCGGAAGCGAAATACGCGATGCTCCACAGCTACGGCGGCTATACCACCAACGTGCCGCTCGAAGACCTGATGCGCGAGGGCGTGCTCTTCGCGCGGACGCACAATGGCCAGGAGCTGACGAAGGAACACGGCTGGCCGTTGCGGATGGTCATCCCGCACCTGTACTTCTGGAAGAGCGCGAAGTGGGTGGGGGGCATCCAGTTCCTGGACCACGACCGGCCGGGATTCTGGGAGACGTACGGGTACCACATCTACGGCGATCCGTGGCGCGAGGAGCGGTACGCCTGATTGGCCGTTGGCCGTTGGCCGTTGGTCGTTGGCCCCACGTTCATCGCCCCAGCGTGCCACGGAGATCGAGCGCCCAGAGCGCGACGAGGACTCCTGCAATCAGCAGCAGGCTGCACGCGAGAAGGACAACTGGGGGCAGCCAGCTCACGCGATCCAGCGCGCGTGGTGCCAGGAATCCTCTCGCCGTCACAAGGGCAGTTCCGGCAGCCAGGGCCAGGGCAACGCCGGTAACCAGTGCTGGCCATGCGATGGTGTTCGCCATTCTCACCTCCGGCCGCTCCGCTCCCGGAGTGCCGGGGATGTCATAGCACAAATCCGGGTCCGCTTCCATCACGGGAGGGTAAACGCGGCGATTGGCCGGAACCTGCTACTTGATGATGACCTGGCCGGACATGCCTTCGCCGTGGACCGCGCAGTGGTACTCGAAGAGGCCGTTGGTGGTGAACTCGTACGAAAACGTGCCCGAGCCCTTCAGGCGGGGGGACTCGACCGGGATGTCGCCATCGTCGCTCTTGAATGTGCCGGTGACCTGGTGCTCCTGTTTGCCGGTCCACTGCCAGAAGACCTCGGTGCCGATGGGCACCTGGAGCGCGCCGGGGGAGAAGCCCGAGTCGCTGACGGTGATGGTACGGAGGTTCACGGGGATGCCGCCGGCGGGCGGTGGGGCGTCGCCCCCTGGGGTCGCCTCCCCACTGGCGCCGCCGCCACAGGAGACGGTGGCTGAGGCCATGGTGAGTGTCAGCAACAGCAAGGCGAGACGAATCGTGCGCGGCATGGCGGGCGGGTTACTCCACTGACGCGATGAAGGGGTAGAGCGGCTGGCCGCCGCTGAGCGCTTCGACTTCGACGCCATCGAACGCAGCCTCCACTGCCGCGCGGGCGGCTTCGAGCTCACCCGGGGGCGCGTCTTCTCCACCATAAATGGTGACCAGGGAACCCCGCCTAACGATCGCTCCGCGGAGGCCGGCGAGCAGCGCATCGCGCGGGGTTTCCTCCGCGGCGATGAGGCGGCCATCGACCAGCGCGATCGCCTGGCCCTCGCGCACGTCGACGCCGTCGGCGGTGCGGCTGGCGGCGGCGATGGTCACTTCGATGGTGGTGACGCCCTTCGCGGCCTCGGTCATGGCCGCGACGTTGGCCCCCGCGCTCTCTTCGGGGTCGAAGGCCATCGCCGCAGCGACGCCCTGCGGCAGCGAGGTGGTCGGTACCAGGTGGATGGTGCACCTGGCAAGCGAGACCGCCTGCTCGGCGGCCAGCCGGACATTCTTGTGGTTGCTCAGGACGATGACATCGGGGATGCGCAGCGCGTCGGCTGCGTCGGCAATGCGCCCGGCGGGCGGCTTCTCGATGAGGCCGAGGTCGCTCACGGCCACACCGAGGCTTTCGAACACCTGGTCGAAGCCTTCGCCCCGGCTCATCGCCAGCACGGCGATGCGGCCGCCGGCCCCGGAGCCGCTGGCCTTGAAGCGCTCGTGCTGGGCGCCCATGTCCTCCGCCTTGACGCGCGAGACCGTGCCCAATTGGCTCGCGGCGTCGATCAGCGGCTGTGGGTCGAGGCAGTGCACGTGGACGCGGGCGAGGGTCTCATCGCCGACCACCACGACCGAACGGTTGCCGCCCGATTCGGCGAGCGCGCGGACCTTTTCCAGGTCGAGCGGCCGGCCGGTGGCCTCGATGAGGAACTCGGTGCAGAACCCGAACTCGTCCTTGCCGTGGCCTTCGACCATCGCGATGGGGCGGTGAGCCCTGTGCACGGCCGGCCGCGGAGCCGCGCCGGTGAGGGCCGCGAGCAGCCCCTCGAGGATGACACATACGCCCTCGCCGCCCGCGTCTGTGACGCCGGCCTCCTTCAGGGCTGGCAGCTGGTCGATGGTGGCTTCTTCGGCGGCTTCGGCGGCCGCAACAGCGCCGGCGAGCACCGGCAGACAGCCAGCTCCCTCGCCGCCCCCCGGCAGCGTCCCGGCTATCCGGCTTGCTTCGGCGGCGGCCTCGCGCAGCACCGTGAGCATGGTGCCTTCCTGGGGCTTGCTCACGGCGTGATAGGCCTGGGCCGCTGCGGCTTCGAGCCCGCGCGCCAGCGATTGCGCATCGAGCACCTGGGCCGGGCCCACACCGCTTTCGAACCCGCGCAGCGCCTGCGAGAGGATGACGCCGGAATTCCCACGCGCGCCGTACAGCGCACCCCGCGCGATGGCGTGGAGCACCTCGGTGGCCTCGGGGTGGTTCCCCAGCTCGAGCGAACGGTCGACGCCCTCGCGCAGCGTTGCCGACATGTTCGTCCCGGTGTCGCCATCAGGGACCGGATAGACATTGATAGCATCGATGGCTGCCGCCGACTGGCGGAGGTGGCTGGCGGCGGTAAGGAAGAGCGCCCGTAACGATGCGCCATCGAGCAGGTCGCCAGCGGACGGGACAGCGCTCACCGGCACACCTCGCCCGTTTGGCCGTTACTAAATCCGGGTGCTAGCATGGAGATTCTGATTCTGCCACGGAAGGGGCATTGACGCATGGCCAGCGGCGCTTGCGACGTTTGCGCGAAGACAACCATGTTCGGGCGGCACATCCGCCATACCCACGGGGGCCGCTGGGAGCGCAAGGCGACCAAGAAGTCGCGCACCTTCAAGCCCAACATCAGCAAGCAGCGGATCTTCTTCGGCGGCGAGTCCATCCGCCTCAACATCTGCACGCGCTGCCTGCGGACGCTGGTGAAGTCCCAGGGCTAGCCTGCCCGCCACAATCACTGGAAAAGCCGGGCCACCTGGCCCGGCTTTTCGTTTGGCCCCGTGGATCAGGTCGCGGCGAACCGTGCCAGTGCGGCATCGAGTGATTCGACGGCAACGCCGGGGTGGGCAACCACCGCCTTGAGCCAATCGGGGCGAGCCCTGGCGGCAACGGCAATCGGTTGCGGGAACCCGGCATGCTCCGCAGCGATCTCGGCGAACCGCACAACGTACTCCGGCGGCCGCAGGTCCGATGCCAACTCAACCAGTGCGAACGGGTCCGGGGCGGTCGCCTTCCCGGGCACGCCGCGGACCACCAGCGGCCCGGGCTGGTCGCCACCGCCGACGAGCCCGGCGCCATCGCAGAGGATTGCGCCGCGCACCTGCTCCGGACGGCCCGCGGCGATCAGCAGGGCGATGTAGGCGCCGAGACCACGGCCAATGATGGTGGCAATGCCAAGCATTTGGAGCGCGGCGTCGGCATCTCCCATCAACACTTCGGCCGTGTATCCCCCGCCACCCGGCACCGTCGAAGCGCCGTGGCCCGTGAAGTCGAGCGCAAAGACCGGGCCGGGCCAGGCCTCGATGTCCGCCGGCACATGGTCCGGCGAGTGCTCGCCGAGGGCGTGAAGATGGAGGAGCGGCCGCCCCTCACCCTGGCGGAGGTGGTGGAGCGCCAGCTTCACACGGTTGTGCGCCAGGAAAATGGTCATTCGAGGAACTCCAGGACGAGGTCGGCGACGCGGCGCGGATGCTCGATGTGGATGAAGTGGCCGGTATCCTCGAACGGGATGAGACGGGCGCCCGGCGGCAGATACGGCAGCAGTGCCCGGTGGTTCGTCCCCCAGCCCATCTCTTCCTCCACCGTGGCCGTAAGGCCCAGCAGCGGAGCACGCAGGTTCCGGAGCCGTTCGAGCGACCAGTCGGGCCGCCATGGGCCGAACCCGCCGAAGCGGATGGCCGGGTCGAGCTTCCACCGCCAGCCATCGGCGTCGCGCCGTGCGCCGATGGTAACCAGGTACCGCAGCCACTCGTCGGAGAGGCGGGGGTTCATCCGCTTGCGCCGCTTCGCGAGCTCCTCGATGGTGCCGGGCTTACGAAACGTCGATGCAGCCGACCGCCGGTGGTCGAGCCAATCTTCGAGGTTCTTGCGGGTGAAGCGTCGCTGCTCGTGGTCCGAGACATCAGGGTGGGGTTCCGGCGATGGCAGACCATCGATGATGACGACCTTCGACATACGCATAGGGAGCGCCTCGGCGAGCTGCAGCATCATGCCGCCACCCTTGGAGTGCGCGACCACCGGGACCGGGTCGGGCGTGGTGGAATCGAGCACCGAAAGCGCATCGCGCACGTCGGCGTCCCAGCTATAGAGCGGTGCGTAATCTGAATCGCCGTGGCCGCGGTGGTCCCAGGAGATGACGCGCCAGCCGGCGCTTGCGAGCATCGGCGCGAACACATCGAAGGTGCCGGCGAAGTCCGATCCCCCGTGGACGAGGAAGAGCGGAGGGCCATCGGGCGGGCCCCATTCGCAAACCGCGATGTTCACGCCATAGGAATCGACCCAGCGGTGCCGGCCGGGCCGCTGCGCGCCGGGATAGGTCAGGAAGGGAGATTCGACAGCCTGCAAGGTCGTCATGCGCAGTCCTCCGGCCGCCTGCCCTGTAAACACTGGCCGCGCGCGCGAGATGGAGTTCGTGGTCTGATGGAGCAGTGTGTGGAGCGGGCGGCGGGAATCGAACCCGCGCCTCAACCTTGGAAGGGTCGCGCGCTACCATTACGCCACGCCCGCCCCCGGAGCCGGGTGACCGGCCAGATGGCATGGTACCACCAGCGCGGGATACGTTCCCGTGGAGTACGGGCGGACAGCAAAGCCCGCACCCCCGAGGGGTGCGGGCTACGGTCCTGGTCCTTTCGCCGGTTAGCCGCGCGGAAGCCCGAGGCCGCGGGTGGCGATGATGCCCTTCTGCACCTCGGTGGTTCCGCCCGCGATAGTGGCGCTGACGGCCTGCATATAGCCCATGGAAGCGCGGTTCCGGATGTTGCCGTGCATCCCGAACATGTGCATCGAGAGGTTGGCAATCCGCTGGCTCAGCTCGCTGCTGAACATCTTGCACATGCTTGCTTCGTGGTTCGGGATCTTGCCGTTGGCCTGCATGCTGACCACGCGGTAGCTGAGCATCTTGGCCACTTCGCACTCGATCCAGCGATCGGCGAACTCGGTCCTCACATGCGGGTTCCGGGCGAACGAGGCTTCGGCTCCCGACTTTGCCTGGCGGATGAGGCTCTCAAGCTGCTTGCGGACGCCAATGGCGCTGCCGATGGAGCTGCGCTCGAAGTCGAGCGTGGTGGTGCCCACATACCAGCCGCGGTTCTCCTCGCCGATGCGGTTCTTCACCGGCACGCGCACGTCCTCGAAGAACACCTCGTTGAAGGTCTGGGTGCCGGCGAGCGTCGTGAGGGGCCGCACGGTGATGCCAGGCGACTTCATGTTGACGAGGAGGTAGGTGATGCCCCGGTGCTTCGGCGCATCCGGGTCGGTGCGGACCAGCATGTACATCATGTCGGCGAACTGGGCGCCGGTGGTCCAGATCTTCTGCCCATTGATGACGTAGTCGTCGCCATCGCGGACAGCACGGGTCTGGAGGCTGGCGAGGTCCGAGCCGGCGCCGGGCTCGCTATACCCCTGGCACCAGATGACCTCGCCCTTGAGGATCTTTGTGAGGTGCTCTTCCTTCTGCTCCTCGGTTCCATGCTCGATGATGGTCGGGCCGATCATCATCACCCCGAAGCCGCCAAGGTTGCCGGGGACACCGGCCTCGGCGAACTCCTCGTTCATGATGAACTGCTCGACGACCGACATGTCGGCGCCGCCGTACTTCTTCGGCCACGAAGGAGCAATCCATCCCCTGGCGGCAACCTTGTCGCGCCACTCTTTGATGGCTCCGAGGCGCCCGAACATCGAGCCCTCGCCCTGCTCCATATCGCCCCTGAGCGCGGCGGGCGCTTCCTTTTGGATGAACTCGCGGACTTCTTTGCGCCACGCGGCTTCGCGTTCACTGTCTCCAAGGTTGATTGCCATTGGGGGTTCCTGCTTTCCGGGTGCCCTGCGCCGGGGCAGGGCGAGTATGCGTGAACGATTGTGCCGGAGTGAGCTCAGCGCCGCAAGCGAACGCGATTCGGGTTCTTGCCCATCGCCCCATAAGAAACAACGATGGGTGCGAGTCTACACGGCACCGCCAAGCTTGTGATAGGATTCACATGTCCCAACGGGGTGGCAAGCTCCTGGTCTTGTCCCTTCTCCTACTGCTCTGCTTCCATTGCCCTCCGGGGAGCTTGCCACCCCACCCCCAATCCGCCCCGCTGCTGTTATCCTTGCCTCCATGACCGCACCCGCACGCCGCCCGGCCTGGCAGGAACGCTGGGAAGAACTGAAGCCCGCCCCACTCCGGAACTATGTCGAGGTGCTTCCCGGCCTGTACCAGGTGCGCACCAGGGGCTCCAAGGCGTACCTCATCGTCGAAGACGACATCACCCTCATCGACACCGGGTCGCCAGGCTCCGGCGAGCGCATCCTGCGCGCCGTCGAGGAACTCGGCCGGTCGCCAGAAGACATCAAGCACATCGTCATCACCCACTACCACATCGACCACGTGGGTGGCCTGCCCGAGCTCCAGGAGTGGGTCCCCGGCAAGACCGGCGTACATCTCGCCGAAGCCCACCATGTGGAGAGCAACCGGCCGCTTCCGAACCCGTTCCAGCACCCATGGCTGGCCCGCATCTGCGAGCCGTACCTCTTGCGAAACGACCCTGGCGCGGCGCGCGTCGATGTCGTCCTCGACGACGGCGATGAACTGCCGGCGCTTGGCGGGATGCGCATCGTGCATGCCCCGGGCCATACCGCAGGCAGCATCTCACTGCACTTCCCGAACCGCGGCGTGCTCCTGGTCGGCGATGCCATGCAGTACAAGTTCGGCCGCCTCATGTTGCCAAGCCGCCTGTTCACCCAGGACATGGCCGCGGCCAGCGAATCGATACAGAAGCTCGCGACCCTCGATTTCGAAACCCTCTGCTTCAGCCACTTCCGCCCGATCCTCGCCGGCGCCGACCGGAAAGTCCGCGAGTTCGCCCGCACCCTGGCCACCAGATGAACACGCTCGTCGAAATGCTCGAACGTTCGGTCCGCGATAACGGCGACCGCCTCGCGCTGACGATGCGGGTCGGTGTCCGCACCACGAAGTACACCTACAACGGCCTGGAGCGCCAGGCGCACGCCTACGCGCGGTTCCTTGCCGGCCAGGGCGTCAGAAAAGGCGACCGGGTGGTGCTCTGGGCGCCGAACCAGCCCGATTGGGTGGCCGCCATGTTTGGCACGTTCATCGCCGGTGGCGTGGCGGTCCCGCTCGATGTCCGCTCTTCCCGCGAATTCGTCGAGCGGGTCCTCCTCCAGACCGGGCCTGTGCTCGGTTTCGGCGGCCCATCCCAGGTCGAAGTGCTCCGGGAGCTCGAAATCCCCGCCTTTACGTTCGATTCGGCGCCCCTGCACCCCAACGGCCGGCATGATGGTCCGCCGCTCGCCGGGAGCGATGT
Source organism: uncultured Anaerolineaceae bacterium (assembly GCA_964648195.1). Taxonomy (GTDB): domain Bacteria; phylum Chloroflexota; class Dehalococcoidia; order Tepidiformales; family Tepidiformaceae; genus Amarobacter. Next base: position 8,998 of record CAZYLL010000013.1, on the reverse strand, counting down.
GGCCGAAATCATCTTCACCTCCGGCACAACTGGCGACCCCAAGGGCGTCGTCCTCACCCACCGCAACATCGTCTCGAACGTCGAGGCGGGGATCGCCGTCCTGCCCATCGAGCGCGATACCCGTATGCTCTCCCTGCTGCCGCTGAGCCATATGTTCGAGCAGGTCGGGGGCTGCTTCGCCCCGATCCACGTGGGAGCGGCCGTGTGCTACCCCGCAAGCCGCCAGCCCGCCGCCCTTTCGCGGACCATGCAGGAATGGAAGCCCACGTTCATCATGGGCGTGCCCCAGGTGCTGACCCTGCTGATGAACGGTATCGAGCGCGAGGCCGCCGCCCGCGGCAAGCTCGGCCTGCTCAACCGCCTGCGCAGGGTCGCGGCGCCGCTTCCACCTGCCGTCCGAAAAAAACTCTTCCGCTCCGTCCTTTCGCGCTTCGGTGGCAAGCTCGACCTCATCGCCAGCGGCGGCGCAACGATCGACCCCGAAGTGCAGCTCAAATGGGAGGCGATGGGCATCGCCGTGGTCGAAGGGTATGGCACCACCGAGTGCTCGCCGGTGGTGACAATCAATCCGCGAAACGACCGGCGCATCCGCAGCGTTGGGCGGCCGCTCCCCGGCCAGCAGGTTCGTATCGCCGAGGACGGCGAGGTGCTGGTCCGGGGCCCGAATGTGTTCCAGGGCTACTGGAACAACCCCCAGGCGACCGCCGCCGTATTCGATGGCGAGTGGTACCGCACGGGCGACCTCGGCTACATCGAGGATGGATACCTGTACCTCAAGGGCCGCAAGAAGGACCTCATCGTGCTCTCTGATGGCCAGAACGTGTACCCGGAGGATGTCGAAGCGGTGCTCCGCCATCAGCCCGGCGTGGCCGACGCTGTCGTGCTCGGCATCTCCGAAGGCCCGGACGTCCGGCTGCACGCCGTGATCGTGGAATCGGAGCCGGGGAGCGCCCCGGCTGCCGTCCGCCTGGCCAACGAGCAGCTCGACGCACGCCAGCAGGTGCTGGGCTGGACGGTCTGGCCCGAACAGGATTTCCCGCGAACGCACACTCTCAAAGTCCGCCGGCCGCTCGTCGAGGCGTACGTGAAGGAGCACCAGCGCGCCCCATCGGGAGCGCCACAGCTCGAGTTGGAAGATCCGCTGCTGCGCATCATCGCCGCCGTCCGGAAGACCGACTCCCCGCTGACCGAGGACGCGAACCTGGGGACCGACCTTGGGCTCGATTCGCTCGGGCGTGTCGAGTTATTGTCCGGCATTGAAGACGATATGGGCGTCTACATTGATGATACGGAGGTTGGGCCACAGACAACGATCGCCCAGCTTCGCGTCATGGCAGCACGAGGTGAACGCAAGGTCCGCATGCGCCGCTTCCCCACCTGGCCGCGCCGAAGGCCGGTCCGGTGGGTGCGCCGCGCCCTCATGTCGCTCGTCGTGTTCCCCCTGCTCCGCCTGGGGTACAGCGTCGAGGTGCGCGGCCGGGAGCGATTCCGAACCGTGCCAGAGCCCTGCCTGATCATCAGCAACCACAACATGCACCTGGACCAGTCGATGCTGCTGCGGAGCATGCCCCACGGCTTCCGCCAGCGCGTGGCCATCGCCGCCGCGGCCAGCGACATCTTTGGCAACAGGTTGCGGGGTTTCGGCGCCAGCCTGCTGGGCAACGCATTCCCCTTTGCCAAAGAGGGCTCGGGCGTGCGCGAGAGCCTCGAGTACGTCGCGAAGATGCTCGATGAGGGCTGGAACGTGCTTATCTTCCCCGAAGGCCGGCTGACCGTTGTGGGGCCGATGCAGCCCTTCAAGAGCGGCACCGGTCTGCTTGCGGTCGAGACAGGCGTGCCCGTGCTGCCCATGCGGATCGACGTGCTCCGGCCGGGATTCTACGAAGGAAGGTGGCTGCCGCACCCCCGCGCGCGCGTCCGCGTGAGCGTCGGCGAGCCCATCCGCTTCGCGCAGGGCACCAACTACGCCCAGGCAACCGCCATGCTCGAAGAAGCCGTGCGAAACGCCTGACAGTCGCGGTCCCGCCCGGTAGGACAGCGATTGGACGCAGGAAGGCCCGGGAGCGTCCCGGGCCCTCGATGCCCTGGCCGGGGGCCGGAGCTATGCCTTCAGCGCCAGCGTCTGAGCGAGGTCCAGGTGGATCCCCGGGCCCATCGTGGTCGTGAGCGTCGCGCTGCGGATGTACTGGCCCTTCGCTTCCTTCGGCCGGGCGGCGTTCACCGCCTCGATTAGCGTGGCCATGTTCTCCTTCAGCTTCTGGTCCTCGAAGCTGACCTTTCCGAGCGGGACATGGATGTTCGCCAGGCGGTCGAGACGGTACTCGACCCGGCCCTGCTTGGCTTCCTGGACTGAGCGGGAGATGTCCTCGGCGCCAACGACGGTGCCCGAGCGCGGGTTGGGCATGAGCCCCCGCGGGCCAAGCACCCGCCCAAGGCGGCCGACCTTGCCCATCATCTCCCGTGTGGCGATGGCGACATCGAAGTCGAGCCAGCCGCCCTCGATCTGCTTGATGAGGTCGTCGCTGCCAACATAGTCGGCGCCGGCCTCGCGCGCGGCCGCCACCGCCTCGCCTTCGGTGAAGACAAGCACGCGCATCACCTTACCCAGGCCGTGCGGCAGCACGGTGGAACCGCGAATCTGCTGCTCGGCGTGGCGCGGGTCGAGGCCTGTCTTGATGTGGAGTTCGACGGTCTCGTCGAACTTCGCAGGGTGAATCTCCTTCGCCAGGGCGATCGCCTCATCGACGGAGTAGAACTTCGACTTTTCGACCTTCGAGGCCGCTTCGCGGTAGCGTTTGCCCTTCTTCGCCATGGCTACACCACCTCGATGCCCATGCTGCGGGCCGTGCCTTCGACGATCTTCATCGCCTCCTCAATGCTGTTGGCATTGAGGTCGGGCATTTTGGTCTCGGCGATCTTGCGGATGTCGTCCTCGGTGACCTTCCCCACCTTGGTCAGACGGGGGTTGCCGCTGCCCTTCTCGATGCCTGCCGCCTTCCGGAGCATGTCGGCAGCCGGGGGCGTCTTCAGGACGAAGGTGAACGAGCGATCCTCGAAGATAGTGAGCTGGGCGGGGATGATCTGCCCGGCCTTGTCCTGCGTGCGAGCGTTGTACTCCTTGCAGAACTCCATGATGTTCACGCCGTGCTGGCCGAGTGCGGGACCGACCGGCGGGGCCGGGTTCGCTTTCCCGGCCGGGAGTTGCAGTGTCACCACTGCGCGGACTTTCTTTGCCAACGGTGTCTCCTCGTGTGCAAACGGCGCGCTCGCCGGCGCGCCTCCACAGAAGGTCCTTCCGGCCAGGCAGGCCAACGCCAGCCTGGCGGACAGGCCGAGTTCCCAGTATCGCAGTTCGCTGTGGTGCGGGCAAAACGCCGGAAGCCGCCCTCAGGGCACGCGGATTCCGCGCCGTTACGGCGGCATGACATTCCGGTAAGAGCGAGTTTCCTTACCGGGCACTTCCATCAAACCCGCCCATGCGTATACTCCGCGAATCACCGTTTGGGAAGGCGTATCCCACTCAACAGGAACGGTGAACAGAAGCCAAGGGGGGATTCTGCGTGTCGGATACCGACAACTATTGGAAGAGGCGTGCCGCCTCGCAACACCTCACTCGCCGCCGCCTGCTCGGCGGCGCGGCTGCCGCTGGCGTCGGCGCAGCCGCGCTCGGGCTCGTTGGCTGCGGGGACGATGACGATGACGAAGCAGCACCCACGCAACCGGCGGGCGGCAAAACGCCCGGCGCATCGCCGTCAGCTGCTGCTTCGCCCACCCCGGCCGCAATGCAGAAGGGCGGCGTCGCCCACTTCGTCAGTGCCAACAACACCTGGGACACGTTCGACGTGGACCGCAGCCGCTTCTCGCCGGTGGCGTGGCTCATGGGCCTCACCAACCTGGGCGTGATGCAATGGAAGAGCTTCAACAAGGGCGAGCTCGAAGGCGGCATGGCCGAGAAATACGAGCAGCCCGATCAAAACACCATCACCTTCACTCTGCGCGACAACGTGTACTGGCACAACAAGCCGCCCGTGAATGGGCGGCAGGCCGTCGCCGACGACGTGGTCCAGTTCATCCTGCGCAACAAGAACGGCAAGACGCTCGATGGCGCCGAAGACCCGAACTTCTACCGCAAGTCCGCTTACCAGAACGTCGACAAAGTGGAGGCGGTCGACACCAGGACGGTGAAGGTGACCTTCTCGAAGCCTGACCCGTTCTTCCTGACGACGCTTGCCGGTTCGTACTCGAAGGTCCAGGCCCCCGAAGCGGTGAAGGCCTTCGAGAAGGACTACCAGAACATGAAGGCCGACCTGGTGATCGGCACCGGGGCCTTCGTACTCAAGGAGTGGTCCGCCGAAGGCAAGTCGTCGTGGGTGCGGCACGAGAAGTTCCACACCCAGGTCAACTGGGACGGCATCACCTGGCTGCCATTGTTCACCGACCAGTCCGCTCAGCTGGCCGCCTTCGAGCAGAAGCAGATCGATGCCTTTGGCCCGCAGCAGAACTCCGTGCTCGCCGATCTCCTGAAGCGCTTCGAGGGCAAGATTTACGAGACCAAGTCGTTCGGTGGCAACCCGATGGCGGGCACGTACTACGGCGGTGCCGCGCCGTGGAACAACCCGAACCTCATCGGCGCCATCTTCCGGGCGATCGACCGGCGCCAGCTCATCGATACGATCCTCCAGGGGCGCGGTGTGCTCGCCGGCAACGTCCCGCCGTCGCAGTCGGCGTTCGCCCTGCCCGAAGCCGAGCTCATCAAGCTCCCCGGGTATCTCGAGGATCGCGCCCTCGAAGAATCCGAGGCGAAAAAGATGTGGGAAGCCGGCGGAGGTCCCGCCCTCGGCGAAATCATCGTCGACATCCCGGACATCTGGGAGGGCCTCTATTCGGGGGTCTCCTCCCTCATCACCAATCAGCTCAAGAAAGTCCTCGGCAACACCTTCACGGCGAAGATCGAGCCGTATTCCACCATCACCGGCAAAATCGTGAAGCAGGGATACGGCAATGGGAAGAACAACATCTGGTACGGCTGGATCACCGAAGTCTCCGACCCCGAACCCACGCTCCTGAACTATCTGCAGTACAACTCGAAGCAGCCGCAGTTCCAGCAGTACGGGGTGAAGATCGACAAGGTCGACCAGCTTACCGAGAAGTCGATGACCGAGTTCGATATCTCCAGGCGCCAGGTCATCGCCAAGGACGTCATGAAGGAGCTGGTGCTCAACTACGGCGCCGGCGTCCACTACAACATGGTGACGGTCGGTTCCACGCTGCGCTGGAACTACCACAAGATTCCTGAGGCGTCATCGTTCGTGCAGCAGCACATGTACGGCCAGTACTACTGGTTCGACCAGAACGACCCGACCTGGCAGGGCCGCCCGGCCTGACGCGGGAAGGGCAAACCGGGGCAGGAGCCATGGCTCCTGCCCCGACGTGGTACGAGGGGGGAAGCCATGAGGAACTACATCCTTCGTCGGGTGGTCGTGAACATCCCGGTTATCTGGCTGGTCGCGACCCTGGTGTTCCTGGCCACCAGCGTGCTGCCGGGCGACTTCGTCGCCCAGCGCATCGCTGCCCAGGACCCGACGTCCACGGATCCAGCGCTGCGCCAGCAGCAGATCGATGCCGTGCGCAAGGAGCTCGGGCTCGATAAGCCGGTGGCGCAACGTTACGTGATCTACCTGGGAAACCTGTTACGGGGTGATTTTGGCGTCTCGTACCAGAACAAGGAGCCCGCGCTGCAGGGCATGAAGGATGGGCTGCCGTATTCCCTCCAGCTCTCGCTCATGTCGCTCTTCGTGGCCGTAGTTACGTCCATCCCCATCGGGATCATCTCAGCGATACGGCAGGACTCAATCACCGACTACGGGCTGCGCTTCTTCGCCATCCTCGCGCTCGCCATGCCCAACTTCTGGGTGGGCACCATGCTCCTGCTCTACGTGGTCAAGTGGAAGCTATGGAGCATCCCGATCAGCACCTCGCCGCTCCTCTGGGAAGACCCCATGGGGAGCCTGAGGCTGTTCATCCTTCCGGCCATCGCCGGCGGCCTCGCCTCGGGCGCCGGTGTGATGCGTCTCCTGCGCTCCCAGATGCTCGAGGTGCTGCGGCAGGACTACATCCGGACGGCCTGGGCCAAGGGCATGCGCGAGCGCGTCATCATCATCCGCCACGCCATGAAGAACGCCATGGTGCCGGTAGTGACAGTGCTCGGCCTCACCCTGGCCGGCCTGCTCAGCGGCAATGTCGTGTTCGAAAACCTCTTCGGCATTCCCGGCGTGGGCCGGCGTATCCTTGCCGCGATTAACGCGCGCGATGTCCCGGTCGTCCAGGCGTTCGTCCTGGTGATTGCCACCTTCATCGTCTTCGTCAACCTGGGGATCGACCTGCTCTACGGCGTGCTCGACCCCCGCATTCGATACTCCTAGGAGGGGCTGCAGATGGCACAGGAACAGGCAGTCCTCGATCGTCCCGGCTCGTATGGCGTACGCCGCAGCCTCAGCGACCGCCCCGCCCTCGTGCGGATGTTCGTCCACATCAGCCGGTTCTTCCGGAACAAACCGCTCGGCGGTTTCGGCGTCGTCATCATCGGGCTCTGCGTGTTCGCGGCGATTTTCGCCGACCAATTCGACCGGTACGACCCCGAAACGATCTTCACCCAGACGAACCCGAAGTACGACCCGGTCCTGGCCGAAAAAGCGCTCACCGACCCGATGGTCCGGTTGGAGCACCCCGCCGAGGTCTTCCAGAAAGGCGAGACGCCAATCCTCTTCGGTCACCCCACCGCCGACCACTGGCTCGGCACCGATGGGCTTGGCCGCGACCTGTACTCGCGCATCATCCATGGCGCGTGGACGGCACTCTACGTCGGACTCGGGGCAGCGCTCATCGCGACCGTCCTCGGCGCGATGGTTGGCGTTTCGAGCGCGTACTTTGGCGGCGCCGTCGATTTCGTCGCCCAGCGCATCGTCGATACGCTCCAGGCGTTTCCCGCCCTCGTTCTGCTGCTCCTGTTCGGGCAGGTCGTCTCGAACCCGACGCTCACGGTGAACACCATCTCGCTCGGCATCCTCGGGGTCGCTAGTTCCTCGCGCATTGTGCGGAGCGCCGTGCTCGCCGCCCGGGAAGAGGTTTATGTGATGGCAGCGCGGACGATCGGCGCGACCGACGTGCGCATCATGGCGCGGCACATCTTCCCGAACATCACCGCGCCCATCATCGTCACCTTCACGAGCTCGATCGGCCTCTACATCCTGATCGAGGCCACGCTCGCGTTCCTCGGTCTCGGCGACCCGACCCGCGTCTCGTGGGGGAAGATGATCGAGGAAGGGCGCCGCAACGGGACGTCGGACCCCTGGATGGCGCTGGCTGTGGGCGCTGCACTCACCCTGACGGTGCTCGGGTTCAACCTGGCGGGCGATGCCCTCCGGGATGTCCTCGACCCGAGGCTCCGGGGCCGCGGAGGGCGTGCCGGCTTCTAAGCCGTTACGCCCTCCGCCCCGCCCGGCCCGGCGCGTTAGCGCCGGCAAAGAGCAGC
>CAZYLL010000013.1:0-1457 GCA_964648195.1 uncultured Anaerolineaceae bacterium | reverse complement strand
CATGGCGGCGGGCAGACCCCTTGGCGCAGGACCGGAATGACGCTCCGGTCCTGCCCGTGTTCAAGAGAGAGAACGAAATCCGAATCCGCTTCGGATCTGTGCTCCAGATGCCGGTCTCGAATGTCACTCACGAAAGCGCCCCGGGTGTCCCCGGGGCGCGCTGATGATGCCGTTCCGCCCACGCCTACAGGCGCTCCACCTGGAGAAAGTCCAGTTCCACCGGCGTCTCCCGCCCGAACATGTTCACAATGACCTTCACGCGGCCTTTTTCGGTGTTGATTTCGTCGACGGTCCCGACGAAGTCTTCGAACGGCCCATCGACGATCCGGACGCTCTGACCGGGCACGAAGGAAACCCGGACGCGGGGCTGCTCCATCCGCATCGCGCGCAGGATGTGGTTCACCTCGTCCTGCGAAAGCGGCACAGGGCGCGTCCCCGAGCTCACGAACCCCGTCACGCCGGTGGTGTTCCGGATCATGTGCCATGCCTCGTCCGAATCCGGGTCCCCTTCCTTGAGCTCGATTGTCTGGACCAGGACGTAGCCGGGGTAGAGCTTCCGCTTCACCGTGCGGCGCTGGCCGTCCCGAATCTCGATCTCGTCCTCGGTCGGGACCACCACGTGAAAGACCTTGTCTTTGGCGTCCATCTGTTCGACGGTCGCCTTGATGGCATGGCGGACCTTGTTTTCGTGGCCGCTGTACGTGTGGACGAAGTACCACTTGCGGCCTGGCGCGGCGATCTCCTCGTCGGTCAGCTGTTCCTGTTCGAGCGAGTCCTCGTCCTTGCGGCGGCGAGACGGCCGCCGGGGGGTCTTCTCTTCGGGATGGACGCCGGACAGGGCCGTGATGGGCAACGGTTCGCTAGACATGATTAAAAGAACAGCCTCTCGATGATCCAGCCGAACAGGAGGTCCACCCCGCCGAGGAAAAGCCCCATGATGACGGCGACGATGGCGACCACGATGGTGAGGTAACGAGTCTCGTTGAAACTCGGCCAGGTCACCTTCCGCAGCTCGGCGATGACGTCGGACACGGCCCGGGGCTGGAGCCGTGCCAGGAACCCGAAGGGGTTCCGGCGGCGGCGCGGCTCCGGGCGCGCGATACCCGTGGAGACAGGCGCCGCGACCGGGCGCGGCAGGTTCTCGCGGATGCGCCGCGCCGCGCCGGCCGGCTGCTCGCCGCCGGTGGCGGCTGGAGCAGTGCGGCGCCGTTGTGTTCGTGCCATGCGTCTTACCGAGTCTCTCTAAAGAGCACGTGCTTGCGGAGGCCGGGATGGTACTTCTTCAGTTCCAGCCGGCTCGAATCGTTGCGCCGGTTCTTTTGCGTTGTGTAGCGAAAGACCGGGCCTTCCGTGCTCTGCATCTGGATGATGATGCGGTCGCCCTTGTTCTTGGCCATGCTGTTCTGCTCCCGCTCGCCTAGGCGAGGATCTTGGTGACGACGCCGGCGCCGACGGTG
>CAZYLL010000012.1:0-73090 GCA_964648195.1 uncultured Anaerolineaceae bacterium | reverse complement strand
AACGCTCGCCACCTACGTATTACCGCGGCTGCTGGCACGTAGTTAGCCGTGGCTTCCTCGCAGGGTACCGTCAGTTGCTTCCCCTGCAACAGGGGTTTACGACCCGAAGGCCTTCGTCCCCCACGCGGCGTTGCTGCGTCAGGCTTTCGCCCATTGCGCAAGATTCTTAGCTGCTGCCTCCCGTAGGAGTCGGGGCCGTATCTCAGTCCCCGTGTGGCTGACCATCCTCTCAGACCAGCTACCGATCGTCGCCTTGGTAGGCCATTACCCCACCAACAAGCTAATCGGCCGCGGGCCCCTCTCATAGCGCGTAAAGCTTTTACCACCCGGACTCTCACCGGGGGTGTTATGCGGTATTAGCTCACCTTTCGGCGAGTTATTCCCCACTACGAGGCAGGTTACCCACGTGTTACTCACCCGTTCGCCACTAGCCCGAAGGCTCGTTCGACTTGCATGCCTAATACATTCCGCCAGCGTTTGTCCTGAGCCAGGATCAAACTCTCCGAAAAAACAGAAACACCGGTCTCACGACCGGAACGTTCCGTGTTAACGGGTTCCCAGACGTTCTCTTTCGTCCGCTATCCAGTTGTTAAAGTGCGCTGGCCTTTCGCAAGGCCCGAACGAGAAGATTAACCCCCTCGCCGTGACCTGTCAACCAGCCCTGGCTGCCCGCCACAGCCCGATTCCTCCGAATCGCCCGGGGACTCTCAGCGTGGCATCCCCGTTCGCTTCTGGCAAGACCTCTCCCGCCGCTTTTTCACGTTCGCTTCTCTGGCGCGCCACCCTTCGCCTGCCACCGCGCTTTCTGCTCCATGCGGGTCGTCTCGTCGGCCGGCCGGTAGCGGCCAAGATAGTCCGCAGCGAACTCCTCGAAACGGCCGGCGGCGATGGCGTGGCGCATGCGTTCGCAGAGGCGCACCAGGTAGCGGATGTTGTGGATGGTGGCGAGCCGGTAACCGAGCATCTCTTCGTTGCGGAAGAGGTGGTGCAGATACGCCATCCCGAAGTGCGTGCACAGGAGGCAATCGCATCGCGTGTCGATGGGGCCGGGGTCTTCGCGGAAGCGGGCGTTGTGGATGTTGACCCTGCCCGCATCGGTGAAGAGGGCGCCGTTGCGACCCAGGCGCGTGGCCAGCACGCAATCGAACATGTCGATGCCGCGCGCGACGGCATTGACCAGGTCTTCCGGGCTGCCGACGCCCATGAGGTAGCGGGGCCGGTCTAGCGGGAGTTCGGCGGTGACGGTTTCGGTGATCGCCCACATCAATTCCTTTGATTCGCCCACCGAGAGGCCGCCGATGCTGTACCCCGGCGCTCCGGCCGCGACCGCCTCGCGCGCGTGTAAGCGCCGCAGTTTTTCGTGGACGCCACCCTGGATGATGGCAAAAGTGGTGACGCCCGGCTGGGCGGCCCGGCAGCGCTCGTACCAGCGCAGGGTGCGCTCGACGGCCTCGCCCGCCTCCCGCTCACCGGACATCCCTGGAAGGACGTGGTCGAGCGGCATGGCGATGTCGACGCCGAGGGCGGCCTGGACCTCCATCGCCAACTCGGGGGTGTACAGGTGCTCGGACCCATCGATGTGGGACCGGAACCTGACTCCAGCTTCCGTGACTTTGCGCAGGCCAGCCAGGCTGAACACCTGGAAGCCTCCACTATCGGAGAGGATGGGGCGGTCCCAGCCCATGAACCGGTGGACGCCGCCCAGGCGTGCGATGAGCTCGTGGCCGGGGCGGAGGTAGAGGTGGTAGGCGTTGACGAGAAGGATGCCAGCGCCGGTCGCGGCGACCTCACCGGGCAGCAGGGTCTTGACGGCCGCCAGGGTGCCCACGGGCATAAACGCGGGCGTTTCGAACGAGCCGTGTGCCGTGGAGATGACGCCGGTGCGCGGCGCGACGGGCGATTCTGGCGTCGACGTGAGCCTGAAATGGAACTCCTGCCGAGACACTATTCCAGCACCGTCTCGACTGCCCGCCGTACGACGCCATCCGGGACGCCTTCGCGCACGATGGCGTTTCCGATGCCTTCCAGGAGCACCCAGCGGATGCTTCCTCCCCGGACTTTCTTGTCGAGCAGGGTTGCATCGAGTACGGCATCGACGGACAGGCCCGGGGCCGATTCGGGCAGGCCGAAGGTGCGCAGTAGCGCTTGCTGGCGTTCGAAGTCTTGCTCCGGGAGAAGCCCCAGCTCGACAGCAATGACACCGGCGGCACGCATTCCGACGGATATGGCCTCGCCGTGCAGGTAGGCCGAGTACCCGCTGACCGCCTCGATTGCGTGTCCGATAGTGTGACCATAGTTCAGGAGGGTGCGGCGGCCAGCCTCGCGCTCATCGTCGGAGACCACCGCGGCCTTGATGGCGACGCTCCGGGCGATGAGTTCGGGCGACATCAGGGGTGGGCCGTCCCGGGATGCCTGTTCCAGGTCGCGCACCAGTGGCTCGTCAAGGATGAGGCCATGCTTCAGGAGCTCGGCCCAGCCGTTGCGGAGGTGGCGCTCGGGCAGTGTCCGGAGGAAGAGGGGGTCGATAACCACGGCCCGGGGCTGGGCAAATGCGCCGATGAGGTTTTTCCCCTTCGGGTGGTCGACGCCGGTCTTGCCGCCAATGGCCGCGTCCGCCATCGCGAGGAGGGTGGTGGGCACGTGGACGAAGTCGATGCCACGCAGGCAGGTCGCCGCGGCGAAGCCGGCCAGGTCGGTGACTACCCCACCTCCGAGGCAGACGACGAAATCAGAGCGTTCGACACGGTGGTCGATGAGAAAGTCGTAGACGCGCGAGACGGTCGCAAGCGTCTTGTGCTCTTCGCCGGGGGGTATGCGGAAGGAATGCACGGCGTAGCCGGCCGCGCGCAGGGGGTCGCAGGCCCTGCCATCGAACAGGGGGCCCACGGCTTCGTCGCTAATGACGAACGCGCGGCCCTTGAGTCCGAGGCTGCGAGAAATCGTCCCGAGCTGGGCGGCCGCTCCCTCCGCCACGTAGACGGGGTAGGTCGCCTGCGGGGTCGTGACGATGGCAGCAGTATCCGGGAGGTGTCCGGGGGCGAGACGGGGCGCAGGGCGCTGCGAGCCGTAGAAGCGCTCGCCGGGCGGCAGTGGGTCGCGGCGCCACTCCTCCCAGAGGGCGACGACCTCGTCAGCCACCTGCCCGGGGTCGAGCTCATCGACATCGATGGCGGCATCGGCGCCGCGGTAGAGCTCGAGCCGCGCCTGGAGCAGCGCCTCGAGGCGGGCGCGGGCATCGCCAGCGAGCAATGGCCGCTCGGAGTTCAGCGGATTGCCGGAAAGGCGCCGGGCTGCCTCGGCTGGAGAGACGGCGAGCCAGACCACAAACCCGGAGCCCAGGGCTTCGCGGCTTTCGGGCGTGGCCGGGGCTCCGCCGCCGGTGGAGACAACGATCGGTTCGCGAGCGGCGAGCGCCCGGAGCACTTCGGCTTCGCGCTGGCGGAACCTGTCCTCGCCTTCGGTCGCGAAGATCTCCGGGATGGACCGGCGGGTGAGGCGCTCGATCTCGTCGTCCGAATCGGCGAACTCCCAGCCGAGCCGCTGCGCGACCAGGCGCCCGACCGTCGACTTGCCAGCGCCCGAGAGGCCGATGAGGAAAATGCGGGCGGGAAACATCACGAGGGGCGGGCCCGGGGCCCGATGGTGGTGAGGTAGTGCTCGTAATTGGCCCGGGTCTCGCTGAGCGTGTCGCCCCCAAATTTCTCGAGCCAGGCATCGGCAAGCACAATGGCTACCATCGCCTCGGCGACCACGCCAGCGGCGGGAACGACACAGACGTCGCTGCGCTCGTAGTGGGCGAGCACCTCCTCGCCGGTATCGAGGTCGACCGACGGGAGCGGGTGGGCGAGGGTGGGGATAGGTTTGACTGCTGCACGGACGACGATGTCCTCGCCGGTACTCATGCCTCCCTCGATGCCGCCGTGGTTGTTGGTGGCATGCCGCCAGGGAAGTCCTTTCCACTCGGCCACCGGGAGGATGACGTCGTGGACTTTCGAGCCGCGCATGGTGGCGCCTTCGAAGCCGAGGCCGAATCCGACAGCTTTGAAGGCGTTGATGCTGCAGATGGCCTGGGCGATGCGGCCATCGAGCTTGCGATCCCAGTGGACGTGGCTACCAAGCCCGATTGGCACGCCCGAGGCCCTGACCTCGACTTCGCCGCCGACGGTGTCGCCATCGGGCTTTGCCGCGTTGATCGCAGCTACCATCGCCTCGCCCGCGACCGGGTCGGAGCAGCGGACAGGGTCGGCCTCAACAGCTGCCCAGTCGACCTCTGCGGGCACGTTGGCGCGGACGCCGCCGATGCTGAGGGTATGGCTGTGGAGTGTGACGCCAAACTCAGTGAGGAAGCGCCGGGCGACAGCGCCGACGGCCACCCGTGCGGCGGTTTCGCGCGCGCTGGCGCGCTCGAGCACGTTACGGACGTCGTCGAAGCCGTACTTGATTGCGCCGGGGAGGTCGGCGTGCCCGGGACGCATTCGCGTGACCCGTTCGATCTCCGTTTCGACCGGCTCGATCGCCATTTTCTCGGTCCAGTTCACCCAGTCGCGATTCTGCACCCAGAGGGCGATTGGGGTGCCAAGGGTGAGCCCATGGCGGACGCCGGAGGTGATTTCGGCGTAGTCCTTTTCGATTTTCATGCGGCCGCCGCGGCCATAGCCACCCTGCCGTCTTGCCAGGTCGGGCGCGATATCGGCCTCAGAGAGGCGGAGTCCAGCGGGCACGCCTTCGATGACCATGGTGAGTCCCTTGCCGTGGCTTTCGCCGGCGGTCAGGAAGCGGAACTGGCCCATTGCTACTCCTTGCCGCGTTGCTGGCGGCGGGCGAATTCTGCTGCTGCCTCCCCGGTTGGACGGGGAGGCGTGCCTTCGATGGGCGGGAGATCGATCGGCACCGGTTGCCCGGAGGTTCCACGTTCGAAGATAGCGCCGAAGCGCCGGAGCACTTCTTCCGGGGTCAAGGCCTCCCAATCAAGGCCGTCGGCCGTGGCGCGGTCGGCCATGACGGAGAGGATGGGCCGCTGGATGGGCGCTCCATCCTCTCCCGGGAACGTCGAGTAGACATCGACACGCGCGTAGCCCAGGCGAAGGTTGGGCACATCGTACAGGATCATGTCGAGCAGCTTGGAAGCGAGGGCCATCCCGGCATCGAGCGCGGAAGCCACCTGGACGCGTTGGCCGCCCTCGGTCCGGAACTCCGCGCCGGCGGAGCTGGAGAGCGTGGCGCCATGGGTTTCGACGGCGATGAGCTGGGCCTCCTGGACACCAGCCCAGAGGCTTGCGGGCGTGCCTTTGGGCGGACGGCCACGCCGCCATGTCGAGAGCGCTTCTTCGAGGAGGGCGGCGACGATATCGACATCTCCCGATTCCACGCGCCTCCTCCAGGCGCGCTGCTGGAACATCTCCGTGGAGACGGCCCAGCCGACCACTAGGAAGATGGAGAGCACGATGACCATGCCGAGCACGATCACGTTGGGCCTCCAGCACGCCGGGCGAGCTCGTTCCTGGCCGCGGCGAACATCACATCGATGGGCGCGCGGGCACCGGTCCAGAGTTCAAACGCCAGGGCGCCCTGGTAGATGAGCATGGGGAGGCCGCCGAGCACGGGCAGGCCGCGGCGGGCAGCCTCAACCAGGAATGGCGTGTGCTCGGGCGCGTAGACGATATCGACGACCAGGGTGCCGGGGCCGGCCGCTTCCAGGCTGCACGGTAACCCGAGCGGGTCGGGACCGCCGTGCATGCCCACGGACGTGCAGTTCACGATGCAATCGTACCCGGAGGGCGGCTCGCCAAGATCAACGGCGGTCACGATTCCAGCGGCGCCGCCGACTTCGCTTGCGAGCCGCCTCGCGCGCTCGGGTGTTCGATTCGCGATGGCGACGGCGGCGGCGTTGGCCTCGACCAGCGCGAAGGCGATGCCGCGGGCAGCGCCCCCGGCTCCCAGGAGGAGCAGCTTCCGGCCTGCCGGGTCGAACGCCGCCTCGCGCCTGAGCGCGGCGACGAACCCGGTGCCATCGGTGTTGAAGCCAAAGAGGCGCCCCTCGCGGTTCACGATCGTGTTGACCGCGCCCATCCGGGCGCTCTGGCCGCCGAGCTCATCGAGAAGCGGAAGCACCGCTTCCTTGTACGGGATGGTCACATTCGCGCCGAGCATGTCCGGGGCACGGAGCGATTGGACGCGGGCGGCCAGCGCCTGGGGAGTCGTGTCCCAGCGCTCGTACACAGCGTCGAGCCCGCAGTGCCCGAAGGCCGCCGACTGGAATGCAGGCGACAACGAGTGGGCCACCGGGTGGCCGATGATTCCGGCGCGCTGGGTCATGGTCCGCCCACCGCAGCAATGTTGCGCTCGTGCTCGGCGAAGGTGACGGCGAAGACATGCGAACCATCGCCCTTCACCGCATCGGCGACGAAGTAGTAGTAGTCGGTCTTCGCGGGGTTGGCGACAGCCTCGATCGAGGCGAGTCCCGGGTTGGTGATAGGCCCCGGCGGCAGGCCCGGGAAAAGGCGGGTGTTATAGGGCGATGGGTTCTCGAGGTCGAGGATGGTGAGCTCTTTCTTCCACCAGCCGAACTGCGCGACGGACTTCGGATCGAGCGCGACCGCGTACTGGACGGTGGGGTCGGCTCCGAGACGGTCGTTTTCGGCGAGGCGGTTGTAGAACACGCCGGCGATGAGGGGGCGTTCCTCGGGGATGACCGCCTCGCGTTCGACAACCGAGGCGAGGGTGAGGGCCTGGTGAGGGTTCAGGCCGTTGGCCAGGGCTGCGGCCCGAAGGGCGGGCGTGAAGCGTTCGTCCATCGTCTCGATCATGAGGGCCACCAGGTCATCCATGGTGGAACCGGCCGGGAGGATGTAGGTATCGGGGAAGAGGTAGCCCTGGAGGCTGGCGCCCGCGGGCAGCGTCTCGGCCAGTCCTGCCGGGAGCCTGGCGCGGCCGACCGCCGCGATGAATTCCTCCCGGGGGCCGAACCCGGCTTCCTCGGCGCGAACCGCCATCTCCTCAAAGCGGATGCCTTCGGGGAAGGTGACCTTGAGCACAGGGACGAGGTCCTGCACCGTGAGCTGATTGAGGATCGACAGGGTCGACGAGTTGGTGAGGAGGAGGAAATCGCCGGCACTGAGCCTGCGATGGATGCCCATGAGGCTGGCCAGGAGCTCGAACTGGCGTGCGGACCGGATGACGCCGAGCTCCTCAAGTTCCTTGCCGACGTCGCCGGCGGACTGCCCTTCTTCGAGGGTGAATGGCACCCGGGTCCGCTCGCTGCTCACGGGGGCGGCTGAGGGGAAGCCCTGGAGGGCCTCGCCAGGAGTGCGGGCAATGCAGTAGCTCGCCAGCAGGATCGCCAGGACCGCGAATGCGGCTCCTGCCAGGGCGAAGGGCGTGGGCCAGGCACGATTCACCGGCGGCCCCCGCGGCGGCGATCGAGCAGAGTCTGGAGGAGGAGGGCGGCGGCGGCGGAATCGAGAGAGCCGTCGCGCTTCCGCTTGGCCCCCGGCAGCAGGCGCTCTGCATGGGCTGAGGAAAGGCGCTCGTCGACCTCGATGACAGGCACGGGAAGCGCTTCGCGGAGCGCAGCCACGAACCGGCCCACCTCGCCGGCCTGGGGGCCGCGCGCGCCCTCGAGGGTGAGCGGAAGCCCGACGACCACCTCCGTGATGCCTTCGGCGTCGACGATCCCGGACACGCGGCGAATGGAGGCGGCGCGGCCTTTCTCGACGATCGCTGGCCGTGGGTGGGCCATGATGCCCAGGTCATCGGAAATGGCCACGCCGATACGCGCGCCCCCGGGGTCAAGGGCGAGGATTCGCCGGCGCGCTGGCGCTGCTGGTTGTGGATGCGTCATTCGTGTGCGAGGCGGCATCATCGCTGGAGCGGCTGCGGAGTTCGACATCGAGCCGGAACCCGAAGCGGGGCACCCAGGGTGCCCAGCCGGGCGTGAGCCTCACCTCTGCATCCTGAATACCATACCGGTCTGAGAGCGTCGACCGCGCCCGTTCCGGAGACTTCCCTTTCACCGCCTGGCGGATGGCGGCAGCGGTGACGCCGCGGGCAAACTCGCCCTGGATGCGGACTTCGGTTCGAATCACGCCCGTCTCGGTGTCGAGCTGGCGGGCGCCCGTCTCGATGGCCGTCACGGTCCCGGGCAGGAGGGTGCCTTCACCCCCTTCGGCCCGGAGCACTTCGCTCGCGACCTGGTCGAGTGTTTCGGCGAGGACTGCGAGCGCGCTGACGTGGACGGTCACACGGAGGATCACGAGGTCGGCGGGCGTGCCAACGGGGGGTTCGGGGAGGCCGAACTTGACGGACGTTTCAGCGGTCCGGAGGAAGACCGCGTCGTGCGGCCGAGCATCGAGCAGCCCGCGTTTGACCGCCTCCGAGCTCTCGAGCGCCTTCGCGAGCTGCTGGAGGTTGAC
This sequence comes from uncultured Anaerolineaceae bacterium, assembly GCA_964648195.1. Lineage (GTDB taxonomy): Bacteria > Chloroflexota > Dehalococcoidia > Tepidiformales > Tepidiformaceae > Amarobacter. The sequence goes on along the minus strand of CAZYLL010000012.1, from coordinate 64,679 downwards.
CACGTCCCGCGGGTCGACGGCGGGCCTGGGCTCGCTCACGCCGCCTGTTGCAGGCTCCGGGTTCGTCACGGTGAGGAAGCGGAATTTCTCGTCGAGCCAGCCGCCGATCGTCCCGGCAGCGAGGTTGCCCCCGGTGCCCGGGCGCGCCGCCGTGGCCGTAGCGGACACGTTGCCCTGGTGCGGCACGGTGATGGTCGCATCAAGCTCAAACGGGAAAAACGTGGGACCGCCCAGCAGGACGGTCCCGGCGGCGACCACAACGTCCGCGGCAGTCGGGTTGGAGATAACCAGCGCAACCTTCGCCGGTTCGATTCCGACATCTACCGTGCCGGTCGGGGCCTGGGCGAGCGTAATGACCTGTTCGCCAGAGACGCGGGCGGCTGGAACCTCGAGGGTTTCGAGGTCGACCGTGGCATAGTCTTCAGAAGCCGAGATGGTGAGGACCTGGCTCAGCGTCTCGCTCGGGGGATAGGCGACAACGGTGGCGGATGGCGCCATGGTGAGGGCGAGGGCTACCGCCAGGAGCCCGATCGCCGAGATGAAGGCCACCTGTACGTAGCGCCCCACGGTGGGCGCGGCGACGCTCAGAGGGCCGATGCGGAAGACATAGCGGCCGCCCGCATCCCAGCGGACGGTATCGGGGCGGCGCGAGACCGGTATGCCGGCCTGCCTGGCGCGCGACGCGAGGGAAGAGGAGCGGGTTGCGATGGCGATGACCTTGCCGCCCTCTTCGGCGTGCCGTACCAGGCGGCGCATGCCGAGCTCGGTGGAAAGCTGCCGGTTGCCATCGGGTGCGTGAATGACCACGGCCCAGGTGGGAGCCAGGTCGAGGCGGCCACAGACAGCGGCGATATCCTCGGAACGCTCAACCAGGACAACGCTCGCGAGGCTTTCGGCCGGGCGGCGGGCGGCCTCGTTGCCCGGATCGCCGGCGGGGTCGAAGTCCTGCTGCGCCACCCGTCCACCTCGCCTTCCGCGGCGGCTACCCTGTCAGCGCCGCCATTCCAAGGCGGCGCCCCTCGGCGAGCGCCGCGTCGATTTTCGAAGCGTCTTTGGCCCCGGCCTGGGCGAGGTCGGGCCGTCCTCCGCCGCCACCACCGGCGACCCTTGCGACGTCGCGGATGAGGTTTCCGGCGTGGACGCCACGTTCCACCAGCTCGGGCGTCGCGGCGCAGAGGAAGGCGGGCCGGCCATCGACACTGGCAGCCAGGATCACGAGCGCCGGCTTGAGGCGGGCCCGCACCTTGTCGGCGATGTCGCGGAGGACATCTGCATTGGCGGCATCGACGCGGGCGGCGACAAGGAAGCCATCGCCGACCTTCTGGGCGCCTTCGATGAGGCCCTCGGCGACCGAGGCGCCCTGGATGCGCTGGAGCTGTTCGCTTTGCTTGCGGAGGCGTTCGAGCTCGGCCTGCATGGCGTCGAGGCGTTCTTCGATCTCGGCGGGGCCGGTGCCCAGCCGCTCGGCAAGGCGGAGGAGGCGCTCCTGCTGTTCGAGCAGGTAGGCCTCGGCCGCGCGGCCCGAGACCGCCTCCAGACGGCGGGTCCCGGCGGCGACAGCCGATTCGCGGATGATGTGGAGGAAGCCGATCTCTCCGGTGTGGTGCACATGGGTGCCGCCGCAGAGCTCTGCGCTGAAGGTGTCGCTGTCGTCCTTGATTTCGACCACGCGGACTTCGGCGCCGTACTTATCGCCGAAGAAGGCGAGGGCGCCGGATTCGACCGCCTGGCGGTAGCCGGTGGTCCGCCAGCGGACCTCCAGGTCGTGGCGGATTTTCTCGTTGGCGAGCTGCTGCACCTCGATGAGCGCGGAACGCGGCGTCCCTTCGAGGTGGGTGAAGTCGAAGCGAAGCCGGTCGGGGGTCACGAGCGAACCCTGTTGCCGCACGTGGGCGCCGAGGATGGAGCGCAGGGCAGCGTGGAGCAGGTGGGTGCCGGTGTGATTGCGGGCAGCCCCTGAGCGCCACTGGAGGTCGACGGCTGCCTGCGCGCTTTCGGCCACGCGGATTGCCCCCTCGGCGACACGGCCGCGGTGGACGATTGCGCCGCCGGCAGCCTGCGTGTCTTCAACAGTGAAGACGCCGGAGGGGGTGCGAATGTTCCCGTGGTCGCCCACCTGGCCGCCGCCCTCGGGATAGAACGGGGTGGTTGTCAGGACAAGCTCGCAGGCTTCGCCTTCAGTCGCGATTTCGGCGAGAGCGCCGCCCTTGAGGATGGCGGCGACTGCCGTGTCGGCCTCGATGTGGGTGTAACCGACAAAGTCGCTGTGGTCCTCGCCCAGCGATTGAATGACGGGAGAGACCTCGCCCTTGAGGAAATTGCCCTGCTGGCGGGTGCGCCGGCGCTGGGCCTCCATGGCAGCCTGGAAGCCTTTCTCATCGAGCCCAAACCCTTCGACTGCCGCGATTTCGCGGGTGAGCTCGAGGGGCATGCCGTAGGTATCGTAGAGGGTGAAGGCCTCTTCGCCGGGGACGGCCTCGGCGCCACCCTGGGCGAGCCGCTCGAGGAGGGCCTCGAGGCGAACTGAGCCGGCCGCGAGAGTGCGCGTGAAGCGCTCTTCCTCGGCCGCGAGGGCGCGCTTGATGAAGTCCCGGTTCTCGACCAGGTGCGGGTAGGCGCCGCCCATCTTCTGGATGGCAGCCTCCGCGAGGCGGGCGGTGAATGGCTCGCGCACGCCTACCTTGCGTGCGAAGTAGATGGCCCGGCGGACCACACGGCGGAGGACGTAGCCGCGGCCCTCGTTGCTCGGCACCACCCCATCGCCGACCAGGAGTGTCGCGGCCCGGCAGTGCTCGGACATGGCGCGAATGGCGTAGCCCTGCTCCCCGGTGGCAGCGCCCCCGAGGTAATCGACGCCGACAACGGCGGCGGCCTCGGCGAGGATGGGAAGGAACACGTCGGTTTCGAACACCGAGGGCTTGAGCTGCAGCGCCATGGCAACGCGCTCAACGCCGCTACCGGTGTCGATGTTCTGCGCGGGGAGGGGCTCGCGGCGCCCATCGGGGTGCTGGTAGAGCTGCATGAAGACCAGGTTCCAGATTTCGATGAACCGGTCACTGTAGCCCACGCCGGCCGGTCTTCCATCGGGGCCGGTGTGGAGCCGGGCGCCATCGATGCCCTGTTCGGGGTGCATGTCAAAATAGATCTCACTGTCGGGCCCGCAGGGGCCGCTCGCGCCGGGGGTGTCCTTCGGGAAGCTGAACCAGTAGTTCAGGTCTTCGTCGCGGCGGTGGATGTGGTCATCGGCCACGCCCACGCCGCGCCAGTAGCCATAGGTCTCGTCGTCGTCCAGGTAGATGGTGACATGCAGCCGCTCGGGGTCGAGCTGGTAGACACGGGTCATCAGTTCCCAGGCCATTTCGACGGCCTCGCGCTTGAAATAGTCGCCGAAGCTGAAGTTGCCCATCATTTCGAAGGCGGTGCAGTGGTGCATGTCTCCAACTTCTTCGATATCGGTGGTGCGGAAGCAGCGCTGGATGGTTACCGCGCGCGGGGCTGGCGCCGGCTGTTCGCCCATGAAGATGGGCTTAAACTGCTGCATTCCTGCGCTGGTGAACATGGAGGTCGGGTCGCCGATGGGGACGAGGGGCCAGGGGGGAAGGTGAACATGGCCCCGCTCCTTGAAGAAGGAGAGGAAAGCTTCGCGAATCTCGTCGGATGTGCGGGGTGGTTGAGACATGGTCGTCGTGGAATCCTAGGGGGCGCCGCGCCGGAGTGTCGAGGGTTGGGGCGGCGGTGAGGGCGGGGCGTGGAATTTGCTTGACAGCCTTTTTCCGAGCTTTCTACGATGCCGGTGGACGCCGATGTTGCGTCCGCTATGCGTAAGGAATCAGAGCCTCCCAGTCCGTCCCCCGGTTCCAGCCCCCGCCACCGAATGCGGCAGACGGCAGGAGCGGTGCGATGAGCCGCCTCGGTGTCGTGGTGCTCGCCGCGGGCCTCGGGACCCGGATGCAATCCGCGCTCCCGAAGGTGCTTCACCCGGTCTGCGGCCTGCCGATGGGCCGGCATGTGATCGACGCGACGCGGGAGCTCGAACCGGCGCGGCTCGTTGTGGTGGTCGGTCACGAAGCGGAGCGCGTGCGGGCGGCGCTGGCCGCTCCGGACATCTCCTTCGTGGAACAGACCGAGTTGCTGGGCACGGCTGACGCCGTCAGGCGCTGCGAGCCCGAGCTCAGCGGGTGCGACCGGGTGATGGTGCTCAATGGCGACTGTCCACTGATTACGCCCGGCCTGCTGCACGAGCTGGATGAAGCGTTGGACGGCTCGAACGTCATGGCGTTCGTCACGTGCCGGGTGGAGGACCCCGGCCGCCTGGGACGGCTAGCCCGCGATGTGAACGGCGCAGTCAGGGCTGTGGTAGAAGCGGCGGACTACGATGGGCCCGCTGGACCTGCCGAGATCAACGCCGGGCAGTACATCTTCGATGCGAGCTGGCTGTGGAGGACTCTTCCCCAGGTGCCGATGAGCGCAAAGGGCGAGTACTACCTCACGCACCTTGTTGGCGCGGCGGCCGCACTGAGCCCGGCGGCAACAGTGACAGCGTCAGCCGCGGAGGCGCTCGGCGTGGACGATCGCGTGAAACTGGCGGAAGCCGAGGCCATCATGCGCGCCCGCATCCTGGAGGGGCACATGCTCGCCGGGGTGACCGTGAGCGACCCGGGGACGACCTACATTGATGCCGCGGTGCGCATCTCGCGGGACGTGACCATCCTCCCGGGGTGCCACCTGCAGGGCGAGACGAGCATCGATACCGGCGCCGTCATCGGGCCTTCGACGATCCTCGTGAATGCGGCGATTGGCGAGGGGACCGCCATCAGGGCGTCAGTGGTCGAGGATTCACGCATTGGGTCGCGATGCCGGGTAGGCCCATTCGCCCATGTGCGCGGAAACGCTTCGATCGGCGATGACTGCGAGATTGGCAACTACGCGGAAGTCAAGAACTCGGTGATTGGCAACGGCGTGAAGATGCACCACTTCAGCTACATGGGAGATGCGGATATCGGCGACCGGGCGAACATCGCGGCCGGGTCGATCACGAGCAACTTCGATGGCAAGCACAAGCACCGGACGACGATCGGCGAGGACGCCTTCATCGGGTGCGACACGCTGCTCATCGCGCCGGTGACCGTTGGCGCGGGGGCGTACACGGCGAGCGGTGCGGTGGTGACCCGGGATGTCGCGCCGGGCCAGACGGTGGCTGGCGTCCCGGCGCGGCCGTTCGAGCGGAAGGAACGGCCAGAGTGAACGCGGACCCTGCCAGGAGACGCGCCGTTGGCGTGCTGGCGATGCGCGCCAGGAGAGCGTGCTGACTATGGACACCGAAGTGATCGCGACGGTCGCCGGTATCGTGCTGCTGGGTCCGGTGCTCGGAGCGGTTGCCGCAACCGAGGCAGCGCTCGAACGCGCGAATGACGTGCGTATCCAGGCGCTGGCAGCTCGCGGCAACCGGCAGGCGCGCCGCATCGCCCCGAGCGTGGGGTCCCCCGGGAGGTTCCTTGGCGCGATCACGGCGGCGCGCGTCCTGTGCGCGACGCTTATCCTCTCGCTGTTCGCGTACCTTGGAGCGCGCGAGTATTCGCCATTCATCGGGGCCGTGGGCTTCGGGATGATTGGCGGGACCTATGTCGCGGTGATCCAGCTGACGGTTGGGATGGTGGTCGCCCGGGCGCCCGAGTACGCGGCGCTGCGCCTCTCGGCGGTCGCACGGGTCACCCGGGTGGTGTTCGCGGTACCTGCCTTCATCCTCGGGTTGCCATCTGCGCTGGTGGCACGCTCTATCAGCGCGGTCACGCCTGATGCCGATACCGACATCCTCACTCTCGTTGAGCGCGAGGAAGCGGCGGGAGGCGTGGAGGAACAGGAGCGGCGAATGATCCGGGGGATCATCGCACTGGAGGACAAGACGGCGCGGGAGATCATGGTCCCGAGGATCGATATGGCCGTGGCCGATGTCGAGGACTCAGTGGGCGATGTGGCGAGCATCGTGACGGAGCGGGGTTTCAGCCGCGTCCCGGTGTACCGCGAGAACATCGATGACATCGTAGGGATCGTGTACGCGAAGGACCTGCTGCGAGCGATGGGCAATGGCGGGAAGGATCGACCGCTGACCGACCTGCTGCGCGAACCGTTCTTCATCCCGGAATCGAAACGGCTCGACGAGCTCCTGACGGAGATGCAGGCGCGACGGGTGCATATGGCCATCGTTGTCGATGAGTACGGCGGGACGGCTGGCCTGGTGACCATCGAGGACCTGCTCGAGGAGATCGTCGGAGAGATCGAAGACGAGTACGACGTCGCCCGGCCGCCGATGGAGGTGATTTCGGAGGACGAGGTCGTGCTCGATGCGGGGACGAGCACGGACGTGCTGAAAGAGCTGTTCGGGTACGAGGTTGAATCGGAGGACTTCGACACCGTGGGCGGGTTCCTCATCCACCAGCTCGGACGGTTGCCTGCGGTCGGCGATGAGGTGGAGGTCGACGGGCTCACCCTGCGCGTGCTGAGCATGGCGGGCCGGCGGGTACGCCGGCTGCGTGTCGCGCGCGAGCGGAAGGTCGCGGAGGGGGCGCTCCCACAGTAGCGGGCGGACATGCGAGAATCCCGGGCCGTGACGCAACATCCCGAGCTGCCATACTGGCTCGCGCTCCGGCGGGCGGGGCTGGGGAGCACGAACTTCGCGCTGCTGCTTGCGCGATTCGGGACGATCGAGGCCGCGTGGAACGCCCCGGCCGATGCCCTGGGCGGTGCTGGCATCGATCCGCAGTACGTGCGGGCGATGGCCAGGGCGCGCACTGCGTTCGACGGCGAGAGGGAGCTGAGCCTGCTCGATCAGCACGGGGCGCGGGCGCTCACGTGGCTCGACCAGGACTACCCGGCGAACCTGCGGGAGATACCGCAGAGCCCGCCGGTCATTTTCGTTCAGGGGACGATGGGGCCGCAGTTTGAACAGGCCGTGGCTGTGGTAGGCACGCGCCATGTGACCCCCTATGGCCGGCAGGCCGCGGAGCACTTCTGCGAAGCCCTCGCAACCGCTGGGGTTGCCATCATCAGCGGCCTGGCCCGGGGCGTGGATGCCATCGCGCACCGGGTGGCGCTGGAACACGGGGCAGCGACGGTGGCGGTGCTCGCGGGGGGCATCGACCAGGTGTACCCGCGGGAGAACGCGGGGCTTGCGGAGCGGATCGTTGCGCAGGGGTGCCTGGTTAGCGAGTACCCCATCGGCATCCCGGCGCGGCGGGACTACTTCCCGAGGCGAAACCGGATCCTGTCGGGCCTGGCGCGGGCCACGCTGCTCATCGAGGCGGGGGAGGGGAGCGGCGCGCTGCACACCGCGAACTGGGCGTTCGAGCAGGGGCGCGACGTGTTCGCGGTGCCCGGGAGCATCTTTTCCCGCCAGAGCCAGGGCACGAATCAGCTCATCCGGGAGAACACAGCGAAACTGGTTGCGACGCCCGAGCAGCTGTGCCAGGAACTGAACCTCTTAACCACGGCAGCCCAGCTGCCGTTAACCCGTGTACCGGCCGAACCGTTACAGGAGCGCGGAGACCGGGCCGGCGGCCCACTCGATGACCCGGTGTTGCAGGCGCTCGCTGCGGGCCCCCGCCACGTCGATGATGTGGCCCGGGCGGCGGGGCTGCCGGTCGCGCGGGTCAGCAGCTCGCTCCAGCTGTTCGAGCTGGAGGGGAGGGTGCGGCAAACCGCGCCCATGACCTACGCGCTCGCCTGAGCGCCCCGGGGTGCGTTCGGGGTGCCTCTAGACAGAGCGAAGAATCGCTCTCTACCCTCGAAAGACTGCGCCGCGAATGGCCGGCGCCAAAAGGTTGAATCAGATTGGCTACAGCGACAGCAACAAAGGGCAAGAGCACGGCGAAGGTGGCACCCCGGGCATCACGGAGACAGCCAGAGACGGCCGCGCCTTCGAACGGGCGGAACCGGGGAAAGCATGCCCCGAACCTGGTCATCGTCGAGTCGCCCACGAAGGCACGGACGGTGAAGAACATCCTCGGAGACGACTACGAGGTGATCGCCTCGGTGGGCCACGTGCGGGATCTTCCGCCGTACGGTTACGGCGTCGAAGACATCGACTCGCTGAACTTCACCCCGAAGTATGTGGTGGTGAAGGACAAGCGCCGCGGCGTGGACAAGACCGAGGTGGTGGCGGAGATCGCTGCGGCGGCGAAAGCGGCGGACCGCGTCTTCCTCTCGACCGACCCGGACCGCGAGGGTGAAGCGATCGCCTGGCACATCAAGGAGGCGGCGGGCATCCCGGCCGAGAAGGCGACGCGGGTGGTCTTCCACGAGATCACCAAGCCGGCGATCGAGGCGGCGTTCGCGGAGGCGATGGGCGAACAGGTGGACGGCGCGGTGGACCACCACCGCAAATCGGCGGGCAAGATCGACATGGACCTGGTGGATGCCCAGCAGGCGCGGCGGGTGCTCGACCGGCTGATCGGCTTCCCGCTGACGTGGTTCGTGCAGAAGAAAGTGAGCCGCGGGGCGAGCGCGGGCCGCGTCCAGAGCGTGGCGCTGGGGCTGATCGTGAACCGGGAGCGGGAGATTCAGAACTTCCGGCCGGTGGAATACTGGACCATCCACGCGGGGCTGGCGAAGCAGGGCCGCCCTTTCGAGGCGGAGCTGACCCGGTTCGCCGGGGGCCCGAAGGGGGCCAAACTGAAACCGCCATTCACCACTGCCGGACCGGCGATCCCCTCGGAGGCGGCCGCCAACGAGCTCGTGGCGAAGCTGAGACGGTCGGGATTCCACGTGGTGCGCGTGGTGCGTGGCGAAAAGAAGCGCGCCCCGCTGCCACCATTCACGACGAGCACGTTCCAGCAGGCTGCGGTGAACCGGCTCGGCATGAGCGCCGCCCGCGCGATGAGCATTGCCCAGGAGCTGTATGAGGGCGTCGGCGGACAGGGCCTCATCACCTACATGCGCACGGACTCGCTCAATATCTCTCCGATAGCCCGTCTCCAGGCGCGTGACTTCGCTGCACGGACCTGGGGCAGCGAGTACATCCCGGCGAAGGAGCGCGTGTATGTCACGCGCTCACGCGGGGCCCAGGAAGCGCACGAGGCGATCCGTCCGACGAACCCTTCGGCCACGCCGGAGAGCCTTCGCCGGACGCTGAGTGGCGACCAGCTGCGGGTGTACACCCTGATCTGGCAGCGCTTCATGGCGAGCCAGATGAGCGACGCGCGCTACGCGACGGTAACCGTTGACATCGAGGCGCGCGAAGGTGGAACCACCCACGCGACGTTCCGGGCCAGTTCGAGCACGCTGACGTTCGAGGGCCATTTGAAGGTGTACGGCGCTGACGCAGCGGAGCCTTCGCCCGGCGAAGACGAGGAAGAGGGTCTACAGAGTTCGCTGCCCGACGTGGCAGAGGGCGACGTCCTCGAGCAGCGCAACGTCGAGGGCAGGCGTCACCAGACCGAGCCACCTCCCCGTTACACCGAGGCGACTCTCGTAAAAGCGCTCGAGGAGGAGGGCATCGGCCGGCCAAGCACCTATGCCACCATCGTGCAGACGGTGCTCAAGCGTGATTATGTCGAAAAGCAGGGGCGGCAACTGGTTCCACAGGAGCTCGGCTTCATCGTGCACGACCTGCTCGAGCAGTACATGAAGAAGTACGTGGACGTCCCGTTCACGGGCGAAATGGAGCGAGAGCTCGATGAGGTGGCCCAGGGCGAGCGGAAGTACGAGGAGGTGCTGCGAGAGTTCTGGCCCGAGTTCAAGCGGGCGCTGGACAGCGCGGAGGTCGCTGCGGAGAAGCAGCAGGAAACCACCGACATCCGGTGCAATGTGTGCAACCAGGCGAACCTGGTGATCAAGTGGGGACGGAACGGCAAGTTCTTTGCGTGCCCGCGCTACCCGGAGTGCACGAATTCGTTGCCGATGGGCCGCGACGGCCGGCCGGTGTATGCGGCCGCGCCCCAGGAGACTGCGTACCAGTGCCCAAAAGATGGTGGCGCGCTGGTGCAAAAGAGCGGGCCGTACGGCCAGTACGTGGATTGCGTGAACCGCGAGAAAGGCACCTGCGATTTCCGCGCGGGCGTGCCTGTGGGCGTCGCCTGCCCGGAAGAGCCGGAGACCGGCCAGCTGGTGCAGAAGCAGACGAAGCGGGGCATCTTCTACGGGTGCTGGAACTACCCGCACTGCAGCTACACCACCAACAGCCTCGAACCCGGCAAGATGTCGCCGGCTCGCCCCCTCCCCGAACGCGAGGAAGCGAACAAGAAGCTGTTGGAGCGCAGCCTTCGCGGCAAGGCGGCCTTCGCGAAACGGAAGGCGAACGCCGCGGCGGCGGCACGGGCTCGGCGCGCGAGCTGAGTTCGATGCAGGTATCGATGGCGTGACGATCGACTCCGCCTGGTCGGACGCGCGCACGCAATACTGGACGGTGGAAGGGTCTCCCCACTTCTTCGTCTCGTTCTGGGGCCCGAACCCACCTCTCCAGGGACGAAGTGGCGCGCCTTTTCCGTTCGCTCTACGGAAAGTGACGGGCGGTCGCGCTCTCTCGGCGCCAGACCCGGGGCGGTCGTCGAACCGGGCGCACTTCGCCCTTCGCCGTTCCCACTTCCTTCCCCTCTCCTTCTCCCTTCGCCCTTAACAGTCCATACTCCCGTTATGCCAACAACGGCGCCTCACAAGACCGCGGAAGCGTACCTCGATGCCTACCTGCGCGAACTTGCCGCGGTCGGCGGGCGGTCGCCGTACACCATTCGGAACTACCGCACCGATATCGAGAGCTTTCTCGCGTGGTGCGGCGCGCACGAACTGGAGCCGCTGCAGACGACCCGGCAATTCTTCCGGGAGTACCTGACCGATTTGAAGGAATCGGGCATGGTCGCGGCGTCGATCACGCGGCGGACGAGCACGGTCCACGGCTTCTACAAGTACCTGCACCGCGAGGGCGCAACCGAACGCGACCTCCTCTACGGGGTCGCCCTGCCGAAACGCGCGAAGCGGCTGCCCAAGGTGCTCGACCCGGCCCTGCTCGATGCGCTCCTCACGGCCCCCGATGCCGGGACGCCGCAGGGGCAGCGCGACCGCGCCATGCTCGAATTGCTGTACGGCGGCGGGCTCCGCATCTCCGAGCTGGTGTCGCTCGATGTGGGACAGGTCAACCTGGCGGATGGTTCGGCCATCATTCACGGCAAGGGCGCGAAGGAACGGGTGGTGCTGTTCGGCGAGCCGGCGATGCAAGCGCTCGAACGGTACCTGGAGGCCGGCCGGCCGGCACTGATCGAGGCACGGAGCACCGCCCGAAGCAGGCACGGAACCGAACAGGCGCTCTTCCTCAACCGTTTCGGGGGCCGGCTCACGGCACGCTCGGTGCAGTCGCTCATCAAGCGGCATGCCGTCGCGGCCGGCATCCCGGTCGATGTCCACCCGCACCTGCTGCGGCACTCCTTCGCCACGCATCTGCTCGATGGCGGCGCGGACCTTCGCATCGTTCAGGACCTGCTGGGCCATTCGTCAGCCAACACCACGCAGATCTACACCCACGTTTCGCAGGCGCGGCAGGCACAGGTGAGCGCGGCGGCATGGGAGAAGGTGGCGGAACAGGCGCTCGAAGGCCCGCGGCGAAGGCGGTCGCGCCCGGCTTGAGCCGGGAGGGACAATCGACAATGTGCACTCGCCAATCGACAATCCGCCCGTGAACCTTCTGCTTCTCCATGGCCCGAACCTGAACCTGCTTGGCGAACGGAATCCCGCCGTGTACGGCACGACCACGCTGCTCGACATCGAGGCTGACGTGGCGGCGGCGGCCGGCGCGCGGGGGGCCGCGGTGCTGTGTTTTCAGAGCAACCACGAAGGCTCGCTCATCGATTTCCTCCATGAGTACCGCAAGCTCGCCGATGGCGTGGTCATCAATGCCGGCGCCTACACGCACACGTCGGTCGCGCTGCGAGACGCCATCGAGGCCATCGAGTTGCCCGTGGTGGAGGTCCACATTTCGAACACGCACGCGCGCGAAGGATTCCGCCATCGTTCGCTCATCGCGCCAGTTTGTCTCGGGCAGGTGACCGGGCTCGGGAGGGCTGGCTACACTGTCGCGACCAACCTCCTCCTGGACCACCTGGAGGCGCTGGCCGGGGCGTGAGGCCGGCGGGGGCCGCCATGACCGACCGACTCGCGCGGGTCCGCATCGAGCTCCAGGAGCGCAACCTGGATGCGTTGCTGGTATCGGCACCCGGCGAAGAGGCGCTGGGGGCCGCGAACCGCCGCTACCTGAGCGGGTTCACCGGGTCCACGGGGCTTGTGCTGGTTACCCGGGATCGCGCGATCCTTGCTGCCGACTTCCGCTACATCGAGCAGGCGGAGCGTGAATGCGCTCCGCGGGGGTTTGAGGTATTTCCCGCCCTCGGCAGCCGGAAGGAGTGGTTTTGCCGGCTGGCCGGCGAGGCCGGCCTTGGGGGAAAGCGTGCCGGGGTCTCCACGCGGGATGTCACATATGCGGGGTACCTGGCGATGCTGGAATACTTCGAACAGGTGCCGCTGGCAGACCGGCCAGAGCTCGTGCCGGCAGGCGGCATCGTTGACAAGCTGCGTCGTCAGAAGGACGCCGAGGAGATCGAATTGCTCCAGCGCGCGGTCGCGGTTTCGGATACCGCGTTCGAGCAGCTGGAGGGCGCCCTTGTACCGGACATGAGCGAAGCAGAAGCGGCAGAGATCTTCGCGGCGAACGTGAGGGCAGCCGGTGGTGAGGACATTTCATTTCCTACCATCGTCGCCGGCGGACCCTGGGGCGCGATGCCCCACGCCAGCCCGCGGCGCGAGCAGCTGGGGGCAGGACGCCCGATTGTCATCGACATGGGGGCGAAACTCGGGGGGTACTGCAGCGACCTGACCCGGACGGTCGTACTTGGACGCGCCGACGAGAAGTTCGGCGAGATCTACCGCATCGTCTACGAAGCGCAGCAGGCCGCGATCGAAGGCATTGAGACGGGGATGAAGGCTGCGGACGCGCACATGCTGGCGCAGTCGGTCATCGAACGGGCGGGGTATGGCGACCGCTTCGGGCACGGCCTGGGGCACGGGGTGGGCCTGGAGGTGCACGAAGACCCGTATCTCGGCATGTCATCGGAGGATGTGCTGGAAGAGGGGATGGTGTTTACCATTGAGCCCGGAATCTATCTGCCCGGCTGGGGCGGCGTGCGGATCGAAGACGTCGTGATCCTGGAAAACGGCCGGCCGCGTGTGCTGAGCCACGCGCACAAACTGACACCCGCAGGAGTTTGACTCGTGATATCAACCGGCGAACTGAAGAAGGGGGCGACCATCGAACTCGATGGAAAGCTCTATTCGATCATGGACTACAGCCACATCAAGATGGGCCGTGGCTCGGCCCAGGTCCGCATCAAGTTCCGGGATGTGCGCAGCGGCGCCATCATCGAGCAGACCTTCCAGGCGGGGACGAAGTTCAACCGCGCCCGCGTTGAACGGCGCGAGATGCAATACCTCTACAGCGACGACCAGTTCTACTACTTCATGAACACTGAGACGTTCGAGCAGATCCCGGTGAGCGCTGAGAAGGTCGGCGATGCCAACCAGTACCTGAAGGAAAACGACACCTGCGAGGTGGTGCTCTATGGGGACGAGGTGATCGGCATCGAGCTCCCGATAACGGTCGAGCTGACGGTCACGCAGACGGACCCGGGCTTCAAGGGCGATACCGCGACCGGAGGCACGAAACCGGCGACCCTCGAGACCGGCCTGGTGGTCCAGGTTCCGCTGTTCATCGAGGAGGGCACGAAGATCCGTGTGAACACGGACACCGGGGCGTACATCGAGCGGGTGCAGTAAGGGTGACCGTCCGCCACCAGGCGGGCTCGACCTCAGGGAGGCGGGCAGTACTCACGGCCACTGCGTGCCGGCGCCCGGACCGCTATCCTTTTTCATCCGATGGCCACTCCCTCAGCCCTGCCGGTCTCCGCTGTCGTCTCGTTCCTGCGAGAAGTCCTGGAAGCGAATGAGTTCTTCAGCGACCTCTGGATCCAGGGTGAGGTTTCGAACTACAGCCGTTCGCAGCTGGGGCACCGCTACTTTTCGCTGAAGGATCCCGGCGCCGCCCTGCGCACGGTACTCTTCCGCGACAGCATGCCGGGGTTCCAGCTCAAGGACGGCGAGCGCGTGCTCGCGCACGGGCGCATCACTGTCTACCCGCAACGGGGGGAGCTGCAGTTCGTCTGCGATTTCGTCCGGCCCGAAGGCGTCGGAATCATGGCGGCGAAGTTCGAGGAGCTCCGGCTGCGGCTCGAATCCGAAGGGCTGTTCGACACCGCGCGCAAGCGGCCGCTGCCACGGTTTCCGCTCCGGATTGGGCTGGTGACTTCGCCCACGGGGGCGGCACTGCAGGACATCAAGAACGTGCTGAGCCGGCGGTGGCCGCTGGCGACCGTGCTCCTGGCGCCCGCACTGGTGCAGGGCGAGCAGGCTGCTGGCCAGGTTGCGGCGGCGCTTCGGCGGCTTGCACGGGAGCCTGGCCTCGATGTCTGCATTGTGGCGCGCGGCGGGGGCGCCGCCGAGGACCTCTCGCCGTTCAACGACGAGCGCGTAGCGCGGGCGATCTATGCGTTCCCGGCACCGGTGATATCTGGAGTGGGCCACGAGACCGATGTGACCATTGCCGACCTGGTAGCGGATGTCCGGGCGCCAACGCCAAGCGCGGCGGCGGAGCGGTGCGTGCCGGACACGACGCAGATCGAGCGGGGGCTCCGCGCCATCGACCGGGGCATGGCTTCGGCCGTGCGGGGTGCCATCGGGGAGACGGCGGCGGATGTCGAAGGCACCCTGCGCCGGCTCCAGCGCGCGGCGCCCGACCCTGCCGGGCTGGCGCAGGAGGTGGCGCAGCTGCTGCGCGGGATGGAGTCCGGGCTTGAGCGCCGGTGCGCAGCCGATCGCGCCCGGTTCGAAAAGGCGACGGCACGGTTGGCCGCGCTCAACCCGATGGCCACGCTGGCACGCGGCTTCGCCATCGTCCAGAAGGAAGGCACACGCGGAAAACCGGTGGTGAACAGCACCCGGAAGGTGAAGCCGGGGGACCGGCTTTCCGTATCCGTTGCCGATGGCGCATTCTGGGCGGAGGTGAGCTGATGGCTTCGGAACCGACCTTCGAATCGCTCTATGCGGCGCTGGAGGAGAAGGCGCGCAAGCTCGAACAGGGCAACCTGCCGCTCGAAGAGTCGCTGCGGCTCTATGAAGAAGGAGCGGAGCTGGTCGACCAGCTCCGGGCCATCCTCGAAAAGGCCGAATTGAAGGTGAAGACGCTGCAATCGCGGCTCGATGAGGACGAGATGCAACTCCACGAGGTCGAAGCCGAATACGAGGTGGACGACTGATGCGGATCGCGTGGCTGACCACGGGGCGGGGGCCGGGGTCGTACGGTGCGCTCGAGTATCTCCTTGGAGCGATCGATGGCCGGCTCCAGGTGGAGCTCGCCGTGGTGTTCATCAACCGTGACCGCGGCGAAGCCGAGCCCACCGACCGGCTGATCGCGATGCTGGAAGGCCGCGGCATCCGGGTCGAAACGCTGTCGTCGGTGGCGTTCCGCAAGGCCCGCGGCGGCAAGATTGGCAAGCCCGGGGAACCGCTCCAGCCGTGGCGATTCGAATACGACGCCGAGGTGGCGCGAATCCTGTCGCGGTACGAGTTTGAGCTCGGCGTGATGTTCGGTTACATGCTCATTGCCACGGAACCCCTCTACGGCCGGTACACGTTCATCAACGACCACCCGGCGCTGCCGGATGGGCCGGTGGGCACGTACCAGGAGGTGATCGCCGAGCTGATGCGCCAGGGGGCGCAGGAATCGGGGTGCATGATGAACCTGGTGACCGGCGACGTGGACCGCGGCCCGGCCATCAGCTTCTGCCGGTTCGCTATCCGCGATGCGGCCAACGAGCCGGCATGGGAAGCGCTGGCCGCCAGCCAGCTCCAGGCGGCGAGCCTGGAAGAGATCATGGCTATGCCGCTCTACGCCGATATCCGGGCCCGCGGCGTGGCCAGGGAGCGCCCGTTCCTGGTTGAAACGCTCCGTGCCGTGGCCAGCGGGACACTCACCGTGCCCCCGGCGGAACCGATGGACTTAACCGAAGCCGTGGAGGCAGCAGTGGCACGCTCGACAGGGGCCGTATAATCGCGCGCATGACTGACGCACCCCGCACCTGCCCCGACTGCGCCGCGAGCTTCGAGCCCGCCGACAACTACTGCCGCCAGTGCGGGATGTACCTCGCCGCACTGCGCGACACCGCCATCATCGCGGCCGCCGCGACTCCGCCAGCCCGAGTCGAACGCCAGCGCGCACAACTGCCCGCACCGGTGAAGAAGGCCGCGACCGCGGTCGCCATTGGCACGGCGCTCCAGATCGGCGTCGGGCTGACCGGGAAGTACCTGGCGCGCCAGGCGACGAAGCAGGCCGTGAGCGCGGTCCGCCCGAAGCCCGGCCGCCGCGAGAAGGTGAAGCCGGTCGCAGAGACCGCGCCGGTCGTCCAGTCGGCCACGCCCGACCCCTACGGGGACGCCGCCGCGGTCAGCGAAACGGTGATGATACGGCGGGTCTGGATCCGCCGGGGGTAAAGGGCACAATCCAGCAGCGATTGACACACGCCCCCCCCCCCCCCGCTACGCTCACCGCACCTTGATGCGGGGTGAATTGAATGTATCGACATCTTCTATCGGCGGCCATCCTGGTCGCTGTGATGGCATTCGGACTGACATCCTCGGGCCCATTTGCCAAGGCCACTACGCCAAGCACGGCCAACTGGTTCAGCTGGCGTCTGGATACTTCGGGGCCAAGCGTCAAAAACAACACTGGGTGGTACATTGACGATGCTTTGTGGGCTTGGAACTACGCTTCCCGAATGAGCCCATACGAGGTTAGTTTGGGGCCGGACTTTTACTTAGATACGGCGTACGAAGTGAGCGGGTATTGGGCTTGGGTTGAGTACGTACGGCGTGGCGTGACGGTTTGCGGTGGTCGAAGCTATGGGGATACAGGGAACTGTAACTACACGACCCAAAAAGGTGAGTGGGGCCAGATCTACTTCAACACCTACTACTCCCTTTCCCAGGTAGAGAAGACTTGGCTTGTAATGCATGAACTCGGCCATGTATTCGGGCTTCAACATCACTCGGGAACACTCATGAATGACACCTACACCAGTTATTGGGACATGTCGCATGTGGACTACCACCTCGGCGCACATTACTAGATCGGAGACCAAACCATGCGCCCTCGGCATTTCAGCATTCGGCCCTTGATTCTGCCTGTTGTGGGAGCCGTCGTTGGCACCAGCCTCCTGGCGGCTGGGTGCCAGAACGAGCCCGCTGCGTCCACTCCGTCCGAAGAACACAATGCATTTGCGGTGCTGGCGCCGCCTCCGGGCTCGCTCGACGACATCACTTCGCGCATGTCGATCGTGGTTCGGGGCCACTACGCGGAGGTGCTGGAGGTTCGCCAGGATCCCCGGCCCGTCCCCACCGAACGAGCCGAACTGCTCGGCACCACTGTCGAAGCGGGCTCGCCCTACACGCTCATGAGGTTCGAAGTGACCGAATACATCGTGGGGCAAGGGCCAATGGAGCTCACGGTGGGCCAGGCAGGCGACTTGCGGGATGACCGCGGGTTGGGGTATGGGGTAGCGCGCCCCGTGTTCGGGCAGGAGATAACGCTGATCGCACATCCATGGGAAGGCAAGCCATCGATCACCGTGGCGCTCTTTGCCGACTACGGGAGATTCGTCGAACGCAACGGCCGGCTGGCCTACGCGTTCCTCGACGACGAGAAAGAGGGCCATCCGGTCCTTGGGGCCCTGCCGTTCGCTGAGGGCATGTCGCTCGACGAGTTCCACGAAGCACTCCGCGAGGCGGCGCGCGCCCGGGGGCTGGTAGTCCCGGATCGATAGGGCGCCGGACCTGTCGCTCACGGCTTGCCGCTCGCAAACCGGGGAACAAACACACGAACGGCATTCGACATGTACGCTGAGGTGCGCATGTCCCTCGCTGTGCCGCGCTCGCAACGCACGCTCATCCTCGCGTTGCTCTGCGTTGCCTCGTTCGCGGTCGTCTTCAACAACCTCATCATCACGCCTATCTTGCCCGACATCTCCGAAGACCTCGGCGTAAAGGTCGCCGTTGCCGGCTTGCTGGTCACCGCCTACGCGATCGTCGGCGGCATCGCGGCCGTGTTTTCGGGGCCGTTCATCGACCGCGTTGGGCGCAAGCCGGTCGTCGTCGCCGGCATGACCACGCTGACCATTGCCACGGCGCTCTCGGCCATCGCGCCGACCTTCCTGACCCTGGCCGCAGCCCGTGCCCTCGCCGGGCTCGGGGTTGCATGCCTTACGCCGGCCGTCTTCGCGGCGGTGGGCGACTACTTTTCGTACGAGGAGCGCGGCCGGGCCATGTCGTGGGTGATCTCGGCGAACACGAGCGCGAGCATTCTTGGCGTACCTGCGGGCGCGGTCATCAGCGGGCTCGTCTCGTGGCGCTGGACCTTCGTGGTGCTGACCGGCCTCCTGGTCATCTTCACGTGGCTGTTGTTCTCTCGCCTGCCGAAAGATGCGCCGCGAGCAGCCGATCAGCCCGCCACCGGGATGAACGCCATCCCGCAGGTGCTCCGGGACCTGCCGACCACTATGGCGCTGTTCTCGAACTATCTTTCGACCAGCTACTGGTTCGTCTTCGCCACCTACATGGGTGCGTACTTCCACGACGAGTTCGGCCTCGCCAAGTGGGCCCTTGGCGGCCTGACCATGACGATGGGACTCGGGGTGCTCGTCGGCAGCAACGTGGGCGGGCGTCTTTCGGACAGGGCGGGGAAGCGGCCCGTCATCGTCTGGAGCTCGGCCGGCTGCGCGCTCTTCATCGCGCTGGTCACGACCGCATCGATGGTCATGGCGCTGGGATTCGCGTTCCTCTTCCTCTTCGCGGTGTTTGGCGGTGCCCGGTTCGCCAGCGCGCAGGCGATCATGACCGAGATGTCGCCCGGGAACCGCGGCACCGTGATGGCCCTCAACGCCAGCGGCCAGCAGTTCGGTATCGTCACCGGTTCCGCCGTCGGCGGCCTGGTGCTCGAGCTCTGGGGCTACACGGCGCTCGGGCCAGCGTCGGCGGTGCTGGCGCTGGCATCGCTGGTCACGTACGCGACGTTTGTCGATGAGCGGCGCTTCGAGGCGCCAGCGCAGGAGCTCCGGCCGGAGGCGCTCGGGCGATAGCACCGGGGGGCTCTTGTGTTTGTAATCACAATCCCCCCTTGCTAGACTCTGTTCGCCGGATCGGGCGCGGTATGGCCCGCCGTGAAATGGGGGCGCAATGGCGTACGGCAGTGGCATCGCAAAGGGCATGGGCCTCACGCTCCGAAGCATGTTCAAGCCCGTGGCGACCATTAACTACCCCGAGGAAGTCCGCCCGGTTCCCGTATACGCCCGGACGAACCTGCTCTGGTTCGAGGAGCGCTGCACCGGCTGTTCGACCTGCGCGCAGGCCTGCCCCGATGGCTGCATCCTGGTGGCCACGAGCCAGGACGCCGAGGGCCGGCGCAACATCGACCGCTACGAGATCGACTTCCGCATCTGCATGTACTGCGGGCTCTGCACCGAGGCGTGCCCGTACGAGGCCATCCAGCCCGGCGGCCCCATGGACGACGCCGTTTACCAGTTCGATGAGATGTACCGCGACAAGCACGCGCTCACCCGCGTCGCCGAACAGTTCCTGAAAGGGAATAACAACACCTATCCCAACGGGATGAAGGCACCGGAACCCGGCGCCGACTTCCACCGTCTGTAGCAGGCACACATGGTTTCCATCACGGTTGACGGCCAGGTCCTCGACGCGCCCGCCGGCGCGCCTCTTGTCGAAGTCCTCAAGAACAACGGGTTCTACGTCTCCAGCCTCTGTTACATCGACGGGCTGAAGCCGTACGCGGGTTGCCGTTCGTGCCTCGTCCGCATCGAGGGGCCGCCCGCGCTCCAGCTCTCGTGTACGGCCGTCGTCCAGGAGAACATGGTTGTGCACACGGACACCGACGAAGTGAAGGAGGCCCGGAAGTCGGTCCTCTCGATCATCCTGGCGAACCATAGCGACCGTTGCCTCACCTGCCACCGGCGGGAGCACTGCCACCCGGGCGACATCTGTTTGCGCGACGACGTGGTGACGCACCGCTGCCTCACCTGCTCGAAGAACTACCGCTGCGAGCTGCAGGCAACGTGCGAGATGGTAGGCACCGCCGGGTACGAGCCGTGGGTGGGCGAGGAACGCTCGTGGTACCAGACACAGCACCCGCCGGCCGACCGCGCGAACCCCTTCATGGAGTTCGACCCGCAGATGTGCATCATTTGCACCCGCTGCGTGCGCGCCTGCGACGAAAAGCGCCACACGGGCGCCATCACCCTCAGCGGCCGCGGCTGGGACACGATGATTGCCTTTGGCGCGGGCGGGCCCATCCACGAAAGCAACTGCGACTTTTCGGGCGCGTGCATCGATGTGTGCCCGACGGCGACGCTGATGGAGCACCCAAACAAGTGGGTGGCCAAACCCGATGCCTGGACCACCACCACCTGTGACTCCTGCGCGATCGGCTGCAGCATCCGCATTGGTTCGAAAGACGGGAGGGGCGTGATCGTCCGCCCGGGCGATGGAAACCCGGTGAGCGGCGACCAGATCTGCGTGCGGGGGCGCTACCACTACGACTCGCTCAAGCCACGTGAACGCCTGAGCAAGCACCTGGTCCGGCGAGGGAACATCCAGGCCCCGGCCGGCATGCCCGAGGCCATCGCGGAGGCCGCGAAGGCGCTCAAGGCCGCCGCCGCGAAAGGCCGGGTCGCCGTGCTCGCGGGTGGCACGCTCACCAACGAAGAAGCGTTCCTCGCGCAGGCCATCGCCCGCTCCGCCTTCAAGACGAACGCCGACAGCTCGCTGGGGCCGGTCGTCCGGGCGGCCAAAGAGGCGCTGGAGGCCCGCTTTGGGACGTGGCGGATGGCGGCCGACATGACGCGCATCCGTTCGTCGAAGGCGATCGTCGTGGTCGCGGACGACCTCGAAGAGAGCCACAACATCGCAAGCGTGCGAGTGAAGGACGCCGTGGTGCACCACAAGGCGCAGCTGATCGTGGTCGGCCCGCTGCGCAGTGAGCTAGTGGACTTCGCGACCCTGTGGATCCGCACGAATGCGGGCGAGGAAGGACTGGCCGCCGCGCAGATCGCCGACGCATTGAACGGCGCGGCAGCCGCGAACGACGAGATTGCCCGGGCAGCGGAGATCCTCCGCGACGCCCCAGAGGGCGATACGCTCGTCATCTGCGCGCCGAATCCCGTGAGCGCGGCCGTCGCGGGCGCGATGGCCGGCGGCGCCGCGAACCTCGCCATCGCGCTCTTCGGAGCCGAGGCCAGCAAGAACCTGGTGGTCCTCCCTCCCGAAGTGAACGTGTACGGCCTGCTCGACCAGGGGATCGCCGCCGAGGGGCCGCCCAACCCGCTGGAGGGCGCCGCCGGCGTGCTCGTCCTCCGCGACGACCCGACGATGCGCCTGGCCGGCGCCGCCGAGGCGCTGGCGGGGATGGATGCCATCGTGGTGATCGACAACGTGCTGCACGAGACCGCGAAACTGGCGTCGGCGGTGATCGCCGAGGGCCGGGCGTACGCCTCAAACGGGACGTATACGCAGGGAGACTTCCGCGTCCAGCGGCTCTCCGCCGCCATCCAGCCGGAAGGTGATGCGGCGGCAATGTTTGATGCATTGGCCGCGCTCGCCCGCGAGCTCGGGGTTGATGTACCGGCTTCGGCCGATGCCGCGCTCGGGGAGATCGCGAAGGTGAACAAGGCCTACGAGCCCGCGTTCGACCTGATCGTTGGCGAAGGGATCCGGATGGACGTGCCAGTGTCGCCAAGGGCAAGCATCGTGCCGGTGGAAGCACCGGCAGCCGCAAGCGGCGTGCGGGTGATCGCCTCGCGAGACCTGTACACGGCGCTCGATGCGGCGGCGCTCCGCCACCCCGAAGCCGAGAAGCTGCACCGCTACGACCGCATCCAGGTGAGCGAACAGGATGCCGCCGCCCTCGGCATCAACTCGGGCGACGAGGTCCGGATCGCCGCGGGCGACGTGGCGATTATCGCGAAGGCGACGGTCACGGACCGGGTACCGGCCGGTCACGTGTACGTGTCGAGCCTCCTCCGGGGAGGGGCAATCGCGCAGGTCTTCCGCGAGGGCCAGGTGGCGGCGGTTGAACTGTCCGGCCGGGTCGCCGCGCTCGCCTGAGCGCTGCAACTGCGCCGAGCATAACGAAAGAACCCGCCGGGCCAACGGCGGGTTCTTTGTCTTGGGCTTCGGACTGGAGAGGTTAGGGACCGGTTGAAGCCAGCGGGAACCAGGAGAGAGGAGGCGAAGCGCCAGCCCGGGGAGGAGGCGTGGCGCCGCCAGGACGGATACCGCCATGCGACGGTGGTGATACAAGGATGGCGATGGCCTCGCCGCACGCCAGCAGGCCTGGGACGGCGAGCCAGCGCTGAAGGGTGGGGGAGAGCATGCGGGCCATCGCTTCTCCTTACAGCGACCACTCTAGGCCCGGTGTGTGAAGCGCGAACGCCAGCGGCGTAAAAGCGCGGCAAAATCTCGCCGCGCTAGCGCGCCTGGACCAGGAGCTCGGCGGCGGCGGGCTGGGTTGCCCCCGGGAAGGCGCCGGGCGAGATGGGCTCATAGTCGTGGGCGAACACGCCGTTGCCGCCGGGCACAGTCCACACATGCAGCTGCCATGCGGTGCGCGCCACGAAGAGGCCGTTGCGGCATTCGGATTGGCCGGCCACGGCGCGCACGCCGGCGCCAGCGGTGAAGCAGAGGTTCGAGTGGTAGTGCCAGGCATCGAGCGGGCCGAAGTAGCTCGGGGGCTCGTCGGTCATCTTCTCGGCCATGAACATCGCGCCGACAAGCTTCCACTGGCCATCGAGCCGCTTCGTGTAGAGCAGCACCTCCGGGTGCTCCGGGTCCATTTCGCGGCCGTCGCGCAGATATTCCCCCCGGATGAAATGCGCGGCGATCCCCGGGAGGTCGGGCGTGATCTGGGAATAGCCGCCAGCCATCGCCGCGCGGACATCCTCGTATTGCGCGGTGTACTGCTTCAATGCCGTGACGAACTCCGCCGCCGCAGCGAGTTGTTCGCCGGTCACCGGGACTTCCTGGCCGTGGTGGTGGGCGTTTCCCTCGTCCATCGCGGCTGGCGCGGAATCGTGAGCGTGCGTGCCGGCCGCGACGGTTGCAGCCCCGGTGTGGCCGGCGGCGGCCATCACCCGGAGGATGGGACCGGTCTCTTCCGCATGTGCGTGCTCGTGATCCGCCAGAGTGTCGCCGGTGTGAAGGTGGCTGGCGACCGCAAGCGCGCCATCGTGCGAGTGGCCGCCGTCTTCGGCCCGGGAGGCCAGCCACACCGAGCCCGCAGCCACCACGCCGATCAGCGGCAAGCCGACGCCGCGCAGGGCTATGCCCGCTGGCCCGTTGCCGCCCACGTTACGCTCCTGGAGCCAGGTGAAGGCCATGCCGAGCATGCACGCAGCCACGATCGCCATGCCCGCGACGATCATCAGGTGGCTCGGGTTCGCCAGCGAAAGCACATCCTCGCGCTGCGCGAGTGTGGAATCGACCGAGTGCCGGTAGACATCCCAGGCCAGGCCGCCGAGATGCAGGGCAAGCCCGGCCATGGCGCCTGCCCACAGTAAGCGATAGTTCATGGTCTGCCCCCCGCCCGGCAGCGTACACCGAACGCGGTTCGCTTCGGAAGCCCGGACCAAATTTGGGGAGTCTGCCGGCGAATCCCAGGTTTCGGCTCCTGGAAGTCTCGACGGCGTGACGAGCGGCGAAAACTCGGCGCACGCCCGGACACCGAAAGACCGCCCGGTGGGGCGGCCTGTGCGATCTGCCTGGTAGCGCGTAGGGGATTCGAACCCCTGATCTCCGCCTTGAAAGGGCGGCGTCCTGGGCCTCTAGACGAACGCGCCACGGAAGGTTCAGGGTAGCACGACCCGGAGATAACGATCACGCCGAAGCGCGACGCGCGGACGGGAAGGCGGCCACGTGGCCCTCCCTCGGCGCGCAGTGGTGGGCCCACGCCACATGGGCGCGGCGGGCGAGCGAGGCGGGTACTACAGACCCTGGTTGAACTCGGCGAACCCGAAGTATTCGTTCAGGTTCTGAAGGTTGCCTGCCAGCAGCAGCACGCCGACCGTGATGATCGCGATGCCGCTGAACACCTCAATAAGCGGCGTGTAGGGCTGGATCTTCTTCATGAAGCGGTTGACATCGGAGATGGCCAGGCCGGCGATCAGGAATGGGATGCTCATCCCGGCGGCGTAGGCCATGAGCAGGTAGGTGCCCTGGACAGCCTCCCCCGAGTTGCCGGCAAGGGTAAGGATGCTGCCCAGGATAGGGCCGACACAGGGGACCCAGCCAAGCGCCCAGGCGCCGCCGACGAAGGCCGAGCGGGCGTAGCCCACTTTGTGGTTGCGGGCGATGCCAACCTCGTAGGTCCGATAGAAGAGTGTCAGCTGCAAATAACCGGCGAACCGGCCCCAGACGACCAGCAACACGGTGCCGAGCAGCAGCAGACGCAACCGGTCGTCTTTCACGCCGGAGACTTCGGCCAGGAAGAAGAACACGATGGTCAGCCCGGCCAGCATCAGGGCCGACTTGAGCGGGTCGGCCCGGCCGCGGGGCGGGATGACCAGCACACCCATGAGCACCAGGATTGCCCCGGCGACCTGGCCGAGGTCGCGCTGGTTGTCCTGGAGGAAGTAGGAACCGAATAGCCCGGCCGCGGCGCCCAGGGCGATGAACACGGCCGAGAGGCCCGTCACGAACGCTACGGCGTGGCTGAACGTCACCTTGCGGTCGGCGGTCAGGCGGCCATTCTGGATGCTGGAGCCAGAGATCTGAGCGATGAAGATGGGCACGATGGGCAGGACGCACGGCGAGAAGAACGAGAGCACCCCGGCGGAAAAGGCGAGGAAGGGGCCGGCCGGTCCTTCGAGGCTGAAGCTCGAACTGGTAAGCGGCCCAATCGCGAAGGCGAGCACGGGGATGAGCGCGAGGAGCCCGAAGACCAGGTAGAGGGTGTTGCGGGACGGAAGCGAACCGACGGTCGCACGACGGGATGCCACGATCCGATCATAGCTGCTCGGAGGCTACCCGCGACGGCGAGAGACGCGCCTACTTGAAGGGATTACCGGGGGGATTTGACGAACCGAGGGGACTCGCATCGAGGCCGAGCAGGCGCAGGCGGGCGGCCTCGTACTTCTCCCTGGCGCGCGCCTCGCGGTTGAGGAGCCCCTTGAGCTGGTCGGGGCGGATAGGCTCGCCGTGGAGGAACACGCGGTGCACGTGCTCGATTTGTTTGAGCCAGGCGTCCCATGCCTCGCGGTAGGCTTTCGCGGTTGCCTCATCGGCGAATGCCATGCCACCCTCCCTGCGAGGATTCGTCCGAATGTGCATGGTACCAGCGGCACCCGGCGGTGAAACGAAAACGGGCAGGAGTGGCCCCCTGCCCGAAAGGTTGATGGTAGCGCATAGGGGATTCGAACCCCTGATCTCCGCCTTGAGAGGGCGGTGTCCTGGGCCACTAGACGAATGCGCCGCACCGGTCAGGATAGCTGTTCGCGGCGATTTCGGGCAAGGAATCCGCAGGTGAGGCGGGGCGCGGTCGCTGCTGCCATCGCGGTCGCTGCGCTGCTCCTGGGCGGCTGCCGGGACCCCGATCCGGACCCGTTCGCAACGCAGCCGCTTTCGCCCGGGCTGCAGCAGATGCTCCAGGAAATCGCGAACCTGCGCGGCCTTGACCCACCACCGGCATTGGAAGCGGGGACGGTGTCACGACTCGACGTGCCCGCGTTGCTGGACCGGGAGCTGAGCGATGCAGACCGGCAGTGGTTTGCCCGGACGACGACGCTCTATCGGCTCCTCGGGCACCTCAAGCAGGACGAAGACTACCTGACCGTGTTTCGCGACTTTGGAGCGGGGGCGATCGTGGGGCTGTACTCGCCCGCTTCGAACCGGCTATGGGTGGTCCAGCAAGAGCCGCGGATAGACCCTGGCGCGATGAGCCCCGCCGAACGGTCGGCGCTGGCGCACGAACTCGTGCATGCCATCCAGGACTATCACTTCGCGCTCGAAGAGCTATCGGCGCACACCGGGGCCGACCTCGACTGGAACATGGCCGCCACGTCGGTCATCGAGGGCGACGCGGTTACCCACCAGGGACTGTGGGACGGGAGGCAGCTCGCCCTCCCCGGGGGCGCCCGGCTGTTTCTCACCACACAGCCGCGTCCCGGTTCGACCCCGCCATCGATCGAGCGCGAACTGCGGTTTCCGTACACCACCGGCGCCGAGTGGGTGAACATCGTCCGCAGCGAGGAAGGGACGGCGGCGATCGACCGGTACCTCGCCGGCGAGCCAATCTCGACAGCGCACATCCTGCACCCGGAACTGCGAAAGGAGGGCTGGCAGCCCGAGCGCGTGGCGTTGCCCGACGTTTCGGCGGCGCTGGGCGACGGGTGGTCGCGGGAATCCGGTGGCACGTTCGGCGAATTCCATCTGCGGAACTACCTGGAGCTGGGACTGGCGGCGCTCCCGGCGGTGCAGGCGGCTGCCGGGTGGAGGGGTGACCGTTATGACGTATATGTACGCGGCGGGAGCGCAGTCGCAGTGTTTCGCGTGCGGTTCGCAACGAGCGATGAAGCCGCGGCGTTCGCGGCGGCGCAGCGTGATATGCTCGGAGCGGCGGGCGCCGGGACGACTGTGGCAGGCGGGCGGTTCGACGCCGTGATGAGAGACGGCCGCACGACAATCCAGCTCACCTCGCCGGGCTCGGCCGAGGTCGTGTTTGTGGTGGGATCGGCGCGGGAAGTAGCGGAGCGGGCGGCCCGGGTGGTGGCCGGCGCCTGACCCTCTCGCTCGCGAAGGCGTGCGGCGATGGTGGAAGGTACCTGCAGTGGCGAGCGGCCGCCCGCGTGGACAACCTCGCCAAAGGCGGCGTCACTGGCCATCGCCAGGCCGGATTCCAGGTTGGCCCACCACCAATCGCGGCCGTTCCGGGCATCGGGCCGGGAGAGCACGCGCCGGCGGATGTCTTCCGGCCCGCCGCAGCCCGGCGAGTAGCCCGTCCAGGTAATCGCGCCGCCAGACGGAGATCGACCTGATCACGGTGCGGTAGCGGAGGCGGTAGAGGGGGCTCCAGGGGGCAAGAGCCGCCGCCATGTTGCCAGGTCCTGGTAGTCGCCCGTAGAACGGCCCGTATGCCATCCGGCGCCGGCGTGCTCGGGGTTGGAGTGGGCGGCGCCCGGGACCAGGGTGGCGAGGATGCGCGCCGTGGTGGACTTCCCGGCGCCCAAACGGCCCATTGCGAAACACAATCACCGTGGGCGTGTACGGGCCGGCAGCGAGGCTCATGGCGCCCGGGGGAGCAATCACAGCGGCTTGCACGTCTCGCAGGGCACATACCCTTCTGCCAGTGCTTCCTCCGGCGAGCGGAACGGGCGGTGAAGCGCCGGGTCCTCCTCGTCGAGGCCGGGGCAGGCAGCCAGGCAGAATTCGTGGGTAGCCAATTGACCGATGTACCGCGGGGCGTGCTGAAGCCAGTCGAGCCGTTCTGGCGTGACCCCTTCGGCGCGAAGGACCTGCTCCTTCACCTCGGTGCCGCCCGCCGAGTACTCACCCAGCGTCCAGTCGGAGCGCACCACCCGGTGGCAGGGGACGACGAACGGGACAGGATTGTGCCCCAGGGCCGTGCCGGTAGCGCGCACGGCGCCAGGGGAACCCGCGTGACGGGCGACCCAGTGGTAGGGGCGGAGCTGCCCTTTCGGAATGGTCGCAGTCACTCTGAGGACAGCCTGCTGGAAGGGCGAGAGCCCGCCGAGGAAGGCGACATCGCTCCCCCGGCGCCGGCCGGCGAACACCGCGGAGACCGCTTCGCGCACGCGCCTGGAGTCGCCAAACGTGGGTTCGAAACCGAGCCCTTCGTGTACGAGGGCGTCGAACCGCTTGAGGTCGCGCGTCACGAGGTGGATCAGCTCGCCATCGTGCACGAGGCGGATGGGCCCGACCGGAAGCTCGATTTCGAACCAGCTGAGGTTGCGGGTGTTGCGCGCCTGGCGGGCGCGGAGCTCAGCCCGGAGGCGCGCGGCGAAGCCGGGGTCGGCGGTGTAGGCAAGTTCCCGGCGCACGTGGCGGGGGAGGGTAATTTCGGGTTCAGCCATCATGCTCATATCCGGCCTCCACCAGGATTTCGCGCAGGCGATTGACGGCGCGATAGGTGAGTTGCTTCACGGCCGCCTCCGACTTGCCGAGCTGTTCGGCGACTTCGCGGCAGGAGCGCTCGTGGCCGAACCGGAGGACCACCACCTGCCGCTGGACGTCGGGGAGGCGGGCCACCGCTGCCTGGACGAGGGTGCGCCGCTCGGCGAGCTCGACGGCGGCGCCGGGCCAGCCATCGACGGGCTGGTCGTGGTCCATGAGCGGGACCTCGCGGCCAGCTTTCCGGCCCCGGTCGCGCGCCAGGTTCCGGACGATGGTGCACAGCCAGGCGGCGAACGGCCGGCCGCGATCTTCGTACCCCGGGAGATGGTGGAGCGCCCGCCGGTAGGCTTCGGCGGTCAGGTCCTCGGCCCCGGCGTGGTTGCCTGCGAGCGAGTAGGCATAGCGATACACCTCCGGCTGGGTCCGGTCATAGAGCGCGGCGAAGGCATCGGGCGATGTCTTCGCCGCGGCCACGAGCGCCGATTCGTCCATCGTTTAAGCCTAACGTCCTGGCGACGCCGTGGTAACGCCTGCTCAGCGCACGCGCCCGAACCGTGAGAGGGGGTGGTAGCGGAAGACGGCACGGCCCACGATATCTGCAGCACGGACCCCGCCAAACTGGCGGCTGTCGGTGCTCTCGGCGGGGTTGTCGCCTTCAACCCAGGCATCGCCTTCCGCGGTCAACCGGACGAGGCGCTTCACCAGCACCCTGCGCGTATCCCGGGGGTCCGGCACCAGGACGACGTCGCCAGGCCGGAACGGCCGGCTCCGGCGCGCAGCCGCCTCCACAATGACCCAGTCGCCCGGGCGGAGCGCGGGCAGCATGCTCCGCCCGTCGATCTCCCAGCGGAGGTAGCCGCGGTGAAGCAGGCGGATAGCCAGGCCCGCCGCGAGTGCGAGGGCAGCGGCGCCGAGGCGGATGATCATCGCCGGATTATCGAACGCGGATGGCGACCAACAGCATCGCCCCGGGCAGCCGCCAGCGGATGTCCCATCGCAATCCGAGCCGGTCGAGTGGTGTGGAGAAGCGGTCGGAGCCGGGGAACTCTTCGAGCAGCATGGTCGCGAGGCCCTCGGCGCCGAGCGAGCTCACAAGATCGCCCAGTGTCCAGGCGCGACCGTCGTCGTGGTCGTCGTGAAAGTATGAGCGGCCGACCACGAAGAGGCCCTTATGCACGGCGCCTACGCTGGACACGGGGTGCCGGTCGTAGGCGACGAGCCTGCCGCCGGGCCGGAGCACGCGTGCCATGCTCCCGGCCCAGTGGTCGAACATCGGCAGCGCATCGAGTGTGCCCCAGGGCGTGTAGACCGCGTCGAACGCCTCCTCACCGAAGATCGCTGCCGGGTCCTGCGGGTCCCCCTCGGCGAAGCTCACGGAGATCCCGGAGCCGGCAGCAAGCCGGCGGGAGCCGGCCAGCGAGTGACTGTTGTCGAGGAGCGTGACCGCGGCGCCAAGGTTGGCGAACGAGAGAGCTTCTTCGCCATTGCCGGCGGGTGCGACGAGGATGGCCTGCCCCGGGCGCACGTCCATGCCCTCCGCCTCGGCGGGATTGAGGCAGCTGCCACCGTGGCGGTAGAACTCCGGGTCGATTTCGAACCATGAGGGATCGGGCTTCAGGATCTCCATCATGCGTTCAGGTCGCCGCGCGACTTCTGGAAGGGCATGACGTGGGAGTAGTCGTTGATGGTCAGGAGGAAGCGGCGGGTATCGGCGGCGCGCATGACGGTGATGCTTGTGTGGTGGACGGACACGAGGTGGTCGAAGACGGAGCCGAGGACGCGGCTGAGGATGGCGTTGATCACGCCACCGTGGCAGGCGACGACGACGCGCATGCCAATGCTCTCGTCGATGATGCAATCGATGGCGCGGAAGACGCGCTCGCGGAAGGCATCGACGTCCTCGCAGAACGGGTAGGCGGAGTGCTTCCGCGTGCGGGTGACCTCGCGGTAGATGTCGGCCAGCTGTTCGCGCGAGTAGATATCGAGGAGGCCCTTATCCTGGGGAGCACGTTGCCAGAGATCGATCTCGCGGAGGTCCGGCATGGTGATGGGCGTAAGACCGTGGTGGCGGGCGATCTCTTTGGCCGTGTCGTGCGCGCGGCGCATATCGCTGCTGTACACACGGCCAATGCGGGCTGGCGCGAGGCGTTCGCCGACGGCCTGGGCCTGGCGCTGCCCGAGGGCGGAGAGGGGGGCATCGTAGGCCTGTCCGAGCGGAATGTTATCGAAGAACTGCTGTTCGCCGTGGCGCACCAGTAGCACTTCGCACATGCCCTCGAAGGATTCGACGAACGGGTTTTCCAGATCGATGGTGCGCACGCGCCTGTGAGTGGTCATGTGTTCTTCAACCCTGGCATGGCTACCGCCGCGAGGTCGGGCTCCACGCGGGAGACGTACTCGCTGGCGGTGACGAAGGCCCGGAGGCCGGTAACCAGGGCCTCCAGGTCGTTCTGATTCATTTCGATCAGGATGCGCCGCGTGAAGGTCTCGGTACCCTGCTCGAGCCGGCTGCAGACGGCGGCGCCCTGTTCGGTGAGGAAGTTGCGGACCAGCCGGCGATCCGACTCATCATCCTCGCGCCGGACCAGATCCATCTTCACCAGGCGGTCGACGATCCCGGAGATGGTGGGCGGAGTGACCCCGATGCGCTGGGCAAGCTCGCCGGCAGTGACGCCAGGGGCCTCGCGCACCAGGAAGAGGACACGCAGCTGTGCAGTGGTGAGGCCCATTTCGGCCCACGCTCGGAAGCGCAACGGATCGAACAGGCTCACGGTGTGGCCAAAGTAGCGGATGGCGGTATCGACGGCATGCTCGGACGTTGGAGGTGAAGCCGACACGGTTAGCCTCGCGCGAAGGACTTCGCAGGACGAAGCGTAACAGGCCGGACGCCGAAGGCGACAGCGCGGGAGGGCCCGAGGGTGCCGTGCTTGTGTGCGGCACTCTCGCGATACTGGAGGTATGACTCTGGACCTTGACCCCGGGACGGCAGGGCTGGGCAACCCTCGCCTGGTCCGGGCCATCATCGACGAGATGGACGGGGGCGCGATCCCGTTCGAGCGGTTCATGGAGCTTGCGCTCTACCACCCGGAACACGGGTACTACCGCAAGCCGGGCCGCATCGGCCGGCAAGGCGATTTCCTCACCAGCCCTTCGATCCATCCGATGTTCGGGTGGGCTGTGGGGGCGTGGTGCCGGGAAGCGTGGGAGCGGCTCGGCCGCCCCGATCCGTTCACGATTTTCGAACCCGCGGCAGGCGACGGCGCCCTCGCAAAGGCCATCCTGGACTGGGCCGAGGGACGGAACGACGGGTTTCGCCAGGTAATCCGTTATGTCGCCCTCGAACCGAATTGCCCCGGCTCGGACCCGCGCATCGAGTGGGCCACGCCTCCGATGAAGCCCGTTGCGGCTGGCGCGGTCGTGACCAACGAACTCTTCGACGCACTGCCGGTCCGCCTCTTCGACGCGACGGAGCGCGGCCCGGTCGAGGTGTTCGTCCGGTGGGACGCCGAGCGATTCGTGGAGCAACCGGGCGGAGTGGCATCGATCGATGACGCGCCGGCCGGGGGCCGGTTTGAGGTGAACCAGCGCGCCTATCCGCTGATGCGGAGCCTGTGCTCTCTGGTCGAGCGTGGGGCGGTGCTGGTGTTTGACTACGGGTATCGGCAGGAACAGCTCTGGGCGCCGTGGCGCACGACCGGCACGCTCCTTTGCTTCTACCGGCACACAGCGCACGAGGACCCGTACATCCACGTCGGGGAGCAGGACATCACCACGCATGTCAATTTCAGCGAGCTGGCGGCGGCAGCCGAGGATGAGGGCATGGTGGTCTGCGGGCCGGTGGCCCAATCGGAGTTCCTGTACGCGCTCGGGCTCGGGGGCCTGGTGGACGCGGCCCGGGGCGACATGCAGGAGTACTTCACCCGCCGCCGGGCGCTCGAACAGTTGACCGATGGGGCCGGGCTGGGCCGCGTGCGCGTGCTGGCCGCGACGCGCGGCATCGAAGGTGCGATGCCGGGGTTCGAGGCGGCGCCGTGAGCGAGCCAGGCGCACTCAGCCCGCGCGACACGCCCCTGGCGCCGGGCGACAGCGCACCGTTGTTTACGCTCCCGGCGATAGGCACCGATGGCGAACAGTTCGACCTCGACCTGGCGGAACTGCTCGCGAAGGGGCCAGTGCTGCTCGTCTTCTACCAGGACGACGGGATGCCGGTGTGCACCGCCGAGCTGAAGGCGTTCGCACAGGAACACGAGCTTCTCACGGGCTCGGGAGTGCAGATTGTGGCGGTCAACACGAACGGCCTCGGTTCGCACCGGCGATTCCAGGAGCGGGACGCGTTTCCTTTTCCGCTCATCAGCGACTTCTACGGTGATGTGGTAAAGGCCTATGGCATGTGGGATCCCGACGAGGAGAAGTCCCGGCGCGGTGTGGTGATCGTCGGACAGGACGGCCGGGTGACCTATGTATTGCCGCACTTCAACCCGGGGAGCGTCTCGACGTTTGAGGAGATCTTCCGGGCGCTCGGCCTCGCCTGACAGACCAGGGAGCAAACTGGTACGGTTTTCGGCATGCCAGCCTATTCCGCCCTGGTGATGGAACACTTCGAACACCCTCGCAATGCGGGGGAGCTGGAAGATCCCGACGGGGAAGCGACCACCGCCAACCCGGTTTGCGGCGACCGCATGCGGGTGATGATCCGGGTGGCTGCCGGGCGGGTAGCTGAAGTGCGGTGGCAGACGCGTGGGTGTCCACCGGCGATCGCGACGAGCTCGTTCGCCAGCGAGATGGTGCGTGGCTGGACGCTGGAGGACGTCGAAGCGCTGACCCGCGACCGCATCGCCGAGGCGATCGGGGGACTCCCGCGGGACAAGGTGCACTGCAGCGTACTCGCTGCCGAGGCGCTGCGGGCCGCCATCGCCGACTACCGGTCGAGGAGCCACTGACGTTCCCCAAGGCCGGCCCTTCACAAAGGAAAGGCGTCCCTGTTCGTCCCGCCCCGGCCACCGGGCAGTAACCGGGCGGTCCCCATCGACGGTCGATTTCCCTAACAGGCTCCCCGTGAATCCCGGGAGCGCTGGGGGATTCGATGACTATCCGGTCACACCGTGGCACCCTGCCACTCGCGCTGGCGCTCATCGGCGCGCTGCTGGCCGCGCTCGCGATGACCGTCGCCGACGGCCACCGCGCTGGCGCGCTCACGAACTGCGACGTCACCCACGATGGGAACGACGCGGAAGAGCTGGCGTTCCTGACGTTGATCAACAACTACCGGTCGCAGAACGGCCTCGGCACGCTCACGATTTCCACGAACCTGAACCGCGGGGCCGCATGGATGGCCGAGGACCTGGCGAAGAACAACTACTTCTCGCACACGGACTCGCTGGGCCGGTCGGCGTACCAGCGCGCGATAGATTGCGGCTATCCATCGGGCGCCGGCGAGAACCTGGCGGCAGGCGGAGCCTGGGCTTCGGCGCAGGCCGCGTTCACGGCGTGGCAGAATTCGCCCGGCCACAACGCCAACATGCTCGGCCAGTACTACCGCCAGATCGGCATCGCGCGCTATTACCTGGCCGGCTCGCAGTACGGCTGGTATTGGGCGACCACGTTCGGGACGACGAACGACGGCACGGGCGGAGGAGGAGGCGGTGACGGCGGCAGCGGTGGCGGGACCGAGCCGACGAACACGCCATTCCCGCCCACGAGCACGCCGCTGCCAACAAACACGCCAACGCCGGCGCAGCCGACGGCCACGCCGACGAGCCTCCCGCCGACCGCCACACCGACGATGAACCAGGGCGGCGGTAGCGGCCAGGGCGCGGGTGGTCAGACGCCGACGCCGTTCGCGCCGACCAGCACGCCGACGCCCCGGCCAACGAGCACATCGACGCCGGGAACACCGCCGGTACCGCCATCGAGCGGCGCCGCTGGCGCGACGAACACGCCCGCGGCGCCCACGGCCACGCCGACAAAGACGCCCACGCCGGGAGCGACGAACACGCCGGGCGCACCATCTCTGCCGCTTTCGCCGGGCGCGAACCTGGTAGCGTGGCCTGGCGAGAGTGTCTCGCCCGCGCAGGTCTTCGCAGGGAGCACGGCGATCAGGGTTGTCTACGAGTGGGACCCGGCGACCGGTGAGTGGAAGCGGTACTTCCCGGGGCTGCCGGCGTATCTGAACAACCTGAGCAAGCTGCAGAAGGGCGGGGCGTACTGGATCATCGCGAACCAGTCGTCGAAGCTGCAGGCGGGGGACTGACGCGGCCAGGAAACGGCCAGGGCAACGTCAAGAAAAGGGCAACGGGCGGGTGCCCTTCTTGATTGGCGGTTAGAGTTAGTATACTTTTCCTCCACTCACCACAGGAGGAACCGCGATGCCGCGCGTCCATGTCCTCGTTGGCACCCGGAAGGGCGCCTTCATCTACAGTTCGAACGCTGACCGCACGCAGTGGGAGGTTTCGGAGCCGATTCTTCGCGGGTCATCGATTTTCAGCATGACGTTAGACACGCGGGACACGAGGCCGCGCCTGTTCGCCGCATCGAATCACTGGGCGTGGGGGCGTTCGGTGGCCCGGAGCGATGATGGGGGGAAGACCTGGGAGACGACGACGCCGGGGCTTGCGTTTCCGCAAGACCCCAACCGGCCGATCCCGAACTTGAACTTCACGTCTTCCGGAGGCATGACCGACCAGGGACCGGTAGTGGTTGAGAACGTCTGGGCCATCACGCCGGGCCTCCGGAGCCAGCCGGGGGTTGTGTGGGCCGGCACCCAACCAGCGGGCCTCTTCCGCAGCGACGACCGCGGCGAAAGCTGGGCGCCCGTCGAGAGCCTGATCTATCACCCGGAGCGCAAGTACTGGTACCCGACCGGCGGCGGTGCATCGAGCCTGCACGGGATTGAAATCGACCCTCGCAATGGTGACCACATCTACGCCTCGATCGCATCAGGCGGCACGTGTGTCACCAGCGATGGCGGCAAGACCTGGAAGAACACCTCCCACAACTGCATTGCGACCAACCCGGGCGCACGGGAGATGTTGAAGGCGATGGAGGACTTCGATTTCGGGGCGGACTTCGAGGTACCGGAGGGAGTCGACCCGGCGGCGGCGAACGAGTTCCACAAGTTTCGGATGGACCCCAAGAATCCCGACCGGCTGTGGGGCCAGGCGCACATCGGCGTCTTCCGCTCGGACGATGGTGGCGCGAGCTGGCACGATGTGACCGTGGGGCTGCCCTCGTTCCACGGGTTCCCGCTGGCGGTGACCAAGCGGGCGAAGGACGCGGTTTTCGTCGTGCCGCTCGAGTTCGCCGCCGACAACTTCCGCGTGTGTCCCGGCCAGTTCGCCGTCTACCGGACGACCGACAGCGGGAAGTCCTGGGAGCGGCTCGAGAACGGCCTTCCAGGCCCCCACGACTACCAGAGCGCCTACCGTGACGCGATGGACACCGACGGGTGCGCGGATGAGGGCGTGTACGTCGGCACCACCAACGGCCATGTGTACTTCGGGCGCGATGGCGGTGACCGCTGGGAGCGCCTTCCCGGCACACTGCCGCCCATCCTCTCGGTGAGCGCGTTCGAAAGCGACCTGTTGTAACCATCACACATCGCGGCGGAGCAGGGCGCGGGCAGCGGCAACGTTCTCCGCGCCCTGGCCGCCGAGCATCGCCGCCAGCTCCAGCACGCGCGCCTCGCCTTCGACGGCGCAGACCTCGCTCCAAGTCCGCGAACCGTCCGTCTGCTTCGTCACCACGAAGTGGCGATCTCCGTACGCGGCTACCTGGGGCAGGTGGGTGATGCAGAGCACCTGGTGGCGTTCCGCAAGCCGTAGCAGCGCCTCGCCCACCACTGCCCCGGTGCGCCCGCCCACGCCTTCGTCCACCTCGTCGAGCACTTCGATGCGGCCTTCGCCGCTCTTCCCCAGTGCCGTCGTCAATGCGAGCAGGAAGCGCGACGTCTCGCCGCCGCTCGCGACCGCCGAGAGCGGCCGCGGGCTCTCCCCGGGGTTGAACGACACCAGGAACTCGATCCGGTCGACCCCCGTCTCCGTGAACGCGCGCGGGTGTGGCTCGCCCTCGCCGGCCAGCGGGCTCCGGGTGATGACGATCTCGTAGTCCGGCACGGGTACGGCCGGCCCCACTTCGTCGTCCTCGCAGGAGAAGCCGACCGAGAGCGAAGCGTTCCCCATGCCCAGGTGTTCGAGCTCGACAGCGATGGCGTGGACAAGATCGCCGGCGGCGGCACGCCGGGCGCGAGAGAGCGCGGTCGCCTGCTCGCCCAGCCGCGCCAGCAACTGCGCTTCGCGTTGCCGCAGGGCTTCGAGCGACGTGCCGGCGCCGGCCAGCGCCGCCAGTTTCGCGGCGGCCTCGCGCCCGTAGGCGATGACCTCCTCGACGGTTTCGCCGTACTTGCGGCAGAGGCGGGCGATCCGGTCGAGCCGCTCGCCGACTTCGGCGAGCCGTTCGGGGTCTTCCTCGATGCGATCGCGGTAGCGGCGCAGGCTACGGCCGAGGTCAGTGGTGATGGACTCGAGGCTGGCGGCGAGCGCGGCCAGGTCCGTCGCCGAGGGATCGCGGCTGGCAAGGTCGTTGAGGGCCCGTACGGCTTCGCCAAGCGGCGCCGAATCGAGCGCCTCGAGTGCAATGGCCACATCCTCGAGCAGCCGGTTGGCGTTCGCCAAAACGGCCTGTTCGCGCCGGAGTTCGGCATCCTCGCCGGGGGTGAGCGCGGCGGCTTCGATCTCGTCGACTTCGAAGCGCAGCTGCTCGATGGTCCGTTCGCGCTCGCGGGCGCCGGTGGTCAGCGTTTGCAGCTGGCGCCGGGCCTCGCGCAGTTCCCGCACCGTCGCGGCCACTGCCTCACGCTGAGGCACCAGGCCGGCGAACTCGTCGAGGACGGCGAGCTGGACCTGTGGCCGAAGGATGGCAAGCTGTTCGGACTGGCCATGGATATCGACCAGGCCCGCGGCGAGCTCCCGCAGGTCATCGCCGGTCGCCGGCGCGTCATCGAACCGGGCGCTGGTGCGGCCGCTCAGGGCGATTGACCGCTCGATAACCTTCCGGCCGCCGGGAAGGCGCAGCGTGGCGCGGACGGTGGCGCGCTCGGCGCCGGTGGCGATGACTTCGCGGCCACGCCGGGCGCCGAAGACGAACGCGAGCGCATCGACCACGAGCGACTTGCCGGCGCCGGTTTCGCCCGTGAACACCGTGAGGCCAGGGCCCAGTTCGATTACGACCGAGCGGGCGACGGCGAAATCCGTGATTTCGAGACGCTCAAGCACGTGGGGTCATGGCGCTCGAGAGCTGCATCTCGAGCTTCTCGGCCAGCTCAGCGTAGAAGGTCGCCGGCTCGCGGAAGCGGACGAAGCGGGTCACGTGGCCGCTCTGGCGCACCAGCACGCGGACGCCGGAGGCGATCGGCGTGTCCTCCTGCCCGTCTATGCTGACGATGGCGCCATGGTCGGAGGTGACTTCCATTTCGACGACCGAATCGGGCTGGAGCACGAGCGAGCGGCCGAGCGCCATGTGGGCCGAAACGGGGGTGAGGACGAGGTGGTGCTCGGTTGGCGCGAGGATGGGGCCGCCGGCGCTGAGCGAGTAGCCGGTGCTGCCCGTGGGCGTCGCGACGATGATGCCATCGCAGCGGTAGATCGCGAGCCGGGCGCCATCGATGTGGACATCGACATAGACGGGGCGGCCGGGCGACATCCGGCTGACCACGATGTCGTTCAGGGCTTCGTGGGTGTGGAGGGATTGGCCGTCGTCCATCACATCGCAGCGCACCATGAGGCGCTCCTCGATGCGCCAGTCCTCGGCGACGATGCGTTCGATGGAGTTGAAGCAATCGCGCGGGCTCATATCGGTGAGGAAGCCGAGGCGGCCCATGTTGACCCCGAGGATTGGCCGCCCGTGGGGCACGGTGACGCGGCTGGCGCGCAGGACGGTGCCATCGCCGCCGATGCAGACCACAAGCCCCGCGGCCTCGATGGCGTCGTGCGGTGGCGGTCCCCAGACATCGGCGACGGTGGCGGCCACCCCGCGCCGCTGCAGCTCCTGGGCGAGCTGGTTCGCGAAGGCAGCGGCGCCTTCGCTGCGGGGCGCATGGAACACGACTGCGCGCTTCAGCATGGCCGGGCCTGGCCGCCGGGTGAGATCAGGTGCACGAGGAACTCCGTGTTGCCATCGCCTCCGCGGATGGGCGAAGGAATGATGCCACACACGCGCCACCCCTCGCTCGTCGCGCGGCTTACGAACTCGTCGCAAACGCGCTGGAGGACTCCCTCATCGCGGATGACGCCGCCGCGGGGCACATCCTTCGGCCCGGCTTCGAACTGGGGCTTGAGCAGCACCACTCCCGGCGTGCCCGGCGCCAGCCGCTCCGCCACCGAGGGCAACACCTTCGCCAGCGAGATGAACGACAGGTCGGCCACGAAGAAGTCGATCGGCGGCAGCTCCGGCAGGTCGCGCGCGTTCGTGCCTTCGAGCAGCGTCACCCGCGGATCCTCGCGCAGGCGCTGGTGCAGCTGCGCCCGCCCCGCATCGACCGCGAGCACCGAGGCCGCGCCGTGCTGCAGCAGGCAATCGGTGAACCCGCCGGTCGAAGCCCCGAGGTCGAGGCAGCGCAGCCCGGTGACGTCGATGCCGAACCCGGAGAGCGCGCCTTCGAGCTTGTGTCCCCCCCGCGAGACGTACCGTTCCGGCTCCGAGACCTCCAGCTCCGCATCCTCCGCCAGCATCTGCGACGGCTTGACCAACACCAGCGTCCCCGACCGCACCCGCCCGGCCAGGATGAGCCGCTGCGCGGCCTCGCGCGTAGTCGCGAGGTTGCGTTGGAGGAGGAGCAGGTCAGCGCGCAGGCGGGGCATGAGTGGATTGTACGGGGGCGGGGCGAGGTGGCGCCGGGAGCACTACGTCGCGGTCAATGCGTGATGGAAAACCGACGGCGCAATTCAGCCGACGTGATGCCGAGACTGTCGGCACTATCCTGACCTGCGCGAGCGAGCCGCTCGTGAATGGCCACCGGCGGGGCTACGCCGACCCAGGTTGCATCCTCTGGCAGCCGCTCGATTGCCTTCCGAATCTCTTCCTTCACGTCTCTTCCGTCACGGGACCGTCAGCTATGACCCCAGTATGTCGCACGCGAAAGGCCCGACCGCGTCCGCCCGGGCCAGGATGAGCCGCTGCGCGGCCTCGCGGGTGGGGGCCAGGCTGCGCTGGAGGAGAAGGTCAGCGCGAGTCTTGGACACGGGCCGATTGTGCGAGGGCGGCGCCGGCCAGCGTCGGAATCGACAATGCGCGCCCCGGCAATCGACAATTCCCGCGTGCCGGCCCCCGAACGCGTGCAACAGGCCCTCGACGCCCTCGGACTGCCCGGGCGGGTGCGCGTGTTCGACGACGGCAGCACCCACACCGCCCAGGAAGCCGCCGACGCCGTCGGCTGCGCGCTGGGTCAGATTGTGAAGACGCTCTTTTTCATGGCCGACGGGCGGCCCACGATGGTCCTGGCTGCCGGGGACCGGCAGGTCGATACGGCCCTGCTCGCGCCCATCCTTGGCGTCGGGCGGAAGAAACTGAAGATGGGCACCCCCGCCGAGGTCATGGAGTACACCGGCTACCCCGTTGGCGGTGTCGCCCCCGTCGGCTGGCCAAAGCCGGTCGACGTGGTCGTCGATGACTCGCTGAAGCGCTTCGACGAGGTCTGGGCCGCGGCCGGCGCCCCCAACGCCGTCTTCCCCGCCCGCACCGAAGACCTGGTGCGCGCAGTCAACGGCCAGTGGGCCACCGTGGTACGGTCCCCCGAATGACCGAGGCGACGACGGTCGCGGCAGGCGGGCGTTCGGTGCTGCCGGCACTGGTGGTCGCCATGCGGCCCTACCAGTGGCCGAAGAACCTCATCGTCTTCGCGGCCCTCATCTTCAGCGCGGGCGACGCCTGGGTCCCGCGCGAGTCCGACACCTGGTGGCCGCTCCTCTGGCGCAGCAGCGCGCTCTTCGGGCTCTGGTGCCTGGTCGCCAGCGCCACCTACCTGGTGAACGACATCCAGGACCGCGAGGCCGACCGCCTCCACCCGCGCAAGCGCTTCCGGCCCATCGCCAGCGGCGACCTGCCCGTGACCACGGCGGCGCTCGTGGCCGGCGTGCTCGTGCTGGTCGCCCTGCCGCCCGCGTTCGCGCTCGACTGGGTCGCCGGGGCCGTGCTCGCGGGGTACGCCGCGCTGATGACCGCCTACTCGTTCGGCCTGAAGCGCGTGCCCGTGCTCGATATCCTCATCCTCTGCACCGGGGTGGTCGGGCGCGCGGTGGGTGGCGCGGCCGCCATCGAGGTCGACATCAGCCCGTGGCTCTACGTCTGTTCGAGCTTCGGCGCGTTCTTTTTTGCCTGCAGCAAGCGCTGGGCGGAATACCGGCAGCTGGGCTCCGAGGCGGCACGTCACCGGCCCTCGCTGGCGCACTACAACGGGGAGATCCTGGGCCAGATGCTGAATATCAGCGCGGCTTCGGTGCTGCTGAGCTATGCGCTCTACACGATCGAGTCGGCACGGGTACCCGCGGATGGATCAATGGCGCTGACCATACCCTTCGCGGGGTTCGCGCTGTTCCGCTATTTGCTGCTGCTCAATGGCGAGCGGGCCACCGATGCGCCGGACCGGATCCTGTTTACCGACCCGCAAATCGTGCTGGCCGGGGCAGGCTTCACTATCACGGCACTGGCGGTGCTGATCGGCCACCGGTGAGCCGGCGCCGCGTCAGTGGACGGCGTCGCCGGGGCGCGCGCCCGCCAGATCGGGCCGTCCGCTCCAAAGCCAGCCATAGTTGGTCTTGCTCACTCCCATCAGCATGCCGAAGAGCGATTGCGGGTGGATGAAGATGTTCGTGCCATCCGGGCGGCCTTCGCCAGGCGCGTATCGCAGGTTCGCGGCCTGAAGCCGCGCCTCGATGGCCTTCACGTCGTCAGTTTCGATGTAGCACATATAGAGCGAGTCGCCGCGCTTCTGCCAGAAGCGGTGCATGGCGCCGCCGCCCCAGGTCTGGGTGATTTCGATGCGGTCGAGCCGGTTCGGCGGGTCGAAGAGGGTGAGGGTGCCCCGGTAACCGTAGAGATGACTCTCGATGGGGCAGTGCTTCGACTCTTCGAGACCGAAGACGGCAGTGTAGTAGCCGGCGGCGGCCTTCCAGTGGCCGACGGGGTTGGTGACCTCGTACAGGCAGCGGATATGTCCCACATAGCCGCGCTCGCCGGGGGAGGGGTCTTCAACGATGAGCGTGGGCATGCCGAAGCGGGCCTCGCCGAGGTAAAGAGCTGCCTTTTCTTCGACCACGGGGACGCCGGCGCTATGGAGGTGGCGGGCCATGGCGCCCAGGTCGGGTGTTGAGAAGCCGGCGCCATAGAGTCCCTGTCCCCAGCGCTCCTGGAAGTCCTGGACGGGCCCGGGCCCGGCAGGCTCAAGGAATTCGAAGATCGACCGGCCCGCCTGAACCGTTGTGCGGTGGGCGTTGAGGAAGCGCGACCCGTCCTCGCCTACCTGTTCGGCGCCGAAGATGGTGGCCCACCGTTCGACGGCGGCCGACCGATCGGGAACGACGAGCTGCACCCGGTCGACGTAGCTGAGCATCGGAAGTCCTCCATTCCTGGTGGGCGGGGACAGTATGCGTCAAACCGGGCCGGGGCGCGCACTCGTGGAGTCGCTACCGGGTTTTTACACAACGTCCGCATACTATGGCGGTTTCCTGGCTCTCGATGGCCGTATGTTCTTGCACAGGGGTGTCCTTCGCGCTGCACGCAGGAGGTGACCACCATGATGTTGTTGCGGAAGCATGCCGCGCTGTGGGCAGCGGCCGGCGTCCTCGGGCTGGCGGGGGCTGCTACGACGTTCGCGGCGGCCGGATTCGGCACGCCGCCATCCGAAGCGCGCTCACCGGGCCCGCTGGAACGCCAGGCCGTGGCCGGTGAGGCTGGGCCGCTTGCGCAGACCGAACCGGGGGACAGCGGCGACGGGCAGGCGGATCCCACGGGTGAACCGGGCGAGACGCAGGCGATACAGGGCGTGGCGGAGGACTCGCCAGCGTGCCAGAACGTTGGTTGCGGCGAGGTCGAGAATGCGGGGGGCGCGGCGCTCCATCTGCCACAACCGGCCGTCGATGGGATCACGCGGGCTGCTGTGAATCGCGAGGCGGCGCAGAACCGGGGCCAGGATGAGACGAGCGAAGACCCGGCCGACGACACCGCTGCCAGCCAGGGCGAGGGACCAGCGGAGGACACCGTTCGCGGCGTGCCCCAGGACTCGCCGGCTTGCGAGAACGTGGGCTGCGGCGAAGTCACGAATGCGGGCGGGGTCAACCTGCACCTGCCGCAGCCGGCGGTCGACGGCATCGACCGGGCACGGGAGCACCGTGAGGCTGCGCAAGGCAAGAAGGCGGGCGGGGACTTGGGTGACGAGCCCGGCGTGACCTCAACGGTGAAGCCTGGCGGGCGCCCGGACCATGCGGGTCCACCTGATCGTGCCGGCAAGCCGTAGGTTGGTCCCACGGGAAGTGGCAAAGGCCCCGCGATCGCGGGGCCTTCTCGTTGTGGCTGCGCGGGAGCGGCGTGTTACGCCGTTTCGCCGTGGAGTTCCTGGCTGATGACCGGCATGTCGACTTCCTGGCCGCCGCGGGTGAGGAGGAGCGGGCGGGTCTTATTGAGCACGGAATCGGCGTTGACGACGCACTTCTTCACGTCGCCGCGACCGGGGATTTCGTACATCACGTCCATCAGCGTCTCTTCCAGCACGGTGCGCAGGCCACGAGCGCCGGTCTTGTGCTTGATTGCCGATTCGGCGATGGCGCGGAGGGCGTCATCGGTGAACACGAGCTCCACGCCGTCCATTTGGAAGTAGCGCTGGTACTGCTTGACCAGGGCGTTCTTGGGTTCGGTGAGGATGCGGACGAGCGCGTCCTCGTCGAGCGACTGCAGGCCAACGACCATGGGCAGACGGCCGACGAATTCGGGGATGAGCCCGAATTCGAGGAGGTCGTCGTGGGTGACGTGCGTCATCAGCTCGTCCTTGCGCTTCGTACCGCGGAAGCCGCGCTGGGCCTGGAAACCGAGCCGGACGTGGTCGCGGGTGAGGCGCTTTTCGATGTGGTTTTCG
Source organism: uncultured Anaerolineaceae bacterium (assembly GCA_964648195.1). Taxonomy (GTDB): domain Bacteria; phylum Chloroflexota; class Dehalococcoidia; order Tepidiformales; family Tepidiformaceae; genus Amarobacter. Next base: position 21,289 of record CAZYLL010000012.1, on the reverse strand, counting down.
AGTCCCTCGAAGGCGCCGCCACAGATGAAGAGGATGTTGGCGGTGTTGATCTGGAGGAAGTCCTGGTGGGGGTGCTTGCGGCCGCCCTGGGGAGGAACGTTGGCCACGCAACCCTCGATGATCTTCAGGAGGGCCTGCTGGACGCCTTCGCCGGAAACGTCGCGGGTAATGCTGGGGTTGTCGCTCTTGCGGGCGATCTTGTCGATCTCATCGATGTAGATGATGCCGCGCTCGGCCTTCTGGATATCGAAGTCGGCCGCCTGGATAAGGTGGAGGAGGATGTTCTCGACGTCTTCGCCGACGTAACCCGCTTCGGTGAGCGCGGTCGCGTCAGCGATGGAGAAGGGCACGTCGAGCATCCTCGCGAGGGTCTTGGCGAGATAGGTCTTGCCAACGCCGGTGGGGCCGACGAGCAGGATGTTCGATTTTTCGAGTTCGATATCCTGGTCGCCCCCGGCGCCGATGCGCTTGTAGTGGTTGTAGACGGCGACGGAGAGGACCTTCTTGGCCTGTTCCTGGCCGACGACGTATTCCTGCAGGTGCTCGTAGATTGCCTTTGGCGGGGGGACGCGCTGGCCCTGCCCGGCAGCCGCCTTGCCGGCAGGCGTTGCCGTCGCGGTGCCACTTTCCTCGTCGATGATCTCGCGGCAGAGGTCGACGCACTCGTCGCAGATGTAGACAGCGCCGGGGCCGGCGATGAGCCGGCGGACCTGGTCCTGGTTCTTTCCGCAGAACGAGCAGTGGTACTGGACGCGGTTGGTGCGGTTGGTTGCCAAGGCGATGGTCCCCCTCTGCCTGCCTAACGGGTCCCGGCGGGCCGCGAAAGCAGCTCGTCGACGAACCCGTACTCCTTCGCGCCCTGCGCGTCGAGGTAGAAGTCGCGGTCGAAGTCCCGCGTCACCCGCTCGACGGGCTGGCCCGTGTGGCGGGCGATGATGTTGCGGATGATTTCGTTGTTGCGAAGGATCTCCTTCGCTGCAATTTCAATATCGGTCGCCTGTCCACGCGCACCACCGAGGGCCTGGTGCATATGAACGGTTGCGTTAGGAAGGGCGAAGCGCTTGCCCTTTGCGCCTGCGCAGAGGAGCACGGTGGCCATCGAGGCGGTTTGGCCGACGGCGATGGTGGAAACGTCGGGCTCGATGAGCTGCATGGTGTCGTAGATGGCGAGGCCAGCGGTGATCACGCCGCCGGGCGAGTGGATGTACATGCTGATGTCGCGCTCGGGGTCTTCGCGCTGAAGGTAAAGGAGCTGCGCGACGATGAGGTTGGCAATCTGGTCATCGATGGGCGTGCCGAGGAAGACGATCCGCTCCTTGAGGAGGAGCGAGAAGATATCGAAAGCGCGCTCGGAACGCGGGCCAGTTTCAATGACGGTGGGGATGATGTCGTAGATGAGGGGGTGGATGCGCGCGGACTGGTCGGTCATGCCTGTTCCTCCTGCAGTTCGCCTCTGGCGATCGCCGCGAGACGGTCGAGCGTCTTTCGCGAAAGGAGGTTTCGGCGAATCGTCGAAACCCCTTCTTCGGTGGCGAACATCTGGCGGAACCGCGCAGCGTCATCTCCCATGGGGGCCACGAGAGAGTCCAGTTCCTGTTCTATCTCTTCGGCCGAAACTTCCAAACCTTCAGCCTCTGCGAGCTCGCTCAAGACGAGCGAGCGGCGAAGGCGTAAGTCGGCGGCCTCGCGCCAGGTCTCGCGGAACTCCACCTCGGACTTGCCGATGGAGCGCAGGTAGAGCTGGTACTGTTGCGGGTTCGCGTCGCCCATGGCCTCGCGGATGAGGTGGTCGATCTCATGCTCCACCAGCACACGGGGGTACTCGATAGTGGCACCTTCCACCAGCTTGTCGACCGCGGCGCTGCGGAACTTCTGTTCTGCCTGGTTTTCGAGGGATGCCCTCAGGTCGGACTCGATACGCCCGCGGAGCGTGGCGAAATCGGGAAACTCGTCGGCGTTCACGGTGTTGGCGAACTCGTCGTCAGCCTCGGGAAGCTGCTCTTCCTTGACTTCGTGAATGGTGAGGGTAAAGGTGGCCTTCTTCCCCTGGAGCTGTTCGATGTGGAAGTCAGCGGGTATCTCGATGTCGAGCGTTTTCTCGTCGCCCTTCTTCATCCCGAGGAACGCCTCGGCGAGGCCGGGGACGAAGAGGACGCGCCCTTCGCGCAGGGGGAATTCGGCGTTTTCGTCGTCGAGGAACTGGTTGCCGTCCTCCCCGGAGGCCTTCACATCGGCGATGATGACATCATCCCACTGGATGGGGCGGTCGACCGGGACCTGGGTCGCGTGGCGGCGCCGCAGGAGGAGGACCTGCTCCTCGACCATCTCCGGCGTCACCTCCACCGTCTCGGGTTCAACGCGGATGGCGCGGTAGTCGTTGAGCTGCACCGTCGGGCGGATAGGCACCGTTGCGGTGAACTTCACCGGCTCGAGCTGCTCTATCTGAAGGTCGGGCTGGCCGATGGCGTCGACGTTTTCGGTCTCGATGGCCTCGTTGTAGGCGGCGGGGACGAGCTTATCGAGGGCTTCGCGGATGAGCCCCTCGCGGCCGACAGCGCGCTCGACAACGGGGCGCGGGGCCTTGCCAGGGCGGAAGCCGGGGAAGCGGTTCCGCTGCGCGATACGCTTGTACGCCGAATCGAGCGACTTCTCGAGGCGCTCTTCATCGATTTCGATCTGAAGCTGAACGCGGCTCTCGGGGAGCCGTTCGAGGGTTACCTTCACAGGGCGATCACTGCCTCCTTTCCGAGTATATCAGACCTGATCCGGGGTGCCGGTGAGGTTGTGTGAGCTACATGACGCCCGGCATTACCGGAGGCCGTGCGTGCGCGGCGAAAGCAGGTCGACCAGGGCATCGCCAAGGAGGTTCCAGGCGAAAAAGAAGAGCGCGACGGGGATGGCGGGGGCGAGCAGCAGGTGGGGATAGCGTTCCAGTGTTTGAGGGCCGGCACCATCGGCGATGAGGCTGCCGAAGCTGGCGGTCGGTGGGTCGATGCCGAGGCCGAGGAAGCTGAGGGTGACCTCCGCGCCGGCGGTACCGGCCATTCCAGCGGAGACGCCCACGATGAAAAGGGGCATGACGCCGGGCAGGATATGGCGGGTGATGACGCGCCAGGTGGAGGCTCCCATGGCCTCGGCAGCGGCGACGTAGGTCTCTTCGCGGATAGCGAGGGCCTGGCTGCGCACGACCCTCGTGCTGCCGATCCAGGCGAAGGGAACGGTCGCGAAGACGATGATTCCGAACTTCGTCACGGTGCGCGCATCGTCGCCGAGCCAGGTGTGATCCTCGAGCCAGAAGGAGACGTCGTTGATGCGCGTGCGGAAGGCGGCGGTGATGGCGAGCATGAGCAGGAGGGTGGGCAGGCCGCCCATCACTTCGCCAACGCGCATGATGAGCGCATCGACCCAGCCGCCGCGGTAACCAGCAAGGAGGCCCAGGCCCAGCCCGAGGAAGAGACTGCCACTGACCAGGACGACCACGGTGAAGGCAACGGTCGTACGGGTGGCGTAGATGATGCGGCTGGCGATATCGCGCCCGAGGCGGTCGGTCCCGAGCCAGTGGCCGGAGGAGGGGCCCTGGAGCCGCGCCTCGGCGGTGAGGTTCTGGGCATAGGGGTCGCGGGGCGCGATCCACGGCGCGAAGATGCCGCAGAGGTAGAACAGGCTGAGGTAGATGATCGCGAGCATGGCGATCTTCTTGCGCAGGAGCGTCTTGAGCATGCGACGCCGCGGCGAAAGAGAGATGCTCTCGATGAGGACGGGCTCCTCGGCGACCGCAACGCTCATGCCATCACCCCCGTGCTGCCCCGAGGCGGACGCGCGGGTCGATGGCCGCGTAGAGCAGGTCGATGAGGATATTCGCGATAACGAAGAGGAAGGAGCCGAAGAGGACGAGGGCGAGGATGACATCAAAATCGGGCGCCAGCACGGCATCGAAGCCTTCGCGGCCGATACCGGGGATGCCGAAGAGTTGCTCGACGATGAGCGACCCGCCAGCGACTCCCGGGAGTGAGAGACCGATGACGGTGATGAGGGGGAGGAGCGCGTTGCGGGCGACATGTGTGAGGATGACGGTCTGCTCATGCAACCCCTTCGCGCGGGCGGTGCGGACATAGTCCTCCTGGAGCACGCCGAGCACGGAGGCGCGCACGAAGCGCGCGACCCCGGCAGTACCGGGGAGCGAGAGGACGATGATGGGGAGGATGATGTTGGGGCTGGCAAAGCCGCGCCAGCCCAGGCCGACAAGGTCGAGCTTGAGCGCAAAGAGCCACATCAGGGCCGGGGCGGCGACGAACACGGGGATTGCATCGATGGCGAGCCAGAACGAGATGGTCAGCGGGTCGAGGAAGGTGCCGCGGGCCACGGCGGCGTAGATGCCAGCCATGATGCCAAGGGTGAACGAGATGACCAGGGCGATGAGCCCGAGCCGCGTTGAAACCCAGATCTTGGGGATGATGACCTCACCAACGGTGAACTGCTGATGGCGGGTTGAGACGCCCAGGTCACCTTTCGCAAGGTTCTGCATGTACTTGATGTACTGGATGTGGATCGGCTGGTCGTAGCCGTACTTCTTGCGCAGGAGCTCGGCCTGCTCCTCCTGGTAGCGCTGTCCCAGGATGGCATCGACCGGGTCGCCAGGGGCGAGGCGAAGCATGTAAAAGACGACGACGGAAATGACGAAGAGGACAACAAGGCCCCAGAACAACCGGCGAATGGTGTAGCCAAGCAGCCCCGGGGCCATGGCCGCCTAGTCTGCCTTGATTTCCACGTAGCGGAACTTCGGCACGGTCATCGAGACATCGGGATAGCCGACGACGCACGGCTTCACGACGATGTGCTCGACGGGCCAGAAGGTGGGGATGACGATGGCGTCGTCGAGGATTTTCTGCTCGGCCTGGGCGTAAAGCTGGAACCGCCGGGTCCGGTCCTGTTCCGTGCGAGCTTCCTTGAGGAGGCGGTCGACCTCGTCGTTGCGGTACTTCGTGTAGTTGAGCGTGCTATCGCTGGCGAAGAGCTTGCCGAGGAAGTCCTCGGGGTCGGGGTAATCGGCGGCCCAGCCATCGGAGTGCATCTGGAAGGTGCCGCGGCGCTGTTCGCGGAGGAAGGCTGAGGTATCGATCGCCTGGAGCTCGATGTTGACGCCGAGCGCATCCTGCCAGCCTTCCTGGATGGCGACCAGGAGGTCGCCGGGGGCGGCGCCGCTGCCGCTGAAGCTCAGCACGATGCGGGGCATGTTGCCCGCGTACTTCGATTCGGAAAGCAGCTGCCTGGCGCGGTTGACGTTGTAGTCATAGCTCTTCACCGACTCGGTGTACCCGGGCATTTCTGGCGGAAGGAAGCCATCGGCGACGCGGTAGGCATCGTAGAGCAGCACCGAGTTGATGGTCTTGCGGTCGATGGACATGGCGAAGGCCTGGCGGACCTTCGGGTCATCGAACGGCGGCTGGTTCGGGTTCAGGGTGAAGTAGAAGACCGCCATGTTGGGCACCGAGCGGTACTCCTTCGAGAGCTTGTTGGAGCCATCCTTGACGGAATCGAGCAGGCTGGCGGGGAAGAAGCTCAGGTGGAGTTCATCGTTTTCGTAGCGCGTCAGGAGCGAGCCGCCGCCAAGCTCGAAGACGATCTCGTCGATCTTCGGTGCGCCGAGGTGGTAGCGGTCGTTCTTGACGAGGCGGATGCGCTCGGCCGGCTTGAATTCAGCCAGGCGGAACGGGCCGGTGCCGTTGGGCTTCTGCGTCCAGTTGCGTGGATTCGATTCGATTTGCTGGCGGTCGACGACGAAGGCGACCGGGTAGGTCAGCTCGGAGAGGAAGAAGTCGGAGGGTTCGATGAGGTCGATCTGGACGGTGCGCTCATCGATGACCTTGACGCCGCTCACGCTGGAGGCCTTGTTCTCGAAGCGGTCGCGCAGACCGGCGATATTGCCGAGGTAGGCGCGCACGGTTGGCGAGGCGTTCACGGGGTCGGCGGCACGTTCGATGCTGTACTTCACGTCCTCGGCGGTCACACGGCGGGTATTGCCGGTGTGGAAGACGACGTCATCGCGCAGCTTGAAGGTATAGGTCTTGCCACCGTTCGAGACTTCCCAGCTCCGGGCAATGTCGGGCTGGACCTGGAGGTTGGTGTCGAGCGTGACGAGGCCCCCAAAGATTTCAACGACGTACTCGCTGGTCGAGACATCGCCGACCTGGATGGGGTCGAGGACGGTGGCGGGTTCGCTGCCCGGGACGATGAGGGAGTTGCCGCTGCAGATGCCGTTGCCGGTGCGGCGCGGACTGTCGTCATCGTTGTTGGAGGGGCTTGCCGGGGACCCATCGTCGCCGCCGCCCGCCAGGGCAATGACGAAGACGACGCCCACGGCAAGAATCAGGAAGGCGACCACCCCCATCATGAGGGTCAGCATGCGGTTTGACATCGGCGTCCAATCCCGGAGGGTCTTTCTTGCGATACGCCGGTGAGGCCATGGAACGATCCGTCCCCAGCCGGACCGGGTGGTGCAAAGGGTACACGGTATCCCGTGTGGTGGGCATGGGATGGCTGCTCCCGGGCGAAAACGCGGCTTTACATCGGATGGGCGGCTGGCGGGGGCTACGGGTCGCGAGCGGGATCCTCGATCAGGCGCAGGCCGAGCTCCTCGAGCTGTGCCTTCTCGACGGGCGACGGGGCGCCCATGAGCGGGTCGCTGCCGGACGAGGCCTTGGGGAACGCGATCACGTCGCGGATGTTTTCGCTGCCGATGAGGGACATCACGAGGCGGTCGATGCCCATGCCGACGCCGCCTTCCGGGGGGGCGCCGTATTCGAGGGCATCGAGCACGACACCGAAGCGGTCGCGCATATTCTGATCGGAGTAGCCCATCAACCGGAGCACCTTTTCCTGCGCAGCCCGGGTGTTGATGCGGATGGAGCCCCCGCCGACCTCGGTGCCGTTGAGCGTGAGGTCGTATTGCCGTGCGATGACCTTGCCGGGGTCGGTATCGAGCAAAGCCTCGTGCTCGGGCAGGTAGCCGCTGAAGGGGTTATGGGTCGCGTCCCAGCGTCCCTCTTCCGGGCGCCACTCGAGGAGCGGGAACCCGGTGACCCAGGCGAACGAGAGCACCGACTCGTCCTTGAGTTTGAGCCGTTCGCCGAGTTCGGTGCGGACCTCGTGAAGGGAGCGGGCAACGACCGGCGGCTGGTCGGCGACAATGAGCAGCATGTCGCCGGTCCCGGCGCCGGTGAGCCGCTTGATGGCGGCGAGCTCGGCTTCAGAGAGGAATTTTGCGATGGGGGAGCGTAGCTCGTCGCCGGTGAACCCGATGTAGGCCAATCCGCGCGCACCGCCAGATTTCGCGGCTTCGGTGAGTTCGTCGATTTCGCGGCGGGTCATGTCGGCCCTGGCCGGGACACAGATCGCCTTCACCTCGCCGCCCGCCTGGAGAGCGCTCGCGAAGACCTGGAAGCTTGAGCCGCGGAGCGCATCGCTGATGTCGACAAATTCGAGTCCGAAGCGCAAGTCGGGCCTGTCGATGCCGTAGCGTGCCATGCAATCGTGGTAATCGAGGCGCGGGAACGGCGTGGCCGCGATCGGACCGCGTCCGAACTTGCGGGCGATGCCGGTGTACAGCTCCTCGATGAGTCCCATCACGTCGGACTCATCGACGAACGCCATTTCGAGGTCGAGCTGGGTGTGCTCGGCGACGCGATTCGCGCGGAAGTCTTCGTCGCGGTAGCAGCGCGCGATCTGGAAGTACTTTTCGAAGCCGGCGACCATCAGCAGCTGTTTCAGGATCTGCGGCGATTGGGGAAGGGCAAAGAAGTGGCCTGGCTTGAGGCGGGAAGGAACGAGGAAATCGCGGGCGCCCTCGGGAGTCGACTTGATGAGCGTCGGGGTTTCGATTTCATAGAAGCCACGTTCGACGAGGAAGTTGCGGATGAACCAGACGACCTCGTGGCGGAGCTTGATGACCTGGGCGACTTCGGGGCGCCGAAGGTCGAGGTAGCGGTATTTGAGCCGTAGTTGCTCATCGACGTCAGCGGGCTCGTTGATATAGAAGGGCGGGGTCAGGGCCTCATTGAGCACCTCGCAGCGGGAGGGGATGACCTCGACCTCGCCGGTGGCCATGTTGGGGTTCACCGTGGCGGCGTCGCGGGCGGCAACTCTGCCCTCGACCTGGAGCACCCACTCGCTGCGGGCGCGGTGGGCGACTGCGTGAGAGGCGGCGTTCTCGGGATTGAAGACGAGCTGCACGAGGCCGCTGGAATCGCGCAGGTCGATAAAGATGAGTCCGCCGTGGTCGCGGCGGCGGTGGACCCACCCGGCGAGGCGCACGGTGCGCCCCGCATCGGCGATTCGCAGTTCCCCGCAATTCGTGTCTTTCAGCATCGGCCCATGGTAGCCGAAGGCGGGGTTAGGTTCCGGCGGTAGCCGGCGGCATCAAGCGCCGAGCGTCTGAGCGAGCATGAGGGAGTTCCCGTCGGGGTCGTGGAACGAGGCGAGCCTGACCATGCCGGGGATCTCGTTGGTCGGGCCGTCGAACATGACGCCGCGGCGTTCGAGCTCGGCGCGCGTTGCATCGATATCTGTGACGCCGAGCGTGATGGTGACGGAGCCCGCCCCGGGGTGGGCGCCGTCGAGGCGGTTGAGCCCGATGGTTGCGCCTGCGAGCGGTGTCTGGAGTTCTGCCCAGCCGACCTCTTCGACGGCGTACAGCTCCTGGAAGCCAAGCTTCTCGGTGTACCAGCGGCGAGCGGCGGGGAAGTCGGTTACGAGCACCGAGAGCGTGAGTTCAGGCTTAACGCCAAGTTCATTCATCCGGGTCACCTCGGGGTTCGCGACGGAGGCCGCGCAGGCCGGTAGAGTCTTGGCCGGGCGCACTCCGGGCGCGGAGAGCGCAGGAAAGTATACTAGCTCTATTCGCTCGTCAAGGGGACTCGTACGGGATCGCTCGCACCGGCCATCCGATTCTTTCATCACCGCTGGTCGGTGCCTATCGTTGCCACGTTGCACCGCGACGGGCGCTTGCGGTTTGCGGACCTTGCCCGGCGGCTGGCGGCGAGCCGCGACACGCTGACCGAGACGCTCACGCGGCTGGAAGCATCGGGAGTCGTCACACATGAAGCCGGCGTTTCGCGGCCCCATTACTGCCTGACTCCGGTGGGCGAGCGATTGGGCGACGCCGCGTTGGCCACTGTCGAGGCCATCAGGAGGACTGATCTGCTGCCCATTGCGCTGAAGAAGTGGCCGATGCTGGTGGCGGTCGCCATCGGCCGCGGGGCAACCCGGTACAACGAGATGAAGGCGATGCTGCCTGGCATCACGCCGCGGGCGCTGGCCCTCGCGCTCAAGGACCTAGAAGCCGCCGGGCTGGTCGACCGCGAAGTCAGCCATAGTTACCCGCCGGCCGCGCGGTACTCGCTCAGCCCCCGGGGAACGCAGCTGTTCCCGGTGCTCGATCGGCTGTGCGTGGCGGCGGAGCACGCGGTGCGCGCCGGGTGACATCGACATAGGGGATGGGCGTTCGTACAGGTTGGCTTTCGATCACCCACGTTCGCATTTCTTCGTGTGATACTGGAGTGACCATACGCCCGGGGGAACCACCATGGCCATCGAGGTCACCCTTCTCTCCCATTCGCCGGACCCGATGCGGTCGCTCTACATGGCGTATCGCACGTGTTACAGCCAGCTGACCCCGCAGCAGGTGGCTGCGCGCATCGGGGATGACCGGATCACCGAAGCCCAGATGCGCCAGTTCATCGAGGAGCGGCTGAAAACGGGCCATGCGAGCCCGCTGGAGCAGGTCTGGTTCGAGTTCGGGATTTCCGGAGTCAGCCGCGCGTTCAGCCACCAGTTTGTACGCCACCGCGTCGGTATCTCCTTCGAACAGCAGAGCCAGCGTTACGTCACCTACAAGGGCGGTGAGTTTCCCTACACCGTGCCCGAGACGGTCCGCAAGGCGGGGATGCAGGGCAAGATGGACGAGCTCTTCGAGCGCGTCGGTGATCTGTACGAGGAGATGGTCGCCGCGGGAGTGCCGGCAGAGGACGCGCGCTTCCTGTTGCCGAACGCTACGAACACCAATCTCAAGATCACGGTGAACTTCCAGAGCCTGTTGCACATCTGCGACCTGCGACTCTGCACGCGGGCCCAGTGGGAGTTCCGGAAGGTCGCCGCGCTGATGCGGAGCGAGGTCAACAAGGTGGCGCCGGAGCTGGGGCGCTATCTGCAGCCGAAGTGTGGCGAGCACCGCATGGGCTACTGCGACGAAAGCGAGAAGGACTGGGCCGCCTGCCCGATTGGCCGGGTGCGCCCGCATAAAGACGTGCTGTTCCGCATCTATGAGTCCTACCGCAAGGGCGAACTCCAGCCACTCCGCGAGGAGGACTGGGATGCCATCGAGGAGCGGGAACGGGCCACCGCGGGCGGGGACTGATGCCCAGGCCAACCCTGCCGTTCGGGCGCTGGCTCCCGTGGGCGCTGGCAGCGATTGGCGGCGCGCTCGTTGCCCGGGGCGCAGTCAACGGTGACCGGGAGACGGTGCTGGCCGGGGTGATTGGCCTTGTGGGAGTGATCGTAGCCTTTCCGCTCGCCTCGTTGCTCACTCGCCACCGCCAGCCCGACGAATAACCGGCCTGGCCAACCAGGGCGAGACGGGCGGCGCCGGGGATTGGAGCCCGGCTGCGACGGTAACGGACGGGGCCGGCGGGCCGGCAAGGCGCCCACGTGACCGGAACTTGATGCCAGGAGCAGTGCCAGCGCCAGCAACAGGAAGATGGCCAGCGTGGTGGCGTTTCCCAGCCCGAAGTCCCGCGGAAGACGGGCGTGCGCCGTCCCGGGCCGTGGGATGGTGGTCATAGGTCGAGACCAGGGCGCCGTGTAAACGCGAGGGCAATCCGGGGCAATTTCTCTGCCCCTTCCGGAGAGCCTTCCATCTGCCGAACCTCTGGGTAGCAGACCGCCAGTTTCCCGGAGGCAGCTCTTGGCAGCTCCTGTTTGCGTGCCACACCTCGGACCCGAAAGTGCGGGCGGGGTGGTGGCGGAGTGGTACGTCCCGGACGGAGCGACGGTCGCCGCCGGAGACCTCATCTGCCGGGTCGAGTGCGACGTCGTGGCGATAGACATCGAGGCGGATGCGCCCGGCGTGCTGCGCCAGCGATCCAGTGCAGGGAGCATCGAGCAGGCCGATGCAATCATCGGGGTAATCACGAGCCCGGACGAGGCTGCCCCGAGCGTTGAGCCTGCCCCGGGGTGTGCAGCCGCGGCGCCACCCGGGACCAGCGCTTCCGAATTGGAGCGGCACGCCGGCGCAGTGCCGGTTACGGGAGAACCGGTTGTGGTCCCGTTCCGCCGGGGTCAGCGCGAGGTTACGGAGACCGTCCGGCCGCTGTTGGAAGCGGGCACGGCGATCCCCGGCCTGCCACTCTGGGAACCCGACGAGGACCCGCCATTCGCGGACGCTTTCCGCGTGCCGCTGACCGCCGGGCGCCTCGACCGGTTCGATGCAATCGCGGCCGAGGTAACCGCGGGCGCGCAGGTGCTGACCATGGAGGTCTGGATCGACGCCACGCAGGCCCTTCGTGCGGCGGCGGCACTGGCGGAGGAGTGGCGCGGCGACGAACCGCCGATCGTGGAGGATCTTGTGCTGCGGGCCTTCGCGCGGGCCCTCGCCGAGAACGGCCAGGAGCCGAGCCCCGCCGGGCTGAGCCGGGTGACGCCGCTTTCGGACTACACCGTGGCCATCAGCGCCGCAGGCGAGCGGAACCTTCGCGAAGCCGTTCGTGTGCGTGCCGCGGGCGGCGACACTGCGGCCGACGGTGCGGTCTGGTGGCTGCTCTCGCTGCGTGAATCCGGCATCGACCGGGGACAGCCTCCTCTGAGCGCGGGGCACGCCCTCGCGGCCTCGATGGGCGCGATCGGCGGGCGGGGCTGGATGAGCGTTACGATGGCATATGACAGCGCCCGGGCCGGCCCGGGGGAGGCAGCCCGCATCCTCGCCCGCGTGCGCCGGCTCGTCGAGGAACCGTACGCGTTGCTGACATCGTGAAGGCCGGGGGAGAGCAGCAAGTGCAAGAAGCGCGGCGCAACGTTCTCGTGTACCAGCTGGGCACCACCAGTTATGGCGAGGTGCACCGGCTGCAGCAGCGCATGCAGGCGCAGCGCCGCGAGGGTGGTGGCGCCGACACGCTGCTCCTGACCGAACACCGGCCGGTGTTCACACTCGGCCGGAGCCACCCGGTGCCCAGCCTGCGAGCGAGCGCGGAGCTGGTGCGCCAGTACGGCATCGAGATCGTGCAGACGGAGCGCGGTGGCGACATCACGTATCACGGCCCCGGGCAGCTTGTTGCCTACGGGATCATCGACCTCCGGGCGTGGGGCATCGGGGTACTGGATTATCTGACCGGGCTCGAGGACACGGTGATTGGCGTCCTGGCGGACTGGGGATTGCGAGGGGAGCGGTCGCCCCTGGGGCGTGGAGTCTGGGCAGGAGGAGGGAAGATCGCGTCAGCGGGGCTGAACGTGCGCCGCGGTGTGACCATGCACGGAATCGCGCTCAACATCGACCCGGACATGAGCCATTTCGCCCTCATCAACCCGTGTGGGATGGATGACGTGGAGATGACGAGCATGGTGGCCGAGGCGGGCAAGCACATCGAATTCGAGGACGTGGCGGAGGCATTCCTGTTTCACTTCAGCCGGGTGTTCGAGTGCGACATGCGGCGCTCGCGAGTACCGGGAACCGCTGGAACGAGCCCACGCCCCTCCGGAGCGTGAACAAAGTTACAGACCGCGCACCGGCGGTAGCCCATGCTGGCTACAAGACGGCCGGGGCCGCGGCGCTGGTCACCGGTTCTACCCCCTCACGGAACTTTTGCCGTGCCCCGGCCGTTGGACGGAATACACCACGATGGGGTATTCACCGTGACCCGGCTCATCAGCACCGCCGCACTCTTCACCACACTCTACGCAGCCGTCCTGCTCATGAAGCTGGCCTGAGGGCCGCGCTACCCGGTATAGCTCGCCAGCACCTCGTCGCTGAAATCGGCGTTTGAGTAGACGCGCTGGACGTCTTCCAGGTCTTCGAGAGCCTCGATGAGGCGCAGCGCCTGGTGGGCGGCCTTCTCATCGAGTTCAACGGTCACCCTGGGGACCATGGCGAAGTCAGCATTTTCGACTTCAAGGCCGGCGGATTCGAGCGCCTTGCGGACGGCTTCGAGGCTCGAGGGGTCGGTCCGGACCTCGACGACGTCTCCCTGGAGCTCGACGTCTTCGGCGCCAGCATCGATAGCCTGGAGTGCGAGCTCTTCGGGGTCCTTTGAGTTGACGGGGACGGTGATGATGCCCTTCGCCTCGAATTGCCAGGCGACGGAACCGCTCTCGCCCAGGCTTCCTCCGGCGCGGCTGAACTGGTGGCGTATCTCGGAGACGGTCCGGTTCCGGTTGTCGGTGAGGGCGGAGACGAGGATAGCCGTACCGCCGGGACCGTAGCCCTCGTACGTAATCTCGTCGAGGTTGTCTTCGCTGGCGGCGCCGGTGGCCTTGGCGATTGCCCGCTCGATGTTGTCTTGGGGCATGTTCGCAGCCTTGGCGCGCTGGACGGCGAGGCGCAGCTTGAAGTTCATCGCAGGGTCGCCGCCGCCCTGGCGGGCGGCCTGGATGATTTCGCGGGAAAGCTTCGTGAAGAGGGCGCCGCGCTTCGCGTCGTTCGCTCCCTTGGCGCGTTTGATGGTCGACCACTTGGAATGGCCGGACATAGGGTGTCTCCGGTCGATTCAGGATGTCAGGTGTAGCCCGAGTGTAAACCGCGGGTTTGCGGGTGTCAGGATCTTCCCGTGAGAGCGCGGCACGACGGATGGACCGCCGGCCGGTAGCCCGCCCGAAAAGCTTCCACGACGGAGGGCGGTGTGAGCAACGTCGCCTCTCCAGCGAGCACGGGCTCTTCCAGAGCCAGCGGGTGACGATAGCCGTCGAAGCTCCAGGGCCACAGGGCTCCGCCCCAGACGAGCAAGGGCGCACCGGGGCCGGCGTCGAGCGTGATCATGGCGCCATCGGGGAGCCCGCGCACGGGTGCCCGGCGCGTGCGTTGGCGGCGAGTGATGGGGTCCACGCGCTCGGCGTGCAGGGCCCGGTCCAGGGCATCGACGCTGCGCAGCGGCGGGGCGTTGGGGTTCCCGGCGAGCCATGCCCCGGCGAAGCGGCGGGCCTCGGCGTTCCGGCAGAGCATGCAGGGACGGTGGCCCGCCGCGAAGGCGGTGGCTTCATCGATGAAAAAGAGCTCGGTGTAGCGCCCGGGCTGCATGACTTCCCGGTGCCAGCCGCGGAATTCGAGCCTGCAGGCGATCCAGCGGGCGCTCACCCAGCGGCGGCCCGTGAGCTGGCGGCCGGGGGTATGCAGACAGCCGCCCCGGTTACCCATAAGAGCGCCCCGTGCCGATACCGCATGAATTTCGCCGAACGGGTCGACCCGGTTCTGGAGCGCCATGGTTCACACCGCCCGGATGCCATCCACGATCATCGCGCCGGCGAATGCGATGAGGAGCGCGCCACTCAGGCGTGCCACACCATCGGCGGTGGCGCGGATACGGCCGAGCCGCGCCCTGAGGACGGCCGCAGCCAGCCCGACCACCACGACGGCGGCCGCCAGGGCCGCGCCGGTCTCGCCATCGGCGCTGTGACTCAGGACCGCGGCCAACCCGGAGGGCGATGCGAGCAGCGGCACGGCAAGCGGGAAGAGGGCGGCCGAGCGTGAGTCAAGCTCGCCGCTGTAGCCCGCGCTCCCTGACCAGATGGTGAACACGCCGCCGGCTACCATGACGAGACCGGCGGAGACGCGGAACGTCTCTGGCTCGATATCGATCCCGGCGAGCAGCGCGTCTGCTCCGAAGGCGGCGGCGGCATAGACGGCGATGGCCAGGGCTGCCGCGATGGCGATGGTCCGGGAGTGCAGCCGGAGACCGGCGTGGTGAACTGCGGCGGCGACCGCCGCGGGGCTGATGGCGACAAGGAGGGTGGCCAGGATGCGGAGGAACTCGCTCACTCGGGCTTCACCCCCCGGGTGATTGGCGCGGAATAGAGCAGCGCGGAGAGCGCATGCTGCTGGTCGTCCATGCGGGTGACTCCTTCGGTGAACCAGGCACCCTCCACGCTGCCGGGCTCGTCGTACCGCGCCGCTTCGGCGGGGGAGTACTGGCGGGCGGCCAACATGCCGGCACCACAGGCAACGCGCTCGGCGATTTTCGGTTCGAGGTCGCTCATGCGAGGGTCGGACAGTGCGATGCGGTGAAGGGACGCCAGGCCCTCGACCCAGGTGCCCATGCCGGACGCGCGGGCCTGGCGGCCGTGAATCAACTTCGAGAGCCAGTTGTCGCGGCGCTGGGATTCCACACGCACGAGAAGTCCGAATCGCTCTGCGAGGCTGCGAGCGTAGGCGATGTGGTGGTCCTCCAGCGGCCAGCTGGCCATCTCCGCCAAACCGTAGGCGGCCCACTGGTCGGCCCAGGGCGGGTACTTCTGCTGTTCGACCTCGTCGCGGTGGAGCGCCAGGTAGTCGGCGGTGCGCCAGGCGGGCTGGTCCCAGCCTTCACCGGGGAACAGGCGATGCATGAGCGTCAGTGTCCAGAAGGCCTCGCCGGTAGCGTACTTCGAACGCTCGCCGGGGACGGGGGCGTTCGTCGCGGGGTTCCAGCGGTTGAGGAAGGCGCCATCGGGAAGCTGGAGTGCGAGCAGCCCGCGGGCCAGGCTCCGCGCGAGCTCGTCGTACCGGTTCTCGCCTGTGGCGAGCCTGCGCTGGATCACGCTGGCGAGCATGAGAGCGCTCGCGCCGAGGCGGACGCTGCCATCCGACGGGTCGCGCAACGCCACCCAGCCGTTGTTTCGATAGAGATTCCGGTTCATCCAGGCGAGGCCACGGTCTGCGGCCGGGAGGATTTCCCGGTCGCCCGCGGCGGCGAGCTGGTACAGCGACATGGTGACGCCGGCATGGCGGACCACGTTGTAGCCGCCGAGGCTGGCGTTGTCGTCCTTCCGGTATTCATAGAAGTAAGTGCCATCGGGAAGCTGATTCCGTTCGATCCAAGAGGCCGCGGCCCGCGCCGCCGCACGGGCGCCATCGGCGTCGATTGCCGGGCAGTGCTGCGGGGCGAGGAACGTTGCGCGCAGGAGCGTGGCGCCCACGAGCCACGCGGCCAGGGTGAAGAGGAGGGGGCGTCGCACGGGCGGAAGGATAGCGCACCCCGGGGTCCGCGATTTACCGCCCCTTACCGGGGTCTCCGGAAGATAGCAGCATCCGGTGCATTTGGAGGCACATGTGAAGTTCCTCTTCGGGAGCCTGGCAGGGCGGCTGCTGTCCGCCGCTATCGTGGTGGTCGTGGCCGCGGGCGCTGGCTGGTACTTCTTCATCCGCGAGGAGAACGAAGCGCAAAAGACGGCGGCCGAGGTTACGGACGAAGTCCGGCAGGCAGCGAGCCAGACGCCGACGGCGACGGCGCCAGCGGCGCCCGGAACGACCCAGGCCCCGGCCACGGCGCCCGCCGGTGGAGGCCAGGGGACATCGACGTGGGCCGGGAAGAGCTACCGGATCATCGAGGGGCAATCCGAGGCGTGGTACCTCGCGCCGGAGAAGCTGGCGAGCCTGCCCACGAGTTCGACAGCGAAGGGGACCACCAGGAAGATCAGCGGTGAATTCCACCTGACGGAAAGCGGCCTCGACCCCGCGAAGCCGACATCGTTCACGGTCGACCTCGCGAGCATCACGAGCGACGAGTCGCGCCGCGATAACCGGATGCGGGGTGCATTGGAGACCTCGAAGTACCCCACGACCACGTTCACGGCGACCAGGATTAGCGGGCTGCCGGCGGAATTCGGGCCGTCCGATACGGTCCTGCAGCTCACCGGGACGCTGGACCTGCACGGGGTGAAGAAGGAGGTAACCTGGGAGCTGAAGGTGAAGCGGGACGGCGACATCCTCAGCGTGCTGGGGACAACGAAGTTCAGGTACAGCGATTTCAACATCACGAAACCGGAGATCGCCGGGTTCGTAAGCGTCGAGGACGAAGTCACGCTGCAGGTCCAGCTCTTCATCCAGGAAGTCTGACCGCCAACTGGCGATGCGGGCCGCGAGACAGTCTCACGGCCCACAGGGCATGGTCGCCTGGCGGTCAGGCAGCCTGGAAGTTCAGCCTGAGGCCCCTCGTTGGCCAGTTATCGAAGGCGATAAGCCGGCCCGTGGTGCTCAGGGTGGCGTAGAGCGTCCGCAGGCCCGGGCCGCCGAAGCACGCGTTGGTCGTAAGCAGGTCGGGGCAGGGATAGTGCGTGACAACCTTTCCATCGGGCGAGAACGACGTGAGCCCGCCGTTGATGAGCGTCGCAACGATGATGTTCCCTTCGCCATCGACGCAGAGCGAATCGCACATCGCGCTGTTGATTGGGCCGCCCGGGGGGAGGGTGCCGAGGACGCGCCGGGCGCCAACCTGTCCCGGGGCGACGATATCGAACGCCCAGAGGCGGCCGGTTGGTGTCTCGGCAACGTAGAGCGTCTTCTCATCGGGGCTGAGGCCGATGCCGTTGGGTGCTTCCATCGGAAAGATGATTTCGCGGATGAACGTCCCATCGGGAGAGGCGTAGAAGACCCCGGTGCGGTCCCGGTCGCGCGGGCGGGTCTTCCCGTGGTCGGTGAAGTAGAAGTTGCCTTCGCGGTCGAACACGAGGTCGTTCGGGCCCTTCAATCGTTCCCCGTCGCACTCACGGTAGAGCGTGGTGACGGTGGAGCCATCGGGGCTCACGCGCTGGATCTGGCCACCGATGTAGCCGGCGGGCTGTTCGCCGGGAAAGAGCCCGGCGGAACCATCGGGGAGCTGCCGCTCCGTCCAGTGGAAGCCACCGTTCTGCGTGACGTAGATGGCTCCGTCCGGGCCGATGGCCGCCCCATTGGGCCCGCCACCGGTGACGGCGAAGACCTCGGTAGAGCCATCCGCCTTCACTCGCGTGAGCCGGCCGGCCGCGATCTCGGTGACGAGGATGTCGCCCCCGGGCAACTCGAGCGGCCCTTCGGGGAACCTCAGACCCGTAGCGACGACGCGATACTCCATGTGCTGTGCCCTCCGCAAGGTGCGCGAATCCTAGCCGATGCGCAGTGAGGATGTGCAGGGGCTCGCGCAGACGGCACAATTCCGGGCATGGACGGCCATGTGCTCGACAGGCTGCGCGCCATCTGCATGGCGCTCCCCGGGACAACCGAGCGGTTGAGCCACGGCGAGCCCACGTGGTTTGTCCAGGGGAAGAAGACGTTCGTGATGTTTTCCAACCACCACCATGGAGGCTCCCTCGGATTCTGGTGCGCTGCTCCCCCGGGGGCACAGGACGTGCTGGTGAACGCGGCACCCGACCGGTTCTTTGTCCCGCCATACGTGGGGCATCGGGGTTGGCCTGGTGTGCGGCTCGATGTGCCTGCGGACTGGGATGAAGTGGCGCTGATCGTGGAGGAGGCCTACAGGACCGTCGCACCCGCAAGGCTCCTGGTGCTGCTGGACTCCCAGGACCCATGAGCCTCGACGACCTCGCACCCAAAGCCGCCGCCTGCCGGCGCTGCCCGGGGGTGGTCCCGGGGAGCGCGGTGGTCGATGCCCTGCCAGGGTCTTCGAGGCCGCACGTGCTCTTCGTGGGCGAGGCGCCGGGCCGGCTTGGCGCCGCTCGAACAGGGCTGCCGCTGTACGGGGACATCGCCGGTGAGCGGTTCGCGCGCCTGCTTGGCGAAGCGCGTCTCGAACGTGCGCAGGTGGCGGTCACCAACGCCGTGCTGTGCCTGCCCCTCGACCAGCAGGGGAACAATCGCCGGCCGGCCGGCGGGGAGGTCTCGGCCTGCTCGGGCTTCCTGGCCGCGGCCATCGGGGCGACCAGGCCCGGGATGGTTGTCGCGCTCGGCAGGGTGGCGCTTGCGGCCCTGGGGCATATCGAGCCCCATGGGCTTACCCTGCGGACGGCCGTTGGCCGGCTCGTGCCCTGGCGCGGCGCCGTGCTGACGGCGCTGTATCATCCCGCGGCGCGGTCCGCCGCGCACCGGCCGTGGGGGCAGCAGGTGCTCGACTGGCGGCGGCTGGGCGACATCGTGTCAAAGGGGGAAATTCCGGAGAATGCAGACACAGTAACGAAAAGGCCTTGACTCGAACCTCATCGTATTTCTACGATAGCATCGAAATTTTCCGATGAGGAGCTTCCCGTGACAAACCGCACCAACGATGAGATCCGGACCGAGGTGGCGAAGGCTTATGGGGGCCGCGTCCAGCGCATCCTGGGCGAAGTAGAGGCTTTGCCGGTGGTCCAGGCGGCCGGCTGTTGTGGCGCGGAGCCTGCCACGGCGACGAGCTGCTGTGGCGACGCAGACGCCGAAGTGATCCCGATTGCGAAGATCGCGCGGCTGTATGCCGAAGCCGACGTCTCGGACCTGCCATCGACCGTGACTGACGTGGCCTTCGGATGTGGCAACCCGACGGCGATCGCGGCCCTCCAGCCCGGCCAGGTGGTGCTCGACCTTGGCTCGGGAGGAGGCATCGACTGCTTCCTCGCGGCGAAGATGGTGGGGGAGACAGGACGCGTGTATGGGGTGGACATGACCCCGGAGATGATCGCGCTCGCCCGAAAGAACGCGGCCAAGGTTGGCGCCACGAATGTGGAGTTCCGCCTGGGCGAAATCGAGCACCTGCCGATCCCCGACGACTCGATCGACGTGATCATCTCGAATTGTGTGATCAACCTGTCGCCCGAAAAGGACCAGGTCTTCCGTGAAGCGTTCCGTGTGTTGAAGCCCGGGGGACGGTTGCAGGTTTCGGACATGGTCTGGGTGCGGCCGGCTCCCGAGGCGCTGAAGAGCGACATGGAGCAGTGGGCAGGGTGCATCGCCGGTGCGCTGCTGGAGAGCGAGTATGTCGAGAAGATCCGGGCGGCCGGGTTCGAGGGTGTCACATCCAACGCTTCGGAATACCCGGGAGGAAACGGGATTGCATCGGCGGCGGTGGTGGCGGTGAAGCCGGGTGGGGCGGACGCCTGGCCCAGGGCGTGCTGCTAAGCCGGCCTGGGGAGTACCTCGAGGCGATGCGAGATGCGGAGGCGGGGGAGGGCAGCCGGGGCCCTGGTTTTGGGCTTGCCTTGACTCGCCTTTGCGGGATTGCGAGAATGGAAAAGGCGCAGTGTGCCCTGCGCCTTTTCGCGTCCCCCGTCCACTGAGAGGTTTGACTGCTGAGCATGACCGACGATGCCCTGACCGACACATCTGCCGCAAGCGACGGCACCGTTATTGACGGCGTCCTGTCGCGCTTGTCCGCCTTTGGCGATGAGGATACGGGCGAGGACGAGCTTTCCGACATTGCCGCGGACGAGGAGGAAGAGGGCCCCGGGATCGACGAGGAGGAAGAGGAGGAAGAGGACGCGAGCATCGCGTTGCTCACCGAGGAATCGGAGGGGATCGACGACCCCGTCCGGATGTACCTCCGCGAGATCGGCAAGGTCTACCTGCTGACGGCAGACGACGAGAAGCACCTGGCGCGGCAGATGGAGGAAGGGCTCCACATCGAGGCGATCGAGCAGGAGTACGTACAGAACTACGGGCACCCGCCCTCGGCGGCGCGCATTGCGGTGCGGCTGCTGGAACAGTGGGGCGCGCTCTTGCCGGTGTACAAGGAAGCGAAGCGCTTCATCGATGACTTCGACAAGCTGGTGAAGCCCGCGGGGCCAGATGAAGTGACGGTGGTGCGCAAGTGGCGCAACCCGGACGGGCCAAAGCTCAAGAACCTTTCGTTCAGCGAGACGATCGGCGACCCGCAGTTCCGCGGGTTGATCGACGGCGAAACGGACAACGACTTCAAGTTCCACGTGATGAACAAGCTGAAGATCGAGGAGGAGGATGCGCACCAGCGCATCGTCACGCTCTCGATCGTGACGCACATCCTCACGCCGGACCTGGTGGCCCAAATGGGCGAGGAAGCGGGCAGCGAGGACGACCTGGTGCCGCCGGTCGATGGGCTGATCGAGAAGATCGCGCCGCTCGAAGAGAAGCTGCGCTACCACTTCGACACCGTGAAGCGGAACGGCCAGAAGGCGACCCGGCGGCTGACCGAGGCCAACCTGCGCCTGGTGGTCTCGGTGGCGAAGAAGTACATCGGCCGGGGCATGTCGCTCCTGGACCTGATCCAGGAAGGCAACATTGGCCTTATCCGCGCTGTCGAGAAGTTCGACTATCGCAAGGGCTTCAAGTTCTCGACGTACGCGACCTGGTGGATCCGCCAGGCGATCACCCGCGCGATTGCCGACCAGGCCCGCACCA
>CAZYLL010000011.1:0-85640 GCA_964648195.1 uncultured Anaerolineaceae bacterium | reverse complement strand
GGCCTCGACCGCGGGCTCTTCAACTGCAGGCTGTTCCCACCAGGGCTTCTCCCCGGCGACCGGCTCCTCGGCCAGGGCGTCAGCGGAGGCGAGGGCCTCGACGGCGGGCTCCTCAACGGCAGCGCCACCCGGCGCAAAAGATTCGAGGGGCAGCTGCACTGCGGGCAACGCGGCCGCCGGCGCCGCTTCCAGGTCCGGTCCCGCCGGGTTACCCGGCTCTTCGAACGTGAAGGGTTCCGGCTCCCATGCGAACTCGTCTTCGTCCCCGGTGGCCGCCGGGGCCGGCGTCTCGATGCTGGCATCGTCGCGCGGGGCGGCCCGGTCGAAGGCATTCACGAACGCGTGCAACAGCGCCGCAGGCTCGGGCTGGTCGACCTCGACCCAGTCGCCATCCTCATCACTCCCGGCCATGGCCACCGGCGGTGCAGGCGCGGCCCACGGTTCCTCGGGCTCGCTGTTGTCATGGGGCTCCCCGGCCAGTGCGTCGTACGGTTCGCCACCGGGCTCGATGCCGGCCGCTGGTGGCTCCGGCTCGTCGTCCGCGACCCACTCGCCGGCATCGGTTGCCACGGTGCGAATGTCCTCGCTCCGGCCGGCATCGGCACGGACATCGCCGGCCGGTGGCTGGGGCAGCCCGGGCGCCGCCGGCTCCTCGTGCTTCTTCCGCCCGAATAGCCGCCCGAACACCCCGCCGCGCTTCTGAGCCTGCGGCTCCACCACTGGAGCCGAAGACGGATCGCGGAAAACCCCGGCCAGCGGGTCCTCGTCATTTTCATGGTCGCCCCAGCCAGCTCTGCCATCGAAGGCAGGAGCGGATTCGCGCGCCACGGCCGCAACCGGTTCGCTGCCCTCTATGCCTTCCGCGAGTGGCAGGAGCGATACGGCACCCTCGCCCGGCTCCGCGTTGGCCGTCACCATGTCACCGGCAATGTCACCGGCAGGCGGAGCGAAAGCCGTGCCGTCACCGTCAACGCCGGTGGGCGTGGACTCCTCGATCTCCCAGTCGAATGGCTTTAGGAACTCCTCGGGGATCTCCCGGTCGCGCACATCGTCGCCGCGTTTCTTCGCCCAGTCGCGCATCGCGGCGAGCCCCTCGCTCAGCCCGGCTGCTTCGCCGTCATCCCCATCGGCTTCGTTGGCACGGTCGGGTCCGAAGAACTCGTCCCAGCGCGTGGGCGGGGAACCGGGTTCGCGTTCCGGGGGGGGCGGCTGCGCTTCGTTCCTCGGCCGCAGCACGAGAGGCGGAGGCGCGGGCGGCTCGGGGGCTTCGGCTGCCGGCTCGTCCTCCCGCGATCCATCGCTGCTCGCGGGCTCGGGCCGGTGCCACTGCTCCTCGTGATGCCTGGGGCGCAGGGGGATGGGCGGCGGTTCCGGGGCGGTGTCAGCCTCTTCCTCATGGTGGCGAAGCGCGAAGTGCGGATGGTCGCTCTCCTTCGAGCGCTCCGCCCAGCGGCGCATGCTCTCGATTACATCTGCTTCGTCGTCCGGCTGCGCTCCGGGCGTTGGCGCGCCGGCATGGTCTCCCGGGCCGCCCCACGCCGGGGGCCCGAAACTCCAGTCGAGCCGGCGCTCGCCGGCCTCGTGCGGACGCGGGCGCAATTGCAGGGCGTCATCGTCGCCTGTCCCGCCAGCGCCAGGGGCGGTCTCCCGGGGTGGAGCCCCGGCCGTGGGGTCGCCCATCGCCCAGGAACGCATCCCGGCCAGGAAGTCCTCGTCGGAGAGGGCCGAGGCATCCGCGCCGCCGCTGCGGGGCGTTTCGAGTGCAGGCTCGATGGCCCCCTCAAACGCCGCGTCATTACGCTGGGCTGCGCGTGGCTCGGTGGGTGTTCCGAATGTCACCTCGCCGGCTGTATCGGGCCGGCCTGTCCAGCCGCCGTCCCCGGCGTCGGGGGGTTCCGGAGCACCGGTAGTTCCCTCGGGTGTGCGCTCCGCGCTCAGGGCGAACCCGGCATCGGCGAATCCCCAGGGTGCGGCGTCCGGGTCGTGAGCTGTCCGGCGCAGCCCGGGCGGCTCGGGCATGGGGCGGAGCGGGACTTCGGTCGACCAATCGTCGTCTCCGGGGTCGTCCCCACGGGGCTCCTCCCGGGATATCCCGGTCGGCTCCTCGAGGTTCCAGGTCCCGCGCGTCTCATCGCGGCGTGCTTCGTGCTGCTTCTTTCGGCCAAAAGAGAGGAATCCACGGCGCCCCCGCTCTTCAGGCTCTGCGCGACGCGTTACGAACGGGTCGCTCTTGGCCTTCTCGGCGTCCTCCGAGATGTTGCCGAGCACGCGCTCGCGGAGCGTCCGGTTCTTCTGTTCCTGGCGCTCCCATGCTCCGCGCGGGAGGTCGAAGTACCACGCCTGCGGGTCTTCTGCGCCTGATTCTTCTTCGTCCCGAGGACGGCCCTCGCCATTTTCCATCGTCATCAGAGTACCATAGCCTCCCCGCTGCGCCTCCGGAGTCGCACCGGTCGCCCTTTACAGCCGATTGACCTACCCTCGGCCGGAATGACCGACGCGCTCGAACCCTCGGACGAGCACCTGGTCTCTTTATCAAAGGACGGCAGTCTCGACGCATTCAACAGTCTTGTTGAGCGATACCAGGCGGCCGTCTACAACCTGTGCCTCCGGCTGATCGGGGAAAGAACGGCAGCAGAGGATGCTACCCAGGAGGCGTTTCTCTCCGCCTATCGCTCGATTTCCCGCTTCGAAGGGGGCAACGTGCGGAGCTGGCTGCTGCGCATCGCCGCCAATCAGAGCAAGGACGAGCTGCGCCGCCGTCTCCGCCGGGGGCCGCACGATTCGCTCTCGACGAGCGCCGGACCCGGCGATGCTCCCATCGACCTCCCGGATGCCGGCGAGACGGGCGGTGACTACGTCGAGCGCATGGCCGTCGGCCACGGCATCCAGCAGGCGCTCCTCCAGCTCCCCTTCGAACAGCGGCAGGCCGTGCTCCTCTCCGACCTCCACGGCTACCATTACGAGGAGATCGCGCGCATCGCTGGTTCGTCGATAGGCACGGTGAAATCGCGTATCCACCGTGGGCGCGAGCGCCTCCGCGCCATCCTTTCCGAGGAGCCGGAACTTTTCGGGCTCGGGCGTCGTCTGGAGGGTTGAGGAGAACATGCCACTGACTTCCTTGTTCCCCCGCCGCCATGCGCGCATCCGCGAGCTGCTCGATGCCTTCGTCGATAGGGAGCTCTCCCCATCCGATATGGAACGCGTTGAAGCGCACCTCCCATCGTGTGCCCCGTGCCGCGATGCCGTTGCCGCCACTCGCGCCGTGAAGGCTTCGCTGGCGGCCCTGCCCGAGGCTCCGGTCCCCCGGTCGTTCCGCCTCACGCCGGCGATGGCTGCCCGGCCCTCCCCCCGGCCGGCGAAACCGGCGGCGCCGGTCTTCCTCGTCGCCGCGCGGTTCGCAGCGGCCGCAAGCGTCGCCGCTTTTACGGTCGCCGGCACCCTGAGCCTTACTTCGGGTGGTGACACGGGCGGCGGCGCCACGATGAGCGCGAGCGGAGTCCCGGAATCTGCCAGCCTTAAGGTCACGGACGCAGCCGGGGGCGGCAATGATGGGGCTGGCGCCGCCTCGACGGCGCAAGACACGGTGCCCGCTATCGCCTCGCCCCCGGAGGGTGGGGGAGTCTCGGGTGCTGGCGTTCCCTCGCCCGAACCGGTAGCAGGGGCCGCAACCCCATCGGCCAATCGCCAGGCCGGCCCCGCTGACGACGGCGCGGCCGGTACCGGGGTGGGCGAGGAACCGCCCCCCGCCGGTTCCCTCGCTCTCCCCTACGATGGGCCGGCCGATGACCGGGATGACTACGGGCCCTGGGTGGCCGCGCTTGGCGGGCTTTCCGCGCTGACTGTCGCCATGGTCGCCCTGCTGGAAATCCGGCGCCGGAGGACGTAGATGCGAACCCACCTGCTTGCCGTTCCCGTTCTCGCCCTGGCACTCCTTGCCGCAGCCTGCGAAGGAGACACCACCGTCAACGTCCCTCCCTCGGACGATTCGAGCCCGGCCGGTATCTCGGTGACCGGCCTCGGCGAGGTCCGCGCGGAACCGGATATCGCGGTGCTCACGATCGGCATCGAGACCTCGGCTCCCACCGTCCAGGAGGCTCGCGACAAGGGCGCGGATGCCGCAACGCGCCTCATCAACTCGCTCACGTCGAACGGCGTCGACGAGAAGGACATCGTCACCACCTCCGTCAACATCTATCCGCAGTACTTCTACCCCCAGAACGAGCCGGCTCGAATTACCGGCTACATCGCCAGCAACACCCTCGCGGTGACGGTGCGAAACCTCGACAATGCGGGGAAGGTCATCGACGACGGCGTCAAGGCAGCGGGCGACACGGCACGGCTCCAGGGCATCGCGTTCGGCATCGATGACCCGGAGCCGTACCTCGAGGAGGCGCGGGAGAAGGCCGTCGCCGACGCGAAGTCGCGCGCTTAGACCTTCGCCGCCGCCGCCGGCGTGAAGCTGGGCCAGCTGCTGGCCCTCTCTGAAGCATCAGCGCCCCCTGGTCCAATCCTGTGGGCTCCTACCACCGGCGGCAAGGCCAACGACGCCACTACGCCGATCCAGCCCGGTCAGACCACCATCTCGGTGACCGTTTCGGTGCAGTTCGCGATCGAGCCGTAGGCCACCCTCGCCTGCTGGACGATCCTGGCGCGCGAGCGTACATTCGCGCGCACGGACGGCACCCGGGAGGTCGATGCGAACCACACGCCAGGCACGTTGTCGTAGCACCTCTCCATTCGCCCCAGCCGCATCCCGGGTCTGAACCCGATTGGCAACGCCCCGATTCTCCCGCAGGTCGTTTCTTGCAGGTGCTGCCGCGGTGCTCGCCGCCACGGTGGCCGAAGGTCCGCGCGCCGTGACCGGGCGGCCGGCTCCGGCCAGCGCCGTATCCCTCGACCCGCGGGCCGCGAACTGGGCGGCGCAGCAGGCGGAGTGGCGGGCCGCCGATGCCCGGCTGGAGCAGCTGCTCCGCATCCAGGGGCCCCGCCAGCCGGACCTCGATACGCTCATGGCCAGCATCCCCCGCGACCTCCTCGCAACGCCACCGCGACGCCTCGCCAGGCCCGCGTGGGACGCATCTGTGCTGAACTCCGCGGTAGGACGCGGACCGGCCGACCGCCCGATGGTCGCCCTCACGATTGATGATGGCGCTGTTTCGCTCGACGAGACGCTCAAAGTGATCAGTGAGGAAGGGGCCGGGGCCACGTTTTTCCTCACCGGCAAGTACCTCGATCGCCGGCGGGATTTCCTGGAGCGGGCGCTCGATACCCCGGGCGTGGAGATCGGCAACCACACCTGGAACCATAGCGACCTCCCCGGGTTGAGCGACGCCCGGATCGCGGAAGAGATCGGCCGATTCGAGGAGTTGCTCGCCGGTACGGTGCGCGGCGCCACGAGCGCGCCATATCTGCGCCCGCCCGGGGGCTCGAAATCGGACAGGGTGGTGTCCATTGCGGCGGCCATGGGCTACCGGACCATCCTCTGGAATATCTCGGGCGACGCTGGCTCGGTGCCCCCATCTCAGCTCGTCGACCTCTACCTCCGCCAGATCGACCGGCGCCAGCTGGTTGCCGACGGGTACCGGGGAGCCTGGGGTTCGATCATCCTCCTCCACTTCCGTCCGGGGACATGCTCGGTGCTGCCAGATCTCATCCGGGGGATCCGCAGCCGCGGGATGGAGCCGGTGGCGCTCTCGACCCTCTATGAAGGCGGCCGAACCTGAGCCTGAAAGCGCCGGTTAAGCGCGGGCTTTACGGCTGACTCCTGCCACTCGAAGCTAACCGCCATGCGGAGATTTCTCCTTGCCGCGCTGCTCCCCGTAAGTGCGCTCGCCATCGTCGCCGGGCTGGCCGGTGTGGTCGTGATCTTTACCGGCCCCGGCGCCGCGCCGGAAGAGCCCGGCGGGCGCTCCGCCTCCGGGATCGAGACGCCCGGCCTTCCGCGCCTCTCTTCCGAAGGAAACGTGTGCCAGGGCCTGCTCCGGCGCCCCGACCCGTCGGCCCCACGGGTATTCGCTGCCCAGTACACGAAGCGAGTTGATGCGGCCGGGCTCGCCATCGTTGCAAATGCAGACGTGAGCGATGAAGCGCTGGAAATCGCGCGCCAAACGGTGGCGCGCGTGTTCCAGAACAACGACCTCGAGATTCCGCTCGCCGAGGAAGGCGCCTACGTGATCGTCGCCTCCCGTGGCCAGGGTGTGCTCGACCTGCCCGAGTTCCGCTGCCTCGAAAGCTCCCGCAGCCAGGAGTACTTCAGCCACGTCTGCGGGGTCGCCGACCGGGCCGACTACCCGGTGGTGACCGTCAACGAGCTCGACCTGCTCGGCGACCGCTCCGGACCGTGCGATGGCCTGAACATCCTGTTCCACGAGCTCGGGCACCTGGTCCAGGGATGGACGCTCCCCCAGGCCGACTATTACGAAATCCGCCAGCTCTTCCAGGATGCGAAGAACGCCGGTAAATACCAGGGCGACTACGCCGCCACAAACGCCAACGAGTATTTCGCCGAAGCGACGCAGTCCTACTTCCTCGATAGCGACCCGCGCCGCAGCCGCGGGCGCGCCTGGCTCGAACAGTACGACCCGGCGATCTACGCCCTCTTGCGCCGTGTCTACGGCGATTAGGCCTCGCCCCGGGCCCTGAGCACCGCGTAGCGCGAGGCGCATTTCCCGACGTAGTCCTCGAGTTCCGGGTACCGTGCGCGCAGCGCCACAAGGTACTCCGCCATGCGCATCCGGCGCCGCTCGTAGTTCGACGATGCCGGCAGGTCGCTGACCTTTTTTGCCACCACTAGGTAGAACGGGCGCACGGTGATGGCGCCCTGGCCGAACTCAGTGTTGTGGCGGGTGGCCTTGCACTCGAAGAACCCGATGAGCTCCACCTTCCCCGCGGTGGCTCCTGTGCGCTCCATCGCGGCCGACTTCACGAACGCCTCCGGGGTTGCCTCGCCGATAGGCCCCTCGATCATCTCCCACTTCGCGGCGCCTTTTTCACGCGTCGCGTAGCCGTAATCGCCCATGCAGACCATGGCATAGGCCCAGAACACCGGGGCGTTCCCTGGCAACTCCTGCTCGTCCACCCAGCGGGCCCGCCACTGGTCCGCCAGGTTCAGCTCCACAACTCCGGGCCAGCGGGGCTCGTATGCGCCCAGGCTCATCAAATCCACACCCATCGCTACGATCTCCGTCGGTGAAATGGCTTCGCCACAACGGTTGCCCGGCTGGCTCCCGCTACCAGCTCGCGGCCGGGAAACGCATGGCGGCTATCGATGATGCCCAGTCCGATGGTCGCGTTCAACGAGGGAGACCGCACGCACGATCGGACCTCGCCCGCCGGCTCGCCAGCGGCCAGCAGCGGCGTGCTAACCGCCGGCACGCCCGGGCCTTCGAAGAGGAGCGCCGAAAGGATCCGTTGCGCCTGCCCGCCATCCAGGCCCAGGAGCACGTCGAGATCTGCCTCGGCGGGCGAGAGCCCGATCTCGAGGTCCGGCTCAAACGCGGGAATGCACGCCTCGACTCGTGCGATTTCCAGCGCTTCGTGACCGGCGAACGCGATGCCCGCCTCGCGCAGCGACTCGAGCAGGTGGTGCGCCACGCCGGGCGCGAGCATGAACTCGAAGCCATCCTCGCCAGTGTCGCTTGTCCGTGTGGCGAGCCCGCGGAACCCCTGGAATTCGAATGCCATGCAGTGGAGCGCGTGCATCCGCCCGGGCAGGGCGTCGCTGAGCTGCTCGTCAGCAACCTTCGCTGCCCCTGGACCGGCGAGGCCGATGAGGCAGGTCGTCTCCGTCCGGTCGTCGACCCGTGCATCCCATCCCGGCGCGATGGCGGCGCGCAGCCGGCCGAGTGTGTGTTCGCGGCACGCCGGTTCGCCGCTGACGAGGTAGGCAATCCCGCCGCTGCGCGCGATCAGCACCAGGTCCTCGATCGTGCCAGCCGGGCCAGGCGCGATGGCCCGCATCGCGCGGCCTTCCTCCAACTCCTCCAGGTGCCCGGCGAATGCGGCTTTCAGGACGTCGAGCGCGTCGGTGCCGGTCACCAGGAAGCGGCTCCGCGAGGAACGGTCGAACACGACGGCGTGCTGGCGCAGGGCAGCCAGCTCCAGGGCGGCAGCGCCGTAGCCCATGGGCAGCGACCAGCCCGAGACGACGCCGAACACGGCGCCCTGCGTGGCGTGCAGCTCGCGCAGGGCAAGGTGCCGAACAGCTCCCGGCTGGCTCATTCCGTCACGAATGTCCGGCGGCCGTCGCGCTCCGTCAACCGGCCCACACCCGGGAACGGGTTGTGCACGCAAATCAGCAGGGCATTCTCGCGCAGTGCCCGTTCCGCGAGCATCTTCTTGGTTTCGAGTGAGACCAGGGGCAGGATATCGAAGGCCGAGATCCAGGCCGGCCGCTCGACCTGCACCGCGTGCTGCACGAGGTCGCCGGTGTAAACTGCCGTCTCTCCGTTGGAGCTTAGCGCGATGGATGCGTGGTCGGCCGTGTGGCCCGGCGTGGGCCAGAACTTCACCCCGGGGATGAGCTCGGTTTCGCCATCCACGAGCTCGAGCAGTCCTGCCGCCTCAAGTGGCTCGAAGTTCTCGGCGAAGTAGGTCCCCCGGGTCCGCTCGTTGGGATGCCGGGCAGCTTCGTACTCACCAGCCTGCACGAAGTAGCGCGCATTCGGGAACGTCGGCACGGGGCTCCCATCGGCCCCGAAAACCGTGTTCCAGCCACAATGGTCCACGTGCAGGTGCGTGTTTGCGACGGCCGTGATGTCTCCCGGTGTCAGCCCCAGCGCCGCCAGCCCTTCCAGCAGGTGCCCGTAGTCCCCCGGGAATGCGCGCTCGCGCACCGCCCCGCTCACCTTATTGCCCATACCCGTATCCACCACCAGCACCTGGTCGCCGCTCCGGACGACCATGCAGTTGAGGCCAAGCTTCACCCGGTTCTCGGCGTCCACGTTCTCCCGCCCGATGACGGGCTCCCACATCACCTTCGGGATCAGCCCCATCACGGCGCCGGCATCGAGCTTCAGGTAGCCGTCGCTGATGACCGCGATGTCGAGGGCGCCAACCCGGTACCTGGCAGGTGGTTCCACGATGTCAGACCATACGGGCGGAGCCCAGGCAGGGCAATCCGAAATAGGGCGCAACATTGTAGTTGCAACTCGTTGCAACGCGATGAGCACTTCCGGCAAACTGATATGGCTGGCCGGGGCATCCGGCCGTTGTCCTTACCAGGGGGGAACTCGTGCCCACACCAGTCTTTCTGCTTCATGCGCCGGATGGTTTCTTCTCGACGCCCGTGGCCCTCGCCTTCTGGGTGCTGACAGCCGCGGCGCTTGGCGTCTCGCTGCGCCGCGCTGGCGAGCAACTCGATGAACGCGCCGTCCCCCTGATGGGGGTGATGGCCGCGTTCATCTTCGCCGCGCAGATGTTCAACTTCCAGATTCCCGGCGGCACGTCGGGCCACCTCCTCGGCGGTGTGCTTGCCGCCGTGCTCCTCGGGCCCTACGCAGGCACCATCGTCATGGCCTGCGTGATCTCGGTCCAGGCGCTCATCTTCCAGGATGGCGGCCTGCTGGCGCTGGGCGCCAACATCTTCAACATGGGCATCATTGGCACGTTCGGGGGTTACTGGCTCTACCGGACGGTCGCCGCAGTTCTCGGGGGTGAGGGGCGCAGCCGACTGCCTGCGGCTGCCGTCGCCGCCTGGACATCGGTGGTTATCGCTGCCGTCCTCACCGCGTTCGAACTGGCGGTTTCCGGCACCACATCGCTTCCCACCGCGCTCGCGGCCATGGCCGGCTGGCACGTGATCATCGGCCTCGGCGAGGCCGTCATCACGGTCGCGGCTCTCGGCTTCATCGCAGTCAGCCGCGCCGACCTGCTCCAGCTGCGCGAACGCCGCATGGTACAGGCGCAGGGGTGATCAACATGACCAACCAGGCTCCAACCGGGCCATCGTTCGTCCGCCGCTACCGCTGGGCCATCGCGGGGCTCGTCATCGCCGCGCTGGTGGTCATCATCCTCGCGCCGCTCGCTTCCTCTGACCCGGATGGCCTCGACCGCGTCTCCCAGGACAAGGGCTTCGCCGAGCAGGGCAAGGATGCCCCCTTCGAAATCCTGCCAGACTACTCCATCCCCGGCATCGACCACGAGCGCGCCACCGTGATCCTCGCCGGTCTTGCCGGCGTGGCGATCGTGTTCGTGCTGACGATGGCCTTTGGGGCATACATCCGCCAGCAGCAGTCGCGCAGGAGCAACCAGACCTGAACCTCGACCGGTATGTCCCCGCCGATAGCCCCGTCCACCGCGCCGATGCACGCCTGAAGTTCCTGCTGGTAGTGGGCTTCATCCTGGCGGTGAGCCTCCTCCCGTCCGGGTCGTTTGCAGCCCTCGGTATCGCCTGGGCCATCCTCGCCGTCGTCTCGTTGGCCGCGAGGCTTGGGCCGGTTCGCATGGTCCGTGGCTCGTTTGTGGCGCTCCCGTTCGTGTTCGCCGCCCTTCCGCTGCTCTTCACGAAAAAAGGTGACCCGATCGGGTCGGTCGACCTCTGGCTGTTCGACCTGACGCTCAGCGGCGAGGGCCTGCGGATCGTCCTCACCATCATGCTGAAGAGCTGGGTCAGCGTGCAGGCGGCGGTGCTCCTGGTGTTTTCCACACCGTTCCACGACCTCCTCGAAGGGCTCGCGCGGCTTCGTCTTCCAAAGCTGATGGTCGCCATCATCTCGCTCATGTACCGCTACCTGGCCGTGCTCACCGGCGAGGCCTCCCGGATGATGCGCGCGCGCGCCTCCCGGGCAGCCTCCTTCCCCGGCGCGAAGCGGCCCGGCGCCATCTGGCAGGCACGCGTCGTGGGCAACATGGTCGGTGCGCTCTTTATCCGCTCCTACGAACGGAGCGAGCGCGTCTACCTTGCGATGCAATCGCGCGGCTACACTGGCCACATCCGTCACATCCACGACCGCCCGTTCCCCCGGGGGCAGGCGCTAGTGCTGGCCGCCGCGCTTGCGCTGCTGGCGGCCTTCGAGGTGACAGCCCACGCATGGTTGCCCCACGCATGACCGCCGAGACCACCGTTCCAGGCCCCGCCGCGCGCTCCTCGCCGCCTGCGCCGCCTTCCGTCGAAATCCACGACCTCAGGTTCGCCTACCCCGATGGCTTCGAAGCGCTGAAGGGCATTTCGCTCGCCATCACCCGGGGCGAAAAGGTTGCGCTCATCGGACCCAACGGGGCCGGCAAGAGCACCCTGATGCTCCATCTCAACGGCATCCATGTTCCGGCATCCGGCAGCGTGACCGTGGCCGGCCTGCCCGTCGTCCGCGAGAACATCGGGCGCATCCGGGCTGAAGTCGGCCTTGTCTTCCAGGACCCCGACGACCAGCTCTTCAGTCCAACCGTCTACGACGATGTCGCCTTCGGGCCCATCCACATGGGATTGCCGAAAGACGAAGTCGATAACCGCGTGACGGCCGCCCTGGCGGCGGTCGGCCTCCCGGGCTTCGAACGGCGCCAACCCTTCCACCTCTCCATCGGCCAGCGCAAACGCGCCGCGCTGGCAACCGTCCTTTCCATGTCGCCGAGCGTGCTCGTGCTCGACGAGCCTTCGGCCGGCCTCGATCCGCGCGGGCGCCGCGAGCTCATCAACCTCCTCCGCGGACTCGATCAAACGGTGCTCGTGAGCACCCACGACATGAAGCTGGTGGCCGAGATCTTCCCCCGGACGATCATTCTCGATGGCGGGCTCCTCGTGGCGGATGGCCCAACTCACCGCATCCTTGCCGATGCCGCCCTCCTCGAAGCCCACGGCCTCGAGCAACCCTGAGATCGACTGGCACGCGGTGACGGAAACCTGCCTCCCGCTCGTATACTGATTGCGGTGCGAAACGAAGACTTCGATGCGTTCTCGATGGCCATCAAGGGCGCCGACCACGAGGTCGACCTCTACGGCGCTGCCATGATCATCGCCCGGCTTGGCGGGCACGACGTTGATCCGCACGCCGCCGCTGCCCGCCTCGATGCGTTCGCCGAGGCTGCCCGCGATCGCGCCGGCGAAGCCGCTTCGCCCCATGCGCTCGCCAACGCCATCGAGCACGAGCTCTTCGCCATCCGCGGCTTCCACGGGAACACGGCGGACTACGGCAACCCCGAGAACAGCTACCTCGACCGCGTCATCGAAACGCGCGCCGGCATACCCATCACCCTCTCCCTGGTGTACATGGAGGTCGCCCAGCGCGTGGGCCTCCAGTGCGATGGAATCGGATACCCCGGGCATTTCATCGTGCGCTATGGCGGCCCCGAACACCCGGTCTACGTCGACCCGTTCCAGCAGGGAGCCCGGATCGACCGCGACGAGCTCCTCGCGCGCCTTCGCACGCTGAAGCTGGGTGCAACCCATCCCGAGACCTTCCTCGCGGCCGTGACCCGGAGGCAGATCCTCCAGCGCATGCTCAACAATCTCCATGGCATCTTCCGCACCCGGCGCGACATCGAGCGCTGGCATGCCACCATCGAACTCCAGCTCCGTCTTGAGCCGTGGAACGCCGCCCTCGTGGGCGAGCGTGGCATGCTCCACTACCGTCTTGGACGCATCGAGGAAGCCTTCCGCGACCTCGAAGCGTACGTCTCGAGCACCGACCACATCGAGACAAGCGCCGGCGCCATTCGTCTGCTCGATCAACTACGCCTCCGCTACGGGGGCACGGGGGATTCGCGATGACTCCAGTGACCGATGTCCGCCACGCGCCCGCGCGCGGCCGCCAGGCACTCCAGCGCTCCATCGCCTGGTACCTGCGTCAGCTCAGCCGCGTGCTCAACGTGCTCTCCGATGAAGAGCTCAATCGCCTCATCCCACTCCTCACCGAGCGCCACTTCAAGCCGCGCCAGGTGCTGTTCACCGCGGGCGACCCGGCCGAGCGCGTCTACCTCATCCTCAAAGGCCGCGTGAAGATCTACCAGGTCGCCGAAAACGGCAAGGAGATCATCCTCGATGTGGTCGGCAAGGGCGGCGTGGTCGGCGACATGGCGATCGTCGAAAACGGCGAGCGCATCGCCTGCGCCCAGGCGATCGACGACACCATGGCGGTCTCCATCTCGTGGGAAGATTTCGCCCATCTCCTCCAGCAGTCTCCGCGCCTGGGTTTCGCGATGATGGAGCTGATGGCGCACCGCCTTGCCGGCATGCAGCGAACCTTCATGAACATTGTCTCCAAGCCCGTTTCGGCCCGGCTCGCGGATACCCTGATCAGCCGCCAGGAAGATGGGTTCATCAACCTCGGCCTCACCCACCAGGAGCTCGCCCAGACCATCGGCACCAGCCGCGAGACGGTGACCGCGCTGCTCAGCCGGTTTGTCACGCTCGGCGCGATTACCCCCGTGCCCGATGGCTACCGGATCACCGACGAAGACCTGCTCGACGATATCGCCAATGGAGACGTCCCGGTCTCGCCGCGCCACCCGGTCACTCCCCAGGCGACTACCGTGGCGGGGTGATGGCCCAGAGCGCCCCAGCCCTCCAGCACCTCCTGCCGGGTCGAAGCGGTCCCGCTATCATCGCCCACGGCGGGGGCAACTCTCTCGACCGCGTCCGCGATTACGTGGCCGCTGGCGCGGATTATCTCGAGGTTGATCTCTGGCTCCACCGCGGACGGTTCGAGGCGCGTCACGAACGGCGTGTCCGCCTGCTCCCGCTCCTCTTCGAGAAGTGGTATCTCCGGCGTGTGCCGAGCCCCCACTACGGCCTCGCCGAACTGCTCGAGGCGGCAGCCGGCAGCTCGGCGGGGATCTTCCTCGACCTGAAGAACGGTGGCGCCAGCGCCGCCGAAGCCCTGGCGGCAGTCATTGCCGGGACGGAGCACCAGCCCAGGATCATCGCCTCGTCCCAGCAGTGGAAGGCGCTTCGCGCCATTGCCGAACGCCTGCCGGCAGTCGATACCTTCTACTCCATCGACGTCCGCGCCAAGCTCGACCTGTTCCTCTCCGTCTCGGACCGCGACATGCGCCCCCGTGGCGTTTCGTGCCGGCACACCCTGCTCACCGGCCCCATCGTGCGACAGCTCATCGACCGGGGGCTGCTCGTCGTTGCCTGGACGGTCGATGACATCGAGCGAGCCAGGGAGCTCGCGGGCTGGGGCGTCCACGGCCTCACCACCCACCGTGTCGCCGGGATGCACGCCGCCCTGGGGAACCTGTTGTGAATCCCCTCGCCGTCTACGTGCACATCCCGTTCTGTACGGTCAAGTGCGGATACTGCGACTTCAACGCCTACGCTGGCCTGGAGAGCGTCAAGGACGCCTACGGCTCGGCCATGCTCGCGGAGATCCGGGCCAACGCGCCTCTGCTCGAAGGCCGCACGGTCGCCTCGATCGGCTTTGGCGGGGGCACCCCCAGCGAAGTGTCTCCTTCCCACATCGCGGCCGTGATCGGCGAGGTGCGACGTCACGCCCACCTCGATGCGGGCGCAGAGGTCACGCTCGAAGCGAACCCCGGCACCCTGGACCGCCCGTCCGTCGAAGCCCTTCGCGCCGCCGGCGTCACCCGCCTGTCGCTCGGCGCCCAGAGCTTCCACCCCGATGAGCTTCGTTTCCTCGACCGCATCCACTCGCCCGAGGCGACCGCCGCCGCGCTCGAACTCGCCCGCCGCGCCGGGTTCGAACGCGTCAGCCTCGACCTCATCTATGGCCTCCCGGGCCAGGAGCCCGAGCGCTGGCTGGCATCCCTCCGCACGGCGATCGCCCTGGGCCCCGGCCACGTCTCCTGCTACGCCCTCACCGTCGAAGAGGGTACCCTCCTCGGCCGGCGTGTCCGGGAAGGCAGCGCCATCCCTCTTGACGCGGATGCCGTGGCCGACCAGTACGAGGCTGCCATTGATACCCTCGACGCCGCCGGTTACCGCCACTACGAGCTTTCGAACTGGGCGTGGCCCGGTCACGAATCCCGCCACAACATTGCGTACTGGACCGACCGCGAGTACCTCGCCATCGGCGCCGGCGCCCATGGCTACCTCAATGGCGAGCGTTACGAGAACGTCGCGCATCCACGGGCCTACATCGCCGCAGTGCGCGTCAACTCGCCCGCGCCCCGGCCCGCGCTCGCGGCGAGCTACCGCCCGGACCGGCCCACGGCCATGGCCGACTGGCTCTCACTCCGCCTCCGGCTGGTGGAGGGCTTCTGTGCGGAGGAGTTCGAGGCTCGCTTCGGAATTGCGCTCGACCGGGTTGCGGCGCCCGTCATCAACGAGTGCGCCGCCGCCGGCGTGCTCGATCGACAGCCTTCCATCCGCCTCACTCGCCGGGGCAGGCTCCTCCATGGCGAGGTCAGCGCTCGCTTCCTGGCACACCTCCAGCGGGCGCCGGCCGCGAGCCGGTAGACTCGATCGCGCATGCACGTCATCGGCACCGCTGGCCACGTCGACCACGGCAAGAGCACGCTCGTGAAGGCGCTCACCGGCATCGACCCCGACCGCCTCCGAGAGGAAAAGGAGCGAGGACTGACGATCGACCTGGGGTTCGCCTGGCTCGAACTCCCATCGGGCCGCGAGGTCAGCATCGTCGATGTCCCCGGCCACGAGCGGTTCATCAAGAACATGCTGGCCGGCGCTGGCGGTGTGGACCTCGCACTCCTTGTGGTCGCTGCCGATGAGGGGCCTATGCCGCAAACCCGCGAGCACCTGGCCATCCTCGACCTGCTCGATGTGCCGGCTGGCATCGTGGTCATCACCCGGACCGACCTGGTCGAGGCGGAGTACGTCGATCTGGTAGAGGCCGAGCTCGAAGACGTGCTTGCCGGTTCCCGGCTCGAGGGCGCGCCGGTCGTCCGTGTCTGCGCGCCATCCGGCGAAGGCATCGAAGAGCTGAAGCGCGCCATCGACCGCGCCCTCGATGTCACGCCGCCCAAGCGCGACCTGGGGCGCCCCAGGTTGCCCATCGACCGCGCCTTCACCATCCAGGGATTCGGTGTGGTGGTCACCGGCACCCTCGTCGATGGCTCGCTCGCCGTCGGCCAGGAGGTGGAACTCCAGCCCGGCGGCGCCCGCGCCAGGGTGCGCGGCCTCCAGCGCCACCGCGCGAAGGTCGACCGGCTCGAGCCCGGCACGCGCGCTGCCGTCAACCTCAGCGGCATCAGGGTGGAGGATGTGCGGCGCGGCATGGTCCTCGCGTTTCCCGGTTCGGTGGTGCCTGCCCGGGTGCTCGACGTCCGCCTCCGCGCCACCGCGATGCTTGCCCATCCGCTCGCCCACGACGCCGGCGTCACAGTGCTCAGCGCCACCGCCGAGTCCCAGGCGCGGTTGAGACTGCTCGACCGTGACGCCCTCCTCGCCGGCGAAGAGGCCTGGGCCCAGCTGGTGCTCGATGACCCGATCCCGGCGATTGCGCGCGACCACTGCGTGGTCCGCACCCCCAACGATACCGTTGCCGGCGGCATCATCGTGGCAGTGAACGCGCGGCGCCATCGCCGCAACCATCTGCCCACCCTCGAGGCGCTGGCGCGCCTGCTCGAAGGCGCCCCCGAAGACCGAGTCCTTGATGTCCTCCTATCAGGCCCTGCCACCCCCGCCGAGGTGAGCCGCCGCACGGCCCTCGAGCCGGCAGCGGTAGAAGCAGCGGTCAGCGCACTCCTTCGCTCCGGAGCCGTACGAATGGCCGGCGAGAGGGCGGTCGCCACGGCGTGGCTGAACAGCCAGCAGGCGGCCCTTGGCGCTGCTGTGAAAGGCTACCTCGAATCGAACCCGCTTCGCCTTGCCGCTCCGCGCGAACACGTGCGGAGCGCCGTGCGGCTCGATGCCGGGGCGTTCGATCTCGTGGTAACCCATTCCGTCGTTCGTGGGGCCCTCGCGGAGGCCGGGGCGGGGCTGGCGCCCCCGGGGTATGCCCCTGCGCTCACGCCCGGGCAGCAGCGTGAAGTGGATGCCTTCCTCGCCGCGCTGCGGACGGGAGGTTTCAGCCCGCCAACCGATAGGCTGCCGCCGCCGCCGCTCCTCGCCTTCCTGGCCGGGAGCGGGCGAGTGGTCGATACCGGCGCCGGGGTCGTGTTCGATGCCGAAGTGTTTCAGGAGATGCTGGAACGCACCCGGGTCCACATCGCCGCGAACGGGTCGATCACGCTCGCCGAGGTTCGCGACCTCTTCGGCACCAGCCGCAAGTACGCCCAGGCGTTCCTCGAGCACCTGGATTCCCTGCACATCACGCGGCGCTCCGGTGATGTGCGCACCTTGCGCTAAGGACAACAAGAGGCCACGGGAACCTCCCGTGCCCCCGGTGGCCCTGCAAGATGAGCCGGCTCAGGCTGGCTCGGCGGCCACGTCCTGCTCCTGGGCCGCGCCGCGGAGGCGCCGCCAGAAGTTGCTGATGTCCCTGTTCTCCCACGCGACCAGCAGCTGCGCCGCCACGCCGATGCTCGAATACGTGCCCGCCACGATCCCGACCAGCAGGACGAGCAGGAAGTTGCGGATCGTTTCCCCGCCGATGAGGAGCATCGCCAGGATGGTCAGCACAACCGTCAGCGACGTGTTGATGGAGCGGGCGAGCGTCTCCGTCATGCTCGCGTTCACCGCCTCCTCGAACGGCACGTACGGGTCGTTCGAGACGGTCTCGCGGATGCGGTCGAACACCACGATCGTGTCGTGCACCGAGAAGCCGATGACCGTCAGGATCGCGGTAATGAAGGCGGTATCGACTTCGGTGTTCCGGAACTCGCCGAGCACCGCGAAGAGGCCGAGGATGATGAAAGAATCGTGCACCAGCGCCACAATCGCGCACGTGCCGTACCGCCACGGCTTCGGGAGCTGGCGGAACATCACCCAGATGTAGACCAGGATGGCCACGGCGGCGGCGATGACGGCCATCGTCGCGTACCGCGCGATCTCGCTCGATACCGTGCCCGAGACGGTCGAGAAGTCCTCGCGGGTGAATGCTCCGAAGCGGTCCCGGAGCCCGGCCTCGATCTCATCGATCTCGCCCGGCGGCGCTGGCCCGGCCGC
This sequence comes from uncultured Anaerolineaceae bacterium, assembly GCA_964648195.1. GTDB lineage: Bacteria > Chloroflexota > Dehalococcoidia > Tepidiformales > Tepidiformaceae > Amarobacter. The sequence continues at coordinate 67,678 of CAZYLL010000011.1, read as the reverse complement.
GCTGTCGAGGCTCGGCGCGTTCTCGAGCTCAGAGGTCCGGATGATGTACGTGTTCGAACCGGCGCCCTGAATGCGCGCCTCCGGGTGGCCAAGCTCCCGCATCGCCTGCCGGAGTTCCGACTGGGACACTTGCCGCTCGGTGAACTCGATGGTGAACGAGGAGCCAGACGTGAACTCGATCCCTGCCTTGAGACCCCAGAGCCCCAGGGCCGCCGCCGAGGCGATGAACAACACCAGGGAGACCGAGAGATACCACCACCGCTTGCCTGCAAAGTCGAGCATCTGGCTACTCCCCCGCCACGCTTGCCGCCCTGCCGGCGGGTTTGTTTCGTTTCACTTCCTCGGCGTTGAAGAGGAAGGTGCTCTTCGCCAGCGGCGTCCCGAGGACCATCTTCAGGAACGTCCGGGTGACTGTGATCGCCGAGAACATGCTCACACCCACGCCGATGGCGAGCGTGAGCGCGAAACCCTGGACCAGCGAGGCCCCAAACTGGCTGCCGAACCAGTAGAGGATGAGACACGTGATCAGCGTGGAAACGTTCGAGTCGCGGATCGAAGACCAGGCGCGCGCAAAGCCGATATCGATGGCCGCCCCCAGCGTGCGGCCCCGGCGCAGCTCTTCCTTCATGCGCTCGAAGATGAGGATGTTCGCATCGACCGCGATGCCGATCGACAGCACGAACGCGGCGATGCCCGAAAGCGTGAGGGTGACGGGCCAAAGCTTGAACACCGCCAGCGTGACGGCCGTGTAGACCACGAGCGCGACCGACGCCAGGAAGCCGGGCAAGCGGTAGAACAGGATCATGAACAACATCACCGCCAGAAGCCCGACTTCGCCCGCCTTCACTGAGTCAAGGACCGAGTCCTCGCCGAGCGTCGCGCTCACTTCCTTGGCCTGGATGGTCTTGAGCGGGATCGGCAGCGCGCCGGCGTTGAGCTGCTTCGAAAGGTTGCTGGCATCCGTGAACGACGACTGCCCCGTGATGCGTCCCTGGCTGGTGATGACTGCCTGGACGGCCGCCTCCGAGAGGACCTCGCCATCGAGCATCACCACCAGGTAGTTGCGGGGGTCGCTGGATGGGTACTGGACGGCACGGGTCGTAATTTGTTCCAGCAGTTTCGCGCCCGTGCTCGTGGTTTCGAATACCACGGCGTAGGTGGTGCCTGAGCGTTCGGGGAAGGTGTTGTTCTTGAGGTGAGCGCCAGTCATGGCGATGGTCTGCCCATCGATGACCCCGGTGGCGGGCACAAGCTGGCTGTTGTCGTCGTAGGTCATGAACTGGAGCGCAGCCGTCTTGCCGATCAGGTTCTGCGCATCGGCGAGCGGGAGGCCCGGCACCTGGACGGTCAGCCGGTTCCCGCTCGTTTTGGAGATTTCCGCCTCGCTGACGCCGAACTCGTTGACGCGGCGCTCGACCACATCCTTAGCGCCATCCATCGCCTGGTCCAGGTCGCCCTGGTAATCGGCCGGGGGGCTCGCTTCGAGGACGAGGTACGAGCCGCCGCGCAGGTCGAGGCCGAGCCGCATCGTCTCGCGCTCCCAGTCGCCAATCTTGATGCCCTTGCCCTCGGGCCAGAAGCTCCCGGGAAGGTAACGGTCGGGCGAGCTCGGCCAGACGACGATGACGCTGAACGTTGTCAGCGCCGCCACGAAGAGGAAGAGGAGGATGGTGGTGGTACTACGCACTGGTGTGTGAAACCTCGCCGGGGTTCGCCTCGGCCGTTGTTGGTTCGGAGGCCGCCGGCTCCAGGGTGCTCAACCGGCGCTGGATGGCATCGGTGAGCGCCCGCACGCGAACTCCCGGGGCGATCTCGAGGATGATCTCCGTCGGCCCATCCACGGGCACGACGACGTCCTTGACCTCGCCGATGATGCCCCCCGTGGTGACCACCTCGTCGCCGATCTTGAGCTGTTGGACGGCTTTCCGCTGTTGCTTCTGGTTCTGGAGCACCGGTCGCAGCAGGAAGAAGTAGAAGGCCACCACCGTAAGCCCGGTGTAGAAGATGACGCTCCACATTGCGGCCATAGGGGAATCTCCTGCTCGGCGGCCCTGGCCGGCTACTCCGCGGCCTTCAGGGTTTCCATCACCGAACGTGCCAGCGCGAGTGCCTCGTGCCTTGTTGTGATGCTGCGTTCGAGTTGAGCCCGGCGAACCGATGTTAGGACAGCCCCCAACAAGCGTCCACCGCCAAGGTCAAGCTCCGCGATGAGGTCATCCCCGGTTACCAGCGGTGGCTCCGGCGCCTCCGAGACAGCCCAGGCCCGGGCCGAAACGTAGTTCACGAAGGCGCAATGCCGGTGGAAGTTCTCCCGCGTGTACCCCGGCCCGCGCGTTGCCATGCCATCTGCCAGGTTCACCAGCATCAGGGGCAGCACATGGCCATCCAGGTCGGCCACGAACCGCCTCACCGCGCGATCGCTGGCCGCGCCGTTCCGGATGAGCTCGCCGGGCCGCAGGTGGTAGCGGATGAGCCGTGCCACGAGCTCCGTGGCCTCGCCTGGGAATCCAAGGGCCCGCAGCCGCTCCTGCATCAACTCGGCGCCGCGCGGTCCGTGCCGGGGAAAGCGCAGCCGCCCATCAACGAACACGGCCGTGCGGGGCTTGGCCACGTCGTGCAGCAGCGCCGACAGCCGCACCAGCGCGGGGAGTGGGACTCCGCCCACCTCCCGGTCGAGCGATGCGTCGAGGTCGATCCAGCCGATGGCCTGCCGCAGCTCGCGATTGTCCTCGCCGTCGCCCAGCACGGCATCGATGGCTGCCACGGCGGCGAGATTGTGGTCGAGCACATCGTAGTGGTGCAGTTCGGGCTGTTCGAAGCCGCGGCCTTCCTCGAGCTCGGGGATTGCGGCGGTCAGCCGTCCGGAAGTTTCGAGCTCCCGCAGCGCGCCGGCAGCATTCGCCGCCAGGAGCGCCTCGACCAGGAAGTGAAACGCCATGGAGAAAGACTACAGGCGTGCCGGCTGGCACGCCTGCATGGAAGCCTGCATGGGCTGCGCTGCGGGGCCTCAGGCCCGGGGGTGGGCCTTGTCGTAATCCCTGCGCTTCTGGTCGTCCGTAAGGTGGGTGTAGATCTGGGTCGTCGAGATGCTGGCGTGGCCCAGGGCGTCCTGTACATTGCGAAGTGGCATCCCGCCGCTGAGCATGTGCGTCGCATAGGTGTGCCGCAGGGTGTGCGGCGTGATGGTCTTATCCAGTTTGGCTTCCCGGGCGTAGTTCTTCAGGATCAGCCAGAACCCCTGGCGGGTCAGGCGCTCGCCGCGGCGGTTCACGAACAGGGCGGCCTCCCGGCGATTGCGAACCAGCTTCGGGCGGACGTGGAAGATGTACTGGCGCAGCTCATCCACGGGCCGCTGGTGCAGCGGCAGAATGCGCTCGCGTTCGCCCTTCCCCACGCAGCGGACGGTCACCGGGTCGCTCTCCAGGGCGATGTCGTTCAGGTCGAGCGAAACAAGCTCGGTGACGCGGAGGCCGGTTGCATACAGCAGTTCGAGCATCGCCTTGTCGCGGCGCGCCTCCGGGGTGTTGCGCCGCGCCGGCTGTTCGAGGAGCTCATCGACCTCCGCCACCGTGAGCGCCCGCGGGAGCGTCTTTCCGACCTGGGGCGACTTCAACTGCTCCGTCGGGTCATGGTCGATCATTCCCTCGGCAGCGAGAAAGCCGTAGAACGACTTCACGGCCGCAACCTTCCGGGCGACGGTCGCTTCCTTGTACTTCTTCTCATCTCGCAGATGCTCGACGTAACGGACGATCATCTCCTGCGACGTCCCGTTGAGCGTCAGTGAGGAGCCAGCCGACTGGAGGAACGCCGTGAACTGTGAGAGGTCGTTCCGGTAAGCGGCTATGGTGTTGTTCGATGCGTTCTTCTCCACTGCCAGGAAATTCAAAAAGTGGCCTATGCGCTCGTCCATAACGTCGCTTTACCTCAGATGGAAACGGTCGTAGGTACCAGGGGCGGCGCCATGATAGTCAGCCGCTTCCGGGCGTGTCCATGGAAAAAACAGGATTCTTTGTGAAGATCCGGTGCCTGCCGCAACACGTCTGAAACATGACGCGGCCGCATGTCGAGCCCGCTGCCTCCATCCACTGGGAACACGTCATAACCGTACCGTAACCCGTCACCGGACGTGCGATCCAGCCCGCCTGCGGCATGGGTTCACAGCGATTCCGTCATGCCGGGTCCCTCTGCCCGTCAAACTCTTCTGAATGTGTGAACTCCCTCACACTCGCCCCGCGACAGGCCCGGGGCCAGGACCCGCTACCGTGCTGTCAGCCCGGTGATAAGCTGACTCGAAACGCATTCATCCGGGAGGCGCCTTCGATGGTCTCGCTCGAACTGTCCGACGAAGAAAAGATGGTGCAGCAGGTAGCCCACGAGTTCGCGAAGAAGGAAATCCGCCCGGTTGCTGCCTACTACGACGAACGCGAGGAGGTGCCGTACGACATCATCAAGAAGGCGGCAGCCATCGGGTTCGGCGTTTCGAAGCAGGGCAGCCTGCTCGAAGGTTCCGGCTCGTCGTTGATACCGTCGATCCTTGCCGAGGAGCTCTCCTGGGGTTGCGCCGGGATCGCGCTCGCCATCAACAGCTCTGGCCTCGCCGCGGCCGCCATCTCCGCCACAGGTTCGCCCGAGCAGCGCGAAAAGTGGCTCGCCGCCATCGCCTCCGATGCCAACGAGGTTCATCTCGGCGCTATGTGCCTCACCGAGCCCGATGCAGGCTCCGATGTCGCCAACATCCAGACGACGGCGACCCGCGATGGCGATGAGTACATCCTCAACGGCGAAAAGCAATTCATCACCAACGGCAACATCGCCGATGTGCACGTAGTCTTCGCCACCGAGGACCGGTCCAGGGGCTGGGGTGGCCTCGGCGCCTACATCGTGCCGCGTGGCACGCCAGGGCTCGAGGAAGGCACCACCTGGAAGAAGATGGGCATCCGCGCCTCGCACACGGCGAACGTGGTGCTCAACGAGTGCCGCATCCCCGCCGAATACAAGCTCGGCGCTCCATCGAAAAGTGGCGGCAGTGCAGGCCCCGGCGCGCTCGGCGCGCTCATGACGCTGGAGCGAACCCGGCCGGTGGTCGGCGCCTACGCCCTGGGCATCGGCCGCGCAGCCTACGAATACGCGCTCGACTATGCCAGGGAGCGCGTGCAGTTCGGCCGCCCGATCATCAAGAACCAGGGCGTCAGCTTCATGCTCGCGGATATGGCGATGGCGGTGGATTCGGCCCGGCTCATGGTTTGGCGCGCGGCCTGGATGGCCGGCGCCAACGCGCCCTACCTCCAGGCCGAGGGCTCCATGGCCAAGTGCTTCGCCAGCGACATGGCCATGAAAGTAACCGTCGATGCCGTCCAGGTCCTCGGCGGACAGGGCTACATGCGCGACCACCCGGTCGAAAAATGGGTCCGCGATGCCAAGATCTTCCAGATCTTCGAAGGCACCAACCAGATTCAACGATTGGTGATCGGCCGCGCGCTGGAGGCGCTGCCGAAGCGGGGATAGCCGGCCTCCCACCGGGTGCCATCGTCTTGCTTGCGTCGCAGTGCTGTGTGACGTTCGCTGCAGAACCCGCTCCCGCTCCGCCTGTAAAGTCCATTGCATGATGCAACGAACTCACGCCCAGCCAACGACCCGATCGCTGACCGTCACCTGGGAAGACCCGGCCCCCGTGCTTCAGCACCTCGCCGCACTGCCCGGCATCGAAGGCGTCCGCGCAATCGCCACCGGTGCTCTCCCGCGCCCTCCGCTTGGCCAACTGCTGGACCTCTCAATCCCTGTCGTCGAAGAGGGCCGGGTGACGTTCGCATTCACCCCCGGAGAACTCCACTACAACCCGCTTGGCACGGTTCACGGTGGCATCATCGGCACACTGCTCGATTCGGCCATGGGCATGTCAGTCCAGACCACCATGGACGCCGGCGCGAGGTACACGACGCTCGAGTACAAGGTGAACTTCCTGCGGCCCGTGACCGTCACGGTGGGTGAGGTCCGTGCTGAGGGCAGGGTCATCCACCGTGGGCGGACCCAGGCCGTAGCCGAGGCTCAGCTGGTCGACCGGAACGGCAAGGTCTACGCCGTATCGTCGAGCACCGTCGCCATCCTCACCTGATCGCGGCCGTCTACCCCATGGCTTCCAGCCGTCGCTTGAGGTCAGCGAGGAACCCGCCGGCCTCGTACCCGTCGAGCGCGCGGTGGTCGAAGCTCAGGCACACGTTCACCATCGCCCGCACCGCGATGGCGTCGCCTTCCACCACCACGGGCCGCTTCACCACCCGCTCCAGCGTCACGATGCCCACCTGTGGGGTGTTCACGATGGGCTTCGAGGCGATCGATCCGAACGTCCCCGTGTTATTGACCGTGAACGTTCCGCCTTCGATGTCCCCCACACGGAGCTTGCGCGCGTGCGCGCGCTCCACCAGCTCCGCGATCTGCTTTGCCAGTCCCGAAACGCTGAGGTCGCCGGCATTGTGGATGACCGGCGTCACGAGTCCGTGTTCCGTGGCGACGGCGATGGCGATGTTCTGCGCGCGGTACCGCCGGAGTTCATCGCCCTCCCAGCGGGCGTTCAGCATAGGAAACGCGCGTAACGATTCGCACACGGTGGCGGTGAAGTACGGCAGGAGCGTCAGGTCCACGCCTTCCTGGCGGGCAAAGCGCTCCTTCTCCCGCTCTCGCAGGGCCATCAGCCGGGTCACGTCGCACTCCACCATCGTCCAGGCCTGGGGCGCCTCGAGGTTCGACCTGACGAGGTGCCCGGCGATCGTCTTCCGCGTTGGCGAGAGGGTCACCACCTCGAAGGGCTCTCCCGGGGGCGCTACCGAAGGCGGCGACGAGACGGGAGCCACACCTGCTGCGGGCCGTACCTCGAGGAACCGCTCGACGTCGCGCCGCGTAACCCTGCCGCCGATCCCCGTCCCCTGCACCGACGCCAGGTCGATAGCGTGCTCCCGCGCCAGGCGCATCACCGCAGGCGAGTAGAACCGCCCGCGTTCGTCCGGCTTCGCCCGGTTAGCCGCGCCCTCTGCCGGGGCAGCGACAGCGACGGGGGCCGGAGAACCCCTGGATTCCTCCGGCGGGATGGCCATCGGGCCGCCGAGCCACTTGCCATCCACCCCGCCCTCCTGCGCCCGGTCCGGGCGGGCCTGCCCGGCCTCGATCACCTCACAGAGTGCGGCGCCGACCTCCACCGTCTCGCCCTGGGGCACCAGGATCCTCCCCATCGTGCCCTCGAAGGGCGACGGCAACTCGGCGGTCACCTTCTCGGTTTCGATCTCGCAGAGCGGCTCATCGAGCTTCACCGGGTCGCCCGGTTCCTTCATCCACTTGAGAATCGTGCCTTCGGTCACACTCTCGCCGAGCTGAGGCATCTTCACGATCGTCATGGCCGGACCCCCGGGGCGCGTGGGCAGGCGCCCGAACTGCGCATCAGTACGCCGCCAGTTCCCGCGCGGCGGCGGCGATCTTCTCACGGTTCGGCATGAAGAAATCCTCCATGGCGTGGTGGTACGGCATCGGCGGGATGTCCGGCCCGGCCACCCGGCGGATAGGCGCGTCCAGGTACTCGAATGCGTGCTCGGCGATGATCGCCGCAATCTCCCCGCCAAGGCCTCCTGTGAGCGTGTCCTCGTGCACGACGAGGACCTTCCCGGTCGCCTTCGCCGATTCCAGGATGGTCTCCCGGTCGAGAGGGTTGAGCGTCAGCAGGTCGACCACCGTGGCCTCGATTCCCTCTGTCGCCAGCATTTCCGCCGCGGCCAGTGATTCGTGCAGCATCAGGCCGTACGCAATGATCGTGAGGTCGCCTCCACGCCGGGTGATGCGCGCGCGGCCGATGACCGTCTCGGCGGGGGCGCCGTCCATCTCCTGCCGGATCAGGCGGTAGGTGCGCTTGTGTTCGAGGAACAGCACCGGGTTCGGGTCGGCGATGGCAGCCCGGAGCAGGCTCCGGTAGTCGGCCGGGAACGATGGCGCAACCACCTTGATGCCGGGCATGTGGGCGTAATACGCCTCGATGCTCTGGGAATGGTGCTGGCCACCATGGACGCCTCCACCCCACGGTGTCCGCACCACCATCGGCAAGTAGGCATCGCCCTTCGTCCGGTAGCACCAGCGAGACGCTTCGCTGCACAGCTGGTCGAACCCGGCGTGGATGAAGTCGGCAAACTGGATCTCCGCCACCGGCCGCATCCCGTAGTGCGCCGCCCCGATCGAGAGGCCGATGATCGATGATTCGGCGAGGGGAGAGTCGATCACCCTCCCGGGGTGCTTCGCGGCCAGGCCCTCCGTCGCGCGGAAGACGCCGCCCGCCTCAACGTCCTCTCCCAGGATGAATACGCGGTCGTCGGCAGCCAGTGCCTCGTCGAGCGTCGAGCGGACGGCCTCGATCACCGTCATCACCGCCATGTCAGAGCTCCTTGTACACGGACCCGAGCGCGTCCTCCGGTTCGGGGTCCGGCTGCATGAGCGCCCACTGCACCGCTTCGCGGACTTCTTCCTCCACGCGCGCCTCAATCTCATCCAGGTCGGCCTTCGGGAAGATGCCGTCGGTCTCCACGCGGGCCCGGAACGAGGTGATCGGGTCCTTCCGGGTCCATTCCTCGAGTTCCTTCTTCGGACGGTAGCGCGTGTCATCGTCGTCGCTGGAGTGCGGCCACAGGCGGTAGCACTTCGCCTCGATGAGGAACGGGCCGCCCCCGTTCCGCGCCTGGTCGACCGCGGGCCTCACCGTCTGGTACACGGCGATCGCGTCCATTCCATCGACCATGGCGCTGTTCATGTTGTAGGCCCGGGCCCTATCGGCCACGTTCGGAACGGGCATCTCCTTCTCGTTTCGTTCGGAGATGGCGTAGCCGTTGTTTTGGACGTAGAAAATGACCGGGAGCCGGTGGATCGCTGCGAAGTTGAGGGCCTCGTGGAAGTCGCCACGGCTGGTGCTGCCTTCGCCGCAACAGGTCATCACCACAATCGGGTCCTTGCGGAGCTGCGCCCCAAGGGCGATGCCAGCCGCGTGCAGGAACTGGGTCGCCACCACGCTCGATTGGGTGACAATCTTGCGGGCGCTGTTGCCCCAGTGCGAGGGCATCTGGCGGCCGTAGCTGTTCGGGTCGTCGCGCTTTGCCAGCAGGTTGAGCATCGCCTCCCGCGCTGTCATGCCGAAGACCAGGTTCATGCCGAGGTCGCGGTAGTACGGGGCGAGGTAGTCCGTGCCACGCTTGAGCGCCATCGCCGCACCAACCTGCGCCGCTTCCTGGCCTACGCCCGCGATGACGAACGCCGCACGGCCCTGGCGGTTGAGCGCGAGCATGCGCTCATTGAGGCGGCGCGCAAGGAGCATGTGGTAATACATCTCTTCGAGCTGTTGCTCGCTGAGGAGGTACTCCTCGATGGTCCGCTCCGACCGCTTCTTGCGGGTGCCCGCCGTCGTCACTCACACCCCTCCGCGGACGTTCGTGCTGTCCACAACCATGCTACGGCGCCCGCGACAGGTGCGCCGATTCCCGGCCCTGGCTGCTCCTGGCTAGCCGCCATATGGAGGCACGGCGTCGACACAGTCAGCGGAGCGGCTGTCCACGCCATAGGCGAGCGTGCTGTCTCCGCCTCCCGGGGCCGCCAGGTCCGCAGCGAGTGAGTTCGCCTGCTGTTCGATCGGCATTGGAGTCTGGACGACAAGGCCGCCGTCGCCGGGAGCCCGAGCCGGGTTGAACATCACCGCCGCAATCGGCAGTGCTGCAAACGGCAGCGGGAGTAAGAGTGCCCCGAGCATCTTCCGCTTCATGCGCCTGCCTCCTTCCGGTTCGCTTCGAACATTCTACACGCACCGTGTCAATGCCGGATGTGCGCCATGTTTCCGCGCGGTAATCCGTCACAGCGTTACCGTTGGCAGGCGCCCGGCGGATAATGAACCAATGCGGAGGCAATCATGAGCCGGGCGACGACCGTCGCGGTCATCGATGTCGGCTCCAACTCGGTGCGATTGCTGGTCGCACGGTCGCTCTCTCCTCTCGCGTTCGAAGTCATCGACGAGGAGCGCTTCGATGCTCGCCTCGGCGAGGGCCAGGACGGCGGCAACCTGACCCCTGAAGGCATGGCCCGCGGAATCCGGGCGGTCCGCATCATGTCTCAGATCGCGGCGTCGTTCAGCCCCACCGTCACCGTCGCCGTCGGCACCGAGGCGCTCCGCCGCGCCCCGAACGCCGCGGACTTCATCCAGCGCGTCCGCGATGAGACCGGGACATCGATCAGGGTCCTTACCGGTTACGACGAGGCGTTTTGTGGTTTCCTGGGGGTGGTGAACAGCACCACATTGCGCGACGGCCGCCTGCTCGATATCGGCGGCGGCTCGCTGGAACTCATGCAGATCGAGGACCGCCACCTCGTCGATGTCCAGTCGGCGCCCCTCGGCGCCATCTACTCGCGCGAGCGCTACCTGAAGTCAGATCCGCCCACCCCTCGCGAGATACGGGGACTGCGCAAGGCGGTCCGCCAGCAGCTTTCGGTGCCGGCGCCCCACCCGGTCCTGTTCGGCACAGGCGGGGCGGTCCGCAACCTGGCGCGCATCATTCGCCTCCGGCGCGGCTACCCACTGCGCCGCCTCCACGGAATCGAGCTCTCGCGGCGCGAGGTCCATCGTCTCGCAACGGCCCTCGCCCGTGTGTCATCGGAGGAGCGTCGAAGGATCCCGGGCGTCGGTGCGAACCGTGCCGACATCCTCCACGCAGCGGCCATCGTCGTTGATGAGGTGATGGACCTCACCGGCGCAGCAAGCCTCCACGTCTCCGGCCAGGGACTTCGCGAGGGACTCGTCTGGCAGGAGTTGCGCGGCCAGGGCGCGGTCCTCCCCGATGTGCGGAACGCTTCCATCGCCGGACTCGCGCGCGCCAACGGCGTCGATGAGCTCGCCGCCGAGCCCGTCGTCCTTGCCGCTGCCATCCTGTTCGAGGCCACCCGCGCTATCCACGGCCTCGGCATCGCCGAGCTCGACCTCTTGCTTTCCGCGGCCCGTCTCGCGGGGATCGGTATGCACATCGACTACTACAACCGCGACCGCCACGCCGAGTACCTGGTCCACAGTGGCGACCTCCACGGCTTCACCCACCGCGAGATCGTCCTGCTCGCCGCGCTCGTCCGCTGGGCCGATTCGGGCACGCCCGACCTCTCGCCGTACCGGGCCATCATTGAGCCCGATGACCCCAGGAAGGCGGCCGTCCTCTCCGCGTTACTTGGCGTCGCGCGGGCAATCCGCCGCCGCCACCCGTCGCCAGTGCTGGATCTGGCCGTCCGGGCGGGCAAGTCGGGGTTGAACATCCGCCTTCACGCCAACGCGCCGCTCGATGCCGAGCTCTACGAGCTCGAACGGCAGCAGCGGCGGCTCGAATCCGTCCTCAAGCTCTCCGTCACCTTCGCCGTGCATCGTTAGCCCCGCTCACCGAGACGGCGCAGGGCAGCCGGCTGGATCAGCCATTCCAGCCAGCAGCTCCCGGGAGCCGGCTCGGCGGGGCTCCCCACCAGCGCCGCGGCGCCCTTCTTGAACACCGCTGTCATCCCGGTCCTGTCGCCCGTAAGCAGGTAGGCGAGCAGCTCGCTCATCCAGGGCTCGTGTCCCACCAGCGCGATCGCCCCGGAGTCGGCCTCCCCGATATCCGCGAGCACGCGGTCGTGGTCGCCGGTGGCCAGCGCCTCGCACTCGCGCGGCTTCCCCAGCCCGTAGCACTTGCGCAGGATGTCGGCGGTTTCGACGGCCCGGACGAGGGGGGACGTCAGGATGACCTGGGGGGTGAACAGCCGCTTGAGGCCGCCAGCAGCCTCGACCATGCGCGCCCTGCCCTGCGCAGTGAGCGGCCGCCTTGTATCGTCCTCGAATCCCGGGGTTCCGCGCTCGACAGCTACCGCGTGGCGCACCATGCAGATTTCCACAGCTCCTCCCCGGGTCCTGGATTTCGGACCAGTGGCTAGCTCGCGGTCATCTCCGCCGAGACCAGCTGCACGGCGGTCAGCTTCCACTGGCCCATGATCTGCTTCCACGAGGTGCTCAGGGTCGCCGTCCCCATGGATGAGCGGAAGGTGACGTGGAACACCTCCGCGTCACCCTCAATGCCTTTTTCGGCGATGTCGTAACCTTCGATGTTCGGCATCTGTGCCGGGGAAAGCCCGCCCGCCTGGGCGCCCATCTGCATCATCTGCGCGAGTGCCTCGGGCGTGATGTCGGCCATCACCTGGGTGAGGTTGCCCGTCATCACGGCCCGGGCGTTGCGCTCGACCGCCTCGCGGGCTGTCGCCGGTTGCGTCATTTCAGCCGAGGTCCTTCAAATCGTCGATTTGCCACTTCCCGCCGCTTTCGACCCACTTGCTCCAGATCCTCCGGGTTGTCGCGCCGATGTAGCTGATCTCCACCTCGTTGTTGCCCAGGTCCTTCACCTCGTATGAGGTGGCGGAGATCGGGTTCGCCGCCAGCGCCATCGCCTTCGTCAGCCCGTTCGGCGTGAAATCGCCCATCAGGGCGGCCATGTTGCCCGAGACGACATCCTGCGCGTGCCGCGCCTGGGTTTCCTTCAGGTCAGCCATGCTTTCGTGGTCCTCCTGTCTTTCCCGGCCGGTAAGCCAGGCCCGCAGGATACCCGCCGGATGATGCACGCCGCAACGCCGCTCCCCGGCCGTTCGCCCGTCCCGATATCATGAGGCCCACGGCCCTCAACATATCGCCGGCTCGGGTGCCGGGTGCCGGTGAATTGCCCGGGCGAGGACGGGGACTTGGCCGAAGAATCACACGTCGCAGACCTGCGCGATCTCCCCCGGATGCGGCCGGGCGAGCGCCTTGCTGCGCTGGGAACCACCGCCGCAGGCCTGTCCAGCGCAGAGGCAGCCGTGCGGCTGCAGCACCTCGGGCCAAACGAGCCCATCCGCCCCGATTCCACCCGCCTGCTTCGCTCGTTCGCCGGGCAATTCACCCACACGCTTGCGCTGCTCTTGTGGTTCGCGTCGGGCATTGCCTTTGCGGCCGGCATCGCTGAACTGGGGTCCGCCATTGTCGCCGTTGTGGTCCTCAATGGCGCATTCGCCTTCATCCAGGAGTATCGCGCAGGGAAGGTCCTCGAAAGTCTCATGCGCAGGGTGGCGGTGACGGCCCGGGTTTCGCGAGATGGCGCCATGGACATCCTCCCGGCCGCCAGCCTCGTGCCCGGGGACATCGTCCACCTTGCAACGGGTGACGTGATCCCCGCCGATTGCGCCCTCCTCGAAAGCGAAAACCTGACCGTCGACCTCTCGATGCTCACCGGAGAGACACAACCGGTCGAGCGGTCGGCCGAGCCGGTTGAGGTTCCCGAAGGGCGGTTGCGGATCGAGACACTCCCTCCGTTGCTCCCCGGAGGCGCCTGGGTGGCGACGGGGTCTGCCTCGGCCGTGGTGGTCGCGACCGGGCCGTCCAGTTCCCTGGGGCGCATCGCCGGGCTCCTTCACGGCCTGTCCAGCAGGCCATCGGTTTTGGAGCGCCAGGTTGCCGCCCTTTCCCGCGTCACGGCCGCCATTGCCGTGCTGGCTGGTGCGGCGACCCTGGCCCTGGCCGCGTCGTTCACCGAGACCTCGACGCTTTCGGCACTAACGTTCAGCACAGGCATCATCGTTGCCCTCGTCCCCGAAGGACTCCTGCCCACGCTGAGCGTCTCCCTGGCCATCGGGGCCCGCCGGATGGCCGAGCGTGGAGCGGCAATTCGCCGCCTCTCCGCTGTCGAGGTTGTCGGCTCGGCCACCGTGATCTGCACCGACAAAACCGGGACGCTGACCGAAAACACTATCACCGTGAAGGGCGCGGTCTCCCTGGACGGCTCGCAGGACCCATCGCTGGAAATGCTCCAGGTCGCCGCGCTCTGCAACGACGCGGTTGCCGAAGGAGACGCGATCGCCGGCGACGCGCTCGACAGCGCCCTCCTCCGCTGGGTGGAGGGGTTCGGAATCGACCCGGCGGCATGGCGGTCCGCACATGCGCGCCTTTCAGGAACCCCGTTTGACGCCCGCAAGCGCTACATGGAGGTGACCTGCGCTATCGACGGCTCCCCCACCGTGCTGGTAAAAGGCGCACCGGAGGCTGTCCTTCCCCTCACTTCCACCGGGGCACTCCCACCGGCCCTGGCGCGCGCCGTCGCAGAGGCGACCTCCGCGGGCGATAGGGTGCTCTTGCTCGCCCGGGGGGCTGAGGGTCGCGGCCTTCATCCCGCCGGAATCGTGCGCTTCGGCGATCCTCCCCGCGCAGGCGTTGCCGATGCGCTCGCGGCATGCCGAAACGCCGGCATCCGGGTCGTGATGCTGACGGGTGACCACCCCGAAACGGCCAGGGCCGTCGCGCGCACGGTCGGCCTGGTCGAGGGAGCGGTGCCGGTGGAGACCGGCGACGACGTCGACCGCATGTCCGATGCCGACCTGCTCGCCTTCCTGGCCTCGAACGCCGTTATCGCTCGTGTCGACCCGCAACAGAAGCTTCGCGTTGTGCGCGTGCTGCAGTCGGCTGGCGAAGTGGTCGTCGTAACGGGCGACGGCGTGAACGACGCGCCGGCGCTCCGCGCCGCCGACGTGGGCGTGGCCATGGGGCTACGAGGCACAGAGGTGGCAAAGCAGGCGGCCGATATCGTGCTTGCCGATGACAACTTTGCAACCATCGTGGCTGCCATCGAGGAGGGGCGGTCGATCCGGGCCAACATCCGCCGGTTCCTCAGCTACATCGTCACCAGCAACGTCGCCGAGATGGCGCCGTTCCTGCTGTACATCTTTCTCCCCATTCCGCTTCCCCTTGCGGTTATCCAGGCCCTCGCCGTCGATATTGGAACAGACCTCCTGCCGGCACTCGCTCTCGGGGCCGAACCTCCCGCACCGGGAGTCATGCGCGCGGCGCCGGAACCCCCCTCCCGGCCGCTGCTTACCCGGCGGCTGGGTCTTCGCACGTTCCTCTTCTTCGGGCCTCTCGAAGCGGCTATCGCCCTTGCGGGATTCTTCGCCTTCTATCTCGTGGAGGGCTGGCGATTCGGTGATTCGTTCGCACCCTTCGAGGGGGCCTCCCGTGCTGCCGCCACGGTCACCTTCCTGGGCATCGTTGGTGGCCAGGTCGGATGCCTGGTCGCACAACGCGATGGCACACTCCGTCAGCGGCTCTCCCTCGCGAACCGGGCGATCGCCGTCGGCCTTGCGTTCGAGATCTGCCTCGTACTGGTGCTCCTGTACGTTCCCGGCCTGAACCGGGCTGTCTCGATGGCCGCAATCGATCCTGCGTGGCTCCTTACGATCCCGTTGGCGGCGCTCACCTTCATGATGTGCGACGAGCTCAGGCGCGCGCTGGGCAGGTCCCTCTCCCGCGCCACCACCGCCGGCGGAAAACCGGCAGCCGCGGGCGCTAAACCAGCCTGATCCAGCGGCGCTTGCCCACCTGCACGATCATCCCGGGCCGCGCCGGGGTGGTGGGCTCCATCACCAGCCCATCCATCGTGACTGCCCGCTGTTCGAACAACCGGCGCGCTTCCCGCTTCGATGGCGCCGCGCCCATGGAAACGATGACGTCGAGCAGGAGGTCCCCCTGCCGCACACGGTATTCGGGGATCTCGTCGGGCACTTCCTTCCGCTGCACGGTCCGCTCGAAGTGTTCCTGCGCCGCCGCTGCCGCCTCCGCGCCCCAGAATTCGCTGACAATCGTCCGCGCCAGCAGCTTCTTCGTCTCCATCGGGCTGCGCTCCCCATCCCTCATCGCCCGCATGATCGCGCGGACCTCGTCCGGGTGGAGGTTCGTCGCCAGCGTGAAGAAGTCGCCGATCACCTCGTCCGGGATCGACATCGCCTTGCCGAACTGCTCCTCTGGCGGGTCGTTAACGCCGATGTGGTTGCCCTTCGACTTCGACATTCGCTCCTTGCCGTCCAGCCCGACGAGGATCGGCATCGTGACCGGCACATGTGGCCGCTGGCCCGCGTCCTCCTGGATCTTCCGTCCGGCCATCAGGTTGAAGAGTTGCTCCGTGCCGCCAACCTGTACATCGCAGGCCAGCGCATACGCGTCGTAGCCCTGCATCAATGCATACAGGAACTCGTGCAGATAGACCGCGTCGCCATCTTCCCACCGCTTGCGGAAGTTGTCGCGGCGAAGCATCTCAGCGACGGTGAACTTCGACATCAGGCTGATGATGTCGGGGAACGTCAGCTTGCCGAGCCACTCCGAATTGTGCCGAAGCTCTGTCTTGCCCGGGTCGAGGATGCGCGCCGCCTGCTCGAAGTAGGTCGCCTCGTTCGCCGCGATGTCCCCTGGCGAGAGCATTGGCCGCAGCTTGTTCTTGTCGCTCGGGTCCCCGATCAGCGCCGTGTAGTCGCCGATCAGGAAGATGCAGTGGTGGCCGAACTGCTGGAATTGGCGCAGCTTCCGCAATGGCACCGTGTGCCCCAGTGTCAGCGAGGTCGCCGTCGGGTCGATCCCGAGGTAGACGCGCAGCGGGCGGTCCTCCTCGAGAAGCGAACGGAGCTCGCGTTCCATCTGCTTCTTCAGGAGTGCGTCGCCATAGTCCACGCCGCTCATCAGGACGCTCATCTGCTCGTCGACGGGTGCCATCGTTCGTGTCATGCCATGTCCGGCCGGTGATTCCAGGATAGAGACGCGCTCAGCGGAGAATCTCCCGCGCGCGGACGATGTCCTGGGCGATCTGGACCTTGAGCTGCTCGACGCTTTCGAACTTCATCTCGCTCCGGATCCGCGCAATGATCTCCAGGTCCATCCGCTCGCCGTAGAGGTCACCCTCAAAATCGAGGAGGTGGGTTTCGATCGAGACGTGGCCCGCATCGAAGGTCGGCCGGCGCCCAATATTCGTTCCTCCCTTGAGCGCAAGCCCGGCAACGTGCACGCGCGTCGCATACACGCCCAGCGCCGGCAGCGCACGGTCGACCGCCACGGAGATGTTCGCCGTTGGGATGCCGATGGTGCGGCCCCGTTCGAAGCCTTTCACCACCGGGCCCGAGATCCGGTACGGGCGCCCCAGGAGCGCCGTCACGCGGTCCATGTCGCCCTCGGCCAGCGCCTTCCGCACCGCTGTCGAGCTGTACCGCTCGTGGTCGTGCATCAGTGGCTCCACCTGGATGACCTCGAACCCGAGTTCAGCGCCCAGCCGGCGCATGCGCTCTACCGTGTCCCTCGGCGCGCCCCGGCCAAACGCCGCATCGGGACCAAGTACCATCAGGCGCATCCGCAGCCATTCGTGGAATGCCGTGGCCAGTTCCTCCGCGGTTACTTCTGAAACTTCGCTGGTGAACGTCAGCGGGATCACCCAATCGGCCCCGGCCAATCGCAGGAGCTCCATGCGGTCTTCCAGCGAAGTGAGGTAGCTCGGTGCGACCTCGGGCCGGAGCACGGTGATCGGATGCGGATGGAGGGTTACCACGCCAGGGGAAAGCGCCCGCTTCTTCGCCTCCTGCCGAAGGCGCTTCAGCAACGCCTGGTGCCCCAGGTGAACCCCGTCGAGCACGCCGATCGTCAGCGCCGTCTCGGGACCCGGTGCCCCCGCCGTGAGCTGCGCCTGCGTGAACGTTGGGATGCTCATGTTGCCTGCCCACAGCCTACCAACGCCGGGTGGACTGTGCACAATGGTTGCACGTGGCCCTCCCGCCTCTCCGTTACCGGCCACACACTCTCTACCAAGACCCCACGAATGGAGGCGCACATGGACAGCACCGCCAGCCTGCAGGAGCGCATCGCACCGTTCTTCCCCGGCACCCTGGGCATCCGCCTCACGTCGGCAACGGCCGAGCGCGTGACCGCCGAGCTTCACGTGAGGGACGAGCTCTGCACGGTCCCCGGCGTCTGTCACGGCGGCGTGCTGATGGCGTTCGCCGACACGCTCGGCGCCGTCGGGACCGTGCTCAACATCCCGGATGGAGCGGGCACCACCACGATCGAGTCGAAGACCAATTTTTTCGGACCGGGCGTGGCCGGCACGACGATCACCGCCGAGTGCCTGCCGCTCCACCGCGGCCGCCGCACGCAGACATGGCAGACATCCATCCGCTCCCCGGAAGGCAAGCTCCTGGCGCAGGTAACCCAGACGCAGATGGTGTTGTAGCCATGCACTCGGCGCCCGCATGAGGCGCCTATTTCGGCGCAACGATCTGTATTAGGTTCCCGCAGGTGTCATCGAACACGGCAACCGTCACCGGCCCGAGGTCGGTAGGGAGCTGGGTGAAGGTGACGCCCTCGTTGCGAAGCCGCTCGTACTCCGCCTGGACATTGTCTACGGCGAACTGCGCCAGGGGTATGCCATCGGCGATCAACGCCTCGCGGTACGATTTCACCGCGGGATGTCCCGCTGGTTCCAGGAGCAACTCCGGGCCATTTGGCTGTGCAGGTGAGACCACGGTGAGCCACGAGTCCTCCCCGATGGGGACATCTTGCCGCTTCAGGAAGCCGAGCACCCCGGTGTAAAAGGCCAGTGCTTTCGCCTGGTCGTCGACAAAGATGCTCGTCAGTTCGATCCTCATGTCATGCTCCTGTCTTTCTGGTTGGCCATCGCCGCTCGATCTCCTCCAGCGGCTTCGTGTCCAGATAGTGGTATTTGTAACGGCCGCGCCGTTCCGTAGTGACGAGTCCGGATTCCTCCAGGATGGTGAGGTGCTGCGAGATGGCCTGGCGGGTTGAACCGAGACCATGCTTCAAGGCCAGGCGCGAGCAAATCTCGAACAGCGTTTGGCCGTCCCGATCGCAGAGTTCGTCGAGGATCGCTCGACGGGTCGCGTCATCGAGCGCCCTGTATAGATCGGCTCCCACGTACCAACGTTAGGCAAGTGGATCCTTGCATGTCAAGCCACTGTCCCTGAACCCGGCTCCTCGGCTCCATTGCAACCGCGAGGCGAATTCCGGAGTACGCCGCTCGCGCCCCAACCTGCCCCGCCGGAAACTGGGAGGCATGCGCCCCTGGCTGTTCGCCCTTCTCGCCTGGGCCGGCATCATCTTCCTGCTATCCAGCTTCCCGAACCCACCCGGTCCTCGTGGCCCGGAGTGGCAGTCCTACCTCGCCCATGCGGTTGAGTATGCCGTTTTCGGGTTCCTGGCCGTTCGCCTGTTCCTGGCGCTCCGGCCTGGCGCGCCCCTCTCCCTTGTGGCAGCAGCCGCGTGGACCCTCGCCGTTCTCTATGGCATCTCCGATGAGTTCCACCAGTCCTTTGTCTCCAACCGCCACGCCAGTGCGCTCGATGTAGCGTTCGACGCACTCGGCGCGGCCATTGGGGCCGGCCTGGCCTCGGTCTTCCGGCGCCAGTTACCAGCACGCCCCAACGATTAACCGGCTGGAGCGTGTGGTAGAGTCTCTTGCCGGACTCCCTTTCTGGAGGTCTCGATGTTCTCGATCCGCCAGCTGGTCCTCCTCTGTGCCTTCGCCTTGCTCACCGTCATCCCTTCGGTCGCCCTGGCCGATGATGGCTCGTCCGACCAGGGCGGATTTGTCCTGCGAGTGCGCGGCGACTTCGTCCTTCCCGCTGGCGACGAACTCCAGACTCTCATCGTTATCGATGGCGACGCTCGCATCGATGGTACCGTCCATCGCTTCGTTCTCGCAGTGAACGGCAAGCTCACCGTCAATGGCCGGGTCGACGGCGATGTCCAGGTTGTGCGTGGTGACCTCGTCCTCGGTCCGACATCCTCCGTGGAGAACGTTCAACTCGTTCGGAGCGATTTGTTTCGCGAGCCCGGGTCCACGGTCACGGGCGACATCGACCGGACATCCGGATTCTTCCTGCGCGCCGGGTGGGTCGTGTTGTTCGGTTTCCTCATGTTCCTCGGCGTGGGCCTGGCGCTGATGGTCCTGGCGGTTGGCTTCTCGCTCATCGCGGGGCGCCAGCTTCGCGCAGCCGCAGAATCGCTTACCGGGAAGCCCTGGCAGACCATCGTCTCTGGCATCGTCACGGTGATCGCGCTGCCCTTGATTGCAGCGATTGCCATAGCATCCATCATCGGCGTCTGGATCGGGCTATCCATCTTGCTGGTTCTGTTACCGGTGCTGGGACTGCTGGGGCTTGTGGTTTCGGCAACCTGGCTCGGGCTCATGGTGCTGGGCCAGCGTAACCGTGCGGAGAAATCCGCGCGGCCGGTCGGAGCGGCCGCCCTTGGCATGGCGCTCTTCCTGGTCATTTTCCTGATCCCCGGCGTGAACGTAGCCGCCGCGGCAGTCTTCTCTGTCTGGGGGTTGGGGACACTTGTCTACATGGTCGTGAGCGGCTTCTCCCGGGCGGCTTCCGCCCCGGGGCTGCCGCCGGGTCAACCCCCGGGCGCCTGAAGGCTCAGGCCGCGACGGCCAGCGCCACCACCTCGATGTCTCCCCAAGCCTCGGCCTGCCGCGCATCGGCCTCACCCGATTTCAGCAGCTCAAGGATGGCAAGGAACGAGACCACCACCTCGATCCGGTTCGTGCACTCCATGATTGCCCGCCGGAATGAGAACTTCCCCCGCCGCCTCAGCCGCTCGCGGAACTCGCCGATGCGCTGGACCAGCGTCATCGCCGTGTCGCGCTGCAGCACCGCCCGCGGCCGCGCCTCCACCGGCTTCTTGTTGAGCACCTCGATCATGATCGCCCGGAGCCGTTCCACGGTGACGTTCGAAAGCCCGGTGCCCTCCGGCGGAGGCGGCGGAGGCGCAAGCCGCGTGTAGATCCGGAGGCCCGTCTCTTGCCGCTCTTCGAGCACCGAGGCGATCTCCGCGAATCGCTTGTATTCGCGCAGCAGTTCGACCAGCTCCCGGCCGACATCGTCTTCCTCCACGTTGCCCGGCTCATCCTGTGGAGGCTGCGGCAGTAGCGCCCTCGACTTCAGGAAAATCAGCTTTGCCCCGACAGCCACAAACTCAGCGAGGGCTCCGGGGTCGAAGCCCTCGCTGGTCCGGATGGCGCGCAGGTACTGGTCGGTGACAGCGACAAGCGAAACGGCCGTGATGTCCAGGTCGTCGCGCTCGATCAGATGAAGGAGCAGGTCCAGGGGACCCTGGAAGACGGGCAGCGTGATTTCAGCCATGACTCCCGACGAGCCAACGCCCCCCCGCTGGGGCGCACCCGTCACGGTCTTACGACCATCTCCGTTATCGCGCCGCTGCAGGCGCCCACACCCCTGGGAGCGTCCGCTCGACCGCGGAAGCGATACCGGCGACCGACCGCATCATCGAAGCGAACCGCTCATATGTCAACGATTGCGGCCCATCGCTCAGCGCGTGCTCCGGATTGTTGTGCACCTCGATCATCAGCCCGTCGGCGCCGGCCGCAATCCCCGCCATCGCCACGGGGGTCACCAGGTTCACCTTCCCGGTGCCGTGGCTCGGGTCCGCGATGATGGGCAGGTGGCTCAGTTCCTTCACGAGCGGGATGGCGTTGACGTCGAAGGTGTTTCGATAGGCCGTCTCGAACGTCCGGATGCCGCGTTCGCACAGGATCACGTGCGGGTTGCCCTGGGCCATGATGTACTCGGCCGCCAGCAGCCACTCCTCGATCTGCCCGCTGAGCGCGCGCTTCAGCAAGACGGGCTTCTTCACCATGCCCACTTCATCGAGCAGGATGAAGTTCTGCATATTCCGCGCGCCGATCTGGATGATGTCGGCGTATTCGCAGACCGCGTCGATGTCGCGCACGCTCATCAGCTCCGTCACGATCGGCATGCCGGTCTCGCGGCCCGCCGTCTGCAGGAAACGAAGCCCGTCGATGCCGAGTCCACGGAAGGCGTAAGGGGAGCTGCGCGGCTTGAACGCGCCACCCCGGAGGATATTCGCCCCGGCCGCCTTCACCGCCCTCGCCGATTCGACGATGTGGTCCTCGTTCTCGATGGAGCACGGCCCGGCCATGATTGCGAGCTCAGGCCCGCCGATGCTCACGCCTTGCCCCACGTCGATGACGCTGTTTCCCGGGTGGAACTCCCGGCTGACGAGCTTGTATGGCTTGGTCACCCGGTGGACCGATTCCACGTGCGGCAGGCTTTCGAAGATATCCTGCAGCGCGGGATCGTCCGAGCCGATCACGCCGATGATGCTCCGCTCCGTGCCCACCGAAAGATGGGCCTGCCGCCCGGTTTCTTCCACCCGGGCGACGATAACGTCGATGTCATCCGGAGTTGCCTCCGGGGATACCACGATGATCACAGGGTCTTTCTCTCCACTAGCGCGCAGTCGAGTGTGTGCTCGAGCTAAGGTCGGGGCGGAGGCGTGCCGCCTCGCGCAGGTACACGTGCCGGATGTCACTCTGGGTCTTCTCCGTATTCCAGTGGAGAAGGACGCGGATGCAAAGCGGCAACATGCCGGGAACCGACATCTCGTGGCTCTGCATGAGCGGGACCTGGGTCCAGCCCATCTGCCGCGCGGCAACCGCCGGGAATTCGGCGTACAGGTCGGGCGTCGTGGTGATCCAGGCCGAAGCGATATCCTCGGTGTTGATCTCGTTCACCTCGAGCATGGTGGTGAGCAGCTCTCTGGTAACGTCGAGAATCTCTTCCTTCTGGTTCCGGGTGACGGTGGTTGCACCACGGACGCCGCGAACCGGCATACGCGCAGGTCCTCCTCCAGGGGTTCGATGGGGTGTGATTCTGTGCCCTTAGCGAACCGGGAGCCCAAAGACTCCGGCCTGCGGACACCCGTAGGCGCGGCCCACGAGGGGCCAACGCCACGCCCATCGGCGCTCGTTCTCCCACGTGTGGGCCGCATTCACCTGTCCGCTATCGGCCGGAGACATCCTCCACAAACTCCCTGACGCTCTGCGCGCGGTGGTCTTCCCCCGCGGCGTCAATGGTCGCGATTATAGCAGAGCCAATCACAGCCGCATCCGCGACCTCGCGCACCCGCTCAGCCTGCGCGCGCGTGCTGATCCCGAAGCCAACTGCCAGCGGCAGGTCCGTCTGTCTCCGGATGCGCTGCATGAAGAACGGCAGGTCATCCAGCGGCACGTTCCCCCGTCCTGTCGTCCCCTTCATGCTCACGCAATACAGGAAGGCATCGGCCGCCTCAGCGATGACCTTGATGCGGGCGTCGGTCGTCGTCGGCGCCACGAGCGGCACAAAGCTCATATCGTGGCGGCGGCATGCCGCGAGGAATGTGCCCGCCTCCTCGGGCGGCAGGTCCACCACGATGAAGCCGTCGGCCCCCGCTTCTTTCGCCTCGCGCACTGCTCGCTCTTCGCCGCGGGCGAGAATCGGGTTGTAGTACCCCATGAAGATCACCGGCGCCTTCAGACCGCGCGCCCGGGCTTCGCGCACGAACTCGAAGCAGTCGCCCAGCGATACATGCTGCTCGAGCGCGACCTGGTTCGCGTGCTGGATGGTCGCTCCATCGGCCATCGGGTCCGAGAAGGGCACGCCGACCTCGATGACATCCGCGCCACCTTCCTCCATCGCCAGGAGCAGGGGCACCGTGTCCTCGCGCCGCGGGTAGCCGGCTGTCACGTAGGGAACGAAGAGCTTCCGCCCTTCGGCGTGCGCGTTCGCGAACAGGTCTCGGAGCCGTTTCGTCATGTCTGGGTCCTCACGATCAGCAGCATGAAGCTCAAAAGGTTGAAAAGCACGTGGAAGGCGATCGCGTCCCACAGCGAGCCGCTCCGCCAGTACAGCCAGGCCATGGTCATCCCCAGCAACGTGAACGGGATGAGCGAGCCAGGGTCCAGGTGCGAAAGCGCGAACAGCACGCTCGAAACGAGCGCCGAGGGCACGAACCCCCACGATGCCAGCCCGCCAAACACCAGCCCACGGTAGAAGAGCTCCTCGCCGATCGGGGCCGCGACCACGGTGGTGAGCCCGTACAGCGCCAGTGCGGGCGTATCGCGGAGGGTGGCATCGAGCCGTGTGCCTGCGGGGACCAGCGCGTCGATACCTGCCGCCTCGACGCCGCGCGCATACAGCCCGGCACCCAGGTAGAGCACCGCGACGGCCGCGCCCGGCAGCCACATCCGGTCCACATCCAGCCGGCCCAGGCCGGTTGCCCGGATGAAGGCTGCCGGCGGCTGACGCGAGGCGAGAATCGCCGCGCTTGCGAAGAGCGCCGCCGAGAGAATCGCGTACGACCATGCAATCCGTGCGGTAACAACGTCGCCGAGCAGGCGGGGAGGCTCAGGTATCGCGTTGCCGGCTGCCGCGCGCGCAAGCGCTACATCGGCATAGCGCGCCAGCACTGCCGCTTTCTCGAACGGGTCGCCTACATCGGTGAACTCGCGGCCGGCGCCCAGCGCGCTCGCCGTGGCCCCGATCAGCAGGAGCGGTCCCGCGTACGCGGCAATTCCCAACCAGATCGCCGCGGCGACATGGCGTTCACTCCAGGGCCACGTCCTGTCGGCCGCTGTCATGATGTCCCTACCAGGATCGAGAAGCTGAAGAGGTTGAACAGCAGGTGGAAGACGATCGCATCCCAGAGCGACCCTCTGCGGTAGTACACCCAGCTCAGCATCACCGCGATCATGAAGAACGGGATGATGCTCCCCGGGTCGAAGTGCACGGCGGAGAACAGCACGCCCGAGACCGCCGCCGCAGGCCAGAATCCCCATCTCAGCAGCCCGCTGAAGATGAGCCCCCGGAAGAAGAGCTCCTCCGAGAGCGGCGCCCCCAGCACGGTGACCACCGCGGCGATGCTCACCGTCAGGTCGTCGCGCGTGATTTCGTGGGGCACCGTGCTCGATGGCTCCAGCCAGGAAATCCCCGTCGCTTCCGCTGCCACAACCCAGGCCACCGTACCCGCGTACGCCACCGCGACCATGAGCGCCGGGACCCACATCCGGCCCACGTCGAACCGGTTCAGCCCGAGCGCTTCCACCAGGCCCCGGAACGTTTGCTTCGATGCGATGCCGACGATGCCGAACAGTGCGCCCTGGGAGATCAGAGTTGCCACCAGGCTGAGCTGGATGCTGCCCTGGTCGGCAACAAGCCTTGGTGGGTCAGGCAACTCGGCCCCCGTGGCCGCCGCCTGGAGCCGCTTGTCGGCGTACCGTGCGACCTCGGCCGCCTTCTCGAACGCGTCCCCCACATCGCTCGGCACGAACTCGTCGCCGCGCACCATCATCACCACAACGATGAGCACGTTCACGGCGATGAGCACACCGAGGAATCCCCCGATTCCCACGAGGGCTTCCCGTGGGCCCCAGGGGTAGCGCCGCCGGCCGGCCAGCTGTGTCAGAGCGTCACTCCCAGTGCGGCTGCCACCGTGTGCATGTCCTTATCCCCCCGCCCGCTCAGCCCCACGAGGATGTCCTCATCGGGACCGAGCTCACGGGCGACCCGCATCGCGTGATAGATGGCATGCGACGGCTCGAGCGCGGGGATAATGCCCTCCGTCCGCGTCAACGCCTTGAACCCTTCGAGCGCCTGCCGGTCATCGACAGCCACGTATTCGGCACGCTCGCTCGTCTTGAGCCACGAGTGCTCGGGGCCGACGCCAGGGTAGTCCAGCCCGGCCGAGATGCTGTGCGTCTCCAGGATCTGGCCATCGGCGTCCTGCAGCAGGTACGTTTTCGTCCCGTGGAGGACACCCGGCCTCCCCGCGACCAGCGTGGCCGAGTGCTTCCCCGTGTGGATCCCGTCGCCGCCCGCTTCCACGCCAATCAGGCGCGTCGGGTCGTCGATCAGCGGGTGGAACAGGCCGATCGCGTTGCTCCCACCGCCCACGCAGGCGATGGCCACGTCGGCCAGCTTCCCGGCCTGCTCGAGCATCTGGGCCCGCGCTTCCCGGCCGATGACCGACTGGAAGTCGCGCACGATGGTCGGAAACGGGTGCGGGCCGATTGCCGAGCCAATGATGTAGTGGGTCGTCTCCACGTTGGTCACCCAGTCGCGCATCGCCTCGTTGATGGCGTCCTTGAGGGTCTTGCTCCCCGATTCCACGGAGACCAGCTCTGCCCCCAGCATCTTCATCCGGAACGCGTTGAGCGACTGCCGTTTGATGTCCTCGCTCCCCATGTAGACCACGCATTCCAGGCCGAGCATGGCGCACACAGTCGCCGTCGCCACGCCGTGCTGGCCCGCACCGGTCTCCGCGATGATGCGCGGCTTGCCAAGCCGCTTCGCGAGCAGTGCCTGGCCCAGCGCGTTGTTGATCTTGTGGGCGCCGGTATGCGCCAGGTCCTCCCGCTTCAGCCAGATGCGCGCCCCTCCACACTCGCGCGTCAGGTGCTCGGCGAAATACAGCGGCGTGGCGCGCCCGACATAATGCTTGAGAAGCTCGTCCAGCTCGGCCTGGAACGACGGATCACTCCGGGCCTCGGCATAGGCGCGCTCGAGCTCCTCGTGCGCGCTTGCCAGTGTCTCCGGGATATACCGTCCGCCAAACTCACCGAACCGCGGCGATAGTGCAGTCTCAGCGGCCAACCCGTACCCCCTTTGCCGCGCGGATGAACGCACGGATCTTCTCGATGTCCTTCACGCCGTCCGTCTCCACGCCACTGGAGACGTCGACGCCCCACGGCCGGCAGACCGCAATCGCGCCGGCCACGTTCTCCGGCGTGAGCCCGCCCGCGAGCAGAAACGGCGTCCGTGCCGAGATCCCCGCCGCGACGCTCCAGTCGAACGCCGCGCCGGTGCCGCCAAGTGCAGCCTTCGAGCTCGTGTCGAGCACCAGCCCCGCTGGCGTCCCGGGATGGAAGCGATCTTCGATCGCTTCGGCATCCATGCCCTCGTGAACGTGCACCACCCGCAGGACCGGCCGCTCGACCCGGCGCACGAAGTCGTCGTCCTCTCCTCCGGAAAGCTGGACCAGGTCGATGCCGGCCGCGCCGGCGATGTCGTTCACCTCGTCTGCAGTCATGCCGGCAAACACGCCGACGATGAGCGGTCGCCACCGCGCCACCGATTGTTCGATCGCGTCGGCCCATGCCCCGAACCAGCTGCGCGCGGAGACCTCACCGCGCGCCGGGCCATCGAACGCGGCTTCGCGGCCCTGTGCCCGGCCAGCCTTGATGGCCTCGACGATGTCGTAACACTCCTGCGGCGTCACCCGCCGTCGCGACTCGGCGAACACCAGCCCGATAAAGTCGGCGCCGGCTTTCGCCGTCTCGACCGCCGTCGCGGCGTCGCGCAGCCCGCAGATCTTCACAAGCGTCATCGCGAGGCCGCCGGGTTCCCGATGCCGCGCAGTTCGCGGATCTTCTCCGCCGGGTCGGGGGCCACCATCAGCGATTCGCCCACGAGTACGGCCCCGGCGCCTGCCGCCTGGAAACGCTCGACATCGGCCCGCGTGCTGATCCCGCTCAGTGCCGCCAGGAGCACGTCTCGCGGCGCCATGCCCGCGATCCGGCCGGTCGTGCCCAGGTCCACCCTGAAACTCCGAAGGTCGCGGTTGTTGATGCCCACGACCCGGGCCCCGGCCGCGAGTGCGCGCTCCATCTCCAGCGCCGTGTTCACCTCGACGAGGGGCTCCATCCCGAGCTCGCGCGAGCGCGCCATAAGCCGGCCGAGCTTCGCATCATCGAGAGCCGCCACAATGAGCAGCACCGCATCGGCGCCGTGCACGCGCGCCTCGATGACCTGGTATTCGTCGATGATGAAATCCTTGCGCAGGATGGCTGGCCGGGACGCCCCGAGCGATTCGACCGCGGCGCGGACCCCGGCCATGTCCTGGAGCGAGCCCTTGAACCAGGCCGGCTCGGTGAGGACGGAGATGCCGGCCGCCCCGCCCCGCGCGTATTTCATCGCCTGCGCCACAGCGTCCATGCCAGGGGCGATATCGCCCTTGCTCGGCGAGGCGCGCTTCACCTCCGCGATGAGCGCCATCGGTGCATCGCGGCGCAAGCGCTCCTCGAACCTGATCACCTCGGGCGCGGCCGCCAGCTGGCGTTCGAGCTCGGGTTCGGGCACCGCGGACTTCGCCGCAACCACGTCCTCTGCGCGCTGCGCAACGATGGTGTCCAGGATGGTCGCGCCGGTCATTCGGCCACCTCATTGCTGAGGGCGATGTAGTGATTCAGCACGTCGCGCGCTCGCCCCGAGCCAATCGCCTCGCGCGCCAGGCTCACGCCCGATGGGAAGTCTTCGGCGCGGCCCGCCACCCAGAGCGCGGCAGCGGCATTCATCACCACGAAGTCCGTTTTCGGGCCCTCCGCACCATCGAGGACGGCGAGAATGTCGCCCGCGTTCTGTTGCGCGTCGCCGCCGGCCACGCTGGATAGCGGGTGTGCGGGCAGTCCGAAATCCGCCGGACCGAAATCGCGCTCGGCCACGGCCCCGTCGCCCACCACCCAGGCGTGCGTTGTGGCCGACGGGCTGATTTCGTCGAGCCCGTCATCGGAATGGACCACCAGCCCGCGTTCGAGCCCCCGGAGCGCCAGCGCCTGTGCGACCAGCGGCCCGAGTGCCCGCGTGCCCACGCCCACCAGCTGGCGCCGGGGGTCGGCCGGGTTCGAGAGCGGGCCCAGGATGTTGAAAACGGTGCGTACGCCCATCTCGCGGCGGGGCCCGCCCACGTGGCGCATCGCAGGGTGTACCCGCTGGGCGAACAGGAAGCAGAACCCGCAGCTCTCGATGACCCGGGCGATCTGCTCGCCTCCAAGGTCGATGCGCGCGCCAAGCGCCTCAAGCACGTCCGCGCTCCCGCACTTCGATGAGGCGGCGCGGTTGCCGTGCTTCGCCACGCGCACGCCTGCTGCCGCGACGACGAACCCGGCCGCCGTCGAGACGTTGATGGTGTCGATCCCGTCGCCGCCAGTTCCGCAGATGTCGATGGCCCCCGGCGCTTTCACCGGCTCCGCGTGCGCCAGCATCACGCCCAGGCAGCTGGCGATGATGTCCGGCGTCTCGCCGCGTACGCGCAACGCCGTCAGGAAGGCTCCGATCTGCGCCGGCGTGGCCGCCCCGGTCATGATCTCTTCGAGCGCGCCGGCAGCCAGCGGACCCTCAATGCGGCCAGCCTCGACGAGCGCCCGGATCGCCTCCTGGATCACCATCGTCCCCCCTCCATTTCCAGGAAGTTCTTCAGCAGCTCCTTGCCGTGTTCCGTCGCGATCGATTCGGGGTGGAACTGAACCCCCTCGACCTTCAGTTCCCGGTGGCGGACACCCATGATGACGCCGCTCTCCGAGCGGGCGGTCACTTCGAGGACGGCCGGAATGGAATCTGGTGTGCCCGCCAGCGAGTGATAACGCACCGCCTTGAAGCGGTCCGGTATGTGTTCGAACACGCCCTTGCCGTCGTGGCTGATGACCGAGGTCTTGCCATGCTTGATCTCCCCCGCGCCGGCCACGGTACCGCCGTACACCTCATAAATGCACTGGTGGCCCAGGCACACGCCGAGCACCGGCACCCTGCCCGCGAACTCTCGAATCACGTCGCGCGAGATGCCCGCGTCGCCGGGGTCACCCGGGCCTGGCGAAATCACGACGTGGTCTGGCTTGAGCGCGCGGCACTCCTCGAGCGTGACCTGGTCGTTGCGAAAGACCCTCACGTCGGCGCCCAGCTCTGCCAGATACTGGTAGAGGTTGTAGGTGAAGCTGTCGTAGTTATCGATGAGCAGGGTTGTCATCGGTCCATCCCCTCTTCGTTCGCAAGGTCGTCGCGGATGAGGCGCAGTGAGGCGGCGAGCTCTTCCGGTGTGCAGCCATATCCCCGGCGGTCGAGCCGGAACTTCTGCGCCAGGTATTCCGGGTCGTAGCTTCCGGGCGAGCGCAAGTTCAGCGGATACGCTGTCCCCGGTTCGCCCATCAGCGCCACCAAAAAGTAGCCATCGCCCGCCGAGCGGGTGAAGCTCGCTGATTCCTTGAGCAGCGGCACGAGCATCAGCTCGATACCCCCGGTGCGGTAGAACCGCACGGCGACGTGTGCCACCTGCTTGGCCAGCTGCGTGGTCATCGGCCGAATGCCTCCCCGCTCAGGATGGTCAGCACCTCGCCGGGGCTCTCCGCGGTGAAGTCCGGCATCGCATCGAGGAGCAGCCCGGCATCGAGGGTCCCCCAGAGCGCAGCGATCGAGCGGATACCCGCATTGCGCGCCGCCCAGATGTCGGCCGGGCTATCGCCGATGTAGACCGCCGCCGATGGGTCGTCGGCGAGCATGCGGTCGAGCGCAGCGTAAATCGGCTCCGGGTCCGGCTTGTGGTTATCGGTGTCGTCGAACCCCACGATGGTGTGGAAGTACTGCAGAATGGCGGCGCTGGCCAGTTCCTCCGTTGCGCCCCAGGCCACCTTCGAAGTGACGATCCCCATATCGAAGCCGGCCGCGCGGAATGAGCGCAGCACAGGCTCGACGCCGGCGTACGGCCGGATGTCGCGCGCCGAGCCGAAGTAGCGCTCGCGGTATACCGAAGCGAACTCCCGGTAGTCATCCCCTACCAGGCGGCGGCCCAGGTCCTCGAGCGTGCCGCCCCGGTGCGAACGCCAGAGCGCCTCCGGGTCGACCTTCGTGCCCAGCAGCGTCTCGTGGGCATACGCGAGAGCCTTCATCCTCCACCGGAGCGTGTTGAGCACCGTGTCGTCCAGGTCCCAGAGGATGACGCTCATTCCGTCCTCCCGGGTCTCGGGATGCCGCGCTGCTCGAACACGTCCTCCATCACGGGCCAGGCTTCGAGCGCGGCCGGGAAACCCGCGTAGGCGGCCACCATCCGCATGGTCTGGACCAGCTGGTCCGGGGTCGCGCCGTGGTTCAGGGCTCCGTTGATGTGGGTGCGGAGCGTCCCGCCTGTCTTGCCGGTGGCAGCCAGCATCGCTACCACCAGGAGGCTGCGCGTCCGCCGGTCGAGCGCGGGATTCGCCCACACCTGGCCGAGCACCCAGTCGATCTGGTCGTCCGCGAGCTCCGGTTGCTGGCGCGCTGCCATTGCCGCCACGCGCTCGGGGTCGGCCCCGGTCAGCGTACGGAGCACTTCCATACCCGCTTCCCGGCCCGGTGGGTGCTGGCGCTCGCCCGCGAGCGCCGCCGCCACTGGCCGGTCCGGCGCCGGCAGTTCGCCACCCAGGGCGGCGAGGATTGCCGCGGTCTGGTCCTCCGGCGTGCGAACGCCCAGTGCCTCGAGGAGCGCGTTGCGCTCCCGCTCATCCATATCGAGCGACTCGATCTCGTCGATGGCGAACCAGCCCCCGGAATGCCCGGCGGGAGCCACCGGTTCGCCGGTCCATTCGGTGGCGGCGTAGAGGTTGAACACGATCTGGCCGTGCTCCGCCGGGAAGAAGTGCGTCTGCAGGAAATCCTCCTCGATTGCCGGGGCGAACACCCCCAGGCGGCCGAGGATGTCATCCATCTCGCGGTCGACGTCGTCGGCGTGCTCCGGCAGCGGGCCCCCGGGCAAAGCCCATCGTGCGCCGGGCTCCGGCCTCACCAGGAAGAGGCGGCCCTGGCGCTCCAGGATCGCGGCCATGCGGATGTCCTGCTTCATGTTGTCCTGATCGCCAGCGTGGCCAGCACGCTCAACAAGAGTATGCGCAGCGAGGGGACGAGCGCGCTCGCGAGCACCTCGTCGCTGTCCATCCACCGGCCCGGGGCCGCCGGCCCCTCGGGATGCCACTCCCAGACGGTGTAAAACCCGCTGAAGCGAGCCTCGTCCTCATCGGGGTTCCGGTAGTCGAACGCGCCCTGCGCCCAGATGGCCCGCGCCTCGATCCCCAGCTGATCGTGGAGGTGGGCCCGCAGTTCGGCCTTCCGGTCCTCCGCCAGGGGCCGGAAAATGCCGCCCGGGAGGCCAAGCCGATCACCGAACGCGCGCAGAAACACGCGATCGTTCCGCACCAGGATCCCGTACACCCGGTCGGGCCGGCGGTCGCTCATGCTGGCCTCCGGCGAGGTTGCTTATCCATACCCCAGGCTGCCTGTCTTCATCTCGGCGGCGGCAATCTCCGCCTGGTCGATCGCTCGCATGAGGGCGCGCATCTTGTTCACGGTTTCGAGGTACTCAGTCTCGGGAACCGAGTCGTAGACGATGCCGCCGCCGGCCTGCAGGTACGCGAACCCGTCCTTCACCAGGAGCGTGCGGATGGCGATGCACGTGTCGAGGCTGCCGGAGAAGCTCGCGTATCCCACGGCGCCGGCGTAGATGCCCCGTTTCGATGGCTCGAGCTCCGCGATGATCTCCATCGCCCGCACCTTGGGCGCACCGCTCACGGTTCCGGCAGGGAAGACGGCCCGGAACGCGTCGAATTGCGTCTTGCCCGCCGCAAGCCTGCCAGAGACGTTCGAGACGATGTGCATGACGTGCGAGTACCTCTCGATCTCCATCAACTTGTCGACGTGTACCGTGCCGGGGGTCGATACCCGCCCGACATCGTTCCGCCCGAGGTCGACGAGCATGATGTGCTCGGCGAGCTCCTTCTCGTCGGCAAGCAGTTCCGCGGCCAGCCGGTCGTCTTCCTCAGGCGAAGCGCCGCGCGGGCGCGTCCCGGCGATCGGGTGCGTGAACACCACGCCGTCCTCCACGCGCACCAGCAGCTCTGGCGATGCCCCGACAATCTGGAAGTCGCCCATATCCAGGTAGAACATGTACGGCGAGGGGTTCACGATCCGCAGCTGCCGGTAGATGTTGAACGGGTGGACCGCCACCTTCCGCCTGAGCCGCTGGGAAGGCACCGCCTGGATCACGTCCCCGGCGACCACGTACTCCTTGATCCGTTCGACCATGAGCTCGTAGCCTTCGCGGCCAACGTTCGATTCCGCCTGGCCGTTCGTCTTCAGGACTGCGCCCACTTCCTCGTGGGGCAGCTGGATGGTCGGGTTGTTGAGCTTTTCGACGATTTCGTCGATGCGGAACGCCGCCTGCCGGTACGAGGCGTCGATATCGCCATCGAGCCGGCAATGGGCCACGACCTTGATCGTGTGGCGGATGTGGTCGAAGACCACCATCGAATCGCAGAACAGGAAGATCGCCTCGGGGATGCCGAGCTCGTCCTTCTCCGGCGGGACGACCCGCGGTTCGAAGTGCCGCACCGCGTCGTAGGCCACGTACCCGATCGCTCCGCCGGTGAAGGCAGGCACGCCGGGGACAGGGATCTCCTTGAAGCGTGCGATCTCCTGTTCGAGCGGGACGAGCGGGTCGCCCTCCCATTCCTCCCCCGGCCCCGTCCGCAGCACGCGGTAGGGCTGGGTACCGATGAACGAGTAGCGGGCCATCCGCTCGCCGCCTTCGACCGATTCGAGCAGGAACGAGTACCTGCCCGTGCGCACCTTGAGAAACGCCGAGACGGGCGTCTCAAGGTCAGCAGTCACCTCACGGTAGACCGGCACCAGGTTTCCCTGGCCCTGCCCGGCGAGCGCCTTCACCTCATCCAGCGTGGGGTGCAGCATCTAGTACTTCTCCAGGTACCCGAGGTCGAGGGCATCCCGGACCATGACCATCGTCTCCTGGGCGATGGCCCGGCCACGTTTGGTACCCGCCTCCAGCGCATCCCGCACTTTGCGCATGTTGGCCTCGTAGTAGGCGCGCCGCTCCCGGAACGGGTCGAGGAGCTCATTGAGCACCATGGTCAGGCGGTCCTTCAGGACCTTGTTGGGGATGCCTGAGGCCTCGTACTCCGCTTTCATCTGCGCCACCAGCGTGGTATCCGGATCGAAGGCATCGAGGTACAGGAAGACCGGGTTCTCGTCCACCCGGCCAGGCTCGGTAGCGCCGCGTGGTGGCCCGGCATACATGCCGCGCACCTTCTTCGCTACCGTCTCGGCCGAGTCCTTCAGGTCGATCGTGTTGCCGCGCGACTTGCTCATCTTGGCGTTACCGTCAGTTCCGACGAGGCGCGGCACGCGCCCGACGAGCCCCTCGGGCTCCGGGAACACCTGCTTGAACCGCCGGTTGAACCGCCGCGCCGTCTCGCGCGTCAGCTCGATGTGCGGGAGCTGGTCCTCTCCCACCGGCACCAGGTGCGCCCGCGGCATGAGGATGTTCGCCACCTGCATCACCGGGTAGGTGTAGAACGCCACGGGCACCGACTTCCGCTCCTGCGAACCGTCCTCCGGTTCCTCCAGGGCGGCCATCTCGGCCTTCAGCGTGGGGTTGCGCTCCAGCATCGATACCGGGAGGAACCACCCCAGCAGCGTGGCCAGCTCGGCGTGCTCCGGGACCAGGCTCTCGATGACGAACGAGCTCCCCTCCGGGTCCAGCCCCACAGCCAGCCAGTCGAGCGCCACTTCCCACACCGCATCGCGGACCCGCTTGATGTCGTCGGCATAGTCCGAGACCTGGTAATCGGCGATGAGGAAGTACGCCTCGTACTCATGCTGGAGCCGCACCCAGTTCTCCAGCGCGCCGGCATAGTGGCCCAGGTGCAGCGCCCCGGTTGGCCGGATGCCCGTAAGGATTCGCTTCCGCTCGGTCATCGAGGCGCACCTCCCCGCGGCGGTGCGCCACCGGGCCGCGGGCCACCGCCGGGCCGCATTGGCGGCCGGGGCCCGCCCGGCGCTGGCCCGCCACGTTCGAGCGTGCGCGCATACGCGTTGACCTGCCGCGACGCCTGCTCCACCAGGTCAAGCTCATTGCCGAAGACCGATTCCTGCTCGTTCGTCACTGCCGCCAGGACGTGGATCCACGACTTGCACTGGGCCAGCGCTCCCCGCGCGTCGCGCAGCAATGCCAGTTGCGCCGGGCCTTCCCGCGTGCCGGCTTCGGCGATGAGCCCGCAGGCCGCGCCGGCCGCTTCGAACGCCCTGGCCTGCGCATCGGCCGCCGCCTTCAGGTTCGAACCGATCTTCAACCGGCCGATGGCGGCCGCCAGCCGGATCGCGGTATTCCATGCCTCTATCGTCTGATCTCCTTCCGCCATCAGGCAGCCTCCCCATAACAACCATCCAGGAATGCGAGGAGCCGGTCGCAGGCAGCTTCGACGGCTGCAGCCAACGCATCCTCATCGGTACAGGATTCCGTGATCGCCTGCATCTCAGCGCCGGCATGCGCGATGTCCGCCACCAGGTGCACGGAAAAGAACTCGAATTGCCGCGGCTCGAACCCGTAGTGTTCGGTAAGCCCCTTGATCACCTGCCACGACATCTGCGGGACCTGTCCCTCGAACGCGAACAAGGTTCCCAGTGCCTCAGCCAGCGGCGCCTCGCGCGCGGCAGCCTGGAATTGCTCGATGAGCGCCTTCGTCTGCGGCCGGAGCGCCGCCATGCGGATGTCCTCAGGGCCCAGGCCCAGCGCTGCCCCGAATTCCAGCCAGAGCGCCGGGTGGTTCCGTTCCCCATGCTCCTCGTCCCACAGGTTGTCGAGCAGCAGCTGCCGGATGGCCGGCGATTCCGTCCGGCTGTGGATCGCGCTCAGGAAGCGCGGGAAGGCGACCTCGAACGGGTAGAACTGTTGCACGAACGCTTGCAGCTTCGCCCTGGGCAGCCGCCCGGAAGCCCACTCCACGTAGAACGGGTGCTTCAGGATCGATTTCTCGTCCAGGATCGCCCGGAGCCGCCGTTCAAGGCCGGTCGTGGCGCTGGTCGTGGTCATGACGTTTCAACTCCCCGGGGGAGGTGCTGTCCTCCCCCTCCGGTTGGGCCGGTCTAGATCACCGGCAGGTGAGCCATCGCCTCCCGGACCTTCTCGGCCGGGTAGTGGTCGTCGATCAGCCTGCCCGCCAGGTAGTCATCGTACGCTTGCAGGTCGAGCAGGCCATGCCCGCTGAGGTTGAAGAGGATGACGCGCGATTTGCCCTCTTCCTTCGCCTCGAGCGCCTCATCGATGGCGCCGCGGATCGCGTGCGAGCTCTCCGGCGCCGGGATGATGCCCTCGGTCTGCGCGAACAGGGTGGCCGCCTCGAAGCAGGGGTTCTGCGGGTAGGCCTTCGCCTCGATGTAGCCTTCGTCGTAAAGCTGGCACAGCAGCGGCGCCATGGCGTGGTACCGCAGCCCGCCAGCATGGATGCCCGGCGGCATGAACGTGTGCCCGAGGGTGTACATCTTCATCAGCGGCGTGAGCCCCGCCACGTCGCCGAAGTCGTAGCGGTACTCGCCCTTGGTCAGGCTCGGACACGAAGCCGGCTCCACCGCGAGGAAGCGGGTGTTCTTCTTGCCATCGAGCCGCTCCTTCAAGAACGGGAACAGGAGGCCGGCCGCGTTCGAACCGCCACCCGCGCAGCCGATGACCACGTCCGGGTATTCGCCCGCCATCTCCATCTGCTTCATGGCTTCCTGCCCAATGACCGTCTGGTGGAGCAGGACGTGGTTCAGCACGCTGCCGAGCGAGTAGCGCGTATCCTCCCGCATCGCCGCATCTTCCACGGCCTCGCTGATGGCGATGCCGAGCGAGCCCTGGCTCTCCGGGTCCTCCGCGAGGATGCCCCGGCCGGCGTTGGTCTCATCGCTCGGGCTCGCCACCACCGTCCCACCCCAGACCCGCATCAGCGAACGGCGGTACGGCTTCTGGTTGTACGAGACCTTCACCATGTACACCTTGCACTCGAGCCCGAAGAGCTTGCAGGCAAACGCCAGCGACGACCCCCACTGGCCCGCGCCCGTCTCCGTGGCGATGCGCTTCACGCCTTCCAGCTTGTTGTAGTAGGCCTGGGCAACCGCCGTGTTCGGCTTGTGCGAGCCGCTCGGAGAGACGCCTTCGTACTTGTAGTAAATGTGCGCCGGCGTATCGAGCGCCTTCTCCAGGAACGTCGCCCGGATGAGCGGCGCCGGCCGCCAGATCTTCAGGATTTCCCGCACTTCCTCCGGGATCGGGATATAGCGCTCGGTGCTGACTTCCTGCTTGATCAGCTCCATGGGGAAGAGCGGCGCGAGCGCCTCCGGGCCGATTGGCTCGTGTGTCGCGGGGTGCAGTGGGGGCGCGGGCGGGTTCTTCAGGTCCGCCGCGATGTTGTACCAGTGGGTCGGGAGCTCCGACTCGTCCAGGTGAAATTTCCGCGTTGCCATTGTTGTGCTGTCCTTCAACTCGTGGTTTCCACCCTTGCCGGGCCGGGATTGAAGCCTCCCCCATGCGGCCTCGTTCCCGTTGTGTCTCCGCGGTGGATGCGCCTTGCGGCTCAGAGAACACAAAACCCCTCGCCTTCAAAGGACGAGGGGTTCTCGCGGTGCCACCTTTGTTCCCGGGCGGATTGCGCCGCGCGGGCCCTTGTCAGCCGCCGCGGCACACGCCGCGAGGGCCCTGGCTGCGATAACGGTGCCACTCCGCCGCAACCTACTCCCGTGAAGTTTCGGCTGCGGAACTCCCGGGCCCATTCACCTGCCGCGCTGCC
Source organism: uncultured Anaerolineaceae bacterium (assembly GCA_964648195.1). Lineage (GTDB taxonomy): Bacteria > Chloroflexota > Dehalococcoidia > Tepidiformales > Tepidiformaceae > Amarobacter. The sequence goes on along the minus strand of CAZYLL010000011.1, from coordinate 30,599 downwards.
ACCGGGCTCACACCTGTCCCCGGCTCTCTGGAGGCTCGCCTGACCGGCTACTCTTCCCGATCGACGCTGCATCTTCGATTGAGCCACCAAGGTATGGCGGCCACGCCCGGCTGTCAATAACCGTCAGCCCGCGAGAAACTCCTCCAGCGCCTTCACCGCCACCGGCTCGGTCAGCACCGGGGCGTGCCCCACGCCTGGCACTTCCACCAGCCTGGCGCCCGGCAACGCCTCGACCATTTTCCGCGCGATCTCCGCGCTCAGCACGTCGCTCTTCGCCCCCCGCAGGATGAGCACAGGACAGGTCATCGCCCTGAACGCGTCCCATGGCTGAACGGCGGGTGGCGCCGCGGGAGTCGTCCGGATCGCCGGGTCCATCTTCCACACGTACACGCCGCTATCGCTCCGCCGCACGTTGTACCGCGCAAACTCCACCAGCTGGTCATCGGCCAGGTGCTCGACCATCGGCGCGTAGTGCTCGCGGTAGTACTTCACCACCGCCTTCATGTCGGCGAACATCTCGGGCGCGTTGCCAACGTAGGCAAGGATACGCTGCAGCCCTGCCGGGTCGATCTCCGGGCCGATATCGTTCAGCACGGCGCGTTCGACGCGCTCCGGGAACTTCGGGGCGTACTGCATGGTGATAAGCCCACCCATCGATGTGCCGACGAGCGAGAAGCGCTGTAATCCAAGCGCCTCGCGGATCGCCTCAAGGTCGGCGACGTAGGTGTCGATGGTGTACTGCTCGGGCGGGCCCCACTCGCTCTCGCCGCGTCCACGGACATCCAGGCAATACACGTGGTACCTGGCTGCCAGGATGTTCGCGATCCCGTCGAAGGTGTGGGCCTGGCCCGCCAGGCCATGGATCATCATCACCACGGGCTCCCCGGGCGTCCCCCGCGCCAGCAGGTGGTGCCTGAGGCCGTTCGCCTCGACGAAGATGTCACGAATCGGGTACACGGTGGCCATCGGCTGCTCCCGGTCGGTAGTGCGCGGATTGTAGCCACCGCGCGGCTGGCTGCCACCCGCAGCCCCGGCGGGCGGACGATCAGAGCGGCTGGCGCCCGGCGAAACCGGCGTGCAACTCGTGCCAGTGGCCGATCACCGGTTCACCGAGCAGGTAGCAGAGATACACGACCCGTCCCTCGCGCTCGTGGAAAAAGTCCAGCAGGCCCCGCTCCGGGTCCTTGAGCTCGACCCCATGGCGGTCAAGTTCCCCGGCTGCATCCTGGAGCTCCCGGTTCAGTTCGGCCACCCGGTTCGTCCCGCCCGATTCCCAGGGGTCGGCGACGAGGTTGCCGTCGCCGCTGGCGCCACGTACGTCCGCCGCCAGGCTGGCCTGTAGTGCGCGCAATTCGACGTACGCGGCGCGGATGCGCTCCAGCAAGGGGATGAGTACCGGCAGCGTGGCATTGGCCTCGTCCAGCGTGTAGAGCCGCATGGGTTCAGACGAACAGGTGCAGCGGTATCTGCGTAGGGTGCACCGTCGAGCCGCTTTCGAGGATCGCCCGGTCCATCAGCTCATCGTGCACCCCGGGCCCGATGACCACGTTCCGGCCCACCCGCAACCCGGATGGTACGGTGACGCGCTTGCCCACAATCGTGATGCCCGCGTTCACGATGTCCGGCCGGTCGAAGTTCGGGATGTTGCCCGGTCCCTCGCCCACCACGCTCTCGCGGCCGACCGTCACCTCCTTGTCGAGGATCGCCCGGTCGACCACCGCGCCCGAGCGGATCACACAGCGGTGCTGGATCACCGAGTCGCGCACGATAGCGCCTTCCTCGATCACCACGCCGGGTGAGATGACCGAGCGTGAAACCTCCCCGGCGATGTGGGCCGCCGGCGAGACCAGCGCCTCGCGCACGACTGCCTCCGCGCCGAATCGCGCCGGCGGCAGCAGCGCTCCGGAGGTCCTCAGACGCAGGTCCGGGTCCTCCAGGTTCAGCGGCGGGTTCGGGCTGAGCAGGTCCATGTGCGCCGACCAGTAGCTTTCGATGGTGCCGACGTCGCGCCAGTAGCCCTGGTACTGGTAACCAAACACCCGCTGCGAGCGGTACATCCGGGGGATGATATCGCGGCCAAAATCGTGCGCGCTTGCATCGCCCAGGTCCGCGTCCTCCTGGAGTTGCTCCACAAGGACATCCTTGTTGAACACGTACACGCCCATCGAGGCCCACTGGCCGCGTGGCTGAGCCGGTTTCTCCTGGAAGTCGGTCACCCGCCCGTTCCGATCGAGATCCAGGACGCCGAAGCGGTGCGCTTCCTCCCGCGGGACCTGGTACACCGCCACCGTCGCATCAGCACCCTGGCTGCGATGGTAGGCGACCATGTTCCGGTACGAGGTCAGGTAGATGTGGTCCCCCGCGAGGATGAGCACCTCCCGCGCGCGCGATTCCTCGATCACGTACAGGTTCTGGTAGACCGCATCGGCCGTACCCTGGTACCAGTCGGAATCGGCGCGGCCAAGGTAGGGCTGCAGGATCTGGATCCCGCCTTCCGGCGTATCGAATCCCCACGCGCGCCCGGCGCCGATGTGGTTGAAGAGCGACCGGGGCCGGTACTGCGTAAGGATGGCGACCTTGGTGATGCCGCTGTTCCCGCAGTTGCTCAGCACGAAGTCGACGATCCGGTACTGCCCGCCAAACACCACCGCCGGCTTCGCGCGCTGTTCCGAGAGAATGGAGAGGCGGTCTCCCTGGCCCCCGGCAAGGATCATCGCGAGGACGTTGTTCATGCGCGGCCCCTCGTGTTCGCTGGGGGCCATTCTACGCACCGGGGGCCGCTCCCCGTCAGGGATGAGCGGCCCCTTTTTCGTTCGACTAACAGGCTGCCCGCAACGCGGCCGCCTCCGACCGGAGCACCATCGCAAACGCGCAATCTCGACAAATCACGGTTGCGTACCGGCTCCGCCTCGCCCCGGCGGGTTCGACATCGGCAACCACGATGCGCGAGTGCGCCCGGGTCACCCGCCCGCACAGCGGGCATGGACTATGAATCGGACTTCTGCTTCGAGACATCTCCCTACCTCAAAGCGCCACCGCCGCCAGCGTCGCACCAATCCCGGAGCGCGTGAATCCGGGCGTGTGCCTACGGGTTTCCCCCATGCCCGCGTGAAGCTCGGGAGCGGCGACGAAGTATACTCCCGCCATGAGAACCATCCGCATCGGGCTCGCACAGATCGACACCACCGTCGGCGATATCCGCGGAAACATCGATACCATCTCGGCCCGCATCGCCGAGGCGCGAGAAGCCGGTTGCGCGATCGTCGCCTTCCCCGAGCTCGCCGTGACCGGGTATCCGCCCGAAGACCTCGTCCTCAGGCGCGCATTCTGTGAGGCCTCGCGCGAGGCGGTCGCAGCGCTCGCCCCCAGGGTCCGCGACATCATCGCGATCGTCGGCTTCGTCGACTGGATGAACGGCGACGCCTATAACGCCGCCGCCATCATCGCGAACGGCCACTGGGTCGACACCTACCATAAGCGCCGGCTGCCGAACTACGGCGTCTTCGATGAGGAGCGCTACTTCGCTGCCGGCAAGCGCACCCCCGTGTATGTCGCCGGCGAGGTCACCTTTGGCGTGAGCATCTGCGAGGACATCTGGTACCCGGGCGCCCCGCTCGATGCGATGGCGCTCGGCGGCGCCGAGCTCTGCATCAACATCAACGCCTCACCCTATCAGCGCGGCAAGGCCCAGGGCCGCGAGAAGATGATCGCCACCCGCGCATCCGACAACCTCGTGGCCGTCGCCTACCTGAACGCCGTCGCCGGCCAGGATGAACTCGTCTTCGATGGCGCTTCCCTCGTGGTCGATGCCGAGGGCCATGTGCTCGCCCGCGGCCCGCAGTTCCGTGAGGCCCTGCTGGTAATCGAAATCGACCTCGATGCCGTCGTCCAGCGCCGCCTGCACGACCCCCGCCGCCGGGTCGAGCTGCGCGAACGCGACGGCCAGACGGGCACGGAGCTCGTCGACCTCGGCTGGCCCGCGCCCGTCTCAAGCCGGCAGCCAGCCCCGGGGCCAGTCGCTCCTCACCTGTGCGATGAGGAGGAAGTCTGGGAGGCGCTCGTCCTGGGCACGCGCGACTACCTGGCCAAGACCGGCTTCCGCCAGGCGGTCGTGGGGCTTTCCGGGGGGATCGATTCGAGCGTGGTGGCGGCTATCGCTGTCGACGCAATCGGCGCCGAGAACGTGGCCGGCGTCTCCATGCCCAGCCGCTACTCCAGCCAGCACAGCCGCGACGACGCGCGCGCTCTCGCCGGGAACCTGGGCATCCGCTACCTGACCATCCCCATCGAGCCCGCCCACGCCGCCATGCTCGATATGCTCGCCGATGCGTTCGAGGGCCGCGAAATCGGTACCGCCGAGGAGAACATCCAGGCCCGCCAGCGCGGCAATATCCTCATGACGCTCGCCAACGCCTTCGGCTATATCACGCTCACCACGGGCAACAAGAGCGAGCTCGCCACCGGCTATGCCACGCTCTACGGCGACATGGCCGGCGGGTTCGCCGTCATCAAGGATGTCCCCAAGACACTCGTCTACCGCCTCGCCCGCTGGCGAAACGAGAAGGCCGGCACCGGCCTCATCCCCGAGCACGTCATCGTGAAGCCGCCCAGCGCCGAGCTCAAACCCAACCAGTTCGACCAGGACACACTGCCACCGTACGAAGTGCTCGACCCCATCCTCGAGGCGTACGTCGAGGACGACCGCACAGTAGAGGAGATCATCGCCGCGGGTTTCGACGATGCAACCGTCCGGAGAGTTGTCGCGATGGTCGACCGGAACGAGTACAAGCGCCGCCAGGCGCCGCCCGGCGTGAAGATCACCCCGCGCGCTTTCGGCCGCGACCGCCGCCTCCCGCTGGCTGCCCGCCTTTCCGCACTATAGGCGCCATAAGGGGCTCATCTGCCCCCGCCCTGATCGAGGACATACCGCGGCTACCGGTGACACCCTCGAATGGCACACGTCGCCGTAGAATTCGGCGAAGCCACTCCAAGGAACGCGCATGCCTACTTCCAACACCTGTGTGAAAACCGGCCAGGCGACCGTCGCCATGGCCTCCATCCCCTATCCCGACCAGCCCGGGCCCGGCCAGGCCCTCGTCCGCACCACCCTGAGCACCATCTGTGGCAGCGACATCCACATCGTCGATGAAATGCCCATTCCCCCGGGCGTGCCCATGGGCCACGAAGCCACCGGCGTCGTCGAGGCGGTGGGCCCGGGTGTCACCGCCGTCAAGCCCGGCGACCGCGTGGTTACCGCCTGTCTCGTGTCGTGTGGCACCTGTCGGCGTTGCCTCGAAGGGGACCACCAGGTCTGTGAGACGTTCAACGCCCCGGGCAACCTGCTCTTCGGCGCCCAGGGGGAGTTTTTCCTTGTCAACGGCGCCCAGGCGAGCATGGCCAGGATCCCCGACTCGTTGAGCGACGAGCAGGTCCTGTTCGTCACCGACATCATGTCCACCGGTTTCGCGGCCATCGAGCGCGCGGAAATCAAACCTGGCGACGTGGTCGCGATCTTCGCCCAGGGGCCCGTTGGGCTCTGCGCCACCGCCGGCGCACGAGCCTACGGCGCCGGCACCATCATCGCGGTGGAGTCCATCCCCGAGCGGGTCGCCATGGCGAAGCGCTTCGGCGCCGACATCGTGGTCGAGCCCGCCGGCGCGGTCGCCAGGATCATGGAGCTCACCGCCAACAAGGGTGTCGATATCGCCGTGGAGGCGCTCGGCCACCAGGTAACGTTCGAAAACGCGTGCCAGGTCGTCCGCCTGGGCGGCACTGTCAGCTCGGTCGGCGTGTACGGCGCGTTCCCCGAGCTCCGGATGCCCACTGGCGGTTCGTTCATCCACCGCAAGCTGGTCACCACCCTGTGCCCGGTCGGCACGGCACGGCTGCAACGGCTGATGGCCCTTATCGCGGGCGGAAAGGCCGACCTCACCCCGCTCATCACCCACAACATGAAGATCAGCGAGACTCCGGCGGCCTACGACCTCTTTCGCAAGCGCGAAGGCGGCGTGCTGAAGATTGCGCTGCGGCCCTGACCGGGTCCCCGCGGCGCGCAGTGCCACGCTGGTGAACATCGCGTGAATGGCCGGTGTGTGTGCCTTTCGGGGCCCGCGCCAACCGTCGAACCTGCCCACGCAGGGAAAGTCGCGTTCCCGGCGGGGAGAGGTCGCACACATGGGTATTCGGCGCCCGCGGCGCCTGCTGGCGCTCGCAGCTGTGGCCGTATTGGCGGCATCGAGCGTGGGCTTTGCCGCCTCGAACACGGTCCAGGACTCACACGCCGGGGATGGGACGGGCGCCATCTCCGGCTACAACGTCGACCGGGTCCGCTACCGGCTCCGCCCGGCCGACCCGGGCGTCCTCAATGCGGTCCTCTTCCGGCTCGACGCCCAGGCCCAGACGGTGCGGGCACAGCTCTGGGCCGGGGGGCCCTGGCTCACCTGCCGCAACACATCCGGCCGCAACTGGCGCTGCCCCGGGACCGGGTCGGCCAACGCTCCCGTTGTCCAGGTCACCGGCCTTCGTGTCGTTGCAGCCGAGTAACCCTGGTCAGGCGAGCGCACGTTGTGCCAGGCGGCGAACCTCGGGTTCGTAGGCATCGAACGCCGGGAAGCGCTCATTGATGGTCCGGGCTATCCCCGCCGGTGCCTCGCCGTTAAGCCGCCAGCGCACCAGGAGGTGCGCGATCCACCACAGGAGCGAAGCCCGCACCAGTGCCGGCACAAGCGACCACTCCGCCTCCGGGAGCTGCCGCACGGACTGGTAGCCTTCGAACAGCGCCGCGGCCAGCCGGGGATCAAGCGGCTCGAAGGGCATCAGGAGCGGAGCGAGGTCGCACAGCCAGGCATCGCGCCGGGCAAAGTCGAAATCCAGCAAGCCGCTGAGCTGGCCCTCCTTGAACAGCAGGTTCCGGGGCGAAAAGTCGCCGTGGATCGGATGTTCTGGCAGGTCCGGGTAGTGCAGGCGCGAAAGTTCGCGCAGGTTCCGGTAGCGTTGCCGCCGGATGTCCGCTGCCAGCCCCGGATAGTCCCGCCCGAAAGCCGAGACCAGCGCATTGAAGCTCCCGATCCCCGCGGGTTCCACCATCACATCGAGTTCCCAGGTCTTGCCAAAGCCGGGCCGTTGCCGCTCCGGCTCGAACGGCGCGACATCGCGGTGGAATCGCCCGAGCAACCGTCCCAGGATGTGGTACCCCGCCGGCGTGGGAGTCGGGGCGGGCTCTCCTTCAAGGAAGCGGTGACACGTCCACGCTCCCCCTTCGAAGACGACAGCCACCGGGCCATCGCTGGCGGGCCGGGCAAGGGGGACTGGCCACCCCTTTCCGGCGGCGAACGCCATCAGGCCCTGTTCCCAGCGGATGGCTTCCAGCCCGCGCATCACGCCGTACCGGCGGACCACCACGATCTCGCTGCCCGTGCCGATGCGCCAGTGGCGGTTCACCGCCCCACTTCCGATAGGCGCCTGGTCTGCGCCATCTACGCCGAATGCAGCCAGCACCGCTCCCGGCACCGTGCTCGTATCTCCGGACATGGGTCCACCTTCGCGCGCCGGGGGCCAAGAGGGAAGCAAGAAGCCCCCTGCCCCGGGAGATCCGGGAAGGGGGCTCCGGAACCGCCGCTCCGGCTATTACTTCTGAATGATGTTGATGGTGCAGGCCGAGCAAAGCCCGATGACGTGCGCGAGCCCGATCTTCGAGCCTTCGACCTGGCGCCCGCCCGCCTGCCCGCGCAGGTGGAACACGATCTCGGCGATGTTTGCAACGCCCGTCGCCCCGAGAGGATGGCCCTTCGAGAGGAGGCCGCCGCTGGCGTTCACCACTGCCGTGGTCTTCGGCTTGTAGGTCTTGTCCTGGAAGGGCGCCACGTCCTCCTGGTATTTGGTCGGAATCCTGTTGCCAATCCACGGGGCGCCGCTCGCCACGTGGGCTGCAGCCTCGCCATCTCCGCAGAGGCCAAGGTTCTCGTAGTGCAGCAGCTCTGCTGTCGCGAAGCAGTCGTGGAGCTCCACCTGGCTCAGGTCTTCCGGCCCGATCCCGGCCTGCTCGTAGGCGAGCTTCGCCGCGTTCCGCGTCAGGGTGTTGATGTCGGGCAGCGTCAGGTCGCGGTCGGTGAATGGGTCGCTCGTCAGCACGCTCGCCGCGATCTTGATCGGCTGGGTGGTGAACTGGCGTGCCTTGTCCATCGAGCACAGGACCGCGGCGGCTGCACCGTCGCCGGTCGGGCAGCACATCAGCAGCGTGTTCGGGTAGGAGATCATGCGCGAGTTCAAGACCTCGTCGAGCGGCGACTCCTTCTGGTACTGGGCGAGCGGGTTCTGGGTGCTGTGGTAGTGGTTTTTCACGCTCGCAAGGGCAAAGTGCTCCTGCTTTGTGCCGTACTTCTTCGCGTGCTCCATGCCCGCCATGCCGAACACCGCCGGCATCATGTACGAACCGACGCGGCCTTCCAGGCTCGTCGCCGGGTCGCCTCGCGAGCCGAGCAGGCCCTGCTTGCCCATCTGCTCCGAGCCGATCGCCATCACCACGTCGTACGCGCCGGAGGCGATGGCGAGGTAGGCCTCGCGGAAGGCCGTCGAGCCGGTCGCGCACGCATTCGCCACGTTCACGACCGGGATGCCGGTCTGGCCCATCTGCTGCAGGATGCGCTGGCCCGAACCGGAGGTGGAGTAGAGGTTGCCGCTGTACAGCGCCTCAATCTGCTTCATCTCCACGCCGGCGTCGTTCAGCGCCTCGAGGCCGGCCTGGGCGGCGAGCTGGGAAAAGTCCCGGTCCGCGTACCGCCCGAACTTGATCATCGAAATCCCAACGATTGCTACTTCTCGCACTGGCTTCCTCCTTCGTGCGGTGGGCGTCAGGCCGGCGTAAACCGGTACGCGATATACGAGTTGCCCTCTTTGTCCTCCGAGACCTTCTCGGTGAACATGTTCACCCGCATCCCGAAGTGGATGTTCTCGGGCTTGGGCTCGATCCCCACGATGTTCGTGTTGACGCTGCCGCCGCCATCGAGGTCGACCACCGCCGCGATGTACGGGGCCTGAACATACGGCGTGGCCTGGTGGATGATCGTGAAGACATGGACTTCACCCGTCGAAGCCAGTTTCACCGTCTCGAATGGGCCGGCGCTGCTGCACTTCGCGCAGAACAGCCGTGGGCCGACGTATTTGGTCCCACAGTTCTTGCAGATGGACCCGTTCAGGTAGTCCTCTTCCCGGGTGGCTCCAAGAGTCAGGTGTGGGACGAGTGGGCGCACTTCCGGCGCTGCCGCGGTCGCTTCAGCCAAGCGAAAACCCCCTTTCGGTCTGGCAATTCCCTTGGCCCGGCGCATACCAACTGGCCCCGGGCCGGGGCGATGCGGGGGTATTGTTCGCCCCCGGCGAAAGGCTGTCAACGAACCCCGGCGCCCTCGCGCAGGGCCTCCCGGCCCGGGCTATCCGTCGCCCAGGAGGCCCGAAACGAGATCCGCAGTGGCTCCCAGCGGTTCCAGCCCGCGGTAGGTTCCCGCCACCGTGCCATCGGCCCCAATCACCGCCACGCCGATCTCTGACTCGAGTTCACCCAGGCCAAGCTTGCCAGGCACCTCGCCGTTCCAGTCCGGACACATCACCACGTATTGTGCGGGATCCTGCCCGGGCTGCAGCCCGGCGGCGACCTCCCTGTAGCGATTGGCCAGTGCGCTCTCGCCCATCTTCCGCATCAGCCGCGGCACCTGGCGCAGGTCTACCACGCTCGCGATGACCACCTGCGACGGGTCCGGGTAGCGTTCGCGCAGCGCCGCCCGCAACGGGTTCACTGCCTCGGTGGTCGCCTGCGTGGGCATCACCAGCACCAGCACCGCGCCGGGCTTGCGCAGGTTCACCTGCCGGTTCGATACCACCGACTTGAGCGTGATATCGGGCGCCTGTTTGCGCTCAGTCATCGGATTACCGCCTCTGGTTCGAAGCCGAACAGGCTTCGGGAAAGTGCGGCCATCGTCGCTTTCAGGTGCCGTGCCGTCAACGGCAGCAGAGCGCAAACGTCACCTCGCCGGCGGCGGCTCACCCACGAACCAGATGACCTCAGGAAGAGCGCCTCGGACGCGTGAAAACACAGGTCCATGAGGTAGACCATCGCCTGTCCGTCGTCGCCGGTGGGCACTGCGGCGGGGTAGCGTTGGGCGGCGCCCATCCACTCCCACTGTGTTGCGCAGCTGATGAGGGTCTGTTCCAGCGCCGCCTCACCACGCGCTACCCGGATCATCTCGGCATCGCAAGCTGGCGAGAACTGCGGGAGCCCCTCCGTGGTGGCCGGAGCTGGCGGCGTCACCCAGGCGATTGGCGTCGGCGGGCGCGCGTCCTCCTTGTCGCTCGAGCACGCCACCGCCACGGCAAGCGCCAGCCCGAGACTGCCCGCCATCGCAAGTCTACCAACAAGACGTCTTGGATAGGGCATTCGAACCTACAGCCCCAAGGCCGTTTGTTACCTGCAGGTAGTTCCCGGCACTCCAGGGGAACCAGCACGAGTAGTGGGTAGGCTGCTGCATTTCGATATGCCAGTGAACGCCCTCAAACGTGCTAACATTATAGCCCCAGGAAGATTGACCCCAGGATGCAGTCTGGCCAATGTGGGTCCCATTGTAGACTGCCTGCCCCGTCTGAAGCAAATAACTCCATCCTCCTGGAGCTGTATCCGCGACATGCGCCGTTAGGTACCATCCCCTGTATCCCGAACCATCGTAAATGCTGAACGTGTAAGCAAAACCTGCCCAAGTTGATCCGGCGCACGACGACCCTCGTGATGCCACCGTCCCGTACGCAGTACCTCCGTTGCTGTTGAGAATTCTAAAGGCTCCGTTCGCGCCAGGTGCCGCGTAGTAGTCCGTTGCCCAATTTCCATTCCATGGAGTGTGATGGGTTTCAGGCCGTGTGAATCCGAAGCGATCCCAGTAGCCCGCGTACGGAGCGCGGATCTCAAGCCAGTTCGTGAAGTGCGAAGCCGTCGCGTTTTGAGAATGCAGCAGGCCGGAAGAACCGAACACAGTTGCGGCCAGGAGGGTGGTGTATAGTGCGAACTTTATGCGAGACATGGAAGGTGTGTCCTCTCTTGTCCAATGGGCTCTGGGACGGCCGTTACGGTTGATGAACCGTGGTCAGGGGAACAGGACCCGCAGGCGGTGGTTCCCCGAGTCTGCGACCAGGATGAGGCCCCTCCAGGACACCAACCCTGCCGGATTCGAGAACTCGGCCAAGCTGGAAGCCCCATCGCGGTAGCCCTGCCTTCCGCTACCGAACGCCGTAACTAGCGTTCCGTCGCCGTTGTAGATGCGTATGACGTGACTTGATGTGTCCCCGACAGCCACTAGCCCGCCAGGGATCGAGGTCACGCCCGCGAGGTAGCCCAATCCATCACGGACAACAGTCACGAGGCTGCCGTCCGGCGTAATCCGGCGAAGAAGGCGATTGGACTGGTCTGCTATCCAGAGCCCGCCTTGCTCGTCCAGGGCGATCTGCTGAATGTGCCCGAGGGTCGCTTTCAATCTGGGGCCGTCCGCGCTGCCAATCTCGCCGGTCCCAGCATACGTCTCGACGATGCCGGTATCCCGGATCACCCGAATTCGCAGATTGTCGGTATCTGCGACTAACACATTCCCCTCCGAATCGACCGCAATGCCCTTCGGGAGGTTGAATCGCGCCGTGGCTGCTGGCCCATCAGCGAACGCCCCCTGGCCCAAACCCGACGGGCCCGACCCGGCGAGCGTGGTCACGGTTCCGTCCGATTCGATGACTCTTATCCTGTGGTTCCCGGTATCAGCAACATAGACGCGGCCCGCGCGGTCGATGGCGACGGATGTTGGCCCGTTGAACTCAGCGTCAGTCCCTTGCCCGTCCTTGAGGCCCGGTTGCCCGGACCCGGCGAGGATTGCGACGCTCCTATCTGGGGAAACCTTGCGGATGACGTGGTTGCCAAAGTCGGCGACGAAGACGTTGCCTTCGGCATCAGCGGCGAGCCCCGTCGGCTCACTGAAACGTGCTTCGAGAGCGGGCCCGTCGAGCAGCGCTCCCTCTCCAACCACAGCAATGCCAGAGCCCGCCCAGGTCTCGACCCTTGGCATCTCCTCGGGCGTCGGGGCTGCCTCCTCAGAGCCGCAGCCGACCACCACGGCCATCAGCGCGCTGCCCGCAACCAACCCGTGGAGTGCCCCTCTCCAGCCAGGGAGTCGCGTCCGTGGTTGTCCCGCTCTCCTTGTCCCGTGTGTATGTGGGGCTCGCGTCCGTACGTCCACTTTCATCTACCCCGGTGAGTTGGACGTCATTCTTGCGGGCGGCACCATGCGGACGCATCCGTAGCCACTACTGATCTTTCCGCTCAACGAGCAGCCCTAGAGCCACCCTGCCCGCCTCCCGCCGGTTCGCCACCCCCAGCTTCGCCACCACGTGCGCAATGTGCGTTTCCGCCGTCCGCCGGCTAATGCAGAGCGCTTCCGCGATTTCTTCATTGCTCAGTTGTAGCGCGAGCAACCGCAGCACCTCGCGCTCACGTTCGGTAAGGCCTTCCATCGCCACCGTCTCCTCCTTCGCCCTCCCGCTCGGGGGGGGGGGCCGCTACTACGGGCGCAGTCGCGAGATAGCGCACATCAGAAGGACGTATCAACGCACCGAAAGGTTCCGTTCTCGGGCGGCCCACCACGGTTTGACTGCCAGCGGCCCAGCGCGTTCCGTTCTCCAACGGCCAACGGCCAACGGCCAACGGCCAACTCACGCCCCGCGCTCCAGCGGCCGGCCCTCCCCGCTCGGCGCGATATCCAGCACCTCGATCTCCACGCCGTCGCCTCGCCAGTCCCGCTGCAGCGAATAGACGATGTCCACTTCGCGGTCGAGTTCCGCCTCGGCCTGGCGGAAGGCGATGCCCCGCCACGTGACGGGACCGTCCTTCACCATCAGCCGCAGGTGCGCCTGGTCCGAACCCACGGGTTTCGCGTCCTTCAGTTGCACGCCGCGGCTCAGCAGCACGGGCTTCCGGTTCCCCTGCCCGCATGGCTCGAACCGCATCAGCCCCTTCACTTCGATCCCGGTCAGGTCGGCGAGCGAGGCCTCCGCATCAATTTCGATGAGCCTCCGTGCGGGCTCCCACCCGAGCTGTTCGGCCGCCGTGTTCACCAGCCGTTCGCGGAGGATGTCCAGGTCCTCGTTCCGCACGGTGAACCCGGCAGCCGCCCGGTGCCCGCCATGGCGCACCAGCAGCGTCTTCTCCTTGCGGATCGCGCCCACGATGTCGAACCCCGGCACACTCCGCGCGCTGGCGCGGCTCTCCTCGGGACCCTTCGAGAGCACGATCGCGGGCCGGTTCCGGCGCTCCGCCAGCCGCGAGGCCACCAGCCCCACGATGCCCGGCGAGATGTGCTCGCTCGCCACCATGATGAGCGGGTCGTCGCTCGCGCCCAGCATCTCTTCGGCGATCGCGGTCGCCTCCTCGGTCTGCCGCTGCCGCTCCCTGTTGAGCGCGTCGAGTTCCGCCGCCAGCCCCCCGGCGAGCATCCGGTTCTGCGCCAGCATCAGCTCCAGCGCGATGTTGGCGTGGGCCAGGCGCCCCGCGGCGTTCATCCGCGGCCCGATGGCGAACCCCAGCGTCTCCGCAGTGAACCGCTCGGGAGCGACTCCCGATACCTTCGCCAGCGCTTCGAGGCCGGGGCGCAGCCCACGCTGCATCTGCGCGAGCCCCTCGGTCACGATCTTCCGGTTCTCATCGAACAACGGGGCGACATCGACCACGGTCCCCAGCGCCGCTAGGTCGATGAACCCGCTGTCATCGAGGGTCCGCCCACAGGCTTCGTACAGCACCTGCAGGAACCGGTAGGCCACGCCCACGGCGGCGAGCTCATCGAACGGATAGGGCGAATCGATCCGTTTGGGGTTAACGGCCGCGAGCGCGGGCGGGAGCACATCCGGCACCGTGTGGTGGTCGAGGATGATGACGTCCATCCCCAGCTCGTTCGCCAGGGCTACTTCGGCCACCGAAGAGATGCCGCAGTCCGCGGTCACGAGCAGGTGGCAACCCTCCTCGCGCAATCTCCGCACAGCCCCAAAGTTCAGGCCGTACCCCTCGGCGAAGCGGTCCGGGATGTAGGTAACGCAGTGGGCGCCCAGCGGCACGAGCCCCTCATGGAGCACGGCGACCGAGGTCACGCCATCCACATCGAAGTCCCCGAACAGGGCGATGGTTTCGTGCCCGTCGACCGCCTTCCGCACCCGCTCGACGGCCTCGCGCATGCCGGGCAGCTGCAGCGGGTCGTAGTCCCGCATCAGGTGTGGTTTGTAGAAGACGTCGGCCTGCGCCCGCGTGGTGATGCCGCGCGCGGCCAGCACGGTCGCCACGATCGGAGGGAAGTTGGGGATACCTTTCTGGTGGGCGTACGGGTCGCGGAGACGCCAGCGTGGCTTCGGGAGCCCCACCACCTGCGTCATGGCGCTGGCCTGTACTTCCGGAAGATAAGGCTGGCGTTGTGGCCCCCGAACCCGAGCGAGTTCGTCATCACCGCTTCGAGCTGGGCCGATCGCGCCGCATTGGGCACGTAATCCAGGTCGCAATCCGGGTCCGGCGTCTCGTAGTTCGCGGTTGGTGGGATCACCTGGTGCTGGAGCGCCAGCACGCAGATCCCGGCTTCGACGGCCCCCGCCGCGCCGAGGAGATGCCCGGTCATCGACTTGGTCGAGCTCACTGGCAGCTCATAGGCATACTCTCCGAACACCTTCTTGATCGCGAGGGTCTCCAGCTTGTCGTTCATCGGCGTCGAGGTCCCGTGCGCGTTCATGTAGTCGATGTCGTCGGCCTGGAGCCCGGCCTCGGCGAGCGCCTTCTGCATCGCGCGGACCGCGCCCGACCCGTCCTCGGCCGGCTGGGTGATGTGGAACGCATCGCTGGTGGCACCATAGCCTCCCAGCTCGGCAAGTATTGTCGCGCCGCGGCCTAGCGCGTGTTCTTCGGATTCGAGGACAAGGAGCCCGGCGCCCTCGGCCATCACGAACCCGTCGCGCGTCCTGTCGAACGGGCGCGAGGCCCGGGCCGGGTCGTCGTTTCGGGTGGTGAGGGCTTTCGCCGCCGAGAACCCGGCCATGCAGATCGGCGTGATCGCCGCCTCGGTACCGCCGGCGAGCGCGATGTCCGCATCGCCGCGACGGATGATGTTTGCCGCCTCGCCGATGCTATCGGCGCCGCTCGCGCAGGCGCTGATCAGCGCGTAGTTCACGCCCTTCGCACCGAGCTTGATGCTCAACTGCCCGCTCGTCATGTCCGAGAGCATCATCGGCATGAGGAACGGGCTCACGCGGGCCGGTCCCTTCGCAAGGAGCGTGTCGTACTCAGCCACCAACGTCGTGATCCCGCCGATGGCGGTGCCGACGATGACGGCCATGTTGGTCCCGTTCTCTGAAGGATCGTAGCGGGCCTGCTTCAATGCCTCGTCGGCCGCCACGAACGCGAACTGGGTGACCCGGTCGGCCCGGCGTGCCTCCTTGCGGTCCATGTACTTCGCCGGGTCGAAGTCCGGGACCTCCCCCGCGATCTGCGACTCATACGCGGAGGGGTCGAAGAGCGTGATCCGCCGGATGCCCGGCCGCCCGTGGACCAGTTCGGTCCAGTTATCACAGGCGTTATGTCCAAGGGCGGTAATCATGCCAACCCCGGTGACAACCACGCGGCGGCCGGCGGGAGACGTGTTCGTGGTCACGGCTGGGCTGCAGTGTACATCACGGGGCCGCTACGTCCTTGACTACCCCGGGCAGGCGCGCGGCGATTTCCCCGGCCAGCAGCCCCGCGTCGCCGTACTCCGTTCGCAGTGCCTCTCCCGCCGCGCCGTGGAGGTACACGCCCAGACAGGCGGCGGCAAACGGCTCCACGCCCTGCGCCAGGTATCCGCCGATCATCCCCGAGAGCACGTCACCGCTCCCCGCCGTCGCCAGCAGCGGATTTGCGAACGGGCTGAGCGACGCCCGTCCATCCGGGGCGGCGACGACCGAGTGGGCTCCCTTCAGCACCACGACACACCCAAAACGTGCGGCACACTCCTTCGCCACGTCCAGCCGGCGTCCCTGAATGTCCGTTACGGTCGTCTTCATCAGGCGTGCCATCTCGCCGGGGTGAGGCGTGAGCACAGCGTTCGCCGGAACGCGCCCGGGACCATCGTCGAGCGTCGCGAGCGCGTTCAGCGCGTCGGCGTCGATCACGGCGCCGCGGGACGCATCGGCGAGATCGGGCAGAGCCGCCCAGGTCAGGGCCCGCGTTGATTCGGTGTTGCCCAGCCCGGGCCCAAACACCACGCCGCTGTACTCGCTCCACGTGGCCCGCAAGCCGGGGGCCGCCAGCTCGCTCAGTCCCCCGTCGGGCCCGGCCGGCTGTGGCAGCCAGGTGGCCTCGGCGACGCCCGGCGCGATGGAAGCGAGGATCTCCTCGGGACAGGCGATGGTGACAAGTCCCGCCCCGGCACGGTAGGCCGCGCTGGCCGCGAGTTGCACCGCCCCGCGGTAGCGCGTACTGCCGCCAACCACCAGCACCTTGCCGAACGTCCCCTTGTTGGCATCCTCGGGCCGCGCCGGCAGGTGGGCACGCACCCAGCGGGTGGTCAGTAGCTCGAGCGAAACTGCCTCCATTGCAGACCGGGGGATCCCGATGTCGATCACCTGCACCCGGCCGAGGTGGCCGCTCGCCGGGGCCTGGTACATGCCCACCTTGGGCAGGCCGAACGTCACCGTCATGTCTGGCGTTACAGTCCGGGGATCGACCGCGCCGGTATCGGCGTCCATGCCCGTGGGGACCTCCACCGCAACGAGTTTCGGCGGCTCGAAGCCGCGCCGCGCTTCGCCGAGCTTCTCGAGGGCGATGGCGATAGGCTCCCCGGCCTCGAGCGGACGCACCTGGCCGATCCCCAGCAGCGCATCGATGACCAGGTCGGCAGAGGCCAGGATGCCATCGAGTTCCGCGAGACCGGGGTCACCGCTGCCATCGATGATGGGGATTTCGCGCTGGCGTAGCTCCTCCAGCCGGCGTTCGACCCGATGGCCGCGGGGCAGGTAGACCAGCACCTCCGCCCCCCAGTCATAGAGGTGGCGGGCGGCGACCAGCCCATCCCCGCCGTTATTCCCCGGCCCCGCCAGGACGACGATCCGGCGGCCTTCGAGGGTGCCCAGGAGCATCCACGCCTCCTGGGCGACAGCCAGGCCCGCTTCCTCCATGAGCTGGGCTTCCGAACTGCCCGCAGCGACCGCCGCAGCCTCCAGCTCGCGCATCTGCGCCGCCGTCACGAGCTTCATCGCAGCCCCTTCTCGCGGATCAGCCGGAGAGCATTCTCGCCCCGGCGCGGCGTGTCTTCGAGTTCGGTCAACTCGCGCTCGCCAACGACTGAAGCCATCGCGAAGTCGCGCGAGTGCGTCATCGAGATCTCCAGGCCGCGCAGCTTGATGTCATCGGCCCGCCTGGCCCCCCGGCCGTAGAGGAACACCAGCGGCTTCCCGCGACGGTTCGGCAGCACCTCGATGTCCTTCCAGCCGACGCCGCGGACGCCGGTCCCCAGCGCCTTCATCACCGCCTCCTTGGCGGCGAACCGCGCCGCAAGCTCGGGGATGCGTCCGCGGCAGTGGGCGATCTCGTCCGGGGTGTACACGCGATTCAGAAAGCGGTCGCCGTGCCGTGCGATGACGTCCGCGACCCGGTCGATCTCGACAATGTCGATGCCGTGGGCAAACTTGCTCGCCATAGAGGCCCGATCCTACGCGACCGGCCGCGTTCGCGCGCCGGGGAGCGGCGGCCCTGGCAGGTGGTCCTAGTTGTAGCCTTCCCACTCCAGGCACTGGATGAGCACCTTGCCGGTCCAGCCGCTATCGAGGATGCGGTCGAGGCCCGGGTCCCGGCCCTTCAGGTTGTGCTCGTCCCGGAAACTCCGGAGTTCGTCCGCGGTCATTGCCCCGGGGTAGTCGAGCCAACCGTCGTCAGTTCGCCGCATCCGCGGGTCGTCGTCGAACGAGCTTGCGGGCCACCTGGTCTCGAGCTGCCAGTTCTTTTTGGTGAAAGACGTTCCGGTGAGGTGTGCAAAGGTTGCCATGCCCTAACTTTGCGACATGGTCGCGACAGCTCCTGTCCATGCCCGCTTTCCGCTTTCCTCTTTCCTCGTTCCTCTTATCCTCCTCTCATGCCAGCCAAACTCATCGATGGCTCCGCCATTGCCGCCGAGATCCGGGCCGAGGTGGCTCGCGACGCCGCACAGTTGCGCGCGAAGGGCACCACCCCGGGCCTGGCCGCCATCATCGTTGGCGACAACGCCGCCTCCATCAGCTATGTCTCAATGAAGACGAAGGCCTGCGAAGAAGCGGGGATCTTCTCCGAGACCTTCCGCCTGCCTGGATCGGCCTCGCAGCAGGAGGTTGTGGAGCTCGTCCGGCGAATCAACGCCGACGAGCGCTTCCATGCCATCCTCCCGCAGCTCCCCCTGCCCCCGCATATCGATGAGCTGGCCGTCATCGACGCCATGGATCCCGCCAAGGACGCCGATGGGCTCCACCCCCAGAACCTGGGCCGGCTGCTTCGCGGAGAACTGACCGGCGCGATCCCCTGCACCCCCCACGGGGTGGTCGAGCTCCTCCTGCGCAGCGGCAATGACCCTGCTGGCAAACACGTGGTCGTCGTGGGTCGAAGCACGCTGGTGGGGCGCCCGCTAGCTGTTCTGCTCTCCAACAAGGCCAGGGGCGGCAACGCCACGGTCACTATCTGTCACACCGCCACGCCGGATCTCTCGGCCCACACGCGCCAGGCGGACATTGTGGTCGTGGCCGCCGGCCGCGCCCGGACCCTCACCAGAGAGATGGTGAAGCCCGGCGTGGTGGTCATCGATGTCGGGGTGAACCGCGTCGATGCGCCCGATCGTCCCGGCGGTTACCGCCTTGTCGGCGATGCCGCGCTCGACGTGCGCGAGGTGGCGTCGTTTGTGACGCCTTACACCGGCGGAGTAGGCCCGATGACGGTCGCCATGCTCCTCGTGAACACCATTCGCGCCGCCGAACGCTCGCTCAGGTGAGGACCGCTCGCCCCTTACCGCGAACACCGGGCAGCCACTTAGGCCGAAGGTACAAGGACCTCGAGACCTGGAACGCGCCCGAGGTGTCGAACGGTCCGGGTGACCACGGCGAGGTTAGTCGAGCGAGCGACGCCGGCAATGAGCAGGTCGCCAGCGTCCGGGGGCGTTCCGGATCGCCGCAATTCGACGTCGATGGACGCGGCTTCGAGTTCAGCAGGCAAATCCAGCGGCAGGATGGTGAACTCCTGGAGCAGCGCCATGCCGGCTTCGATCGCGCGTTCTGAGTTCAAGCCGCGGGCGATCTCAACGACGTTGACTGCCGATGTGAAGAGCGTATGACCCCTCGCATACTCGGCCAGCCACGCGGCGGCGTTCCCTGATGTCTTGAGGACATCGATGAGCACATCTGAATCGATCAGTGCGTCCGCCAACGTCTCCTCGATTCTCGGATCTTCTCTTTTAACTCCTCGGCTTCCTCATCGGAGATGCTGCCCTCAAGGGCGCGGAGGCGCTCTTCGCGCGTGCGGTTATCTCCCGGCCCCCGCAGGCTGGCACCGAAGTACACCCCCAGCGCCTCCTCAATAATGCGCGAGTAGCCCCTCTCCCCACGGCTTGCCGCGAGCTCACGAAGCTTCCGGAGGGTGTCGTCGCTAATCTCGATCGTCGTCCTCATGAGTCCATCATGCATGCATGTGCATCTCAATTGCGATCGCCGAATCTGGTTTCTCGCATTTCACCCGTCTCCGTGAGACGATTGGCTCATGAACGACCTCCTCGCTCGCGCCAACGAGCTCTCCCGCCGTATCTCCGACTTCCTGGTGCGACTTTGACCTCGCCCACGATGAAGAGCGCCTCGCACAGCTAGAAGAACAGTCCACCGCCCCGGGCTTTTGGGATGACCCGGAGGCCGCCCGCGCACGGATGCAGGAGCTGGCCGCCATCCGCGACCGCGTGCAAACCTGGCGCGGCCTTGAGCGCCGGGTCCGCGATGCTGCCGAGCTCATCGAGCTGGCCATCGCCGAAGACGATGAATCCGCTGCTGAATCCGCAGGGGCCGACCTGGCAGCGGCCGAAAAGCAGCTGGAGGCGCTTGAATTTCAGCTCCAGCTGTCCGGGCCCTACGACCAGCGCAACGCCATACTCGCCGTCCACGCCGGGGCTGGCGGGACCGACTCGCAGGACTGGGCCGATATGCTGCTCCGCATGTACCTCCGCTGGGCCGAACGCCACGGCTACGCCACCGACATCCTCGATATCACCGAGGGCGAGGAAGCCGGGATCAAGAGCGCCACGGTCGAAATCAAGGGCCCTTATGCGTTCGGTTATCTCAAGAGCGAGCGGGGCGTCCACCGTCTGGTGCGGCAGTCCCCGTTCAATGCCGCCGCCACCCGCCAGACCAGTTTCGCCAAGGTCGAAGTCATGCCCGAGGTCGACGAGGTCGGCGAAGTCGAGATCAACCCCGATGACCTCCGCATCGACGTCTACCGATCCAGTGGCGCTGGCGGCCAGAACGTGCAAAAGAACTCCACAGCCGTCCGCATCACCCACCTTCCCACGGGAATCGTCGTCACCTGCCAGAACGAGCGTTCCCAGGGCCGCAATCGCGAGAGTGCCATGAAGGTGCTCGAAGCTCGCCTCCTCGAAATCGAACTCAACCGCCAGGAGGAGGAAAAGGCCCGGTTAAAGGGCCAGCACGTCGATGTCTCCTTCGGCAGCCAGATCCGGAACTACGTGCTCCATCCCTATAAGATGGTCAAGGACGTGCGCACCGGCTTCGAAACCAGCGACACCACCGCGGTGCTCGATGGCGAAATCGATGACTTCATCGCCGCGTACCTGAAGTCCCGGGTGGGCGAGGAAGAGGCATGATCCCCAGGCTGGCCGTTCCCTTTCTCGCCGCCGTCCTTGCTTCCTTCGCCATCCTCGCTTCCACTGGCATGGCCTCTGCCCAGGCCGTCATCGAATCCTCCACCGTGGTCAATGGCTACCCGAAGACACTGACCTTCAAGGTGACGGCCCGGGCCGATTCGGACATCACCGACGTAACCCTGGAGTACGCGATCAAAGGCCGTGGCACGAGCGCCCTTGGCAAACCGAAGGAACTGACTCCCGCCCGCAATCTCTCCGCCGAGGTTGAGCTCCAGGTCAATTCCGGTCAGTCCTATATCCCCGTCGGCTCCGAATTCACCTTCCGCTGGAAAATCACTACCGCCGATGGCCAGGTGTTCACCAGTCCCGATGAGCAGTTCCTGTTTCTCCCGCCGGACAGGGATTGGAAAACCGTCTCCAACGGCTTCATGACCGTGTACTACCACGGAGACCGCGAGTCGCTCGCGCAGGCCTACCTGAAGGCTGGCCAGGAAACGTACGACCGGATCGGCAAGCAGCTGTACAACGTCACCCTCACCACCCTCCCCGTGAAGGTCATCCTCTTCGCCAACGAGCAGGAGAGCGACCTCGCCCGGCCCGGTACCGGGGGCCGCTTCGATGCTGCCGTTACCACCTGCGGCACGAAGGTTACGAATGACATCCTCCTCCTCATCCCCGTTGCCTGCGGGAGCACCGACCGGACCGACACCCTCCGCCACGAGCTCGGCCACATCCTGAACGAGACCGCGGGCGAGGGCGCACTCGGGAAATTGCCGGCATGGCTCGATGAAGGGGCTGCCGTCTATGCCCAGACCTCCCCGGGCGACTACGAGGCGGCCTTCCAGGCTGCCGTCCGCGCCAACCGTCTCATCTCCTTCAATCAGATGGGCAACCCCGCCACCACCGCCAGCCAGGTTGGCGTGTTCTACGGCCAGGCGTACTTCATGGTGAAGTACCTCATCGATACCGCCGGCGAGCAGAAGTTCGGCGAGCTCATGGCGACCATCAAGCGAGGCTCGCGCTTCGACGACGCGCTCAGCCGCGTCTATGGGTTTGCGAGTCTCTCGGCCTTCGAGGATGCATTCCGCGCATCCCTCAACCTCGCCCCGGCATCGAACCCCACCACCGCGCCCACAACCTCTCCGCGCCAGTCACCGGCGACCCCGGCGCCGACCCGAGCGCCCTCCACGCAGGTGATGACCGGGGAGGGCGACGGCCGCAACCTCGGCCGGGGGACATTCATCATCTTCGGCGTTGCCGTGCTGTTCGCCCTGGCCGCCGTGTTCTCCTACCTCGTCGCGCTGATGGCGGCCAATTCCCGGCTCCAAACAGCCGGGCGTTCATCCGCGCCTCCACCACCCGCGGACGACGACTGGCGGCCTCCGCGAAGCGATAACCCCTTCGGCGGCTAGTCCCGGATTCCCTGCCGCAACATCCAGAAGCGCTGCAGGGCCGTGAGGTTCGCGAGCACTGCGAGCCCGCCGATGACCGCGGTCAGGCCCTCCAACAGCAGGCCGGCTGTGAGCAACGCCACCCGTTCCTGGCGGCGAAAGAGCCCTTCCCGCATCGTGAGCCCCGCCACCTCCGCGCGCGCCCGCATGTAGCTCACCGCGATGCTGCCGAAGATGGCGGCTGAAGTCATTCCCACCTGCACCTGCTCACCCCGGTCCGCGAAATACCAGGCGCAGGCAGCCAGGACGATGGCCTCACTCGCACGATCGAGCACCGCATCGAAGACGGCGCCGAATGGGCTCGCAAGCCCGGTAGCCCGCGCGACGGCGCCATCGACCAGGTCGAGCGCGGAGAACACGAGGTAGACGATGCCCGCCCACAGGAGCCGGTCCTGTGTAATGAGCCAGGCGGCCACAAGGTTCCCGCCGAAGCCGAACAGCGAAATCATGTTCGGGGTGACGCCTGCTCCCCCGACCGTGCGCCCGATGCCGTCCTGGATCGATTTTGGCAGCCGCGTGGGAAGCAGGTTGATGCCCACGCCTCAGCGCTCCCCGGCCAGCATCGGCCGCCGTCTTGCCCGCGTCTCCGCCACCTGCTGGTGTTCGTACAGCAATCGCTCGTAGTACGAGAGCACACGGTGGGCGATGTTGTCCCAGCTGTAGTGCTGAGCCAGCGCTGTGCCCTTCGCGCTGAGCTCTTTCCGCAGGCGCGGGTTCTTGATGAGCCGCATGGCCGCCGCGGCAATCGCCGCCGGGTCCTTCGGCTTTACCAGCAGCCCCTCCTCCTCGTGCGTCATCACGCCGGCAAAGCCCTCGATGTTGCTGGCGACTACCGCGGCGCCAGAAGCAAGCGCCTCAAGCAGCACGTATCCCTGGCTCTCGTTCCCGGTGTTCGGGCAACAGAACACCGTCGCCGTCCGGTAGTACCGGGGCAGGTCGGCGTAGGGCACGTTCGGCCGGAACACCACGTCGGGGAACGGCGCGAACAGCCGCTGGTAGCGGGTGAAGTCACCGGCTCCCACCACGATGAGCCGCGTGTTCGGCACCTGTTCGCGGAGGCGCAGGTAGGCCCGAAGGAGGTACTTCAGCCCTTTCCGCTTCTCGGGCCGGCCCACGAACAGGATGTTGTGCTTGCCATCCATGAACTCGCCGATCGGCTCGCAGGGCGCGGCAAAGTGCTCGTAGTCGATCCCGTTCGGGATGATGTTGAAGTACCCGGCAAAGTACCGGCTCACGAGCTTCACCGCGGCCGGCGAAACTGCGATCTTCCCATCCAGCTTCCGGAACCAGCGCTTCGTCAGTGGCGTCGTGTATCCGTAGAACCGGTTCCCGCCCTCCTTCGCCGCATGGAAGGTGCCAACATTCACCGCCCGGGAATAGCGCAGGAAGTGGTAGGGAAGCAGCGGCATGAGCGGTTCGTGCAGGTGCACCACATCGAACTGGTACTCCTGGAACACCCGCTTCACCTCGGGCGATTTCCACGCGAACGTGATCCGCGCCACCGAACCACTCACCCGCATCGACCAGGGTTTGCCCATCACCACCACCTCGTCGCGCACGCTCGCCGGGTCGGATGCCGGCGCAAAGATGGTGACTTCGTGTCCCCACTGGCGGAAGTAGGCCGACAGGTGCTTGATGTGCGACTTCACGCCACCTTCGACGCACCAGTCGTAGGGCGAAACCATCGCGATCTTCACCCGGACCTCCATTTTCCCCGGAGCAGCTTCCGGGGTGTCGCCGAGTACCCCCAGGCGAGCCCCAGCACGATGCGGCCATAGCCCACCTCAGCCGCATGAGGATACCGCGACATCGCCCCATGCACCCGCCCAGTCTCCAGGGCGGTCCTCAACTCCCCGGCGGTGCTCCCTGCGAATTCTGTCCAGCCCGTCGCGATGTGGGGAAGGTGGTGCGCATCGGAACCGCCGGCCCACGGCAGCCTCCAGCGTTCCGCGTTGAGCCGGAGCGCACGTTCCCGTGTCCTCCGGCCCGCCGGGCTCGGGTTCGCGAGCTCGATAGCGTCGAACGTGATGCCCGCCTCGCTCCGGTCGCAGATGCGGTCAATGGTTCGCTCACTCAGCGACCGGGTGAGCCAGCTGAGTGGGTGCGGGACGACGGCGAGGCCACCCTGTGCGTGGATCTTCTCTAGTGTCGACTCGACGCTCCGGAAGCTCGGCACGTCGCGCTCGACGTAGAGCGCGAGCAGGTGCCCCTGGCGGGTGGTGATTTCTGCTCCCGGCACCACCTCGAAGCGGTAGCCGCGCTTTGCGGCGAGCTCTTGCGCCCGCAGCCCGCCCGTCACGTCCTCGTGGTCAGTTATCGCCACCACGTCCATGTCCGTCTGGTGTTCGACAAAGGCGAGCACCTCCTCGACACTGGCCAGCCCATCGGATACCCGCGTATGGAGATGAAGGTCAGCGCGCCCCACAACCGTGCACCTTCCAGAAGTCCTCGAGGACGGTCCATTGCCCTGGGTCTCGGCGCAGGTGGGCCTCCAGCAACCGCGCAAACCGTTCTGCTGCTTCCCGGACATCTGCCTCGAGGTCGTCTGTCCGCCCGACGCTGAAGAGCTCGCCGACATCGATGCGGAACTGATCGCCATGCTTCCGCGATGAGAAGACGGGCAGCACCGGGGCGCCGCACCGGCGGGCCAGCTCCCACGGCCCGCGCGGTACCTTCACCTGCCGGCCGCAAAACGAGACGCAGACGCCGGTGTTCTGGATGTCGCGGTCGCCCATCACGCCCGCGATCTGGCCCTGCTTCAGGGCCGAGACCATCGCCTTGATTCCCCCCACGGTCGCCTCGTGGAACGTTCCCCCCGCCGACGAACGGAGCTGCGACATGTAGCCGGCGAGTTCCCGCGGTTCCAGCGCTTCCACCAGCGCGACGAACGGGCGCCCCCTGAACGTGAGCGCCTGGATAGCCAGCTCCGCGTTGCCGGTGTGCGCGCTGACGATCACCAGCGGTCCGGTCTCGCTCAGCACCTGCAACCGTTCCGCGTGGAAAATCTCCAGGTGGTTCGCCTCGAACATCGACATGTCCCGCCGTGAAAGGCTGCCTAAATCGACATAATACTGGGCAACATTCCGCAAGGCCTGCCTGCTCGCGCGGCGAGCCCTGGCGAAGTCGCCGTCGCACAGGGGCAACATGTTCCGTACCAGGTTGCGTCGAAGGTCGCGGCGCACCACCCAGGCCACCCACGCGATGGCCGAGGCCAGGGGGTAGAAGGCCCCCGGGAAGCGGCTCACCAGCGGGTGGGCCGCCCGCATCCACCACAGGCGGCTCATCATGCCGGGCCCGTCTCCGGAGTTGCCGTGAACATCCGGCGGAACATGTACCACTGGTCCGGCTTCCGCCGGATGAACCGCTCGTGCGCGGAGACAATCGCCTGGGTGAGCTGGTGCACATCCCGATCCCGGTCGCCGGTGTTGGGCAGCTCAATCGAAAAGTCGCACCAGGTGCGCACACCGGGCTCGCCCCGCTTCGCCCGGACGAAAGCCGTGGGAACGACCTTCGCCCCGGTCCGGAGGGCAAGCCGCGCCGCCCCCGCCGGGACGTTGACCTCTCCCCCGAAGAAGCGCACCCCGATGCCGTCGGTGTCCATCGGATGGTCGATCAGCAGGGCGACCAGTCCACCGGCCTTGAGCGCCCGGACGAGCGACGGCCCGGCCCGCTCCATCTTCACTATTCGCATCCCGAGCCGTTCGCGTGCTCCCGCCACCATCGCATCGAGACGCGGGTCGGCGAAGGTCTCTGCCACGACGGTGAGGGGGTAGCCCCGCGCTGCCGCCGCCCCGGCGCCCAGGTCCCAGTTGCCGAAATGCATGCACACGATCACCGCGCCGGCCCCCCCGGCAAGGGCGCGGTCCAGCGCCGCGAACTCCCCATCGTCAGCGACGTACGCGCTAATCGCAGCGGCGTCCAGGCCCGGAAACCGCACGAAATCCACCAGGTACTTGCAGTAATTCACCAGTGAGCGGCGGGCCACGCGGCGCACTTCGCCGGGCGAGGCTTCGGGGAGCACGCGCCGGTAGTTCGAGATCATCGCGCGGCGGCCTCGCGGCCACGCATAGAACCCGACCGTCCCCACCGCGGTGGCCGCCGCGTACCCCAGCCGGAGAGGCACGCGCCACATCGTCGCGGAGATGACCCTCCACGCCCAGTACTGCACTCGGGAAGCCAGACCTGTCACGCTGCCTCCACGCCCATTCGAAGAACACAGCCGCGCACGGTCACGGTCCTATCTTATCGGGCCATCCGGGCAGGCACCCGCCTTCCCATCTACAATCGCGCCATGGACCTGAAGGCCACCCTCTACGCCGTTGAAGGCCCGGTCGCGACCATCACGCTCAACAGGCCCCACCGGCTGAACGCCTGGACCGGCCGCATGCACACCGAGTACCGCTGGTGCATGCAGCAGGCCGAGAACGACCCGGTGGTCAGCGTCGTCGTGGTCACGGGCGCTGGCCGCGGCTTTTGCGCCGGCGCCGACTCCCAGGCGCTGGAAGGCCACATCGAAAAGGGCGGCTACGACCCCGGGACCCGGGGTGAGCTGGCCAATCCGGGATATGGCGTGCGGCTCGAGTTCGACCACAATTTCGCCTTCCATTTCGGTCTCACGAAGCCGGTCATCGCCGCGATTAACGGGCCGGCGGCGGGTGTGGGGCTCGTGCTCGCCTGCTACGCCGATATCCGGTTCGCCGCTGAGGGTGCGAAGCTCACGACCGCCCACGGGAGGCTTGGCCTGCCGGCAGAGTACGGCCTCTCCTGGCTCCTCCCCAGGCTTATCGGCCTCTCCCGCGCGCAGGAGCTGCTGCTCTCGAGCCGCGTCTTCCTTGCCGAAGAAGCCCAGGCCATGGGCCTGGTCCACCGCGTGCTCCCGGCCGGCGGTCTGGTGGAAGCGGTGATGGCCTACGCCGGCCGCCTGGCCCGCACCATCGCGCCTTCCTCCCTCATGGCGACGCGCCGGCAAGTGTATACCGACCTCCACCGCGACGTCGGCTCCGCCATAGCCGAATCCGAACAGCTCCTCGACCTGATGACCGCCTCGCCGGACTTTCGAGAAGGAGTCGCAGCCCTGGTCGAGAAGCGCGAGCCCAGGTTCTGGCCGCGGTGAGGGCTCCGGGGATTCCCCGATTCTTTCCCCATTCACCCGTTTGTCACTCAAGCTCCACTGTTGTCACCCGATAGTCACCATAGAGACACCCTGCGGGAGAGCGGCACTCTCACCGGAGGGTCAGGGACTACCAGGGCCGCAGGCCGGCCCACAAGGGAGACAACAATGACCCGCATCATGACCAACGTGAGCGCCATCAACGGCCAGCGCAACCTCGCGCGCACCGGGCTGAAAATGGGTAAGACGCTCGAAAAGCTCGCCAGCGGCTACCGCATCAACCGCGCTGCCGACGATGCCGCCGGCCTCGCCATCAGCGAAAAGATGCGCGCCCAGATTCGCGGCAACAAGCAGGCCCTCCGGAATGCCCAGGATGGCATCTCGATGCTGCAAACCGCTGAGGGCGCCATGGACGAAGTCCACGCCATCCTCCAACGCATGCGCGAGCTCGCCGTCCAGGCCGCCAACGGCACCTATGCCGATAACGGCCCTGAACGCACCAGCATCGGCGAAGAGATCGTCCAGCTCCGCACGGAGATCGACCGCATCGCCTACAGCACCGAGTTCAACGGACAGAAAGTGCTCACCGGCGCGCTCTCCAGCGTGTCCGCAGGCACGGCCGGCACCAACTTCGTGCAGGGCGAGACCATCAACTACGCCAACGCCGGCGCTACAGGTACCCACCTGGTTTCGGGCGATGCGCTGCCTTCCGGCGGCACGCGCACCGCGACGTTCACCACCGCACCGGCGGGTAGCTACACCTTTGTGAACAACGGCGGAATCCTGGAAATGCGCCTTGGCGGCGCGACCGGCACCCTGGTGGCCACGGCGGCCGGGTTCCAGTCTGGCTCAACCATCGCGGGCGGCTCCGCAGGGTCGGTCGTGTTCACCAATGGCTTCACCATCAACATCACGACTGACCCCGGCGCCTACTCCTGGAGCAGCTTCCTGGCCGACATGGCGGTGGGCGGCAACCAGAACCTGGCTATCAACGGCCTGACCCCCACCACCATCACCGCCACCACCGCTCGGCCCCAGACGTACACATTCACCTCGCCGGGGGCGGGCCAGCTCACCCTGACCGGCGCCGATGGCACGAGCCAGACGCTTTCCATCGCCGACATGGTCGCCAACGAGACGCGCACGCTCGACTTCAACCAGCTCGGCATCTCGATCACCCTTCAGACTGGCCCCGCCGGCCGCACCGCCGCCGGCGTCATCGCCGACCTCACCGGCGCATCCGATAACACCATCATCATCCAGGGCACCGGCAACACCTCCACCCTCCAGGTTGGCGCGAACGTCCCGGATACCCTCTCGCTCGAATTCGTGAGCATGCTGAGTGAGAACCTGGGCTCGGCTGCCTATAAGCTTGGCGGTTCGACCGGCCTCATCTCGACGATGGGGGACCAGGTCGTGCGCACCATCACCGATTCCCACAACCTGATGAGCGCCCTCGACGGTGCGATCCAGATCCTCAACAGCCGCCGCGGCACCCTCGGCGCGGCGCAGAACCGCCTCGAACACACCATCAACAGCCTCGGCGTCGCCGTCGAGAACCTCACCGCCAGCGAAAGCCGCATCCGCGATTCCGACATCGCCGAGCTCTCGAGCGACCTGGTCGCCGCCAACATCCTCCAGTCGGCCGGTGTCTCCGTCCTCGCCCAGGCCAACCAGACCCCGCAGGCGGTCCTCCAGCTCCTGCAGCGATAGTCCCGCCGGCCCCTGATCGACGCCGCTCTCCTTGAAGAGGGGAGGTCCAGCCGGACCTCCCCTCTTCCTTGTGTCCTGACCCCGCTTCATCACCCCCTTGCTACCATTGCACCCTGTTTTGTCACCAGGTGACCCCCTGTGTACCCCTTCCTGCACCCCTAATGGAGACATGATCTCGCGATAACCAAGGCGTCACGCCTGCCTAATCCCAAGGGGCAGGCCGGCCGTACCTTCGGCCAATTCGTGGAAGGGGACCACACAGATGTCTTCGATCGTTACGAACGTTGCTGCCCTCAACGGACAGCGCAACCTCAACCTCACCAGCATGAAGATGGGGAAGGTGCTGGAGAAGCTCTCCAGCGGCTACCGCATCAACCGCGCCGCCGACGATGCCGCCGGTCTCGGCATCTCCGAAAAGATGCGCGCCCAGATCCGGGGCAACAGCCAGGCCATCCGCAATGCGCAGGACGGCATCTCGATGATCCAGACCGCCGAGGGCGCCATGGACGAGGTCCACGGCATCCTCCAGCGTATGCGCGAGCTGGGCGTCCAGGCCGCGAACGACACCTACGACAGCGCCGCTCGCACCTCCATCGGCACCGAGCTCATGCAGCTCCGCTCCGAAATCGACCGCATCGCCAACGCCACCCAGTTCAACGGCCAGAGCCTGCTGACCGGCGCCCTCACCGGCACGCTCGGCGGCGCGACCGGCACCGACCTGGTGGTGAACGATGCCGTCGGCGCGGCCATCGCCACGGCCATCGAGGTATCGAGCGCGAAGCCCGCAACCTACACCTTCAGCTCGGCCGGCGCCGGCCTCATCACCCTCACCTCGTCCGACGGCGCGGCCCAGCAGATCAGCATCGGCGCGATCGCGGCGAACGGCACGCAGACGCTGGACTTCAACCAGCTGGGCATCAAGATCACGCTGAACTCGACCGCGGGCGAAACGGCGGCGAACCTCATCACGGCCCTGACGGCCGCCGCGAACGACACCATCGTCGTGACCGGTTCCGGCTCGGCGAAGCTCCAGGTGGGCGCCAACACCACCGCCTACGACTCGATGAACGTCGCCTTCAACGATGTTCGCGCCACCCAGGCGACCGGCCTCAATCTCCTGACCGGTGGTGGTGTCGACTGGACCTCTTCCGCGACCATCGTGGCTTCGAACACGGCGGCGCAGGCGTTCATCAACCAGATCGATACGGCGATCACCACGCTGAACACCCGCCGGAGCGACCTCGGCGCGGCGCAGAACCGCCTCGAGCACACGGTGAACAGCCTCGGCGTGAGCGTCGAGAACCTGACGGCCAGCGAGAGCCGCATCCGCGATGCTGACGTCGCCGCCCTCTCGACCCAGATGGTCAGCAACCAGATCCTGCAGCAGGCCGGCACCGCCGTCCTCGCCCAGGCGAACCAGGC
>CAZYLL010000010.1:85799-109738 GCA_964648195.1 uncultured Anaerolineaceae bacterium | reverse complement strand
CGCTTTAACATCTCACCACCCCAGGGAGTGTCACTAACGTCGTGAACCAGCACACTCCCTTCTCCCTTCTCCCTTCCCCATCTATTCTCCCAGGCACATTCATCCGCCCGGGAGGCACGCGATGTCCCACCTGTTCGATATCTCTGGCAAGGTTGCGCTGGTCACGGGGGGTTCCCGCGGGATCGGGTTGATGATCGCGCGCGGCTTTGTCGAGGCAGGCGCAAAGACGTACATCTCCTCACGCAAGGCCGATGTCTGCGACGCCGTCGCGGCCGAGCTGTCGCAATCGGGCGAGTGCATTTCGATCCCGGCCGACCTCGGCACGGAGGCTGGCTGCCGGTACCTGGCCGATGAGATCGCGAAGCGCGAGCCGAAGCTCCACATCCTGGTGAACAATGCGGGCGCCACCTGGGGCGCGCCGATGGCGGAATACCCCGACGAGGCGTTCGACAAGGTGATGAACCTGAACGTGAAAGGGGTGTTCCACCTCACCCGCTTCCTGGTGCCGCAACTCGAGGCAGCGGCGAGCGCGGCCGACCCTGCCCGCGTGATCAACATCGGTTCGATCGATGGGCTGCAGGCGCCCACGATGGAGACGTACGCCTACTCCTCGAGCAAGGCAGCAGTCCACCAGCTCACGCGGCACCTGGCCCATGCCCTGGCGCCGAAGAAGATCGTCGTGAACGCCATTGCGCCGGGGCCGTTCGAGAGCAAGATGATGGCCGAGACGCTGCGCCGCTTCGGAGAGGGAATCCGCGCCTCGAACCCGCTCGGACGCATCGGCGAGCCGGACGACATGGCAGGCACGGCCATCTTCCTGTCGTCGAAGGCGAGCGCCTACATCACGGGGGCGGTCATCCCGGTCGATGGCGGGATTTCGACGCGCCACCAGTAGGCGAGCCCCTACTCCCGGGCGATCATCGGCAGGCGGAGCTTGAAGGGCCGCGGGTCGGGTGGGCCGACCGGCGTGACGACCGTGGCGCTGTTGTCGGCGCTGGACTGGTCGTTGGTCTGCGAGAAGGCGCCGATGGTGGCGGTGACCGGCGCGGTGCGCCCGGCGTTGACCTTCACGGCAATCAGCACGGCCGCGGACGCGCCAGGCGCAAGCGACGGGCCGGTGCAGCTCACGCTCCTTGAGCCGGACGGCGATGGCTTTACGCACATCCAGCCGGCCGGCGCGGACACCGATTCGAAGGTCGTCCCTTCGGGCACGCCCATGAAGACGCGGGGCGATGAGGCAGAGTCGGGCCCGGCATTCGTGACCGTGGCCGTGTAGGTGAGCAATCCGCCGGGCGAGGCGGTGGCGGGCTGTACCGAAAGGCCGGCCTCGATGTCGGCGTTGACCTGGCGGAGCACGGTGAGCACCACGTCGTTGCCGGCGCCGCCAGGGCCGTTGTAGGAGATGGCGAAGGTGTAGCCGCCCGCCACGAAGGTCGCGCCCTCGGGCAATCCGTAAAAGGCGCCCTGAACGGGGGCGCCGCCGAGCGTCTTGATGATGGTGAATGAATCGCCGACGGTGGGGATGTGGCCGAGATCGACTTCCAGGACGGTTGCCTCCGGGGCCAGGCTCACCAGCCCATCGACGGCGAGCTGCCCGTAGCCAGCCCCGGCGACCGGCCCATCGAGGTCGACCTTGAACCGGCCACCATTGAACACGGCGCTGCCCGTGGTGGCGAGGATGCCGGGCGCGGCGCCGGAACCCGGCCACACCAGCCCGCCGGTAACCTCGATGGGACCGGCCGTGCCGGCGCCGCGCAGCCAGCCATCGCGCTTGACTGTGGCGGAGCCGGGGGTGGTGGTGTTCCAGGTGAGGTTCCCGTGCCCGGCGGTGATGGGCCCGGCGAAGGTGCCGGCGCCATCGACCTGGAGCTTGCCGCCGCCCACGAGCGTAAGCGTGGCTCCGGGGGCGGCCTGGTCGAGGCCATCGAGCACCAGGGTGGATTGACCCACGCCGATGACCACCGCGCCGCTGAGGGTCACGGCAGCCGCCGTATTGGTGCCCGAGAGCGATTGGAGCGCCCCGAGGCCCGAGACGCCGGTGCCGGCGAGCAGCACGGGTTCGGCGCCGATATCGGTGAAGCCTGAGAGCTGGAGGGTGGCGCCTGCCGCGACAGTGGTGCCCGCGCCGATGGCGCCGAGACCGGTGCCGCTGGTGACGAGGAGGGCGCCGCCCGTGACGGCGGTCGCGCCGGTGTAGGAGTTGGCGCCCGTGAGGGCCATGCGCCCGGAGACCTGGGCGACGCCGCCCGCGCCGCCGACGGCCATTTCGGCCACGTTGGTTTCGCCGGAGGGGCCCTCGTTGCGAAGCTCGCCCGTGACATCGAAGGCGTTGCCCTGGAGGCGGTAGCCATCGCCGGTGAAGCGGACGATGGCGAAGGCGGTGCCGCTGGCGAGGTCGTTCGTGTTGGTCTTGCGGTCGGCGCCGTCCGGGAAGACGAGGGTATCGCCGGGGGCGGGCACGCCGGAATCCCAGTTGGCGGCCTCGGACCAGTTCGAGGTGGCGCCGGCGCCGGTCCAGGTCCGCGTGGAGGCGGCGCTGGCGGTGCCGGCGGAAGCGCCAAGGACGGCTGCCATGAGCGCGGCGATGAGCCACCAGGCGACTGCGCGTTTGGGCATGGGTCACCTCCCGCCAGGGGTGGAGTGTCATGGTACTGGACGCTGGCGGGGCCGTGGGGGTTCCTTACCATCGGGATCCGGCGGGCCGCTGCCCTATACTGCGGCGCGCAGACCGATTGCGAGGTTACCGATGTCCGAACTGATGGCCGCCTGGGAGATCGCCGATGGCATCCGCGCGAAGCGCTTTTCGGCGCGCGAAGTGCTCGATGCCGCGCTGGCGCGAATCGCGGAGAAGAACCCGGCGCTCAACGCCTTCATCGCCGTGTACCCGGAGGCGGCGTACGAGCAGGCCGCGGCCGTGGACGCCGCAATTGCGCGGGGCGAGGACCCTGGCCCGCTGGCCGGGGTGCCAATCGGCATCAAGGATCTGGAGCCGGTGAAGGGCATGCTCTTCACCGAGGGGTCACGCGCCTACGAGGGGCGGATCGCCGACCGGGATGGGGTCTCGGTTTCGCGGCTGAAGGCGGCGGGAGCGGTCGTGGTGGGCAAGACGAACACGCCGGAGTTCGGCTACAAGGGGTTCACCGAGAACCAGCTCTGGGGGCCGACGCGCAACCCGTGGGACCCATCGAAGACGCCCGGCGGATCGAGCGGGGGGAGCTCATCGGCGGTGGCGGCAGGGATGGTACCCCTCTGTTCGGCGAGCGATGGGGGCGGGTCGATCCGGATCCCGGCCTCATTCACGGGGTGCTACGGCATCAAGCCGACAGCGGGGCGCATCCCTCGTGCCCAGGCGCACGCCCCCACCTGGGGCGTGTTCAGCACGCTGGGGCCGATGGCCCGGACGGTGCGCGATTCGGCGCGATACCTGGACGCGACCGCGGGGCCGCACCCGAACGACCTCGACGCGCTGGATTCGACGGGGCACGCCTTCGAGGCTGCCGTGCTGGCGGAAGCGCCCCGGCTGCGGCGCATCGCCTACAGCCCGGACCTGGGCTACGCGGTGGTCGACCCGGAGGTAGTGCGCGTGACGCGGGCGGCGGCGGCAGCGCTGGCTGAAGCGGTGGGCGCGGAGCTGGTGGAGGCGGGGCCGGGCTTCCCCGACCCGATGGAGTGGTGGATCAGCATCGCCGCCTCGGGCGATACGCGGCTCGTCGATGCGATGACGCCGGAGGAGCGTTCGCGGCTGGAGCCGGGGTTCGCGCGCTTTGCCGAACTGGGCCGGCAAATCACGGCAGTGCAGATCGCCGAGTCCCTCGAATGGCGGCACCAGGTGAACCGGATGATGACGGAGTTCTTGGAGCAGTACGACCTGTTGCTCACGCCGACGACGGCGACGACGGCATTCATCGCGGAGGGCCCGCCGCCGCAGGAGATCGCGGGGCAGAAGGTGGGCCCGTCGGGGTTCATCCCCTTCACGTACCCGTTCAACTTCACCGGGCACCCGGCGGCGTCGTTGCCGGCGGGGGTATCAGCGAGTGGGCTGCCGATCGGATTGCAGGCGGTGGCGCCGCGGTATGCCGACGCGTTCCTGCTCCGGGTGAGCGCGGCGTACGAGGTGGCGCGGCCGTGGGTTTACCCGGGGTAGGCGGAAGCCGGCGGGTGCGGGGCGCGGTTCGCTGGCCCGCCGGGATGTCTCTCGCCCGATTGAGCTCGGCCCGTGCAGACAAGGCCGGAAGCTGGGGTGGGCGGCGCGGGGCGCGGTTCGGGGACGGGCGCTGCAGCGGGTCATGACTGACCCGCCTCGGATGGAAGGGGATGTGGGGTGTGCGGAGTCGTGGAACCGGCGCGCCGCTCGCTGCCGGCAGCGGCGCGGATGGGGGCGGCGCCGGGAGTTGGGGGACTCCCGGCGCCGCGACGAGGGGGTAGCGGGCCCGTGCCACGGGTTACCCGCGTCTGCGAATCGCCACCGCACTGAGGGCGAGCGACCCAAGGGCGAAACCACCCATCACGAGCAGCGACCGGGCGAGGTGGGTGCCGGGGAGGTCGGTCAGGGTCGCGCGAACGCCATCTGCGGCGTAGGTGGGCGGGAAAAAGTGGGCCGTGAACTGGAGCAGGCCCGGGAGCTGTTCCTTCGGGAGCAGGACGGGGGCGAAGAAGACGACGTAGAAGATGGTGAGCTGCGTGAGCGCGTTCGTGACCTGGAGGTGGGGCGAGTAGACCGCCACGGCCACGCCCACGCCCGCGAGCGAGAGCACCGCGAGCACGCCGACGGCGAGGATGGCCGGGTCGAATTCGAGGTCGAGGCCGTATCGCCACATGCCGAAGAGGGTGCAGCAGGCGACCGCGGGGAAGGCCATGAGGGCAACGACGGTGACGAGGGCGGCCAGGTAGGCTTCGCGGCTGATGGGGAGGGCCAGGTAGTAGTCGAGGGTGCCGAGGGCCTTCATGCGGCCGACCACCTGGGGGAGCATGACCAGCCCGACGGTGGCGAAGGACTGGGCGGCGGTGCCGGTGACGATGTACTTCGCGGTGGTATCGGAGATGTTGGGCATCAGGTAGCCCATGCCGAGGACGAGCCCGGCGGCCATGGCTCCCTGGAAGGTGACCACGAACCACACCTCGGTGCGCATGGCGCGGAGCTGCATTGAAACGAGGGCGCGGTACTGGAGCAGCGCTGGCATGCTTGGCTACCCCCGCCGCCGCATGGCCACGGCGCTCAGCACGAGCGAGCCCACGGCGAAGGCCGACATGACCGAGAGGGAGCGCGCCAGGTGGGTGCCCTGGAGATCGGTGAGGGTGGCCCGGACGCCATCGGCGGCGTAGGTGGGCGGGGCGAAGGTGGAGGTGAACTGGAGGAGCTCGGGCAGTTGCTGCTTCGGGAGCAACACCGGCGCGAAGAAGAGCACGTAGAAGATGATGAGCTGGGTGAGCGCGTTGGTGACCTGGGCGTGGGGCGAGTACACCGCCATGGCCACACCAACGCCCGCGAGGGAAAACACGGAGAGGAGCGCGACGGCCGGGAAGGCGGGGTCGAAAGTGAACGAGAGGCCGTAGTGCCAGGCGCCGAGGAGGATGCAGAAGGCCACCGATGGGAGCGCGATGACGGCGACAACGGTGACGAGGGCGAGGATGTAGGCCTCGCGGCTGATCGGCATGGAGAGGAAGTATTCGATGCGGCCCATCTCCTTCGCCTGGGCGAGCATCTGGGGGAGCATGACCAGGCCCACCGTGATGAAGGCCTGGGTGGCCGTGCCGGTGACGAGGAAGGTGGCGGTAGTCTTCGAGACATCGGGGATGAGGTAGCCAAAGCCGATGACCAGGCCGAGGGAGAGCACAATCTGCACCATGGCGATGAACCAGAACTCGCTGCGCATGGAGCGGAGCTGCATCGAAACAAGGTCGCGGTACTGGCGGAGCCAGGTCATGAGACGGCCTCCAGTTCGCGGGAGGGCATGACGGCCGCGGCGTAGATGTCGTCGAGCGTGGGCGGGCCGATGCGGAAGTCGCTCAGCAGGCCCTGTTCGCGGAGCGCGCCGAGCCAGGCGCTGACCGCCGGCAGGTCGCGCTGCTCGAAGAGGTAGCAGCTGGCGTTGCCGTGCTCGGCGGTCAGCGCCGGGTGCGGCGCAACGTCGCCAGCGACGGTCAGTTCGAGGCGGAGGCGCTCGGTGACGACGGTGCGAAGGGCGGCCGGGGTGCCTTCGCGGACGATGCGGCCGCCATCGATGATGGCCAGGCGGTCGATGAAGCGCTCGGCCTCGGCGAGGTTGTGGGTGACGAGGAGGACGGTGGCGCCATCGCGGCCGAGCTCGTCGACCGTCTGCCAGAGGAGCTGGCGGCGGATGGGGTCGACGTCGTTCGTCGGTTCATCGAGGACGAGCAGGCTGACGGGGGCGGCGATGGCGGCCGCGAACCCGGCGAGGCGGCGCACGCCGCCGGAAGCGGTGTGCATGGAAGTCTTGCGGAAGGGCCCGAGGTCGAGCCGCTCGATGAGGGCGGCGGCGGTGCGGCGGGCATCGCGCGGGGGCACGCCGCGGAGGCGGGCGGCGAACTCAATGAGCTCGCCGACCTGGAGGGCCTCCAGGTCGAACTGGCCCTGGGGAAGGAAGCCGGTGTTGCGGCGGGCGAACCCCGGATCGGCGACGATATCGACGCCGTTGAGGGTGATGGCGCCGGCAGTGGGGCGGAGCATGCCGAGCACCTGGCGGACAAGGGTGGTCTTCCCGGCGCCATTGGGGCCAAGAAGGCCAAAGACCTCGCCCGGCTGGAGCGCGAGCGAGATGCCGGCGTTGGCCAGGGTGCCATTGCGGTAGCGCTTTTCGAGGTCGCGGATATCCAGCAGCGGTGGAGTGCTCATGCGCTAACTCATCTCCTGTTCAGCGGTGCGGCGAAGGAGGTCTTCGAGTGCGTGGAGCGCATCTTCGAGGCGGTAGACGCCGGGCTCGGCCAGGCCGATGACCTTGAGGCCGGCGAGGCTGGCCGCGCCCAGGAGCGAGACGGCCTCGAGGTCGAGATCTTCGGCGACTTCGCGCGTGCCCATGGCGGCGAGGAGGCCGCCGGCGAGGCGTTCGACGGTGCGGGAGACGGGCTCGGCATCGATGGCGGGGCCGCCGGAGATGAGGCGTTCGCCGATGGCCTGGATGCCCTGCTCGATGAGCTGGGACAGGGGAGACGCGGTTCCGGTGCGCATGGCTATCCCTCCGTGGTGAGAGAGATTAACATGTAGCTTAAGAAAATCAATACTCTTCTTGAACTACATCATGAACGGTTCACAGTCCGCGTCCACGGCCGGGGCTCTCGACAGGCGGCGCGGGTTGGCCTACCGTGCCGCGCACCAGTACCTCATTTGGGAGCAGGCAGCATGACCTCACCAGCGGGAGCGCCGCATGTCACCTTCGAACGCCGCGGGCGGGTGGGCCTGATTACGCTGAACCGGCCCGAACGGCTGAACGCGTGGTCGCCCGAGATGGCCCGCCTGGTGCGCAGCCACATCGAGCAGTGCAACGAGGACCCGGCCGTCGGCGCCGTGGTCATCACCGGGGCGGGCCGGGGGTTCTGTTCGGGGGCGGACCTGAGGCGCGACCGGGCGGCTGAGGGCGAGGGCGAGCGGCGCCGGCCGGCGGCCGAGGGCGAACCGCTGACGGCCTTCATGCAGCGTTCGAAGCCGCTCATCGCAGCGATCAATGGCCCGGCGATTGGCGTGGGCTTCACGCTCACGCTCGCGTGCGATGTGCGCATCGCCTCGGAGAACGCTCGGGTTTCGATGCGGTTCGTTCGGATCGGGCTGACGCCCGAGCTGGGGTCGACCTACCTGCTGCCGCAGATTACGGGCCTGGGCTCGGCCGCGGAGCTGATCCTGACCGGGCGGATCATCGATGCGCACGAGGCGCTCCGCATCGGGGCGGTGAACCGGGTGGTGGCGCACGATCAGCTGCTCGATACGGCCCTTGCGCTGGGCGAGGAGATCGCCTTCAACCCCACGCGTCACATCCGCTGGGCGAAGGGGCTGCTGTATGCGAACGCGGCGAACGACAACCTCCATTCGGTGTTGCGCGCCGAGGACGAGATTTTCGGCCAGGCGGCCCGGAGCGAGGCGTTCGTGGAGGCCGGCCGGGCGTTCGTGGAGAAGCGGGAGCCGAACTTCCACGCGTGAGGCGGCGGCGGGAGGCACGGGGCGGGCCGCGCGGTGTTGGGCCATCGCTCGCGGCGGTACCGGCGCCGCAGTGCGCCATGCGTGCGCCCCGGATTCGGCATTCCTACCACACCGCGGTGACGACGAAGTCGGAGGGGTGGTTGTGGTCGCCGGTGTCGAGGAGGACCTTGCGGCCAGCGGTCATCTCGCCGCTGGCGATTGCGCGGGAGACGGCGACGTTGTCGACGGTCTGGGGGGCGGAGCCGTCGAGGCGGATGGAGGCGGTGTAGGGGGTGCTATCGAAGCTGACGATGGAACCTCTGAGCACGGCCATGGGGGGCTCCTTGGGGACTTAGGCGTGAGGACCTGGGACTTAGAGTTCTCCGAGGGTGAGGATGGAGTCGTAGCGGGCGCCGGCGGGACCGCGGCGGTACTCGAGGCCGAGGGCGATGACGCGGTAGTCCTGGCTGGTGAGGCCGAGCTGGGGGGCGTTGAGGGTGACGACGTCGTAGAGTTCCTGGCCGACGTTGGCGGGGGCGGTGAGCTGGCCGCGGGGCTGGGCGAGCCGCTCGCGGCGAAGGGCGCCGGCGGCGGCCGCGTTGATGAGGCCGTCGGTGGTTGCGGAGAGGTTCCGGAGGAACACCATTCTCGGGCCGAAGGCGGCGGCTTCCTCGGCCTCGAAGGCCTCGGCGTAGCGGTCTGGGCCCTGGACGCGGGCCCAGTTGGGGAGGGGCTCATCGGAGAGGGCGAGCTCGGCGAGCTCATGTCCTTCCGAGGACGGAAGGATGGGGCCGTAGCTGTACTGGCTGGTGTCGGCTGGATCCAGTCCGCAGATCTGGAAGGCATCGGCGCCGCGGAGGAAGTCGGTGGTGGGTGCGAGGAGGCGGTCGAGGGCGCTCTTGCCGGATTCTCCGGCGGTGATGGTGAAGGCGGGGGTATCGGTGGTCCAGGCGGTGGAGGGGGGGAGCTGGCCGGAGGTGGTGAGGGAGAGGCCGGCGCGGGCGGCGAGGCGGGCGAAGATGGCGGAGCGGGTGGTGGCGGGTGGGGCAGTCCATGCCTGGGGGGCGCGCCAGCTGGCGAGCTGCTCCCACGGTCCGGCGGCCTCGAGCTCGAGGGTCCTTCCGCGGCCGGAAGGATTGCCCTGGTGGAGCTGGTGGGTGACGCGGGCGAGCTGGCAGCGGAGGGCGAGGCCGTACTCGGCGGCGCCGGCTGTGCCGGAGCGGTAGCCGTGGAGGATGCGCATGTCGTGACCGGGCCTGATCGCCGGGTAGGCGCTGAGGGCGTGGTCGAAGGCGCCGTCGTGGTTGTCGAGGGTGGCGCGGACGCGCAGAGAAACGGGGTCCTGGCGCCACGAGAGGGCGAGGAGGCGGTCTGAGAGGTCATGGCTGACGCCGAGACCGGGCGAGAGCCAGGAATCGGCTGTGGTGCTGAGCCTGACGGTGTCGACGCCGTTGTAGGCGATGGCGAGGCCGTAGGGGGAGGAGCCATCGAGTGGGACGGGCTCACGCCATGGGGAGAGGTGGCCGGAGACTTCATGGGTGAGCATGAAGCGGTCGTAGGGGACGCCGGAGGTCTCGACCTGGCGGAAGGTGGCGAAGGCGGTGGCGCCGGCCTGGGCGATGAAGGGTGCGGCGAAGGTGATGCCGCCGGAGGCATCGGCCTCGGCGATGTTGATGAGGGCGGACCAGGTGTTGGCGGGGATAGCGCCATCGCCCATGGAGACGGCCCAGACGCGGGGGTGGAGGGTGGTAGGGGCGGTGCCGGTGAGGATGAGGCGGAAGTCGTTGGCGCGCCAGCTGGCGGCGAGGCCGGTGATGGTGTCGACATCGGCGGTGCGGGACCAGGTGGTGCCGGAGGCTGCTCAGGAGCCGGAGGTGCGGCGGAGCCGTTTGAGGGTGGGGGTAGTGCCGAGGACGTAGAAGGCGCAGACGTTGCCGGTGGAGGGGCGGTAGGCGGCGGCGACGGCGCCGATGGCGGAGGCCTCGGTGACGATGGTGGTGGGGCCGGACCAGGTGGCGCCGTTATCGGCGGAGGTCCAGGCCTTGAGGGCGGCGCCATCGCCGACGAGGATGATGGCCTCGGCGGAGTAGGCGGCGAGGGCGACGGGGGAGCCTGGGGCGACGGAGGCGAGGGAAGGGGACCATGGGGCGAAGTTTTGGCGGGTCTTGATGGTTCCGGCGTCGTTGCGGACCTGGAGGAAGGTGGAGTTGGCGAAGGCGGCGGCGTGGGGTGCCTCGGACTCGGCGCCGTCGACATCCTGTGAAGGGCGGAGTGTGGGGATGCCGTTGCGGGTAGCGGAGACGGTGAGGGAGAGGGCAGGCAGGCGGCGGGGTTGCTTTTGGTGGGCGAGGAGGGCGGAGCCGAGCGTAAGCACGCCGCGAACCTATGCCGGGACCCGGCGTAGCCCCAACAGGCGGGTGTCAGCGTGGGGCCGGTTTAGCGGAGGAGCAGCGGCGGGTAGTGGGGGAAGCGCGCCCGGCGCACGGGGCCGAGGCGGTCGAGGGCAATGCTGGCCTGGCCAGCAACGAACTCGGCGTGGAGGGCGCGGAGGACGTTCTCGAGGTCGCTGGCCGCCTCAGGCGGCGTATCGACGAAGCGGAGGTGGACGAGCCAGCCGCCCATCGGGTCGGGCGACGAGGCGACGGGCTCGCAGTGCAGCACGAGGGGGTGCTCATCGTCGGGGAAGATGGCGATAGTGAAGCGCACGCCCGGATCGGGTGGCCGGACGGGGAGCGTGAGGGAAGCGCCCTGGCTGGAGATATCGACGATGGCGCCTTCGGCCTCCAGGGCAGGCCCGCGGACCGCGCAGGCGAGGGCCGCCGGGTAACGGGGCTGTTTTCGCCGCGAAGCGAAGCCGGGACGCAGAGGCTCCATGCCCGTATTGTCGGCATCCCGTCGCGGTGGCCGAAGGGGGTGTGCCAGGTGGAATTCTGGTGTCAGTTCACCTGGCGGTCGCGGCCGGCCCAGTAGGGAGCGCGGAGTTCGCGCTTGAGGATCTTGCCGGACGGGTTGCGCGGGAGCATATCGGCGAAGTCGATGCTCTTGGGGACCTTGTAGCCGGCGATGCGCTCGCGGGCGAAGGCGATGAGCTCTTCGGGGGTCACCCCGGCGCCGGGCTTCTTAACGACGATGGCCTTGACTGCCTCGCCCCAGCGTTCATCGGGGACGCCGATGACGGCGACATCGGCGACGGCGGGGTGGCCGAAGAGGGCTGATTCGACTTCGGCCGGGTACACGTTTTCGCCGCCGGAGACGATCATGTCCTTCACGCGGTCGTGGATGTAGACGTAGCCGTCGGCATCCATATAGCCGGCGTCGCCGGTGTAGAACCACTCGCCCCGGATGGCTTTCGCGGTCTCCTCGGGCAGGTTCCAGTAGCCTTTCATGACCTGGGGGGTCTTGCAGATGATCTCGCCGACCTGGCCGGTGGGGAGGTCGTTCCCTTCAGAGTCGACGATGCGGATGGTGACGTTTGCGATGGGGCGGCCGCAGGAGCGCATGCGCTGGTTGCCGTTGGGGTCGTGGTCTTCGGGCGGGAGGTAGGTGACCACGCCGGTGGTCTCGGTGAGGCCGTAGACCTGGGCGAAGTCGCATTTGAAGGTGGCGAGGGCGTTCCGCAGGAGGTCGAGCGGGATGGGCGAGGCGCCGTAGGCGATGAACTTGAGCGAGGAGAAGTCGGTCTCCTGCACGCCCGGCGTTTGCAGGAGGAAGAGGAGGACGGCGGGGACGAAGAGCGCGCGGGTGACGCGATGGGCGGGGATGACGCGCAGGATTTCCGGGGGGACGATGTCGCGGATGATGATGGACTTCGCGCCGGCGTAGAGGCCGACGATGCCCCAGCCGCTGCCGGCGATGTGGAAGAGGGGCATGCAGACGAGGTTCACATCATCGGGCGTCCACACTTCGCCCCATTCGCGGACGGCGGCGGGGAGGAGGGCGAAGAAGTTGTCGTTGGTGAGCATGGCCCCCTTGGGGTGGCCGGTGGTGCCACTGGTGTACATCTGGATGGCCACGTCATCGCCGGCGATGGGGACATGGGGGTCGGCGGCAGGCTGGGCGTCGCGCCATTCCGGGTAGTGCTCCCAGCCGTCGTGGGAAGCATCGATGGCGATGACCTTCTTCACGCTGCGGAGCTCCGGCAGCACCTTTTCGATGACGGGGAAGAACTCCTGGCCGACAAAGAGGACTTCGGCCATAGCGTCGTTGATAACGTAGGCGACCTCGGGCGGGGCGAGCCGCCAGTTGACGGCGACCATGGCGCAGTTTGCCTTGGCGGCGCCGAAACAGGCTTCGAAGAAGATGTCGGAATTCTTATCGAGGAAGGCCACGCGGGCTTGTGGCCTGAGGCCGGTGGCGATGAGGCCGTTGGCGACCTGGCTGGCGTGGCGGTCGAGTTCGCCGAAGGTGGTGTGGCGGTCGCCATAGACCATGGCGACGGCGTTGGGGCGCGCCTCTGCGTGCGCGCGGGTGACATCGGCAAGAGTGCGGACCCTGGTTTCAGTGGTCATGGTCGTCATTCCCCCTCAGAGCTGAGAATGGGAGTTTCG
Source organism: uncultured Anaerolineaceae bacterium (assembly GCA_964648195.1). Classification (GTDB taxonomy): domain Bacteria; phylum Chloroflexota; class Dehalococcoidia; order Tepidiformales; family Tepidiformaceae; genus Amarobacter. The sequence goes on along the minus strand of CAZYLL010000010.1, from coordinate 97,063 downwards.
CCTGCCGACCGTCCGGCAGGCAAGAAGGGTGGCGTGAGCTTCACGCTTTCGGGAGAGAGGCCGGCAGCACGACGGGGGTGGCAGGCGCCACCCCCGCGGACGGGCAACCGTTGCCAGGCTGGCTACGGCCGAACACCCTCGAGCTTTGCGAGCTTGACCGTGTTGAAGAGCGCCAGGCTGGCGTACCACTTGACGCGGATGCGGCTCGCGTCCTTGGTTTCGAGGCTGCCGACGCGTTCGACGGTGAGGCCGCCGGGCGCAGTCAGCCCGCTGAGCGCGCCTTCGCCGAACTGCATGGCATAGATGGTGCTGCAATCGTTGCTGGTGCCGACGGTGCGGGCATCGCTGATGTAGTCGCAGACGCCGATGGGGATGCCGTCGTAGAACTGGAGCATCTGGCCGAACTCGTCGCGGTCGGCTTCGAGGAAGCCGCCGGAAGCGCGGGCGAGCTCGTTGAGGGTGCGGCGCGAACGGCGGCTCATGAGGAGGAGGCCGGGCTTGCCGCCGCGCACGCGGTCGATGAGCTCATCGAGCTTTTCGAGCGTGAGGGTGCCACCGTTCGTGCCCATGCTCACGGTTTGCCCGCCGGAGCAGAGGACGTCGATGCCATCGAAGCTCTTGGGGTTGGCGGTGTCGTCGCCGTTCACGAAGGTGTCATCGAAGAGCGACTGGACGGCTTTGGCCTTGAGCTGGACGACGGCGGCTTCGAGGTCCTGGATGTTGGAGCGGGTGCTCTTGAGGAAGTTATCGATGTCGGCATCGCCGCCGAGGATCTTCAGGGTGGCGGTGGCCTGGGTGAAGGTGGGGGTGCTTTCGTCCCAGTCGTCGCCGACGTCGTAGAAGTCGGCCGATGGGGCGGCGTTTTCGCGGTTGTAGGTGAGGCCATTGCCGACGATTTCGATGAACGGCAGGCGCTGGAGGACGGGGCTTTCCTGGGCGATCGTTTCGATCACGCCGGCGAGCAGGGTGTCGTTGCTGAGTTTCGCGGCCTCGACAAGGGTGAGGGCCATGTGCCGGTTACCTCCTTAGGGGTTCCCGGGGATGGTGATCCGGGGCACGGCCATCGCAAAGACCCGGCTGGCACTGCGGGGCAGGCCTCCGCGCTGCGAGCAGCGCTTCGCATGCGAGGCATGGCCGATTCGCTCGATGCGCCGGGCGCATTGAGGGAAACACCGTAGTGTGCGGCGGCCATCGCAGAGCTACGCTATGTCGAGAAGGAACCACGAGACAGGGTGATCCCGGGGGATGCGGGCACGGGGATGACGCCGGAGATCATCGAGCGCATCTTCGACCCGTTCTTCACGACGAAGGAGGTCGGCCGGGGGACGGGCCTCGGGCTTTCGACGGCACTGGGGATCGCGCGGGCTCACGGCGGATGGCTCACGGTCGAAAGCACGCCCGGCGCGGGGAGCACCTTCCGTCTGCTGTTGCCGGTTTCCGGTTAGCGCTCCCTGCGCTGCGTCATACGCATTACGCCCTTTACTCTGCTGTCCTCGCGCGGTGGAGAAGGATTGGGATGTCATCGTCATCGGTTCGGGCCTGGGCGGGCTGAGCGCGGCTGCCCACCTGGCGGCGCTTGGGCGCCGGGTGCTCGTCCTCGAACAGCACTACGTGGCTGGCGGCAACGCGAGCGTGTTCCGGCGCAAGCGGATGTTCGAGTTCGATGTCGGCACGCACTACCTGGCCCAGTGCGAGCCGGGCGGTGTGGTCCGGACGATCCTCCGGGGGCTCGGGATCGAGGAGCGCGTTGAGTTCATCGAACTCGACCCGGATGGCTTCGACACGATCCTCTTTCCCGGCATCGAGGTGCGGATGCCTAAGGGCTGGGGACGCTACCGCGAGCGGCTGGTGGCTGCCTTCCCCGCCGAGGCCGAGGGCGTTGGCCGCTGCGTCGGCACCCTCCAGGCGATCGCAGGCCAGTCGGAGGCTCTGCGCGCTGGCGGCCCGCCCGCTATGGCCGGCCTGGCAGCACAGGCGCCCGACCTGCTGCGCTGGGGCATGCAACCGGTGACCGCGCTGTTCGATGCATGCGGCCTGGGGCCAGGCCCGAGGGCCGTGCTGCTCGCGCAGAGCCCTTCCTACGCGACGCCACCATCGCGCACGCCAACGGCGGTGGCCGCGGGCTTTCTCGATGGCTACCTGCGCGGCGCCTACTACCCGAAGGGCGGCGGGCAGATGCTCCCGGCGCGCTTCCTCCAGGTGTTGCTCGCCAACGGGGGCGCCTTCCGCACGCGGGCGCGGGTCGAACGCGTCATCGTCGAGGGCCGCGCCGCCCGCGGGGTGCGCCTGACCACCGGCGAGGAATTCCGCGCGCCGGCCGTGATTTCGAACGCCGACCTGAAGCGCACGCTCTTTGAGCTGGTGGGCGAAGAGCACTTCAGCCCGGCGACGGCCGAGCGCGTGCGGGGCTACCGCATGGCGCTGCCGTTCTTCGTGGTCTACCTGGGGCTGGATATCGACCTCCGGGAGCGCCTCCCGAAGACGAACTTCTGGGGTTCGGACTCGCTCGACCTGGAGGCGACCTACTCCGAGACGTTCGCCGGGCAGCTGCCGGCCCACCCGCTCGTGTTCATCTCGTCCGGGTCGCTGAAGGACCCGGACTCGCCGTGGATCGCGCCGAAGGGGTATACGGCGATGGACGTGATGACGCTGGTGCCGCCGCACCCGGCGCTCTGGGCGACGCACGAGGGGCCAGCCCATGGCGAGCGCTACCACCGCAACCAGGAATACCGGCGGGTGAAAGGTGCGTTCACCGAACGCCTCATCGACGCGGCCGAGCGGATGATCCCCGGGATCCGCGGCCATATCGCCTGGCAGGAAGCCTCGACGCCGGTGACCCACGAGAAGTACACGCTTTCGACCGGGGGCACCTCGTACGGCATCGAGATCGCGCTCGACCAGGTGGGCCCGAACCGCCCGGGCTATGCGACCGAGGTTGCGGGGCTGTACCTGGTGGGGGCAAACACCCAGTCCGGCCACGGCATCTCGGGGGCGATCAGGAGCGGCGTGGGGTGTGCGAGCGCGGTCACCGGGCGCGATCTGTTCCGCGAGGCGGCGGACGGCGCGGTCTTCAGCCCTCCCGGGCGCCTGGCCCCGGACCCTCCCGGCTGGGACCCGTGGGAGGCGAGCCGGGGATAGCCGGCGCGGCCGCGCCGCTGGCGTTAACATTCCGGGATGCGCGACGGCAGGGCGATCGGGGGGCGGCGGCTGGCGATATCGGCCGGGGCGGCTGCGCTCCTGGCGCCGCTGAACTCCACGATGATCGCGGTAGCGCTGCCGGCCATCCGCGACGAGTTCGGCGTGGGCATCGTGGCGGTCTCGTGGCTGGTCACCTCGTACCTGGTGGCGGTAGCGATCTCGCAGCCCATCGGTGGCAGGCTGGGCGATGCCATCGGGAGCCTGGCCGTGCTCCGCATGGGGCTCGCGGGGATGGCCGTCACGTCGGTCGCGGCGGCGGTTTCGCCATCGTTCGAGGTGCTCGTGGTGAGCCGCTCGCTGCAGGGCATCGCGGCCGCGTTGCTCATCCCGGGGGCAACGGCCTACCTGCGCAAGGCGGTGGACGTGGCAAGCCTGCCTGCCGTGCTCGGGACGAACGGGGCGATGATTTCCGCCGGGGCAGCGCTCGGCCCGGTCGCGGGCGGGGTCATCCTCGCGGCCGGCGGATGGCAGTGGTTGTTTCTGCTGAACATCCCGGCTATCGCGGCGGTCTGGCTGCTGCTCTGGCCGTTGCCGTCCGATGCGGGCAAAGGAAGGTCGATCTTCCGCATCGACCCGGCTTCGCTGGCGGCGCTGGTTGGTTCGTTCATCGGGCTGGCGCTGCTTGGCTCGGCGCTGCGATCGGACGATGCGGCGCTCCCGGTGGCTGCATTGTGCCTGGCGATCGGGGGGCTGGTGGCGTACGGCTGGCGGTACCGGGCCGCGCGCCAGGGCGTGGTCGACCTCGACCTGTTTCGCGCGCCCGCATTTGCGCGGTCGAGCGCGATGACCGCGCTTTCGAACCTGGTGATGTACACGACCCTGGTGGCGATGCCGGTTTACCTGCGCGATGAGCGGGGCGTGGGCGCCGGGGCGATCGGGGCGCTGCTCTTCGCGATGAGCGCGACCTCGGTGCTGGCCGCCCCGGTCGGCGGGCGGGTTGCGACCCGCTTCGGCATCCGCGCGGGGCTGCTCTCCGGTTCGAGCGTGCTCGTGGTGGCGACCGCCGGTGTGCTTGGCGCGGTGGCTGCGGGGGGCACCTACCTGTTGGCCGCGCCCCTCGCGCTGACGGGCATCGGCATGGGGCTGGCGGGGGCCGCGCAGCAGTCATCGGGGCTTTCGGCGTGGCCCGCCTCGATGGCGGGCTCGGCGGCGGGCACGCTTTCGTTCATGCGCTACGTGGGGTCGGTTGCGGGGGCATCGCTGCTGGCGGCAGTGCTCGGCCGCGACCCCGGCGCGGGAGCGTTCGAGGCGCTGCTTGCCATCCTGGTGGTGGCCTCGCTGCTCAACGCGGCGCTGGCGTTGCGGAGCCCTGGCGGCCAGGCGCGCGCGACCGAGCAGCTGGCCCGGACGCCGGCCTGAGGGCGGGTCAGGCGTGGATGGTCACGGTGCCGGCTTCGCCATCCACGGTGACGGTGGCGCCATCGGGGATGACGTGGGTGCCGAGCTGGGTGCCGACCACGCACGGGATGGCGAACTCGCGCGCGCAGATGCCGGAGTGCGACATCACTCCACCGGTATCGGTGACGACGGCGCCGGCGATGGCGAACAGCGCCGTCCAGGGCGGGGCAGTGGTGACGCACACCATGATGTCGCCGGGTTCGAGCTTCCCGGCCTCATCGAGCGTGCGGATGATGCGGGCGGTGCCGGTCGCCGTGCCGCGGCTGGCCCCGGCGCCTTTCAGCACACCCTGGCTGACTTCGGGCAGGCGGAGCCCCATGAAGTGGCGGACCATGGGCAGCATCTCCGGAGGGAGGAGCGAGAGGTCGGGCATGGCGCCCAGGAAGGGCGGCGGCGCCAGCTGCTCCCAGCGCTCGAACTCGCGGCGGCCTTCGCGGGCAACGGCGGCTACATCAGGGCCGGGGGCAGCGGCCGCGCGCATGGCTTCGTCCCAGGTGAGGTGGAAGATATCCTCCGGGCGGTCGAGGGCGCCAAGCGCCGCGAGCTTGCGGCCAAGGGCAAGCGCGGGCAGGCGCAGGACACCGACAATGCTGAGTTGCCAGCGGGCGCGGTCCTCGCTCACCGCCACGTGGTCCGTCGTGGCGCGGAGCAGGCTGCGGAATGCCTCGACCTTTTCAGCCGGGAGGCGCGATTCGACCTCGGCGACGGCGGCTGCCTGCTGTTCGGCAGCGCGGCGGACCTGGGCGGCGGGGCCACTCCCGGGGTCATCGAGGTAGCGGACCACGAGGTTGAGCAGGGCGCGAGGGTCTTCGGCCCAGGTGGGCACGTGCATGGAGCCCCAGGTCTCGGCGCGCCAGCCGTACTCGTCGAGGAAGCGTTCGAGCCCGGCGACGAAGGCGGGGCCGCCGGGAAGGTCCGCGAGGCCGCGGTGGCCGCCGGCGCGGAGCGCGGCTGTGATCACGGGCGAGGCCGCAGCGAGGTCGACCAGGGTGGCGATGGCCGAGCCGCTGGCCGCGGTGGCGTTGCGGGAGCCCTGGAGGAGGATGCCGCTCAACATCGGCCCGTCTTCGCCCAACTCCTCTTCGAGGAACTGCAGCAGCGCGAAGGTGGGACCCATGAACTGCTTGATGACCACCATGGTGAGAGTGAGGGCGTCGAGCCCCTCGGCGGCCAGCCGGTCCATCGCTGCGGCCAGTTCCGGGAGCGGCATACCATCGAAATCGGTGGCGCGTACGCGGCGGCAGAACGCGCGAATGCGCGGCGAATACTCCTCGTGCCAGACGCGCAGGCCGCCGGAGAGCACCTCGGCGGGCGGGTCGGGGATGGTCGGTGGAAGGCTGAACTCATAGCCGTTGGCGAAGACCGTCGGGGCGCTGAGGATCTGCTCCTGGAAGGCGCCGATGACGCGCTGGGCGAGCTGGGCGGTGGGGCCCGGGAAGTGAATGCGGTCGCCCACCCATGGCGCCTGGGCCATGGAGGGGTCGGGCCATTGGACGGAGAAGGTATCGGTTGCCTGAAGGACGTGCACAGTAGTCTCCCCATTCCCTGGCGCGTGGGCCACAGCATCCCGCGCGGGATGGCGAATGTTAACAGTTTGCGATCGGCCCGCGAGTGAAGGCGGTCACACAGGCGCGGCGCGGTGCGCACGTTGCCAGCCGGGGGCGGGCGATGGGTAAACTCCGGTATGCGAGTCGGCCTGATCTCTGATACCCACATTCCCGAGGCCCGGTACGAACTCTGGCCGCAGGTGTTCGATGCGTTCCGGGGCGTGGATTGCATCCTCCATGCGGGCGACATCCACGACCTGGTGGTGCTCGACCAGCTGGCGGACATTGCCCCCGTATGGGCGGCGCGCGGCAATGGCGAGGATGGCAGCGGCGGGCGGCCGATCCAGCCGGACCATCCGCGCCTGCGCGAGGCGTGGCTGCTGGAACTGGACGGTCTGAAGGTGGGCCTGACGCACGATGTGCCAATCCCGGAGTACCCGCCGCACCTCACCCTCGAACGGGCGCTGGTGCGCTATTTCGGGACAACGGAGCTCGACGTGCTGGTGTACGGCGACACGCACGTAGAGGCGATCGACCACATCAACGGGGTGCTGTGCGTGAACCCGGGTTCGCCGACGTACCCGCGCAACCTGGACACGCAACTCGGGACCATCGGGTTCCTGGAGATCAGCGGCGGCAAGGCCGAGGCGACCATCTGGCAGCTGACGGAGGCCGGGATCGAGCCGTTCGACTGGGGGAAGTGGAAGCGACCCTGGTAGGGCCGGCCGAACTACCCGCCCCGATCCCCGGTATGCCGGGCATGACACGCCAGATGTCACTTGCGCGAACGCGGTTGCCCTCCGGCGCGGGACTGATCGCTGCCCGCCCTGCTGCCCCTCGTAGCCGGACAAAATCCGAGGCGTGCCGGTCATGGCACGCTGGGATGTCACTCGCTCGAACGCGGTTGGCCTTCCGGCGTCACGTCTGCCCGGAGACGTGGTCGATCTGGACCGCGCCGCCCTTCTGTTTGATGTAGCCGCCGACGGTGCGTGGGGCATCGGAAAGCTCGGTGATGTTGATCTTGCGCTGGCCGGGCACGCGTTTGGCATCCCAGCCGCTGAGCTTGATCGGCAGCCCGCCGGACCAGTCCTTCTGGTCGGGGATGACGGCCGTGCTGGCATCGATGGCGGCCTTCCAGTTCGCTTCGGTGGCGACGGTGTTGCCGAGGGTTCCGGTGACCATGGCGGGCGGCTTGCCGGAATCGATGCGCGCGCCGGTCTTTGCGATGGCGCCCTTCGGGTCATCGGCGACGTGCTTCTGCTTGAAGGCATCGGTGAGCGAGACCTTGCTGATGGGCACCTTGCTCTTGCCGTCGAAGCCATCGATGAGGCGCTGGAGATGGGCGCTGGAGGCGCGATTGCCGGCGAGCCGCTGGAGCCCTTCGACCGCTGCCGGCGCCGGGAGGGCGGTGCGCACCGTGGACGCCTCACGCGGGCGCGCGGCGCGGGAGGCTGAGGTGGCCGTGCGGATGCGTTCGCGGGCCATGACGGCAGGTAGTCTACAAAGCCGGGAGCGCCATGGGGAGTGGTTTACCCGGCGGGCGGCGGGGGATTTCCGCCACCCTGTCCACCCCGGCCGCGCCTGCGGTGGCGTCCCGAGCGCTGGGCCTGCGGTTCGCTGGCGGTGGCCTCCCGGCCGGGCGGGCCTTCTTGCGGCCGTTCGGCGCCAGGCTGGCGCGCGGGGGGCCGGGGGCGGTTGGCTTCCTCTCCGCCCTGTCCGCTGCGGCGGAAGACGCGGCTCTCGCCGGCATTGGGCGGGGCGCCGCCGGGGCGCCGGGCGGCGCGTTCCTGGCGAGGCTCGCGGCGCGGTTGTGCCTCTCGCTGCGGAGGCTGGGGGGCGTCGGGCGAGGCACCGGCGCGGGGGGCCGGCTGCTGGCGGGCGGGGGGACGTTCCTGTGCGGGCCCTTGCTGTTCGCCGCGCGGGGGCCGGGCGGGGACGACGCGGCGGGGCCCGCCGCCCGGGAGCCGGCCGCGGCCGGGACCCGGTTCGAAGGCGGCGCCTTCATCGAGCCATTCCTCGCCAGCTTCCTTGCGGGCGGCGGCCAGGAGGTCTTCCTCGGTGGCCTCGATGAGCCCCTGGGCGATGGCCTCGGCGCGGCTGATGCTGGGCGGGGGCTCGCCACTCTTGCTGGCGGTATCCCAGCGGACGACGGTGCCGAGGTCGCGGTCGCCGACCTCGATGCGCTGGCCATCGACGACGAGGGTGACCTGGCGGCGGAGGATGTTGATGGCGACGACTTTGCCTTCGCCCGTGGGGGTGCTGCAGCGCTGGCCGATCCTGGGGAGCGACTTGCGCATCTCCTTGTAGCCCTCCTCTTCGTACGAGAGGCAACAGAGGAGGCGGCCGCAGAGCCCGCTGATCTTCTGCGGGTTGAGCGGGAGTTCCTGCTCCTTGGCCATGCGGATGGAGATTGAGGGGAACGTGGCGAGCCAGCTGGAGCAGCAAAGCTCGCGTCCGCAGATGCCGTAGCCGCCGGCCTGGCGGGCGCGGTCGCGGGCGCCCATCTGGCGCATTTCGACACGCGCCTTGAAGCGGTCGCCCGCGCGCTTGACGAACTCGCGGTAGTCGATGCGCTCTTCGCTGGTGAAGGAGAAGGTCAGCCGGCGTCCGTCGAGGGTGAATTCGGCGGCATCGATGTGGGCGGGAAACCCGAGCTCCTCGCCGAGGCGGCGTGCCTCGGGGAGGAGCTCCTCAGCTTTCCGCCGAAGTTCATCGGCTTTGCGGATATCGGCCTCGGTGGCGAGGCGGAGGATGGGCTTGAGCTCTTCGCGGCCGAGTTCGTTGACGACCACCTGGTCCGGGGCGATGACGACCTTCGCCACTTCCGGGCCGCGGGTGGTTTCGACCACGACGAATTCGCCGGACTCGAGGCGCATGCCGGCGGTGTGAAAGTAGAAGATCTTGCCGGCGTTTCGAAAGCGTACGCCGGCGACGCGTGGCAGTTCCTCAGGCATAGGCCGCGGATTCTTCCTCGGGGCTCGTGGCCAGTGTAACGCGGGGGAAGGCGAGGAGCATAAGCTCGAAGGCGGGGCGGGCCATGACGTTGGCCTGGAGGTCGGCGCGGGCCGTGACGATGGCGCGCAGCGCCTCGAGGTAGCCGGCCATGGCCGGCTTGCTCCCTCCCGAGGCGGCGCCCTCGCGCAGGCGCTCTTCCCAGAAGGACTCCCAGGCATCGATCTCGGCGAGGATGGCGTAGCGGTCCTTGCGCCAGCGCTCGGCGAGGTCGCGGGCGTAGGCGAAACGTTCGCGCAGGGGGGCGGCGGCGAGGCGGGCGCAACGTTCGAGGAGGCGGCCGCGGTCGCCCATGAGGTCGGGATGGGCGGCGAATTCGATGGCGCGGCCCGGTCGGCCGCGGCACGCCTCAGCGGCTTCGGCGGCGATTCGGGGGTCGATGCCGCGGGCGACGAGGCCGTGCTCGATGGTGGCGCGGGGCACCGGGCGGACCTCGATCCGGCGGCAGCGGCTGAGGATGGTTTCGAGGATCGCCTCGGGCGCCGCCGAGACGAGGCAGAAGACCGTGTGGCCGGGGGGCTCCTCGAGTGTCTTCAACACGGTGTGGGCGGCATCGCGCCCGAATCGGTCGGCCGGGTCGATGATGATGACGCGGTGGCGTGCTTCGAAGGGGAAGCGGGCGGCAAGCTCGATGAGGCCGCGCACCTGGCAGATGCGGATATCGCGGGAATCGGGGTGTTGCGGGTGGGATTCGCCATCGCGGGGCTTGCAGAGGGCATCGCCGGGGCCGAGGGCGATGATGTCGGGGTGCGCGCCTTCCAGGATGAGGCGGCAGGGCCGGCACTCGCCGCAGGGTTCGGGGGAGGAGGGAGGAGCGAGGAGGGAGTCGTCGCCAAAGAGGCTCGCGCCGGCGGTGGTGGGCGGGTGGAGGCGTTCGCAGTTCAAGAGGAGGGCGTACTCGATGGCGAGCGGCGTGCGGCCGGTGCCTTCGGGCCCGGCGAAGAGGAGCGCGTGGGGCGGCTCATCGCTGGCGGCGAGTGCCTTCAGCTCGCGGATGATGTCCTGGTGGCCGATGACGCGGTCGCCCATCTTTGTAGCCTAGCGCCGGTCCCGCTGGCCCGCACGCGCTGTTCGTCCTGGGGGTTGGGGCATGGCGGTTGGGCGGCCGCCATGCCCCATTGCCGGGGAGGAATCCCACCGGTTAGACCGGCGTGCCTCCCGCCTCTTACGCCTGGCCTGCCCGGTCTTTACCTGCGCGGCCGCGCTCGAGCACCCGGAAGATGGTCCGGCGCGAGAGGCCGAACATCCGGGCGAGCTCATCGACGGAGACGCCATCGTGGGCGGCTGCGCGCTGGATGCTGCGGTCGCGGCCCTCGCGGAGGATGGCGGTGGCGCCGCCGTTGGTGTCGTAGCGGCAGCGGGGGAGAGGGCAGCGCAGGCACGAGGGGTAGAGGTCGCAGCCCGTATCGGCGTAGTCGACGTATTCCGGCAGCGCGTCGGAGCGCGGCGGAAGCTCGAGCGGCATGTCCACGGATCACCTCGGACGCTGGCGTTTGGTAGCTCCCGAGAGTAGAACTGATGTTCTGATTCATCAACAGCGGCGTGTCGCCGCCGGGCCAAGTCGACAGCGGTTGGCGGGGCCGTGGTTGGTGCGTCAGCGGGGCGTTGGCACAGGGGCCGGGGCGTGCCATGAAGGGAGCATGGGTGCGATTTGCGGGGCGGTGACGCGCAACGGTGGACGTTGCCAGAACAGGCTGGGTGACCGCTGCCCGTATCACACGGATGAGCAGCGGGCGCGGGCCCAATCGCCGGCGCCAGGAGCCGCGGCGCCGCGGCGGCCAGGGAGGCGCGAGGCGATCGCGGGGCGGGACCTGCACGCGGTGGCGTGGGCGCTGCTCGAGGACCTGCTGGAGGACGACGGGGTGGACGCGGCCCGCCGCGCCTCGGCCGGGGCAACGCTGATCCGGGTGGTGGAAGGGTTGGGCGAGCCGCCGGTATCGGGCGAGCGGGCGGCGGCGGAGATCGCGCTCCGGGGGATGATCATGCACGGGCTGCCGCCCCGGAACGAGGAGGAGTGGGCGCTGGCGGAGGAGCTCTTCACGCCGGAGGCGGTGGCGATGTTCCGGACGTGGAAGCCGGGCCTCGAGGATGCGTTTTGAGGCGGCGGGG